>CAMCBN010000001.1 GCA_945873065.1 uncultured Candidatus Saccharibacteria bacterium
AAAATGTAAATGAAAGAGTCGCTCTTTCAAGCGACAATTCCGAAAAAATCCGTATTCTGGTGAGATTTTACGCCCAAGTTCGAACCAGTCTTGAAACAAAAGCTAAATAATTTAGCTGCGCCCCAGTCCAGAAACCCTTTGCATATTTTTTGTAATTTCCCCCGCCGTGATTTTATTAGAAAAAGATAAAGGGTGTTCTGGGCGGGTGCGCCGTTGCTTTAGCGACTTTGGCGAATTATTATTCATCAACTATCGACCTGAGTGGAAATTATGTATAATATGCCCTATGAAGAAACCACCTAGACTTCTACGTGGCGATACTGTCGCCGTCGTTAGCCTTTCTTCGGGTGTCTTAGGGGAGACATTTGCTAGGCACCAATTGGATATTGCAGAGAAAAGACTAAGAGACATTTTCGGATTGAATGTTCGCTATATGAACAATGCACTTCGAGGCATTGACTATCTGGCTATGCATCCAGAAGCGCGAGCGAGCGATCTTAAGCAGGCAATGTTTGATGACGAAGTCAAAGCAATCATAGTGGCCACTGGAGGAATCGATACCTTCAAGACAATTCCTTATCTCATGGACGATAAGGAATTTATCCATGCCATTAAGACAAAGCCAAAGATTTTTCTTGGTTTTTCTGATACCACTAATAATCACCTTATGTTTTATAGGCTTGGAATGGCTACATTTTATGGGATAGATTTTTTGTCTGATCTAGGTGAACTAGATTCAAACATGCTACCTTACACTAAGCAGTGTATCTTTGACATATTTTTCAATACCGGTAGGATTGAGATTAAGTCAAGCCCAGAATGGTACAGAAAAAGAACAAGTTACTCAAAGGAGCAGATTGGTGTTAGCCGGAGTAAAGTCCATGAAGATACGGGGTTTGAAGTACTGCTCGGTAGTCAAGCAGCTACAAAAATTGTACAAGGTAAATTGTTCGGAGGGTGCATTGAAAGCTTGTATGAGATGATATCTGGCGAAAGATATAAAGAACAGCCAGCTATAACAAAAAAATATGGATTATTACTACCGCAGTCGGGCTGGGGAAATAAGATACTATTCTTAGAATCCAGCGAAGCACAGTCGACTCCAGACAGACTGGAGTACATGCTTGACCGTTTAGGAAAACAAATAGATTATAGTGGATTGAAGGTTGTTATTGTAGGAAAGCCTCAGGACAATATTTACTATGAGGAATATAAACATATTTGGCAGGAATTCGCAATTCGCCATGATACCCCAGTACTTTACAATGTCAATTTTGGGCATGCATACCCACACTGCATACTACCATACGATGCAACAGTTGAGTTAAATCTTGCAACAAAACAGCTATTCATTATTTCTCCGCTATTCTCTGATTAGAGTATGTTTAAATCTCATAAACCTTGTTGCTAATATCAAAGCCATTAATAACAGTATCTTCCTTACTGATTGGCATTGGCTTCAAGATACCATCGTCGCGAAGGCGCTTTAAGTAGTTAAAGAGCAAGGGTCTATTAGTTGCCGCTCCGCCAGCACGGTCATCTATGACGATACCAACTTTAGAGTGATCCCCTTGAGTTGCTGCCTTTATATACTTTGTAAACTGATTATAAAAATCACTGACCGAAAGTTTGTTAATAATATTCTCAATAGGATTCAGTGCTCGGATCACTGCCGCTCTATCTCCGTTGACATCGGTAGTGTCGATGAGCAGACTTGAGCCTACAAAGCGTTCTTCGCCGGTACCTCTATTGATTTGTTTCATGATGATGGCTGTAACGTTGGGATGTTCTTCGGACATAAGTTTACCTTGCAGGGTATAACATGAGTCGCCAATATATGCAGCAAATTCTCGTAGAGCACCTCTCGTAGGTATAAATTGTATTTTTCTTGTGCTTTCCATGATCAAGGACTCCTTATATATATCCATTGATATAGGTCCCGTCTTACACATTCTCTTGAATTTTTGCGCTACATGATCCTGTATAAATACATCCTTAAAAATGTTACCCACAACCTCCTCATTGACGAAGTAGTCGATCTGCTCGATTGCATTAATATTAGGCTGTTCGGGTAACTTGGTGAACATACTCTGAAGAGGCAACCTACGCTGAAAGGTCAAGGCGAATGCTAGCTTGCGTAGGTTTGCGTGAAGTTTCTTGTGTCTTGACAAGATCGGGAATATTTCTGCATATGCATCAATGTCTATATTTCCGCTAACCAACCGACTATTAATAGTCTCGCGAACTTTCTCAAGCTGTTCTACTAAGGTTTGCTTATTTATACATTCAATGCTACCCAGTAATTCAGGTTCAAACATATCCACAGTACATTTTTGCAATATTGCCTCTACGTCCTCGTTTAATGCTGTTGCTATATCTGCAAGTACTGCTGGGTTACTGAATCTATTCCCAGAGGCCGACGCTACGTCGTTCAGCTCTTGACGAAACAAGCCGTATTTCTCAATAACATCTACGCGCTCCATAGAGTCTGTAGGCCTGGTATCGGTTGCTCGAATTTCAATAACATCGCTTTCTGCTATCGTATCTGGGTATATAGAGCTACTCTCTGGCTGGTTTAAGATGCGCCTCAATAAAATTATTAGTTCATCAGACGGTCTATCGACATCCCATTCCGTGTCGTTATACCTAACAATTTCCTTAAATTCCTCTAAGTGTATATCTGATTGCAAAATTAAGGATATCTGTTCAGCATTTACATCTACACGCCTCAAGACGTCTGATGAAAAATCCGAGATAACATCCCGCTCGAACCTCCTAGCGTTGATCTGGTTCAATACGCTAGCAGTGGCTATATTGCCCGCAAGCCTCTCCTCTGTTTCTGATAAATACGAAGTAAACTCTAAACTACTCTTGTTTTCCATATGATTAAATCCTAAAAGTCTGTTTATCCTCGACTGTTTTATCAACGGTATTAGTCTTTGGGAAATGACCACCCGGACCGCGGTTACGGCCTCGCAGGAGTGGCTGCACAGCAAATGGATGCAGGATAGTAGTCCGATAATGCTCGTTTGTTGGTCTTGACAGTATAAACTGAACATAGTCCGCAACACTCTCAGGCGTAAGCATACCCTTCCTTGCATCATTTACTAATTCATCGTTGGGGTTCCATATCGGGGTATCTACTTGACCTAGGACTATATTAACCACTTTTATACCAACCTCTTGACCTTCAAGAGCCATCGAGTCCATCAGAGAATTAACTCCAGCACTGGTCGCACTATATATGCTTCCAGTTGGATAGTTCAATAATCCTGACGCTGAAGAAATATTAATAACCACTCCATGACCGCTTTCTGCCATAATCGACCATACCGCCTTGGCCGTCAAGAACCTTCCTCTAAGGTTGGTATTCATAACTTCATCAAAATCGCAAATTTGAAGTTCGCTAAAATAACCATGGATACTAACACCAGCAGACATGATTAACGTATCGATTGCTCCGTATTTTTTAACAACTTTATTGATCGTTTCTGCAACTTGGCCCTCATCCGTCACATCCATGGTGACACTATCAATATGCGCTAGGGAGTTTTTTGCCAATTCACTGGCTAGACTTGTAAGTTTATTGCTGTCCCTGCCGGACATAATCACCGTGTTGCCTTGTTGAGTTGCGAGAACTTTAGCTATTGCGCAACCAATGCCACTGCTAGCCCCGGTAATAAGTACTGTGTGGCTAGTCATCTACAGGTTTCTCCTGCATCTTACTCCGTAATAAGTATGCAAGTGGCGTTCCAAATAGTGCCTCGATTGCTATCTTCACGCCATATTGTCCAATCATAAGAAGCAAAAGTGCCCCAAGTGGCATCGTGCCGACAAAAGCTATCGTGATAAAGATTGCAGAGTCGAATGTTTGGGCTACTATACTCGAGAGGATTGTTCGCTGGTAGAGCTTACTATGACCCTGTCGTTTTTTCATCAAATGCATAATATAAGCATTGACGTTTTCACTTACGATATAGGCCAGCAGAGAGGCTGCTAGTATACGTGGGACAATCCCGAAGATCGCCTCATATGATGACTGACCTGCATAAAACTCGGGATATGGAAAATATATTCCAACCCAACAGCACAGTGTGACAATAATAGAAGCTAGAAATCCCATAGCGATGACTTGCTTCATTTTTTTATAGCCAAACACTTCCGTTATAACGTCCCCGAGCATGAAATTAAACGGATAAACAAAAACAGCAGCTGGCAGGATTAATCCAAGAAATAGGATTGTTTTAGTAGCCATTAAGTTTGATGCAATCAGCAGACTTACGAACAGTACGCAGCATATTAGGGATCTGTCATTAAAAAGTGCTTTCATTAAAGTTTCTCCTTGAGACATGTCTCTCTTATTCTTTTTACTATACCATCAGCATTTATCCCGTATCTAACGAATAACTCATCAGGCGTTCCTCCAATATGTTCAGCCGCTTTTTCTACGCCAATCGTGATTGCGCATTTACTAATTCTACTACCAACGATACTGCCGACTCCGCTGTCGCTATAATGCTCCTCTGCTACAACAATATGTTTTGCAGTTTTTGTTAAGGAGATAGCATTATTGACGCTAGCACTAGACAGTGTGCGTAAACATAGCACACTGACGGAAACATCTTGCTGGCGCAGTGTATCGGCAGCGCGCAAACTGTGAGTAATGGTTGCGCCATAGCATATAATCAAAACGTCTGGGCGGCTATCGCCGATCAAAACAGGGGTATCGTAGTTAGACACCTCCCTGTATTCATTGCAACTGCTAACTATAGGCTCTTGACCATTCCTGATGCGTATATAGGCAGGATCACCTAGGGCGACCGCTCGTTCTAACATAGAGGCCGCTTCCAATCCATCAGCCGGAAGATATATGGTCATGTTCGGCAACGTATAAAGACAAGAGCTATTATGAGGATAGTTACTGGAGAGGAACGTTAAGTGGTGAAGGCGGCTCAACCTTGATTAATCAAGCAATACATACACTTGATTTAATGATTAATATTATGGGACAGCCTACGGATGTGGTGGCACACCAGGCGAATTTAAAATTTTATGATATAGAAACTGAGGATACGATTGCGGGTATTTTTAAATTTAATAATGGCGCGTTAGGCACAATATTAAGCACCAATGCCTCTTCGAAATTTTGGGATTCTAAAATTGAAATAGTCGCGACTAAAGGAAATATTTCATTCACTACCGGATTTCCTTTGAAAGTAACAAGTCTTTACATGCCAGATTCAGTGCAGCAGCAAAAAATAGAAAGAGACCTTAGTTATTACGGGAGTGAAGCTGCCAAGGAAGTGCCACCAAGCCAAGACTATTACGGTATTTCTCATAAATACCAAATTAAAAACTTCCTGAATGCTACAAGAAATATCGAAAAATTGGCCGTGCCTCCTCACGAAGCGCAAAACACACTAAAAGCTGTTCTCGACATTTATAGGTCGTCGCGCGAGTAGCGTATCCTCCGTCAGGCACTATAATGTTATGTTATATTATGTTTAGTTTGCCCGCACCATATGTGGTGTGCTTATCTGTATTTTCAGTTATCGAGTAGTTTATTTTTGTACATAGCTTGCGGGATAGGGGCGCGTAAGCGCGTCGGTTTTGCCTACTAAAGCCGCGTCGTCTCTACCGTTTGCGGTAGGCGCACCCGCCCAGAACACCCTTTATCTTTTTCTAATAAAATCACGGCGGGGGAAATTACAAAAAATATGCAAAGGGTTTCTGGACTGGGGCGCAGCTAAATTATTTAGCTTTTGTTTCAAGACTGGTTCGAACTTGGGCGTAAAATCTCACCAGAATACGGATTTTACGCCCAGTTTTGGACGTATTTCTCTAGCAAATACCAGTGACACTAGGATAACGAAAAGCGCCCACCTATCAGGGTGGGCGCTTTTCGCTGAGTGATGCCATCCGAATCCTTTAGTGCCATCTACTCACAGCATGGTCTACATCTTTAGTTCCTTATGAGACTTCTGCAAGATCGTCAACATATCGGCATAGCGCTGCTCTCCTGTCGAGATCTTTGCATAAAGATAAACCACGTTGTCTACTACTTCGATATTTACTTTCAGATCCTGGTCGTACAGCCAAGCCATGAAACCTGGGTTTAATAGCTCAAAGCTAGTGACTTGGTCTTCGTCTGTAGCACACACCTTGTAGCGCTGATTGAAATCACCCCATTCTAGCGACACATCTTTGTATCCCTTTGGCGTACCGAGCCCGAACCGACCTAGAAAACCACTATCGCGTCGTCGGATCAATATACCGCCATACGACTTTGGTAAGTTGATCTGCCCTACCATATAATGCGTAACGTCATTATCGCGCCCTGAATTGTAAGTATACAACTGTACCAACAAATTACCTGTCCAAAAACCGATCACGTGATTGTTGATATCTGCGTTTTTGAAACCGTGCTTAAACAACTGCCCGCGTGTCGGCAGTAATAGATTGCCCCAGTCTGGACTATAATACATCGCGTTTTGTTGAGCGAATTGACGCAAGCTAGACACTATCATCGCTGAATCTTCTGTGGCCTGGTCAATGCCGTATAGTAGCCAAGTGTTTTCGTGTCGCACGAAGTTCCATTGCTCGACAAATCCATCATTATTGACTGTCAATTGTTTACCGCTAGTCATATCCTGTAATACATCATGTGCTCGAGCAGAAAAGGCCACGCTCACTCGATCATCCTCATTATTAGTACCGTCATAAGCGTACGAAATGACCGCCTCATCGATTTTGATCGACTGCATAGTATTGACACGCCCCATCTGTTGCATAGCGTAGAGCATCAAGCCAATGTGTTTAGCATACTCTGGTGTAGTATAGTGTTGGATCGATACCAAATCCATCTTACCCCAGTCGTACTGGAAACGCATAAACACTTGTGTGGCATAATCAATTATCTGCTGCTGACTCCACACGGCATCAGTCACACCAGCTTGTGCTACCACCTGTTGAGCAGCTTTGCTATTTTTGCGAAACGCCCCAAGCGTATCCGAAAATACACCTATTGGCACGCCAACACAAGCACTCACCACGGCTATCACCAACCACACGGTGCCACCAATGACAAAATATAATACACTCACCAAAAGACCAGCTAGCAACCCAGATACTGCTCCAGCTATTTTCGACTCTGCCTTATTTTTCACCATCCTAGCTACCAGGCACGAAACGATGCCCGGTATAGTGACCAGCCCAACGCCACCGCCACCGGAACTACTCGAACCACCGCCACCAGCGCGGGCAAAAAATTCTAAGAAATCCATATTGTCTATACTATACAATACCTAACTACAAGAAACAACATTACCACAGAACGCGAGCCTGTCAGTCCCATCTTGAAGGCGTCCACTACAGTCTCTTTAGAGGTAAAACTCTACCGTTTCATCAAGGCAATATGTAACTCTGCGCCCTCAACCTTCACCGTCGATTGATTTTCGTCTGTTTCGCCCATGACCGCCAGGGTTTCAGCAGAAATCGTGTCGCTATGTTCGACAACTGCCTGATTGAGCTGATCATCAGCAGTCTCCAACCGCAAAATGATCCGATCATCGACATTCAGCCCAGCGTTCTTACGCGCCGCCTGGACGTGGCGAATCACTTCGCGCATCAGACCCTCGCGCTTAAGTTCAGGAGTGATATTTTTACTAATTTCAATCCAACTTTCCGGCCTGATATCGCCCTCCGTTTTGTCGTAATCAGCCAAATGCTCCTCTAGATTATCAATCCAGCGAATTTCCTTGACATTCAGTTCCTCGGCCATAATTTGCTCGTAATAATCATCGAGTTTTTTACCAGCGTAGCTAGCAAATTGCAGCGGCTGGCGAATTTTGATCGAATCTTGCTGCTCATCCTTCTTCATCCGCAGGCTAATACCGACGTTAATCAACTCGCGCGTACGCGTCATCTCAGCGACTACCTGCATATTTACCTGTCCCGCCGGCAGCCAATCCTTCAAATGCACCGACTCGCTATCGCCCGTCAAATTATGATACAACTCTTCGGCTAAAAACGGCGTAAACGGCGCCAAGATATAACTCAGGCGCACCAAAACATAATGCAATGTGCGGTATGCGTCATTCTTATCGCTATCATCCTCCGATTTCCAGAAACGGCGACGCGAGCGGCGGACATACCAGTTGGAGGCATCGTCGAGGAACGGCAAAATTGGACTGAGAGCATCTGGAATATTGTAATTATCCATGTGGTGCTCAACTTCAGCGACCAGCTGGTGCAGGCGCGACACGATCCAGATATCGAGCGGATTCGTCAGCGACGGAGAAACTATCTGGACGTCCGAAACATCTGCACAAGCCCGTGAGGCGATCGGTTCAGATTCAGGCCGATTCGAGGACTGTGTGAGCGAAGCGAGTTCCGCAGAATCACCTGTAACTGAAGCGTGAGACTCCCGGCGCGCGGAAGCCGTTTCGGTGGACGGCAGTTTCACCCCCGATACCACCTCACCACTCAATGGGTCTCTCAGCTCGCCATCAAACTCCCAACCGTCAACCTCAGCATACATCGTGAAAAAGTCATACATATTCCAAATCATGCCAAGCTTGCGCGCCACATCGCCAACATCTTTATCATGCAGGGCAAAATCTTCGCCGTTGAGCAGCGGGCTGGACAGTAGCAAAAAGCGTAAACTATCGGCCGAAAACTTGTCCATCAGTTCATTTGGATCAGTGAAATTGCCGAGAGATTTACTCATCTTGCGGCCGTCATTACCTGCCACCACGCCAGTAGTGATGACATTGCTATAGGCATTTTTTTCTGGGCGATTTTTAGCCGCTTCGCCAAACGCGCCGATTTCCGCCAAACTTGTATTCACCGCGTGAACGTAGTAAAACCACGCCCGCACCTGCCCAACGTATTCGACGATGAAATCAGCCGGGTAATTCTTCTCGAACTTCTGGCGATTTTCGAACGGATAATGCAGCTGTGCAAACGGCATCGACCCAGATTCAAACCAACAATCCAATACCTTATCAACGCGCGTAAAATGCTCGCCATTTATATCAAATGTGATATTATCCACCCACGGTCGGTGATAATCTTCCAACTCCACGCCGCTCAGCTCCTTCAGCTCAGCGTACGAGCCAACCACCTTGACCGTGCCTTTATCGCCTCGCCACACCGGCATCGCCGTCGCCCAAAAACGATCGCGCGACAGATTCCAGTCCGGTGCCTGCTCGATATTTTTGGCAAATCGTCCGTGCTTTAGGTGGCTCGGGAACCAATTGATATTCTCGTTTTGCTCAAGCATCAGCGGCTTTTGCCCCTGAATATCAAAGAACCATGATGGAATCGCCCGGTACATAATGCGCTGCTTGCTTCTAGGATTGAACGGATATTCGTGGCGGATATATTCAATTTTCCAAACAATACCCTTTTCCTTCAAATCTTTAGCGATAAATTTGTTATTATCCCAAACTTCCAAACCTTTGTAGTTGGTATCGGTGTAAAAACCGTTGTCGTCAATCACATGAAACGCCGCTACGCCATTTGTCCGCGCCAGCTCAAAGTCATCCTCACCATACGCCGGCGCAATGTGAACAATTCCTGTACCCGATTCGTGCGACACGAAATCTGCCGCGTAAATTTGATGAATTTTATCGCTTTCCGGCCATGTCGAACCAGTTTCCAGCGGCTGGTATTTCTTGCCAACCAATTCGCTGCCCGAAAATTCGCGCACAACTTCATATTCAAGCGGCTGATGCTTTTCATCTTGCAGTACTCGCTCCAGCGCTTCCTTGGCGATGATCAATTTTTCGCCGTCAACCAGCACTTCGCAATATATCATATCTGAGTTAACTGCTAGCATTAAATTGGCCGGTAGTGTCCATGGCGTGGTGGTCCAGGCGAGGACGGTCGCGTCGCCATCCACCAGCCGAAACTTCACAAACACGCTCGGGTCGGTCACCGTCTGATAGGCGTCGTTATCCATCGTGACTTCATTCTTGCTGACTGGCGTGGCGAATTTCGTGTCATACATCAACACCTTTTCACCTTCATAAATTTTGCCCGCGTCATATAACTGCTTAAACGCCCACCAGACGCTCTCCATAAAATCCTTGTTCATCGTGCGGTACGCGCCGTCAAAATCCACCCAGCGCCCCACACGGTCGATTACACCCTTCCATGACTCGCTATTCGCCACCATCGACTCGCGCGCTTTAGTGATATATGTTTCCAGGCTAATCGTTGGTAGCGGATTGCCATCCTTATCAAGCGGCGCAGCCGCATCTGAACCAGCCACAATTTGCCGCCGATCGACGATATTAAGCTGCTTTTCGACGAAATTCTCCGCTGGCAAACCGTGGCAATCCCAGCCCCAAACACGCTCGACGCGCTTGCCTTTCATCGTCTGATAGCGCGGAATCGCGTCTTTAACGATCGAACTGAGCAGCGTGCCGTGATGGGGCACACCAGTGATAAACGGCGGCCCGTCGTAAAATACATAATCATTATCCGCCGAGCGCTGCTCAACCGACTTTTCAAATGTTTTATCATCCGCCCAGCGCTTCGCCCAATCTTTTTCATATTCTGCCGCCCTGCGGCGTGTGCCGTGTTTGAATTTCATATTACCTCCTTATTATCTTTTTAATTGTGCTATTTTCATTATTTTGCCAGTACTACTCCTATCAAATTAAATGCACATCACTCATGCTCTATCCACCCCTTCGTCTGATCGTTCAATTCTCGTAGCACAACACCATTGCTATTCACCAGCATTGTCGGTCCGTTCGTACCAGCAGCTACAATTGTCGTGCGAGCCTGTGCTGCGTGCAAAGCAATATCAGCAGCATGAAATTGGCGCTGCAGATAACCGTACGCTGCGTCGCTCAGCGGCACAAAAGCCATCTCGCTACCAGCCAACCTCTCCACAACATCCGGATAATGTAAATCATAACAAACATATGCTGTCATCGACTGCCCATTCAAAACGATCTTCTTTTTCGACATCCGCGCTACACCTATTTCGTCTGGCGCGATATGCTGCTTGTAGTTCGTTAGTATAGTCTGGCCCTCTGCATTTAGCACCACCGCTTTTTTATACTGACCACCACGTGCGGCTGGCTCGGTAGTGTGATACACCAGGTTAACGTGGTGCCGACGTGCATACGCCGCTAAACGGCGCATCTGCGAAGCGGGGATATAATTTTCTGGCCATACTACTGTCATAGCACCCCGCAGCTTGTTTGCCAATGCTTGATCAGTGATGGTAAACAAATCATCAACATCCCCTGCCATCGCTGGCTGATCAACACCGCCACGCGTCATGCTTTGCACCGCAATCACTGGCGCAATTGCTTTACTTGGCGCATGATTATTCCACCAGTTCATACTAATCATTCCCACCAATATTACCATAAGCACCAAGCCAGCATACATTCGCCGCCACTTCATGCCGATCACCACCACAAGCGCCGCAGACAGCCATAACGCAGCCTCTATTATCGCCTCACCGCCCCACGCACCAATCATCATTATGCCACTATTACGCCACATACTATAACCTAAATGTGGCAACCACCAATCTTCTACCACCGGCAACCGTAACCTAGCATATGTCACCACACACCAAACAAGAATGAATACAAAACTTACTCCCAATCGACCAATCCAACGTCGTAGTGCCACCAGCCAAAACATGTTCGCGATCAAAGCCGCCCACCCAAAACTAGCTGCAAACGCTACGCCTGGCGACATAAACGCATAATACCAATATGTCGTCGGCAGTAGCCACGCCGCCGTGAATACCAGTCCTACCAAATACGACCGCCGAACCGGAACCTGCCAAACTAACCACAGTACCGCCACCAGTGCTGGCACTGTCATCAATTGCACCCACCACAGCGGAACAAATGCCGCCACAGCCAACGCCAACCCAGCCGAAACTGCTATTGTATACTGCCGACCAGGACCAGGCACCAAAAAACTACGCCAAATTGTCTGCCGCCTTACCTGCCCCTTCTTTGCCTGTTGGTTAGTTTTCCGCATATGCTGCATATGCTGCATTATCTCCCTTTCTTACCTGCGTTTATATATACCACGTTTGCGACTGCATTTTTTCTACAATAAAAATCACCTCTCTTGGCCTCGAGAATCCGCTTGGTGCTATTGCGGACGGTACCATCTCGATTCCAAAAGAAGTGATTCTTGAGCGTCTGCGGCGATACTCGCCCAGGCGGCCCTATTCTTTTAGCGCTTCATTTACTCGCTTTGCCGCAGCGAATCACGGCGAGGTCTAATCTCAGCCGCAGCATGCGCACTTTTTCAGTATGCGCCACAAGGCTGATTTCTTCCCGCAGGCTTCGCGGTTGATAGCCGCTCATTTTGCGCTCGCTCGCTGAAAACTTCATCAAACATGCGCAAAAACGCCCTATTCCAATTCTACTACATACCATCAAAAAGCGCTATATCTAGCGTGACTACACCAAATATAGCGCTTATTCGCCTAAGCCTAATGCTTACTTAATTTCCAGCCCGCCGAGCACGCACTCGCCGCGGACAATGACTTTCTTCTTCGCTTTGGCATCTGGCACGGTTTTATCCTCGCTGCCGCCCAAAAAGCCGCGAACTTCATTCTGCACGATGACGTCATTCGGCATAGTGATATCAATACCACCGCAAAACGTAAAGACATCAATCACCGCACCGTCTTTAACCTTTGCCTGGCGCAGATCAAGTTCCACGCCGCCAAACACCGCGCTCAAGCTGCCGCCGTCATAATCGCCTTTTGGTCGCGATTCCTCGCCGTAAAAAATCGCTATTTTTTCGCGCGACTTGTCACCTGATTTTTTACTTTTTGATGGATTAAATTTGAACAAAATACTGAGACCGATACCGATCAAAATTGCCGGCCATAAAATCTTCCAAATATTAATATCAACGACATCGAAAGCGCTCAGGCCAATTGACACGCCAACCGCCGTAAGCAGTACGCCCCAAATCCAAGCGCCGCGGCTAAACAGTGCCGTCAGCCCAGCAACCAAGAACAAACCACCCCAGAACACGCCCCAGAACTTATTCCAATCGTTAAAACTGATAACACCGAGGTTATTCGCAAGCAGCACCCCGCCGAGCGTTATGACCATTAGGCCGAAAAACACTCTGATAATTAAATTACTTTTCATAACCCATACTATAGCACAACGCACTATTAATTGCGCTGAACTCCAAGCTTACCAAGACAAGGCAAATCGGTACACGTTTGCATTACCGCAAATATTTCAGCAGCTCATCGTGCACCACACCATTACTAACCACAAAGCCCTTGAACGGCTTGGTGTAATCCAGTGGCTTACCAGCCAAATCTGTGATTTTACCACCCGCCTCATCGATGATCACCTGGCTAGCTGCAATGTCATGATTTTTTCCACCTTCAGTAATCTTACCTACCGACCGACCTTCGGCGATAGAAGCTGACGAAAATACGATTCCGCAGATTGGCGCCATCGCGACACTATGGCGTTGAAGCTCCTGATAATAAGGTCTGTTAAAATGTGATGGCGTCGAAGACGCGGCTAACGTTCCTGTCTCTAGCGAGTTCGTATTGACTTTGATCAACTTGTTATTAAGGTAAGCGCCAAGACCACGAACAGCCCAATACAGACGATCAGTCACCGGCTCGTACGTTACTCCAATTTCTGGTCTCCCATCAATCAACAACGCTAATGAAAACATCGCAGTAGGTACTCCCCATGTAAATGCTGCTGTGCCATCGATAGGATCGCACACCCACAAATGTTTATCACTACCATACACGTCCGTACTCTCTTCTTCACCCACCACACCATCGTTCGGAAACTGCTCAGCGACCCTACGTATAACTAAGCGATTAATCTCCAGGTCAGCTATAGTGACTGGTGAACCATCTGGTTTAATTTGCTTTCGCTGCGCTTTAGGATCAAAATATTCACGCATAATATCACCTGCTTCATAAGCCAAACCCTTCGCGAAATCAAGATACGGTTGCGGTTGTAGTTCTGCCATAGTTACTCCTTTCCTTGTTTAAACTAGCAGTTCTTTCAAGAGATTCATCAGTTGACATGAGACTTTTTGGGTATATTACGTGAATAACCTTGTTGTTTATTATATATATAATATGTCCATCTACTTATCTACGATAGCGGCAAAGACATAACCCCTGTGTAGAATATCTATTACTCGTTAGAAGATGACAGATCACCTGATGTAAATATAACTTGCTGCAGCTAACATCTTTTGTTTTTACTACAACATACTATATATGTAGTTAATTCAACAATATATCGTTATATCCTCTACTTACTAGTTGTTAGTATTACAATTAAATCTTTTCTTCGCTATTTATTCGTTGTCAGTATCACCTTTATGTCTTATCATATTTGAGATATTTTTGTTGTTTTTTATACAAGTTATTTTAGCGTATATAATACAACTTTACGTTGCATTATATACATTATCCGGATATAGTTCATTACACAACATCTATCGTTATGCCTGCCTAACTTACAACATATACCAAGCAACTATTACCACTAAGATATTATATGTTGTGCTATTTACAGTTATACTAAACTCCCAGGACACGTCATCACAACCATACCCACATACATAACCGATGTTTAGACACTTCACCTTCGCGCAATATCGATACCCAACGGACTCCACGCTCAACAATGCCGACACACTCGTCTATATAAATGAGCATCTTCGACATAACTTGTATTTTACAAGCAATGCGACATACACGCAAAGTACTTATGAGTATCCAGTCAACTTGCCACTGCTTTAGTGTGCTATTCTTGGTGCAAATTTAGTTTTTAGTGACTACCTGGAGGTACGTATATCTTGCTCACGCCACGAAGCTTTCTGTCTTATATTACTTCGCATGTTGTACTGCTACAGTTACTTAGGTTCGTAGTTATTGTACTTACTAGACGAGTTATCTTCTACACATTCCTCCTATTAGCTTTTACGTACTCACAACAAATCGGCTACGAAGTATAGGCCAAGAATCTTTTTTATATAGTACGCACCATCCTCGTTTTGTGGTTCCGCAAAAACGTGCTTTATGAATAAAATTTCATACTATTCAATAATACGACCCACCTTTCCTACGATCTATCATGCAGCCACGATAATCATTTTTTGCTGCGAAATGTGGATTTTTTGGTTGTTGTCTATATTTATAATAGACTTACTATTGCTGCTTACTAAATACTACCCTCTTTTTCAAAAGATAAGACCAAAAAACTATTACACTATTACATACTAGGTGCAAAAATCACATGGTTAGTAAGTAAATGAGTCATCACATACAAAAAGTGTCGACCACTCTCGACACTTTTGCTGTTTATGAATTATGAATATTTTATAAGATTATTCAAATCATCCTCTCATAGTATACTTGCACCAAATTTGATGATAATAAGTGCTAACACTAAAACAAAGACACTCAGTGTGCACATGATATCGTATCCTTGGCGACTCCATCTTCGCATCCTGCTCGAACCAATTACGCCAGACTGAATCATGTATCGCGTCGTACCGAAAAAGATTAGCAACATACCGACATCCAAGGTTAGGCACCAAGGACATAAAGCACCGATCAATACATAGCTAGCATAAAACATCCATACCGCAAATATCATACCTACAATCGTTCCAACCCAAGTAGCTCGCAAAAACCAACGCGGGAATGTTGCGCCAGCGAGCAAGGCCACCATGATAGTGATAACGACTGGTAATGTTATCATGCCAATAAAGCTATTCGGAAAGCCAAATACTGCAGCCGACCAGTGATTCGCTACGGTGCTACAACTAAGCGTTGCATTTATATCACAGCCAAGCACACTATTTGGATGCTGTGCTAGATGTAGCGTCTCAAGCGACAAGACGAACGAGGCAAGCAAGCCAAGCCCGCCACCAGTCAACGCACACACCAGCGCTAAGATATTATACCGAGCTGGCTCGATCAGTGCATTTTCTAGCCGTGAACTATTTTCTGATATATTCATATTATCCGGCATAGCTATTCATCTCGTCTATCGTCGGTAGTGGCAAACCACGCCACATAGCCAACATCGTACCGTTATCAGTCAGTGCAATAATCGTAGGATATTCCACGATATCGTATGTGCGACACAAGTTCTGGCCCTCATCACTATCTGGATCAATCTCTTCAACTATACGACCGGTCCGACGCGTAAATTCCCGAAGCTGTTCAACAACACTTCGGGCGTAATCTGTTTCCGTCCGATATATTACGATTAGGCGCATGCAACCTCCTTATGGTTCTCGACGGCGCTGCTCAAGTATCTTCACAAAGTCGTCGAGAGTTTTAAATTTGTAAAAAACACTCGCGAAACGAACGTAAGCCACTTCGTTGTGGGCTGCCAATTCATCCAAAACTAATCCACCAATAACTCGTGATTCGACTTCATTCTCGCCGAGGTCGTAAACCCGATCCTCTACAGTGTCGATGATCTTCTCTAGCTCTAACTCAGAAGCAAAAAACTTACCGACCGAGCGTCGAGTCGAAATCGTCAACTTGGCTCTATCAAATAATTCACGCGAGCCATCACGTTTGATAACAGCGATAGTCGGATACTCGATACGCTCATACGTAGTGAACCGATGCCCATCAGGGGTTTCGCGACGACGACGAATCGTCACTCCATCAGCCGATTCACGCGACTCCAAAACCCGACTGTTGCCGATCTTATAGCGTGTAGGCACTAATCGTCCCCTCGGCGCTTGCGACGGCGACGCAAGAAGGCTGGCGTATCGTCTTCTTCATCGTCGTCAATCGAGCGATCCCAAATATTGGTTTCATTTTCTTTGGCGAAATCAGCCGCCCTATCGGGGTCTATTGCCTGATCGACACGCTCAGAGACTGCCTCTTCTTCTGTCTCGCTTGCTGGGTCGTCATCATCAACTACTGTATCGCCTTCTTCGTCATCAAAGAACGAATCACTGTCAAACCCCGTAGCGATCACTGTGATAATCAGTTCATCCTCCAACTCCGGTTTCAGAGTCGCGCCAAAGATAATATTTGCTTCTGATGACACCGCACCAGTGATAATCTCAGCCGCCTCTTGAATTTCAGCCATGCTCATATCGTAGCCACCGGTAACATTGAAAAGGACGCCCTTAGCTCCATCAATCGAGACCTCTATCAGTGGTGATTCGATCGCCTGTTGCGCTGCTTGCGCTGCTCGGTCTTCACCACTTGCCCGACCTATACCCATCAGCGCCGACCCAGCACTACTCATGATTGCTTTCACGTCAGCAAAATCGAGATTAATAAGACCGTGTTCAGTGATTAACTCCGAGATACCCTGCACGCCTTGACGTAGCACATCATCAGCGATTTTGAAGGTCTCGAGCAGCGGCGTTCGGCGATCGATCGTTTGCAATAAACGGTCATTCGGGATAGTGATCAATGTATCAACTTGTTTACCGAGCTGCTTGATTGCCCACTCGGCGTTGACGCGACGTTTTTCGCCTTCAAAAGTAAATGGCTTGGTCGCCACCCCCACACAGAGAATACCCAAATCACGGGCTACCTCTGCCACAACGTGCCCAGCGCCCGACCCGGTGCCACCACCGGCTCCAATGGTGACAAAAATCATATCAGCTCCCTCGAGCGACTCACGAATCTCGTCCATCGACTCACGCGCCGCCGCTTCGCCAACACTCGGGTCAGCACCAGCACCAAGCCCATTGGTCGTATTATGGCCCAGATGAATCTTGATATCTGCTTGAGAATTATGCAGCGCCTGTGCGTCAGTATTCATCGCAATGAATTGCACTCCTGTCAAACCGGCGTCTTTCATCCGATTTACAGCTGAACCGCCTGCACCACCAACACCAACTACCTTGATACTAGCAAAGGTCTGGATCTCGCTTGGTTTTACTTCCGGCATGAACGTTTCTCCCCTTTTGCTATTGTTTTACCATTACCATCTTTATGTAGTATATCACACTCTAGTCCGCCTAATCAGGGCTTCAGCCGCTTGAATAAACCACCCAACCAATCAGCCCAGTGTGACGCACCTTTACTTGTAGAAGTAAATGATGTCGCAGAGCGCTGAGCTCGTTCCATATCGACTAGCATCAAACCAACAGCAGCAGCATACTGCGGCTTGTTGAGCTGGTCGGCCACACCACTGTCAAACCCAACTGGCTTACCGATACGCGCCGCCACACCCAACTGCTCTTTGGCATATCCAGCCATCCCACGCATCTGCGCCATGCCGCCTGTTAGCACGACACCACTTGGTAGCTTGCCAGCTCGGCCAGCCTTTTTTAGCTCTTTTTGAATTGCCTCAAAGATCTCTTCTAGGCGCGCATCGACGATCTCGTCGATTTCTTCAGTCGCAAATTCATAAGTTTCTTTGTCGCGTCGAACCTTAGCGATAGCATCAGTAGCTTTGATGCCCGCTGCGGCGTGCTTCAACTTCACTAATTCGGCAATTTCTGGGTCAGTCTTGAGACCAATCGCCAGATCGTTCGTAACATTTACACTGCCAGCTGGTATAACTCCAACATACTGCAGATCTCCTTCTTCGAACACTGCCACACTAGTAGTCGCGCCACCGAGGTCTATCACGGCCACGCCACTTTCTATTTGACGCTCATTCAACACTGCCTTTGCCGCCGCTAATACCGACGGTGTCACTGCATGAGCATGCACTGTCGCCATATCGACAGTTTTGTGTAAGTTCGCTACATAAGGAGTTAGAGCCGACACAACGTTAGCGTCGATCTCCAACCGCGTGCCAGTCATGCCGAGTGGGTCCTTTATGCCAGATTGTCCATCTAACGTATAGCTATGTGGCACGACCTCCAAGATCTCTCGATTAGCTGGTACCTTACCGGTCGTCGCGACATCTTCGATCCGCGCAATGTCATCAGAAGTAATCTCATGATCCGCAGCACCAACAGCGATCATGCCCGTAACTCGTGTACTTAGCAAATGCACACCATTTATACTGACAGTCGCTTCGTTTACTTCATAACCACTCATGCGCTCTGCCTCACCGAGTGCCTCATCGATGGCCTTTGCCGGACCACTCAAGTGCACTACGACACCCTTACGCATACCGCTATTTGCCGCTTCACCAACACCAACAACTGTCGGCGTGTCAGTATCTGGGTCAACATGCCCCACCACGCACCGAATCATCGTAGTTCCGACGTCGATTCCTACAGCATATTGAGTATTTTCATGCATAATACATATTATACAGGTTGTGCTTGGGGTTGTGCAACCCACACGTCACGTTAGGGTAGTCAGGATCTCAGCACCAGTCTCGGTGATCAATACTGTATGTTCGAAATGCGCCGCAAGACTACCATCTCGCGTGTAAATCGTCCAACCATCACCAGCACTATCACAGAAAATAGCCTCACCGCCCAGTGTCGCCATCGGTTCGATCGCGATAGTATCACCTGGCTTAAGTAGTGTACCAGTCCCTTTGCGGCCGTAATTTGGCACGTCAGGTGGCATATGCATCTCCAAACCAACACCATGACCGACCAGCTCACGAATAATCCCTAGGTGGCCTTTTTTTAGTACTGCCTCGACTGCTGCCCCGATATCGCCAGTGCGTACTGGACCTTTGATAGCATCAATCCCCGCATATAAACTTTGTTCGGTAGTGTGCAGCAAATGCTTGACAGCCCCCTGAGGAGATTCATCTACCACCATAGTAAAAGCACTATCGACTTTCATCCCATGATAGGTGATCACCAAATCAAAGCTTACGACATCGCCAGCTTGTAATACATAATCACTCGGTACACCATGCACAATAGCCTCGTTCGTACTGACACAAATCACTCCTGGGAAATTCACCTCGGGTGTCTTGTAGGTTGGCTCAGCGCCATACGCAACGATCCGCGTCGCCGTGAAAGCATCGACATCTTTTTCGCTAATGCCAGCATGGACAAACTCTCGGATGTCTGCAAAAATCTGTGCCAATATCCTACCACCAGCACGCATCATATCGAGCTGATCAGTAGTCTTGTATCCAGTGACTAATGCGGCCATACGCGCATCACTTCCTCATAAATCCTATCGTGCACCTCACCAGCTGTCCCCGTGCCATCAAGATGGATAATTTTCACACCAGCTTCAGCAAAAATACCTAACACTGGATACATCTTTTGGCGATAAATAGTCATCCGACGCGCGATCGTCTCTGGGGTGTCCTCCATACGGCCACGCTTGGCCAAACGCTGTAGTATTTCCTGCTCTGGCACCTCTAGCACGATCACTACATCGATATGATCGTTAGCCCGCTCGAGATATTCATCGAGCCATGCAGCCTGCTTTTTCGTACGTGGGAACCCATCAACGATAACATTCTTGTATTGCTTATCGCGGACATCTTGTATCGCCTGCTCGAATACTTGGTAAGTCAACTGATCGCTGACTAATTCACCAGCCTTCAAGGTAGCTATCACAGCTGGATCATCACTTTTACGTAGCATCTCACCGGTCGAAAGCCACTTCCACCCCTGTCGAACCGCCAACATTTGCCCTTGCATACTTTTGCCAGCACCCGTTGGACCAAACAAAAGAATCATCTCGGTCTCCTATTTCTCGTTATTTATTATTTCGTTAGCATCTGCTTGACGCACTGTGCAATCGTCGCTCCATCGGCTTTAGCGCCGACCTTTGCCTTCACCGCACCTATCACTTGCCCCATACTATGCGCATCAGCCACACCGAGTTCGGCAATCGTTGACCGAACTATAGCTCGCAGCTCTTCATCGCTCAACGGCTCGGGTAGATACACCTGAAGGACAGCAATCTCACGCTCCTCAGGATCGGCCAATTCAGGCCGATCGTTCTCACGATAAATCCTGGCCGAATCGGCCCGACGTTTGATCTCACGGATGATCACCTGAGTGATTTGTTCGTCAGTCAAACCAGTATCGCGCGCATTCTGTCTCACCTCTTCGTCAAGAATTGCAGCACTAAGGTTACGCAATGTCTCACCAACAAAACGATCGCCGCTAAGTAGAGCGGCTTTCATTTCGTCTTTAATACGCTGCTTCAACTCCGCCACTAGCGGATCCCCAGGCGAATTTTTGCCATTTTGTCAGCTTTACGCTGACGGCGAACGATCGCTTTTTTGCGTCGCTCGGTTTTACTGATCGGTTTTGCAAAACGCATCGATGTCTTAGCTTTAGCCAACACGCCACTTTGCAACACCCGACGATTAAACCGACGAATCAGATTCTCATTCGCCTCGCGTTCGTCTTTCCGTGTAACTTGTACCATATCATTAACCATTATATCAGATGGTACGTGTTTTGCAATGTTTTGTATATTGTATATAGACTCATTGCTTGATAAATTTACCCTAACCAATGTTAATGAATATTTTGACTATAATTTGCTACAATACATATACACTCGCTCCAATCTTGGGGAGCCATGGAGCGAGTGTATAGCCGGAGGAAGCAATGCTTATACCGGATAATGCTACGAGTATAAAGAACGCAGACCCGCTCATGCTATCGTCGACTCACGAATATGCGCACTCATACGAGCGACTAAAGCAATAAGATAGACGCACACTCTTTTCTTTACTACAACGGCACAGCTCTTGGCTAACTCACTGTGACCGACGAGAAACCGACAGACCACCGACTGAACTACTTGCTCGTTCCAGCTGCAGGATAGTCCTCATTCTCTTCCATTTCCGATATTCGTCTCCTTTACATTATGCCTCCTCCGATCGTGTTCTAGATAGTTATTCCTGTTGGTACTGTTGCAGCGCCCGCCGAATTCGACGCTCATCTTCATTACGTTTATCAAATACACTGTATAACTCGATCAGTTGTATGCGCCGTGCCTGACGTACACCAGGCTTTCTCTCTACCTCCTGCCATTCAACGATACAAATCAATCGCAACACCTGACGATACTCGTCAGTGTCGGTGTCGAGCCGCAATTTCACGACGGTGTGATGATTAGTCTGCTGTAGAATACTAGCCTTTTTACCATTAAAAAACTGTCGACAAAAACTTGCCGCACCTGGCACACCCTGCCCTGTACAAAGTATCGCCAGCTTTGGTCGAACACGCTCGATATCATCTACCAACGTCGGTATGCGTTGGGACAACTGCTGAACATCACTAGTATACTCGTCGATTTGGCTATAAATCATCATCCAACTCTACAACGGATGTCGCATCCGTTCTATAAAAAGTATCACGATAATCAATAGACTGCCCCTGCTTGGCAATCACCCATGGTGCGTCCTTATAAGCCAATGAGCGCAATTCGGCCGCGCTACGCCCCGCTAACCTCTCCAGCTCGGCATCAATGTGCTTGATTTCAGGTGCACTCAACTGGCTTAAACTAGCTTCACGAAGCGGTAAGTATTTTTTCTGCTTATGGCTAAAGTGTTTCGTTTCTACAATCTCAAGCTCATCACACGCCTGCATGTCGTCTAGCACAGCCTGGAGCGCCGTCGCTGGCACCGGTCCGTAGGCATCGTGAATATATGATAACCCTGTCACACTCTGGCCTGTCTGCTCATAATAATCGAGGTCGATAAAATACAACAATTTAAACAGCACCGCTTCACCAACATGAGGCCGTGCTCCGACCTGACTAACAACGTACAGCAAAACTTGACGCAACTTGCTAGGTTGTAACTGCGGTACAGCATCACGACGAGAAACAACAACCGAATGATCACGTTGATCTTGTATTGTCTTAGCATCATCTGGCTTATATGCGTCATTGTAATATCCCGCAGGAGCCTCTTGCACCTGTAGCATCATACTACCTGGCAAATCGAATGTGTCGATAGGTTGGTTATAAATGCCACCGGCCATCACTGTGCCGCTGACAAGATCTTGGAGGCCGACTTCGTAATATTGACTAATCTTGGTCAATTCACCAAGTTTTGGCTCGCGACCGCCATTCTCCAACTTAATATACGTAGCGCGTGCCAACCCAACAGCATCAGCCACCGCCTGTTGTGATAGCCCCGCATTGCTGCGCAACAAGCGGATACTCGCGACAAAACTCATGAATGGTCCTCCCTTACTGTCATGGCTCTATTGTAACCCATGTTCTAGATATATACAAGAGATTTGTCTAATTTTAGTATATATCTATTTCATATCTGTTCTGCCTACCCCCCTACTATACAAAATACTTCCCTCATACGAGAGAAGTATCAAAACCAACAAACCTCAGAACCCTTACCTTTACGCTGCCAGGGACCAATCGCTTGGCCCCGAACTACTAGTCGGTCCGGTCACAACCTTCAATGTACCTACCGCTGCCTTACCCATACCTATAGGATAACAACTATTATCCATAGGGCGTCGAGCCGCCTCCGTCGCATCAGATACCTGCAAAGCATCAAGCGCCACCTGCAATGGCAAAACCAATCGTAACCGTTCATCACTAGACAGATCATGTGCTAGCACAGGCGTACCCGTATCGACAACACCCCCTTCTCCGAGTCTATTTAAATGCGCCGCAACGACAGCATCTTGATACCCTTGGGTCGTCTCGTCGTGTAAATCAGCCGCACTACAGCCATAGTTACGAAGAATATCGGCAATACCAACCGCACTGGCAGCAGCCCGATCGGTGTCATATCGTAACACTTCAGAGTCAACGCCTTTATGTAGATCTTGCCACTGAGGGTTCTCCAACAAGCTAGATGCTACCTCGCTCTCGATATGTAGCCGCTCTTGATCAGCTGATAACACCTCTGGCTGTGGGGCAGCTATGCCCATCGCTGCTAATTTCTCCATGAAGCCTCCCAGTGGATTTATTAGATGTTTGTATTTCACTATAGCATATTACCTTGGCTAGACGCAAATCTCGATCATAACGAATACTATATACCATCACATTTTAGTCAATATGCAGCAACCGTCCCTCTACCGTCCGTACCCCTTGCCACTCGTTGATCATCGGCTGAAACCACGCCGCTACCACCTCGCCAGGCGCTTTGCAGAATTCCTCCGGCGCATTAAACGCCAACATTTGCAAAACGTTGTTATTTTTATCACGCAATGACAGCTTTATATGCTGCCCGTCTGCACCCATCCGCCGCGTATTAAGCACGGTTGCTGTTGTAATTTTTAACACAGGCTCAGGATTGCCGTTACCAAACGGCTCCATCTGGGCGATATTTTGCACCAATTCCTCATCAACCTCTGAAAAATCATCAATTTCCACATCCGCTCTCGGCAACAAATATCGCTCCTGATGTTGTAATTTTAACGACGAATAAAATTCATTCACCCGCACTCGAAACGCTGGAATATTTTCCGTTAGCAGCGTCACGCCCGCCGCCGCGCCGTGCCCGCCGCCGCGCAAAATAATATCCTCCGCTGCTCGCACCGCATCTGCTGCCGAAAAATCACCGAAACTGCGCGCCGAGCCAGTCGCTTCCTCGCCGCGTTCGCCGATAATAAACACTGGTTTTTTATATGTCTCAACCAATTTTGACGCCACGATACCGATCACGCCGTGATTCCAGCCTGGCGCGCTCACCACTAACACCTTGTCCTCTACCATTGTCTCCGCCTGCTGGCAAGCTTCGACAAAAATTTCGTCTTGGATGCTGCGCCGTTTTTGATTTAATTCCTCCAGTTTTTCACTTGCTGTCAATGCCGCCAAACCATCTTGCGCTACCAGCATATCAAGTGCATGCTGGGCCGTCTCCAGCCGTCCCGCCGCGTTCATCCGCGGCCCCAGCCCAAACCCCAAACTCCGCGCATTCACCTTCTCAGGCTCTACGCCGCTCACCGCCATCAACGCCTTCAAGCCCACCCGTTGTTGTTTTTTCAACACCTCCAGACCCCAGTAAACATTGGCTCGATTTTCATCCTCAAGCTTGACGATATCGCAGACCGTCCCGAGCGCCACTAAATCCAACAGCCACTTCTCATACCCCTCTGGCAATCCTTCCAGACGCATTTGCAGCGCCTGCACCAGCTTAAACGCCACGCCCGCGCCGCACAAATCTTTGAACGGGTAGGTATGCCCTGGAAATTTCGGATTCACCGCCGCGACGCTTGGCGGCGGTGTTTCGGCCACGTTGTGATGATCTGTCACCACCGTATCAATTCCCAAACTCGACGCATATTCAATTTCCGCGTGGCACAAGCTGCCGCAGTCCACCGTCACGATCAACTCCGCACCCATCGCCGCCACCTTATCCACCGCACCGATCGTCATACCATAGCCCTCGATAAATCGATTCGGAATAAACGCTTCGATATCTTCAAAACCAAATTTACCAAACGCGTCTAACAGGAGCGCTGTCGCACTCAGGCCATCAATATCATAATCACCGTAAATAACGATCTTTTCCTGCTTTTGGCGTGCTTGCACCAACCGCTCTACTGCCGCCCGCATGTCTGGCAACAGGAATGGGTCATGCTTCACGCTGTCATAGTCAGGATGCAAAAAACTACGGCAGACTTCAGCGTTATCCAGCCCACGCGCCACCAAGATTCGCTCAAATAGAGTCATGATGCAGATTGGTCATCGCTAGCAGCTTGTTTGCGATCTTTTTGAGCCTGTCGTGACTTAATAACGATACTCTGCAATTCATTAAAGATCGGGAATTCCTTATTAGTCGAATACATCTTGGCATTACCCTGTTTTTCGGCCTTCAAGAAACCAGCTCGCTCTAGGCGCTTCAACTCGCGCTGAATGTTGCCTGGATCCTCTTTAATCAACTTAGCCACACCGCGAACATGTAAACGCAAATCTGGATACTGCGCATATAAGATGACAATTCTACACCGCACCCGTGATGTTATGAAAACGTCTAACATGATCTCCCTGATATTATGGCTAATCTCTATTGTTGCTTTTTATTCTACATTTTGGATCGTCATTTGACAAGTCCTCATCAAGTACTCATGAAAGACACTTTTCGTATACCAGAGCACTATCTGTCTACTATGTTACTCGCTCGGTCATGCTAAATCAACAGACCACCCAGCATGCACGCTGTCATGCGCTATAATGTAATAATGCATTATTATGATGTATCACCACTAAAGATCGTCCGTCGTGACCATATGTGGTTTACCTATCATTCCGAACGCTCTCTAGCTACTGGCCAATGTGTCACTATACCAGTAGGTCAAAAGAGCTTAAACGGAGTGATACTCAAGGAGGTATCGCGCCCGACTTACGCGACGAAACAGATCGACTCAGTTTTACCTATCCCACCGCTACCACAATCTATCATCGCCACTGCTCTATGGTTGAGCCGTTATTACGACACTCATTTAGCCACTGTCTGGGGAACATTACTGCCAGCTGGTATCGCCAAGCGACGACGCACGCCACACACTTCACCGACGATGCCAGCTCGCCGTCACACCGAAACATTTTCGCTCAACGCTGATCAACAGCGCGCTATCACAACCATTAATCAAGCGGGTCCTGGCACGGTGATACTACATGGTATCACTGGTAGCGGCAAAACGGCCATCTATATCGAACTTGCCCGACAAGCGATATCCGCCGGCCAATCGATCATTGTTCTAATACCTGAGATCGCCCTCACACCTCAGTTGGTAGCAGAATTCCAGCAACATTTTCCGGATATTATCGTTACTCACTCACGACAAACCGAGGCCGAACGCCATCGTGCCTGGCAAGCAGCTCTATCTAGTACCGTACCACGCGTTGCGATCGGACCACGCTCGGCTTTATTCTTGCCACTAGCGCACCTTCGCTACATTATTATCGACGAGGCCCACGAACCCAGTTACAAACAAGACAAGTCGCCTCGTTACTCTGCACTGCGTGCCGCAAGCATTTTAGCGCATCATCATAATGCAACAGTAATACACGGTTCAGCCACACCGTTAGTCAACGAATATTACCTCGCCGAGCAGCGCCAGCGACCAATCATCACTTTATCACACCCCGCTCGACCACACACCATTACACCAACCATCCAGCTCGTCGATCTCACTAAGCGCACCAATCTAACCCGTCACCGATTTCTCTCAGACAAGCTACTAGCAGCCATCGACCACGCCCTAGCTAACGATCAGCAGGTCCTCCTATTTCATAACCGCCGCGGCAGTGCGGCTGTGTCGCTTTGCATGACGTGTGGCTGGGCGGCTGAATGCCCGCACTGTTTCGTACCCCTGACGCTTCATGCCGACCAACATCGTTTGCGTTGCCATATTTGCGGTCACCAAACATTAGTCCCAACATCGTGCCCTGATTGCCATAACACCGATATCGTACACCGTGGTATCGGTACGAAGTTGATAGAATCAGAGGTAGCAGCTCGTTATCCCCGAGCAATTATCCGTCGTTTCGACAGCGACACCGCTGCAGAAAACCAGCTCGATCATCACTACCAAGCGCTTTACGATGGTGCTGTCGATATTATCATCGGCACACAGGTCGTCGCTAAAGGACTCGACCTACCCCACCTTGGCACAGTCGGTGTCATTCAAGCTGATGCAGGGCTAATGCTACCCGACTACAGCGCCGAAGAGCGCACCTTTCAGTTACTGGCTCAGGTGGTCGGGCGAGTTGGGCGATCAAACCGACCGACCACAGTGGTCGTACAGACATTTCAGCCGCATCATCCTGCGATCACGACTGGAATAACTCAAAATTTTGCAGAATTTTATCGATACACTATAGCCGAGCGACGACGTGGTGATTTCCCTCCATTCGCACATCTATTGAAACTCACTTGCATCTACAAAACCGAGGCAGCTGCTATTCGTAATAGTAGTCAGATGGCGCAAACAATTCGTCAACAACACCCAGCTGTCGTAGTCTGTGGCCCGACCCCTTCATTTTACGAACGTCAACGCGACACTTATCGTTGGCAAATTATCATAAAATCTACAACACGCAGCGAACTCCAAGCGATCGCCGCAACTATCCCAGCGACGCATTGGCATGTCGATATCGACCCATATTCGTTGCTATAGACTTCACCTTCACCACTGTTGCACTGCCCTAATTTCGCGATTCGAGCAGTAGTTTGCTATAATAGACCCAACATGAAGAAAGACGCTATTATTACGCTGCCAAATCCACACTTACGCCAGAAGTCGCAGCGTATCCACGTGATCACCGATGATGTTCGCCAGCTCATTGCCGATATGACCAGCGCTAGTATCGACTGGGAAGATTCCCGCCCACACGAGATTAGTGCCGCTTTGGCGGCCGTACAAGTCGATCGGCTCGAGCAAGTCGTCATTGTACGTAGTGATTTTGACGATAAAGACAACCGCGAATTTATACCGTTGATCAATCCCAAAATCGTGAAATACGAAGGCCAAATCGTCAGCGACTACGAAGGCTGCCTTAGCGTGCCAGGCGGTTTTTATGGCAAAGTACCTCGCCATAGTCGCGTACGCGTCAAAGCGCTCGACATCAACGGCAACGAGATCCGCCTCAAAGCCGATGGCTTCCTTGCTCGCGTTCTCCAACATGAGATTGATCACTGCCACGGCATTGTCTTCGTCGATCATATCCGCAATGTAACTGATGCTTTTTATCAGCTCGACGAGAAAGGCGAGCTCCAGCCGGTAGATTATGCCAGTGTCATCGCCGACAATTCTATTCTTTGGGACTGAAGACTTTAGTTTGACCGCCCTCCAGGCACTGGTCGAGGCAAACTTTTCGATCGGTGCTGTCGTCACCAAACCCGATACCAAGCGTGGTCGCCACCAACGACTCACCGCTCCAGCTGTCAAAACATACGCCCTAGCACACGCCATCCCCGTGTGGCAGCCGACATCACTGCGTGATATCGCTACAGAAATCCAGCGATTTGACCGCCCCCTAGGCGTATTAGTCAGTTATGGTAAAATCATACCCCAATCGATCATTGACCTTTTTCGACCTGGTATCATCAACCTTCATCCGTCGTTGCTTCCCTTATACCGCGGACCATCACCGATCGAAGCCGCTATCCGCAACCGCGACCAGCAAACCGGCATCAGCCTAATGCTGCTCTCTGCCGCTATGGATGCGGGCCCTGTCTACACTCAAGTGCCCTATCGTCTCAGCGGCCACGAGACACAAAGCGAGCTATACCACATACTAGGCTGTATCGGTGCAAAAGTGCTAGTCGAGCAATTACCAAACATACTCAACGGTACATTGCAACCACGGGCGCAAGACGACAATCATGCCACTTACACTCATCTACTCGGCAAAGCCGATGGTATTATCGATCCACAGCACCACAGTGCTACCGAAGCTGAAGCTATGGTCCGAGCATACATGATCCACCCTAGAGCTAGGGTTGTACTAGGCTCACACCAGTGCATCGTCACTGCCGCACACGTCACCCACACAAAGGACACACCGCTCAGTCAGCTATGCGCCGATGGACTATACCTAGCTATCGACGAACTCATCGCCCCAAGCGGCAAACATCTTACCGCGAGCGAATTTATTCGTGGCTACAATACTTAAAACTCAAAAAGAATAATTGGCCCTATACATCTAAAAGTGCTCGTTTACAAAAAACGAGCACCTTCTCTTCTTTGTCGATAAACTACTCGGCAGAATTTGCCGTGGGTGGCACCCAAAAACCACTCTCAGGATCGATATCCGTACCCTGCAATGCTGCGCTGACAAACGCCTCAATATTCGCCTTCACCAACTGATGTAGCTCTCGTACAGTTCGCTTCACCACCTCTTGGTAGTCTGGACGATTGATCGAGAACCACTTCAACTGAGCATACCTCGACAGTAACGCCAACTCGTCTACCTTCGTACCAGCCCTTTCAGCGTTCTTCTCATAGTCCGCTCGCGTACTCAGATATATCTCATCGTCTTCATAATCTGGCGCATACCGATCGATCCACTCTGTCATTTTCTCGACATCACGGTTCATAAGCGACTCGAACTGGCTCATCTGTTCGTCACTCAGCCCATCACTTAGCAACATCCCTACGCGCACCTCCAACTGCGTCTGAAAGAACCTAGCTACCTGTAACGCTTGGTCCTGCGGCAAACCTTCCAACATCTGCAAAAAATCGTTGTAGTCGTCGTTATTATCCATGGTATCGACTCCCTTCAGGATTTATTATAACAGAAACTATAAAGATGACAAACTTTACGCGGCACGCTTAGTGGAACCGCTGATTGGACCTAGTTGTCTGCTTACTGAACCTTGTCGCCTCAAAAGTTCTTCGACCTCCTCCAAGTGCAAATCCTCTGCTGCATCCATCAGTTTCTGCCACTTGTCTCTCCGTCGCTTTAGCTCAGAAATCTCATTACGCGACCCAAGCATGTCTCGTATATCTACAACATTGGGAGCGTTTATCCCTGTTGCTTCCTTCAGCTGATTCTCGCGCTCTTCAATCTGAGCATTATACCTGTTCAATTTTTCTTCGAAAAGTTTAATCAGAGTACGATTATATTCAGGCTCTTCCTCGGGCAAGCTAGCCTCAGCTTCTTCTACCACATCCCCTAGCTCAGGTGGTAGCGGAGCCGCAGGAGTCTCCGTTATATCGGCCTCCCCACTCACTGGTTCATGCGTCGCTGCGACATTATGCTCAGTCGAGGTCGACCTTGTGGTAGCCTCCTGCTGTCGATAGCCCCGACGGCCTTCTGTAGTAGTTTGCATTCGCCTTCCATCAAACATCACGTCAAAGACCGCGGCAGCCCCTACAGCCCTAGCTATGGCCTTCCTTCTTACTGCAGAAAGCTTTTCACCGACTCTTTCGCCGACCTTCTTGCCTGCTTCTTTCAGTTTGCTGCCCACTTGAGATGCTTTTTCCTTGCCTCTATAAAACAGCTCTCTGCCTTTTTCTTTACCCGTAGCAGTAGCACGACTGGCCATATCACGACCGCGCTGTGATGCAACTCTCGCAGTATCACGAAGCTCACCAAGCATCGGGCCAGCCTCAGACGTCATCGCACTAGCAAAATCCCTCATGCTCGACACATCGGTCGGGCTGACTATTGGCTTCTCATTGTCACCCACCATAGTAACTACTTGACGGATTTCCTCACCATGCGCTAGCCGCTCTGCTCGCTGGCGCTGACGCTGGAGCTCAGCTAATTTAGCCTCAGTCCTTTTGCTGTATTCAGACATAGGATCAATATTTCCGTTTTTTATACGCCGCTCATTGATCTTCATTAATGTTCTTTTCGTATAGCCCTCTAGGTTTGGACTCAGTTCCGCACCAGGAGCAACCACATCCTCCATCGTCAAAGTGCCACTATAAGCAGCATCCACTTCCTCGCGCGCTTGATCAGCCCTAGTAAGCCTATCCCTTAACGAATCTACTTTTCCACGAGTAGCGGTAGCAGTTCTTTCAGCTCCGTGCACAATCCTTGCTGCAGCTCTCACAGCCCTCTCTGCCTTAGGCGACAAAGACTCATCGCTGTTCAGTCCATCATTATAGCTTCGCCTTACCCGATCAGTATAATAGTCTGCGCCAGCTTTAAGCGCACCCACGAGTGCGTTTTCTTCTGTTCCTGTCGCCTTTGTTTCTGTTGCCGTTCCCTTTTGGGGGGTACCTTCCATGCTTCTACCCACTATCGCGATTCCTTTTCTTCGTTAATCGGTTAATATAACCTCTGCACAGAATGGTAACAGAACAGAGGTGAATTGTCAATGTTTGTCGATACTAACCTAGAGCCCGCTTCACTAACTCACGCGTGAAGAACTCTAGTGTGTCACCGATTTCGAGCTGTATTTTTTTGTGTGTCTTCAAATTTAGCCCACATAGTTCGCCTTCGAAGACTTCCTTGGCCTCCTGCTGCTGCCGCTGAACACTCGCTACCTCAACTTCGGCTAATTGCTCGCCATCACGCTTGACGCGCGCTAATAAGCCAGCGGTCACCTTGCCACTAATCACCTCACCACCGGCGATAACAGTGTCTCGCATAGTACGAAATACACCTTTAACTTCTAGCGCCCCGACCTCTGTCTCGACCACTTCTGGGGCCAACATTGCCTCCATACTGTGGCGTGCATCATCTAGTAATTCATAAATAACATTGTATAAACGTACTGCTACCTTGTCGCGCATGGCTAACCGCTTCACAGCTGGAGGTAGTTCCACATTAAATCCATATATAATCGCCTGACTGCTACTAGCCAACCGAACGTCACTTTCTGTAACATTACCGACACCGTGACCGATGATTCGCAAGGTAATCTCGCCGCCTGTCTCGACTAGACGCAAACTATCCATCACAGAAGTGAGCGAGCCTTGTACATCAGCCTTGACGATCACATCGAATTCCTGTGCGTCGTGCTTTTGTGTCATCAACTTCAAAAGATCGGCCCCAGTAACATTTGTCGTGGCGGCATTGCGAGCCTGGTCGAGCTTGGCCTTTTCGACTAAGGCACGAGCTTGCTTCTCATTGCTTACCACCGTGAAAATATCACCAAACTGTGGTAATTCCTTGAAGCCAGTTACAGTCACAGGTGTAGCTGGCCCAGCCAGCTTGAGTGGCTCCCCAGTGAAATCAAGGAGAGTTCGTACTTTACCATAAGCTTGACCTGCCACTAGAAAATGCCCAGGCTTTAGTTTACCCTGGTTGATCAATAAATTCACGACCGAACCGCGGCCACGCTCCATGTGCGCCTCGATCACTAGCCCTTCTGCCGGCACCTCTGTATCGGCACGCAATTCTTCCATATCAGCCACCAATAAAACTGCGTCAAGTAACGCGTCGATACCTTGCCCAGTTTTGGCACTAATCGGTACCATGATCGTATCACCACCCCACTCCTCAGGGTTGAGGCTATGTTCACTAGCCAACTGCGCCTTGACCATGTCAGGATTAGCAGTATCTTTGTCGATTTTATTGATCGCCACCACGATCTTAGCATTGGCATCACGTGCGAAGCGAATCGCTTCTACTGTCTGTGGTTTGACACCATCGTCTGCAGCCACTACGATGATCACGACATCGGTCAGCGCTGCACCGTGTTGCCGAAGAGCAGCAAACGCTTCATGCCCTGGAGTATCCAGTAGGGTCATCACCCGATCGTCTTTTGTCGCCTGGTAGGCGCTAATGTGCTGAGTAATACCACCCGCCTCACTCGCAACAGTTTTCGTATGCAAGATCGCATCGAGCAGTGTCGTTTTACCGTGATCGACATGCCCCATTACTGCGACGATCGGCGAGCGTGGTGTCGCCTTGTCCGATGGTGTATGTAGTCGCTGTGTCGCGTGATGTTCAGCAACTTTTCGCTGTAGTTTAACTGCGAGACCCAATTCCTCAACGATAATTTCCGCTGTTTCAAAATCAATTCTTTGGTTGATGGTAGCGCTAACACCATTCTTAAACAACTCACCAATCAACCGCGTGACCGGCAGGTTGAGTGTCTGCGCCAGTTCACCAACGGTAACCGAATCAGCAATCACCAGTACTTTCTCGGTCTGACTCATACTAAACTCCTTCCTGCCGGCCGAACCGGCATATTTATGTGCTAATTTTTCTTATCGGCAACACTCAGGCTAATCTTGCGGTTTTCTTTGTCGATGTCAAGTACGACAAAACTCTTGCGCTCGTTGAGGGTGAACACCTTCTCTGGGTCGGCGCTCTCACCGCTACCGAGCTCGCTAACATGTACTAGAGCCTCAACAGCTGGACTGATCTGAACAAATGCCCCAAACGGCGTGATTCGCGTAACTGTACCTTCTACAGTCTGACCCTTACTAAACTGCTCAACTTCATCAAGCCACGGATCCTTGGTGAGTTGCTTCATACTCAGCGACAGACGATCCTTGTCGATACTAATAATCTTCGCCTCGACTGACTGGCCGACCTTGACGTAATCAGCGGGATTATTAACACGCTCCCAGCTAATCTCTGAAATGTGAATCAGCCCCTCGATCCCCTCGACATTAACGAAAGCACCGAAATCAACCACACCAGTCACGACGCCCTTAATCGTATCACCGACCTTGAGCCGCTCAAAATGAGCTGCCAAACCATCCTTGATCGCCTCTTTTTCGCTAAAGATTAGTTTATTCGCTTTGCGATCGCAATCAAGAATACGCACCTTTAATGTCTGACCAACTAGTGTATTCAGGCGGGCCAAAATCTCGTCTTTATCAGCACCACCAACACGTGGGTAGTGCTCGGCCGACAACTGCGACACCGGCAAGAAACCACGCACACCTTCATATTCGACGAGCATACCACCGCGGTTAGCATCGTATGGCGTTACGTCAATTATCTCTGCTGCATCCATCTTGGCTAAGACTTCTTCCCAACCACGATCTTTAGCTGCCTTGCGCAAACTTAATAAACTGTATCCATTATCAAGCTCGTTATCAACTACACTCGCGGTGACTTCCTCACCGACCTCAAGCGCTTTCGTACTACCAACTTCACGGCGCGGTACATAACCGACTCCCTGTGGACCAAGATCGATCAATACATCGCGTTTTCGTACTGCTAATACACGACCCGTTACGGTCTCACCGATTGTTAATTGCTTGACACTGTCACCAGCCAGCAAATCATCCATTGTTAAGGCTTTTGTTGCCATAAGTCTTATTCAGACTCCTTATTTAGTTAATATTTATAGACACACCTAAAAGATAGATGCACCACTTCTGTTTATTATACACAAACAGTTTGCTAGCGTCAAAAAACAACACGGGCGCCGGAATACCAGCGCCCATCATACAAAAACCTAAACTCTACTACTATACCGTAGGCATATGCGACTTACGATAAGCCAGCATAGCGCCGACCAAGCTACCCACAGCGACTACTGCAACAACACCCTCTACTGGGCCAGTCTCGGGTAAAGCTGTCACTGGCTGACCGCTATAACCAGTCGTCGGGGTTGTTGTGGGTGTCGTAGTAGTGTTTTTGCTAGGTGTCGTAGCTGATGAAGTGTTTGTGCTTGGAGTGCTTTGTGCACTCGGTGTTGGGGTGGTTTTATTCTTGTCTGAATCTTTATTTGAAGCGTTTGTGTTCGTCGATTTGTTTGACTGATTAAGAGTATTAGTCAATGTATCATTAGCCTTTTTGTCTTTGTCAATCTTGTCAGCTGATGTTGATTTATTGCTATCGGACGACGTATTACTAGCCACTTGCTGCTGCACTATGCTATTATGCTGTGCCTTGACTACCAGCACACCGCCCACTAATGCCAATGTCAATACCGTACCGACAACGACATACCCGATTATTGATCCTTGCTCTTTCATCATACTCGAACCCTTCTTACAAAAGTACAGTTTTATTATACAGTATTTTGTGATAGATCTCAAGCAACATCGACTAAAAATTTGCGATCCTGTGCTATACTACATAGCGTATGCTCAACAGGGGGGGTAAATCAGGTAGACCAACGATTCAATATCAATCTTCCGACCCTTCGTTATCGCCCCTATTAAAACACATCATGCGAGATAGTAGACGACACCCTCACCTCGCGCTACTCACACTTCAGGCTAAAGAAACCTTCTTGTGGAACTACCCTACATGCACGATTGTCTACAACCCCAATGGCCCGGATGCCGCACCTCATCTACTACACGAGTATGGACACGCTCTACTGCAACACGCTGGCTACAGTCGGGATGTCGAGCTCATTGCCATGGAACGTGCTGCATGGGATCAAGCTCTCATCCTAGGATGGCGATGGAACATCCCGATCTCAGATAATCTCGTCGAATCAGCGCTAGACACCTACCGCGACTGGTTGCATGCTAGATCACTTTGCCCACGATGCGGTGCTACTGGCATCCAGCGAGTAAACGGTATCTATAACTGTTTGGCTTGCTATACCCAATGGCGAACTAATGCCGCTACGACCTGTCGTCTACGCCGCCGAGTCATCGCATCATAGGCACCCAGCACGTCAACAACACGCCAAGTACATGAATAATGGACAATGGAATAAAATACGACACTCCTTTCAACTGAGTGTCGTATTTTTGATATAAAACCCAAAATAATCGCTAATTTTAATTAAGTTATGTTATCTATCACCCTCATTTGTTTTTTGTGTTAATTATGTTCACTACGCGAACTCAACCATTCTAGTTCTAGGCAATACGGCTACGCCGCCAACACGACATTTGGTTTTTTCGTTCGACGCGAAATACGACCACCCTTCGCACCAGCTATACGAGCCAATTGCGGATTAGCAGCGAAACCACCAGTGCGTCCATTCTTACCACCCTTCGCACCAATCTTGGCATAAAAGTTAGGATCTTTTGCGATGTTTTTTTGTGCGGCCTTGAGACCGCCGGCCTTTGTTCCCGCCATAGGATTCTCCTTTTATATATTTTTACAGAGGTGACATTACGACCAAGTTGTAATGAATCCCCGCTACATATCATATGTGATATGTAATACATTTTTAATATAGCATCCCACTTGTGTTTTGTCAACGTTTACATGAGCATTTTTAAGTTGTATTATTACCATTGCATTTATCTCGCCTATGCTATATACTGAAAATAGCTTTGGTTAGAGCCTACCCCCAACCGAAGTCCACCACAACAATTCTCGTCTACTGCGAGTTTCGAGAATAAATTAAAAGACCACCAGTTTGTCGGTGGTCTTTTATCAAATGTTGGCTATTTTATAAATAAATCTTGAGACTACAACAGGTAATTTCCCACAAAAGGAGCACTCTCGAATCGCTAAAAGGCTGTCAGAGGCGGGTAAAACACTGTCCAGAGGTTCTTCTCTCCTTTTCATACTGCCATACTGCCATACTGCCCTCCTAGTCCACCCCCGAGCATGATAGCCGTAGGAAATATAAGTATTCTTAGGTTTTTAAGCCAGGAGAGACAAAGAAGCTCTTAATCACACCTTCTACTGTATCCAATTAGTATCTCTTAGCCTAAGCAGCCACTTATAATAGTCTTATTTGTACTTTATCTGAACTTTATCAAACCTAATCACCAAAATTAGAGCATGGCACCATGCCATCTTATCTCACCTAAACAAAAGAAAAGAGACTTCCTACTTGGAAGTCTCTTTTATAATTCGGCACCGTGCTAGTTTCCCACTAAAAGCAGTATAATCGCCGCTGGGGAGCTTAACTTCTGTGTTCGGAATGGGAACAGGTGTTTCCTCCTCGCCATGGGCACCGAAGTAAGGCTTTGCTCCTCTAAAGGTTCCGTACAGGCAACCTGGGAAAAGCCTCACTACGATGTCCACACACGGTATATGAATTATCAACGATCAACGGTGGTGTTACACACCAATCGCTAGTTAAGTCTACCTTATCCAAGCATACTAATGCAAGCATTAGCTCCTTGGATAAGAACATAAAAAGGCGATGGGACTATTAGTATGCTTCGGCTCCATATGTTACCACACTTCCACCTTGCACCTATCAAACAGATAGTCTCTCTGTGTCCTCATAGGGAAATCTAATCTTGAGGTCAGTTTCGCGCTTAATATGCTTTCAGCGCTTATCTGGTCCGCACATAGCTACCGGACAATGCAGCAGGTGGCCACAATCCGTACACCAGAGGTGCGTCCACCCCGGTCCTCTCGTACTAGGGGCAGATCCTCTCAAATTTCCTAACGTCCATACCGGATATAAACCGAACTGTCTCACGACGTTCTGAACCCAGCTCGCGTACCACTTTAATCGGCGAACAGCCGAACCCTTGGAAGGTGCTCCCCCTCCAGGATGTGATGAGCCGACATCGAGGTGCCAAACAGCGCCGTCTATGTGAACTATTGGGCGCTATAAGCCTGTTATCCCCAGGGTAACTTTTATCCGTGTGCGCTGTCGTTCCCACATACATTGTACAAAGTACTTACAGCGGGTCACTTGCTCCGACTTTCGTCTCTGATTGGATTGTGATCCTCACAGTCAAGCTGGCTTATGCGCATACACTATCACTTCGATTTCCATCCGAAGTTAGCCAACCTTTGAACGCCTCCGCTACTCTTTAGGAGGCAACCGCCCCAGTTAAACTACCCACCATACACGGTCCTCATACCGGATAACGGTACAAGTGAGATCAAGATCACAACAAGGTTGGTATTTCACATTGCGACTCCACAAATACTAGCGTATCTGCTTCAAAGTCTCCCAACTATACTACACATGTTGAAACCCGGATCAATGTAAAGCTGTAGTAAAGCTCCATGGGGTCTTCTCGTCCTGGTATGGACAGACGGCATCTTTACCGCCAATGCACTTTCACCGAGTCCTTCGCTGAGACAGTGCCCACATGATTACTCCATTCGTGCGGGTCAGAACTTACCTGACAAGGAATTTCGCTACCTTAGGACGGTTATAGTTACCGCCGCCGTTCACTGGGGCTTCAGTTCGCACCGTAAAGCGCTCCCCTTAACCTTCCAGCACCGGGCAGGAGTCAGCCCCTATACATCCACTTTCGTGTTAGCAGAGACCTGTGTTTTTGATAAACAGTTCCGTGGGCTCTTTTGCTGCGGCCCCCACATCGTTAGATGTGTTGAGCTTCAGTTTCAAAGCTTAGCTCTATCTCAAGAAGAATTTGATATATTAAAGATACTCTTTAACCATACCCGTTAGCTATGAAACTGACAACATATCCACCGAAGTGGGGGCAGACCTTATTCCGAAGTTACGGTCGCTGTATTGCCGAGTTCCTTAGCGAAGGTTCTCTCGTAAGCCTGAGTCTACTCGACTCGAGCACCTGTGTTGGTTTGCGGTACGGGCGGCGTATACCACGCGTATGTCTACTTTTCTAGCTAGTGCCTTCTCCAGAATCATCACCCAAAGGGTAACTTTCACTCCGTTCGCGTTCCCGCTACGTTGGACGAATTATTACCATGAATTCGCTCTAGATATCTCACCATGAATAGCATACAAGTATATACCGGTCCAGGAATATTAACCTGATGTCCATCGCCTACGCTCTGCGCCTCGGCTTAGGCCCGACTAACCCTGAGATGATTACCATAGCTCAGGAAACCTTGCTCTTACGGCCGAGAGGATTCTCACCTCTCTTATGGTTACTCATTCCAGCATTCTCACTTCCTAACGCTCCACGACTACTTTACAGTGCCGCTTCACTGCAGATAGGAACGCTCCTCTACCGCCCATGCTAATGCATAGACCCATGTCTTCGGTAATACGTTTAGCCCCGTTACATTTTCCACGCAAGATCTCTTGACTAGTGAGCTGTTACGCACTCTTTAAATGAATGGCTGCTTCTAAGCCAACATCCTAGCTGTTTAAGAAATCTCACCTTGTTTCCCACTGAACGTATATTTAGGGACCTTAGACGATGGTCTGGGCTGTTTCCCTTTTGAGCGACGAACTTAGCTCCGCCGTTCTAACTGCCATGATTCCACAGTCGGTATTCGTAGTTTGTTAAGGGTGGGTAGGATTGCTCCCCCCAGTCCTTTACAGAGCTCTACCCCCGACTGCTACCACATGACGCCAGTCCTAAAACTGTTTCGAGGAGAACCAGCTATCTCCGAGTTCGATTGGCATTTCACCGCTAACCACAAGTCATCCAAGCACTTTGCAGCGTACCCTGGTTCGGCCCTCCACTACCTATTACAGTAGCTTCAGCCTGCTCATGGTTAGGTCACCCGGTTTCGGGTCTAATTCCGTACACTAAACGCCCTATTCAGGCTCGCTTTCACTATGGCTCCACCAATTGGCTTAACCTATCGCGCACGAAATTAACTCGCTGGATCGTTCTACAAAAAGCACGCCGTCACCGGACAAGCCGGCTCCGACTCCTTGTAGGCACACAATTTCAGGATCTATTTCACTCCCCTCCCGGGGTTCTTTTCACCTTTCCATCGCTGTACTAGTTCACTATCGATCGTATATTATATTTAGCCTTAGCTGGTGGTCCAGCCAGATTCAATCAGGGTTTCTCGTGCCCCGACCTACTCGAAAAAACATACATAAGGTCAGCGTCGTTTTCACATACACGGCTTTCACGTTCTTTGGCCAGGCATTCAATCCTGTTCTACTAACCACGCCGATTTTTACCTTACTAACTGTTGATAGCCAGTTATCGCAAATCAGATACCTCGATTAAAAATCAAGTTCTCTGACTTGGTCATATGTAATTTCACAACCCCTTATAAGCATTCGCCTATCAGCTTATTTGCCTGCGAACAGGCAAAAACTTGTAAGGTTTGGGCTCTACCGATTTCGCTCGCCACTACTTTCGGTATAGTTATTTACTCTCTTTTCCTCATCCTACTAAGATGTTTCAGTTCAGATGGTGCCCTCTCCACAACCTATGTATTCAGTTATGAGTAACACGACATGACTCGTGCTGGGTTTCCCCATTCGGAAATCTCCGGATCAAAGCTTGTTGACAGCTACCCGAAGCTTATCGCAGTCTTCCACGTCCTTCATCGGTAATATACGTCTAGGCATCCATTGTGTGCCCTTGAGTACCTTTTTATGCATTGACTTAACTAGCAATTGGCATATACCAACTGTTAGTGCCGTCAATCGTTAATTTTCTTACATCACCAAATTGTTAAAAAACTGCGCTTTTTTATTTAAGCGCACACTCACACACACCGATCTAAACGATGTACCGTTATCTGCGCTCAAACTCACAACTTTATCTATTGTACCACCCAACATACTTACTGTAAAGTAGTTTTCGTTGTGTTTTCTACGATACGATCTCACCCTATTCGTATCACCCATTTCCCTATAGCCAGAGGTTCTCTCGAACGTTCGCTCACTGAAGTAGATTATAGCAGTACACGGTGACTTTTTGCAAGAGAGTTTTTCTAATTTTTTGGTGAATAATTTACATCATTTAATAATTCGTTGTTTTTGCTATTAAAAAATCCCCATTCATCCAAATGAGGTTTACTTGGTGGGCGCTGAGGGACTTGAACCCCCGACCCTCTCGGTGTAAACGAGATGCTCTAGCCAACTGAGCTAAGCGCCCAATAGTTATACAGAAGGCAACAAACATGTTACAAACTACTGCAATATGGTGGGCGATGAGGGACTTGAACCTCCGACCTCGTCATTATCAGTGACGCGCTCTAACCAGCTGAGCTAATCGCCCATTCTTGCGCTGCCGCTGTTATTACCCTGACGCCAGCTCAATAAATTGGTGGAGTGGAGTGGACGTAAGCCCATTCCACCCCATGCATTTGGTGGAGATACAGGGACTCAAACCCTGGACCCCCTGCTTGCAAAGCAGGTGCTCTAATCAACTGAGCTATATCCCCGCTCATAACTTTCTACCTCGTGTAGAACTTCTCTTATTCTACCCCATGTACAACAAAATAACAAGTGGTATACTAGATATATGCAATATACATTTAGTTGGGGATCCTTTTTTCTTGGGATCGTTATATTGATTATTAGTGCTTGCGTCGTAGTATGGCACCAGAAGCTAGCCGACAACCTTGGTGATGGTGTCAGTGACTACGGACGTTATCAGATGTGGGGACTGATTGGTTGCGGGATTGGACTCCTGGTTATGACCAGCATCCACACTATGATCATGCGTGCTGTTTTAGGGCTATTTTTCAACTTTTAGGTAGATCACTGCTCCTTGTTTTGAGCCCAATAAAGCACTGTTGTTTATACGACAACGATATAAGTTGTCGTATTTACTAACGTCAAGATGAGTCTATAAACAAAATAAAAACCACTCTGTCTGAGTGGTTTACTTAACAACTTAGTTGTGCAATCCTCACCGACAGTGTCGTTATAGCTTTGTCTCACCCCAAGGGGCTGATGTAAATATGTAAGCTCGGCATATTTACGAGACCGACCTAGCTCTCTTGACACTTTCGCGATCAAGAGGCATTCAAACTCCCTAGAAAGGAGGTAATCCATCCGCACCTTCCGGTACGGATACCTTGTTACGACTTAACCCCAATCATGCCCCCCACCTTAGGCCGACGAATCGGACTTCGGGTGTTGGTCACTTTCATGGTTTGACGGGCGGTGTGTACAAGACCCGGGAACGTATTCACCGCAACTTGCTGATTTGCGATTACTAGCGATTCCGACTTCATGGAGGCGAGTTTCAGCCTCCAATCCGAACTGGGACTAGCTTTGATGCGATTTGCTTCACCTCGCGGCTTCGCTGCGCATTGTACTAGCCATTGTATCGTGTTTCTAGCCCAGGACGTAAGGGAAATACTGACCTGACATCATCCCCTCCTTCCTCCCCGTTACCGGGGCAGTCTGAATAGAAAAATCCAACTATTCACAAGGGTTGCGCTCGTTGATGGACTTAACCAAACATCTCACGACACGAGCTGACGACGGCCATGCATCACCTGTCACAGGGTTCCAAAAGGCACAAACTACTTTCATAGTTCTTCCCTGGATGTCAAGCCCTGGTAAGGTTCTTCGTTTATCATCGAATTAAAGAACACGATCCACCGCTTGTGCGGGTCCCCGTCAATTCCTTTATGTTTTAGCCTTGCGGCCGTACTCCACAGGCGGGATACTTAACGCGTTAGCTTCGCTACTGAAGGGGTCGATACCTCCAACAGCTAGTATCCATCGTTTACGGCGTGGACTACCCGGGTATCTAATCCGGTTCGCTCCCCACGCTTTCGTGCCTTAGCGTCAGAAATGGTCCAGTCACCTGCCTACGCCATCGGTGTTCCTTCTTATATCTACGGATTTCACTCCTACACAAGAAATTCCAGTGACCTCTACCACTCTCGAGTTGTATAGTTTGAATAATAGCCTGAATGGTTGAGCCACCAGATTTCACTATTCACTTATACAACCGCCTACGCAACTCTTTACGCCCAGTCACTCCGGATAACGCTCGGATCCTACGTATGACCGCGGCTGCTGGCACGTAGTTAGCCGATCCTTATTCATAAGTTACCGTCATATTCCTCACTTATAAAAGCAGTTTACAACCCGAAGGCCTTCATCCTGCACGCGGCGTTGCTCCATCAGGCTTTCGCCCATTGTGGAAGATTCCTCACTGCTGCCTCCCGTAGGAGTCTGGACCGTGTCTCAGTTCCAGTCTGGCTGATCATCCTCTAAGACCAGCTACGGATCGTCGGCTTGGTGAGCCATTACCTCACCAACTACCTAATCCGACGCGGGCTTCTCCCAAAGCGGATAAATCCTTTAATCCGAAGACCATATGCGGTATTAGCTACCCTTTCGGGCAGTTATCCCTCACTTTGGGGCAAATTCCCACGCGTTACTCAGCCGTCCGCCGCTCGCCGACAGGGTGCAAGCACCCCTCGCTGCCGCTCGACTTGCATGTGTTAGGCACGCCGCCAGCGTTCATCCTGAGCCAGGATCAAACTCTCCATAAAAGATGCTTCCCTTACGTGGGAAGCGTCTATACTCAAAATAGACTGACGATGATTATTGCACAACTAAATTGTTAAGATTCAACGATCTAACTGCTACCGATGTTTATCTTTCGCAACCAGAACTAGAACTAATCATAGCGTATTTTGTGCGGGGGGTCAACACTTTTCTGCAATTATCTTGTCGCAAAAAAGACAACAAGCACTCCGCCCGGTACACCACCAGACAACGAGCGCTGATATCGCCATCAAGTACCTTATCTAAAGTAGCATCGGTGTTTTAGGCTCTCTGTACCAAAACACCGATGCTATCAAAACAACAGACACCTTAGGTCAGTATATTTTTCAGAATTACCGATTTATCTTGTTGCAAAAAAGACGATCAAGCCGACAGCTGTTCCTAATATTGCCCCGACACACACTTCTAGGGGGGTGTGCCCCTGTGCAGCACGTGGCAACGGGATATCAAGCTGTTCTTTTTGGATGATTTGCTGAACCGCGACACCCTGCTCGCCTGATGAGCGACGCACTTTAACTGCATCGTAACAAATTATCAATATAAGTAGTGTAGCTAGCCCAACAATTGGCGATTGTATTCCCTCGTGCAGTACTAATAGCCACCAGACCGACACCGACGTGGCAGTATGCGAACTAGGCATACCACCCGATATAAACAATTGATGGTAAAAATCACGCGCGCTTCCCCGCGACAAAGCGATCGTCAGCTTGATAATATGCGCCATCAGCCAACTAATGGCGATTGCAACAATATACGGTGATATATACCAAGGCATAGCCTGTTATTCCTTATCCTCACTATTATCTGATTCACGAACGATACCGATCGACGACACGATATCATCAGCTGCAAGGCGCATGATCCGCACCCCTTGCGTAGTACGACCGAGCTGCGGGATATCTTTGAGCGAGACTCGAATCGTCTGACCATTTTGGCTAATCAGAAGCGCTTCAGTCGCGTCCTGCTCTAATGTTTGCACTGTAGTAATCGGACCAGTCTTGGCCGTAACTACCGCCGCCTTGATACCGACACCACCACGTTTATGACATGGGAAGTTTGACACCTTCGTCACTTTGCCGTAGCCGTTTTGGCTCATCACTAGCAACCGCTGGCTAGCGCTAGTCACCACATCCATCCCCACGACTGTGTCATCAGGACGGAGCCGGACACCTCGTACGCCACGTGCTGCTCTACCCATGGGGCGACACTCTTCTTCATTAAAACGAACAGCCTGACCAGCGGATGTTGAGATAATTACATCATTACTACCAGATGTCTGCTTAATCCAACGTAGCTCATCACCATCGTCAAGTTTGATAGTAATCAATCCGTTAGTGCGGATATTATCATAATCGGCAAGTGATGTCTTTTTTACTGTACCTTTAGTCGTCGCCATGAACAGGTATCCATCACTACTGGCATCCTTGGCGCGATTAATAATTGATGTAATTTTCTCTTCAGGTTGGAGTTGTAACAGATTAACCGCCGCTACACCCTTGGCGCTCAAACTGGCTGCTGGCACTTCATAGGCCTTAAGCCGGAAAACTCGACCCTTGTTGGTAAAGAACAGGAGCCAATCATGCGTACTCGCTGGTATTAACTGATCGATCACGTCTTCTTCTTTAGTCGACATACCACGCTTACCCTTGCCGCCACGATTTTGTCGACGATAATCACTGATTAGTGTACGCTTGATATAATTTTCTGTTGTAAGAATTATAACGGCATCTTCATCTGGGATAAGCTCTTCATCAGAGAACTTACCAAGCTCATGGTTGATAATTTTACTACGACGCTCATCGCCGTACTTGTCCTTCATAGCGAGTAGCTCTTCCTTGACGACGCGCAATATTTCATTTTCGTCCGCCAGGATCGCTTCTAACTTGGCGATCAATTCATGTAGTTGTCTGAGCTCATCCTCAATTTTATCGCGCTCTAACCCCTGTAAACGGCGCAATTGCATCGCCAAAATCGCTGCCGCTTGGATTTCCGATAAGCCAAAGCGCTTCATCAAACGGATATTGGCATCGTCATAACTCTCGCGGATGGTCTTGATCACTTCATCGATATTGTCGAGGGCGATCTTGAGCCCCTCGAGGATATGTGCCCGCTCCTTGGCCTTGCGTAGATCGAACTCAGTTCGTCGACGGATCACGCTTCGACGGTGCCTGATGAACTCATCGAGAATCTCCTTCAGTCCCAAGATTTTTGGCTGTTTACCACCGTTAACAAGCGCCAATACGTTATAGTGAAACGACGTTTGCAAGCCGGTCAGTTTGTATAGTTGGTTGAGAATCTTTTTCGGGTAAGCATCCTTCTTCAACTCGACGACGACCCGGACCTTGCCACGTGCACTTTCATCGCGGGCATCGGCGATATGCGTCAATTTCTTGGCAATAACCAGTTCGCGGACCTTATCGACGAAGCCTTCTTTACTCATACCATACGGTACCTCTGTAATAACGATACTGTAGCGACCATTTTTGCGCTCCTCGATATTCGCCACGGCACGGATCGTTACCGAACCGCGCCCCGTTTCATAGGCCTGGCGCATCGGCGCGCCGCCATAAACCTCAGCACCAGTCGGAAAATCCGGGCCTTTAATATGCCTGAGCAGCTCATCTAGCGTAATGTCTGGGTTATCGATCTGCGCCACAGTAGCATCAACCACTTCACCGAGATTATGCGGTGGAATATTTGTCGCCATACCGACCGCGATGCCCATCTGACCATTCAATAAGATATTTGGTACTGCTGATGGCAAAACGTACGGTTCCTTCTTGGTGCCATCAAAGTTGTCACGAAAATCAACTGTCTCTTTTTCGATATCAGTTAGGAGCTCGGCGCCAATTTTATCCATTCGCGCCTCAGTATAACGCGGCGCTGCCGCTTCATCGCCATCCATTGAGCCAAAGTTACCTTGACCTTCTACTAGCGTATAGCGCATTTTCCATGGCTGCGCTAAGTTGACCATCGAGTCGTAGATTGATGAATCACCGTGTGGGTGGTAATTTCCCATCACCTCACCAACGATCTTCGCCGATTTAACAGTGGCATGCGGCGCCCGCCAACCATTTTTATCCATCGCATACAAAATACGACGATTAACCGGCTTCAGCCCGTCGCGCACATCTGGCAGCGCTCGATCAATAATCACCGACATCGAGTATTTGAGGAACGAATCCTCCATCACACTTTCGACAGTTAGCTTCTCGATGCCCTGCTCTGGGGTTTCATTGTCGATAATCTCCATTTCTGGCACTTCGTTTTGCTTATTATTTTCATTATCCGCCATATCGCCTCCTTAAAAGTCCAGATCATCCAGGTTAACTTTACTTGCATTGGTCTGGATAAAGTTTTTGCGTAGCTCCACACCTTGCCCCATCAACTTCGTGAAAATCGCATCTGCTTTTTCTGCATCCTCAATATTCACCCGCACCAAGGTTCGATTCGCCGGGTTCATCGTCGTCTCCCACAACTGAGCCGCGTCCATCTCGCCCAGACCCTTAAAGCGTTGCTGAGCAGTAAAACCAGCCTGCTTGAAGCGCTCAGCCGACTCATCGATCTTCGTACCAGCTGCTTTGCGCTCTTCAATTCGCTTCGCCAGCGTCTTCTCTAGTGCAACCTCGTCATACACATATTCAATTTTACGATTACTGCCAGTGCCCTTGATAAGGCCAAACAGCGGCGGTTTCGCTAGGTAAACATGCCCGGCCTCGATCACTTCCGACATATAGCGGAAGAAAAAGGTCATTAATAGCGTCGAAATGTGCGCGCCGTCAACATCAGCATCGGTCATAAAGACAATCTTATCGTAACGGAGGCCATTGATATCGAACTGATCGCCAATACCAACTCCCATCGCCTTGATCAGCGAAACAATTTCAGCATTGGCAAACATCTTATCCAGCCGCGCCCGTTCGGTATTAAGTACTTTACCGCGCAGCGACAAAATCGCCTGAATTTTTGAATCGCGACCTTCTTTTGCCGAACCAGCGGCCGAATTACCCTCAACGATAAACAACTCGCATTCTTTACGGTTGCGCGATGAACAATCTGTTAATTTTGACGGCAAATTAAGCCCCTCAAATGCACCTTTACGGATCACATTGTCGCGCGCTGCCCTGGCAGCCTTACGCGCCCGGGCCGCGAGTAGTGCCTTGCTGACAATTTTTTTGGCTACTGCCGGATTTTCCTCAAGGTAATACGAGAAATACTCGCTCATAACCTGATCAACATAACGCCGAACCTCAGGATTGCCTAATTTATTCTTCGTCTGCCCTTCAAACTGTGGATCGGGCAGCTTGACCAGGATCACCGCCGTCAAGCCCTCGCGAATATCATCACCCGAAAGATTACTCTCTTTTTCCTTAAGTAGATTATTTTTGCGAGCATAATCATTTATCACCCGCGTCAACGCCGAGCGGAAACCAACTAAATGCGTACCACCATCAGGGGTCAGAACGTTGTTAGCAAAAGGACGTATAGTCTCAACGTAAGTATCATTATACTGTACCGCCACCTCGACCATCGAGTCTTCAACTTGTTTCTCTACATAAAATATATCTTCACTAAGGACTTCTTTGCCAACATTAAGGCTCTTGACATAGCTACGAATACCACCTTCAAAATAAAAAGCCTGCCGTTGTTTTGTCCGCTCATCATAAACGGTGGCGTAAACACCCTTTGTGAGGTAAGCTTGGTGCTTGAGGTAATTGACTACCCATTTATAGTCAAACTCTGTCGTTTCTTTGAAAATCGTCTCATCTGGATAAAATACTACCCGTGTGCCATCAGGACGATCGGCTTTACCGAGTTTTTTCAGAGGTAAAGTAGTGCGTCCGCGCTCGAACTCTATACGATAAAGTTGCCCATTGCGCACCACTTCTGCTGCTAAACGACTCGACAGCGCATTAACCACGCTCGAACCCACCCCATGCAAACCAGACGATACCTTGTAACCACCACCGCCAAATTTACCACCAGCATGCAGCACAGTTAGCACTGTCTCGAGTGTACTCAAACCTGTCTTGGGATGTTTATCTACCGGGATACCACGACCATCATCGGTCACCATCAGGCCACCATCAGCTAAAATCCGTACATCGACTCGCGAGGCAAAACCAGCGATCGCTTCATCGATCGAGTTATCAGCAATCTCCTTAATCAGATGATGAATACCATCGTAGCCAGTGCTACCGATGTACATCCCAGGGCGCTTACGGACTGGCTCGAGCCCTTCTAATACTTGGATTTGTGAACCGTCGTACGATTCAGCGTTAGTTCGTTTACTCATTTACATCCCTTAAAATTATATTAGGTCATTCAGATAACAATACACCGTGCTATTGTATCACATAGAGCTGCTTTAGGGCAAAATACCTGGCCAAACGAGCTATTATTGTTCTATAAATTCGTTGCATTGTCGACGACGTATTGCTACAATAGCTGTATAAAATTAACACTATTACAATAGATATCTCGGGGGTATATCGTGTTTAGAAAAATTATATCAAACCTATCGCTCAGCCCAGCAGTGGTGGGTCAGCTTGGTTTTTACGCCAAACGCCTACGCAAAGAGCAAGCGACTCGCCGATTGGGGCTTGTTTTTACGGTATTGGCGTTGATCGTCCAGTCATTCGCGGTATTCACTCCACCAGAGTCAGCCAACGCCGCTGACCCTAGCGACATGATTTATGGTGGTATAAAAAGCGGCTCGCAGTTGATGGCTCATTACGACGCTAACACTAATAATATCCGGGACTTATACAGTACCATCGGTATCACACGAGCAGAAATCCAGCAAGCTACTAATAATCTTCAAACTCAACGCAGTAACGGTAATACCTACTCATGGGGCATGACACCCCACTTCAGCGCCTCTCAGGGCGAAGGCTCCTACACCGTAAAGGCATCGCAGGGTGGAACGCGCACGTTTTATTATCGTCCGCATAATTTATGGGGCAACTTCACTTATCGTGCATTCGTCGGCTATTCAGCAAAAATGGGTTGGTTCGCTATCATGCTAGCTTGCGGTAATCTCATCACACAGACTGTACCTCCAGCGCCGACCTGTCCGCCTGGACAAACTGGCACTTATCCAAATTGTACTACTCCAGCACCAAAGCCAACACCGGTAGCCAGTTGTACTGGTCTGACCGTCATCAAGAACGGTAACACCTACCAGTTCACCGCTGCCGCCAATGCTACAAATGGCGCTACGGTCACAGGTTATGTATTTCAAGTCTACCGAGGTGGAACACTAGTAAAGACACTCCAAAGCAGTTCACAAACTGTCACCTATACCGAGAAAACACCTGGCAGCTATCGGGTCGTCGCGACCATCAAAACTTCACTGGGCGACCGTACCGCCGAGGCTTGCGCAAAAAGTTTCGAAATACCGCAGCCAGCTCGCTGCCCTGTCAATCCTACCCTACTCAAAGACGACGCACGCTGTCAGCCATGTCCAGGCAATTCAACTCTTTGGCTAGAAGATAAGACCTGTGCAGCGAAATTCGTTCAAACAAAAAGCGCCAACAACTTAACACAAAACAATGCTGACGCTACCACTATCACCGCTAAAGCTAACAATCAAATTCGCTACAAACTAACAGTTGCCAACAAAGGCCTCAACACAGAAAAATATACTTTCCGCGACAATATCGGCGACATCCTGCAATACGCAACACTCGTCGATAACGGTGGCGGTTCACTAGTGCGCGACACCAATCAAACTAACAGCAATGATGCGACCATCCTGACCTGGCCAGCTGTAGATGTCAAACCAGGCGAGACACAAGAACGGCAGTTCGTCGTGCAAATGAAAGAGACTATCCCAGCTATGGGTACCGGTACTAGCAATCCAAGTTCTTTCGATTGTCGAATCGACAACACATTTGGTAATACTGTCAGCACCAACGTTGACTGTCCAGTACAAAAGAAAGTCGTTGAACAAATTGTTACCGAGCTACCCCACACTGGCGCTAGCGAAAATATGATCTTCGCTGGCATCTTACTAGCGGTCGTCGCTTTCTTTTACGCTCGTTCGCGTCAATTAAGCAAAGAGGTTCGCCTAGTCCGTCGCAACTTTAACGCCGGCGCATTATAAGGCACAAAGGAGAATATATGGCAGAACGATTACGCCACCCGACTACATACGAGCCTGGTTTAGAAACGAGGGCTCCACTAGAAGCACTCCAGCAATCTGGTGAACACCGTCAACTCGAGCATCCAGAACTACAAGGCGAGAGGCCAGAGTTGATGGCAGCACGCCAGGAATCGCTTAATCAAGCCCGCCGCGAGACTGAGCAAGCTTATGACGACACGAAACGATCAGTAGAAAGACGAAATAGTCGCGAGAACATTCATCGTCACACCCCAGAGCGATCCCATCCCAGGCATGAGTCGCCAAAAAACACCGAACGGCTAAAACATCCAGAGCAGCAACCTTCTACCACTAAAGAAGCACAAGACAAACGCTTCAACGAGGCAATGCAGACAGTCCAATCCCAAATGTCTTCATCGAGTCGAGCCTTCAGCAAGGTGATACACAACCCCGCTGTCGAAAAGGCTAGCGAAGCAGTTGGTGAGACAGTCGCCCGACCAAACGCGATCTTGTCTGGAGCAGTTGCTGCTTTTTTATTCACACTTGGCATCTATTTGATCGCTCGTTTCAACGGCTATCATTTATCAGGAGCCGAATCAATCGCCGCCTTTGCTATTGGTTGGCTATGCGGCCTTGGGTTCGATTTCGTCCGTATGATGATACTCGGACGACGTGACGTCTAGCTGCAATTCTCCCTATCTTACTATCACCTACTAACCCCTCCTATCCAGGAGGGGTTTCTTTCACCGATTTTTATCTTTCTATCTTCATAGATCGCGGGTTAACTATCGCAGTCTGATCGATACTTCTTTTGGATCATTCGCCGAATTATCATGCGTGTTGAAATTCCCCATTTGCTGCAGTTCTGGCAACCCATCATCCTTTCTCAGGGGTGCTCGACCGGTCTGGCTATCAATTGGTGATTGAGACGATGGGGTTGCCTGCTGTACCGCAGCACGAGCTTGATCGATCGTCTGCAGTGTCGAGCCCTGTTGACGCGAAGCTGGTAATGGGTCTCGTGCGGGTTGCATCGGGCGTAAGGGTTGTTGTTGAAGCGATTTCGCGGCTGGAGATGTTAAGGGAGAAGCTGGCGCTCCCTGCATCACCGAAGATGGAACAGCTGGCCGTGGCGGATAGCTGCTCGGTGGTACGGATGGTACGCCAGTCGGGGCTTGCTGTGATACATTAGGCAGGTTACGGTCCAAAGTGCCTGTCGTATTGACCGGAGGACGTGACTGCACCTGTCCCGGCCGGGGCAATGGCTGAGACGAAGTTTGTGGTTGCGCCACCGCTCCCTTGGTAGCTGTTTGTTTCGCCTTTATCTGACGACGCTGAGCCAACCATTCATCAAGAAATGACGACTTATTATCATTACCACCCCTGACAGGTCGGCTAGCACTCGGACGACCAGCCGGCTGTTGTACCGATATCCGCGCAGCGATTTCTCGCTCAACCTGTGCTCGCGGTTTACCATACTTGGCAGCCGAAAGACGACGCAAAGCATCAGCCAACTGAGCATTTGGTTGTCCCATCGGTGGCACCCAAGCCATACTAAATGGCGTCGATGGCGTACCATTGATTTGCGCCACACAAACCGACTCGAAGTTCGGCAGCTTCGTCAGGTCTTCCGCATCAAATACTGGCGTATACCGCTTCACCATGATGTCAGCATCAGTAGTACCGATACGCCCAGTAATAGTCGTACCAACATTACCGAGGATCGCCTCACGCAACTCTTCCTTGAGCTGCGTCATGAACTGATTTGCCAGCACCAAACTCAAACGATACTTACGCGCCTCACTCAGGATCGTTTCGAAGCTATCAGTAGCGAAGTTTTGGAACTCATCTACATATAATGTGAAATCTTTACGCTCTTCCTCGGGGATACTGGCTCGCGCCATAGCTGCTGCCTGAAATTTCATCACGAAGATAATACCGAGTAACTTCGAATTTAGATCGCCTAGGCGCCCCTTCGACAAGTTAACTAATAGAATTTTGTTGTTATTCATGATATCTGGAAAACTGAGCCCGCTCTTAGTCTGACCGATGATATTGCGCATCGTATCATTGCTAATAAATGGACCAAATTTTGATACCACCCAGCTAATGACATCGCCCGCCTCATTGGAGCGCTGCGATGCCGGAAACTCCTTCGTCCAAAAGTCGAGCACCTGCTGATCAGTAATGTACTTGATTTTACTATTACGGAATTGTTCGTCGACCAATAATTTTGGAATATCGACGAACGTTCCCCCGGCTGGATCGCTCATCAATAGCAAAGCACAGTTGCGGAAAATATGCTCAAGGCGCGGCCCCACGATGCCTGTGTGGCCAGGGTCATACAAACCATATAGCATACTGATAGCCTCTTGCACCAAGAAATCTTTTTGGTCGGGATCGTCAAACTCAAACATATTCAATCCGATCGGATTGGTCATATCACCTGGGTCAAAATATACGATATCCTCAGACCTCTCACGTGGCACCTTGGCTAGCAATGATTCTGCCAAGTCACCATGTGGGTCTACCAACGCAAACCCACGACCCGACATCATATCCTGGTATGCCAAATTTTCTTGTAACACCGACTTACCCACACCAGTCTGTCCAATGATGTGAATATGACGACGTCGATCTTTATCGCTCAAACGAATCGGCTTGCGCACACCACGAAATTCATTGTATCCAAGCAACAATCCTGTATCCATCACCTCTGTCGGGCCATCGACCTGTTTACTCATTTGGCGTTTCACCTGTGATGTAGGAATGCTGTTTTGGTCTGGTAAGTGAAAGATTGTCGCAAGTTCAACCGAATTTAAAATGTTACGATTCATCGACTGAGGAAAGAGTCGGAAAATGAAAGCTGTTGTCAATTCGTCAATATTACTCGACAAGTGAAACTTAAATCCATTAAAGCTCGGTGAATCAAACAACGCAAATGCCGACACCACGTTTTTCAATAGCACCTGCGACCGTGCCGCAGTATTCGACGAAACCACTACCCGAATCAACACCTCATACCCGGGGTAACGAATTTTTTCTTGGATAGCATCTACCTTCGCTTGATCGACAGCACTGATAGGCTTATCTTGGGTGATATCTTTCTTGTCGGGAGTCTCTGGTGGTTTCCACAACGCTTGCATAATATCGCGTGCTGCTGCACCGCCCTTACTGCCCTTCTTTTCGCCTTTATTCTTAACGATCTGATCCGCCGCAGAAATCGACTGCTTGGTCCATTTTTCGTTAGCTGGCCGAATCAACAATTGGATACCGATACCATCTTCACGCCCCGCCGCAGAAATTGCGTTCAACAGAGCTCGTGAAGCATCACGCTTGGACTCCATATACGTCGAAATAGGATAAATGAATTCCTTACGCAAAGTGAACTCACCACCGATAGTGCCACTCGCCTTGCCGACCTTACTAAACACTGAATGCTCAGCTACTTCCTCAAGCCTTGCCGACGGATATGCTGCAGCGATCGCCTGGCGAATTGTATCGGTCAACACCGTTGGTACTACCGCGTAGTAGTACACCAACCCCTCGCGAGCAACGATCTCAAAAGAAATATGCCGCTGCCCATAAATCTTACTCATGAACCCCTTGGTGCTAGTACTGGCGATGATACTATACATCACTTGCGCCTGCGAAAGAACTTCCTCGGTCAAATCACGCTTATCACGACCACCCCCGTCAACATCATCACTAGCCGGCGGTAAATGAATGAGGATCGGTACCATTTTTAGTCCACGCTCGTAATTTTTTGCCTCGCGCATACTATTGCGATAAACGATAAATACCACAAAAAGTATCACCAAAATAGCACCGGCAACACCAAAAATAATGATCAATGTCGTGATCATATTCATACCTCGTCGACCTCGCCAATCTGTCGCCCGTACCGTTCACGTATATATGTACGACGCAACTCACTGATTTGCCGCTCGCGCTCATGCGGATCGCCTTCTGTCTCCCTGATGATCTGTTTCGCACGATTCACCCATTCGCTTTCGATCAAATCTTCATCAGCGGCCGTTACTGGCGCATTCACAGAGCCTTGTGGCTGTGATGGCGCAGGTATAACGGTAGTCGGCACAGCTGGTAGTGTCAACCCCTGTGCTATCACTGGTGACAGCTCACGTCCACTTGATTGCTCGCCATGACGCTCTGGACTCACTACCGGCAAACGCTCCATGCCTGGTGCGGCTGGCATCTGATAGATATTAGGGTTGGATGGTGCCCGAAGTTGCTCAGGCGAATTATTAAATCGTGGCTGTTGTGGTCCCATAACTATGTCCTAAATTATACCATAAGCGATGCCTAGGTAATAGTATCACAGACATAGTACTTTGCAGCTGCCCCAGCCACCAGTGCTATCGCCTGGCTATATACAAGCAAGCTACTATCTCGAATACGACGACTAGAGCTACATCGTACCAACCACTTCGCCCGACCGAATGTGCGCCCACTAACAGTACTGGAGCCAACCCCAATACCGACCCAAAATAATAACAATGACGAAAGTCGAGATTCACCTTGCGGTATTGCGTATCGGCCACCCACCGGCGAAGTACCAGTGAGATCGCAGCCAGCACATACGTTATGACACTCACTATCACCAAATACATCAAAAAAAAGACAAACAATATTCCCAAGGGATGTATAGTGGCTGGTGTGGTGTTATTCAGCAAAAATATCAACATGACAGCTGCTGCAACACCAATGACGAGAAGACCTTTCTTCGACATAGCTCTATTATACTCAAGTTTGATGTTGACCAAAAGCTATCGTCAGTTGGTCCTCTCTAGGAAGGAGCCCCAGCGGGCACACGAAGCGCAGGCGCTTATCACGTCCTCTTATTATTATATTTTTAGGACATGTGGTGACCCGCTGTGGGCCGATCGTCGCCCCACGGATGGAGCGAGTGCGGCGGCTGTCAACCGACATACGATGTATAAATCGGGAGCCATGCCGCTCGCTACGACGCCAAGGGGATTGGCGGAGCGTAGGCAGTGCCATTTGCACGAAAACGTGCGCGTGTCGCTGCCTAATACCCGCCAATCTAGCGTCTTTTATAGTTTGTATAGTTTAAGCTTTTTCGACAGTTTGATGTTTGTGTTTATAAAAGCTTAATTTTAGGTTAGCATAAGCATTGATTAATGTCAATATATTATCAAATTTACCTCTGTTTTTTTATATATTTCTCGATAATTATTACATCACCATCCAATGTGATCGTGTCGTAATTTTTGCACCATTGCTGTGGTATTTTTTACGCAAAAATCTCGCTCAAAATCGTTGACACAAGCAGTTTTGTCCCATATCATAAGGATAGCTTCTGAATAAAAAAATTATGCAGGAGCCAAAAATAAACATCGCACCAAAACTCCACGTATAAAAACGACCACTACTCGCAGGTGGTCGTTTTTTCTCGCTAACAACACGAACTATACGATCGAAACTTCGCAGTTATGTTCTGATTTTGTTCAGTGCGAACTTTATTCATCAAAATCCACCCAACTCGATGGGTGGATGACCTTGAACTTCTCGTGGTGGAGCTGCCGGGTACTGCCCCCGGGTCCGCTCGGTGCGACTGTATTCGTCTACAGATATAGGCTTATTTAATAGATTTTATAACGCCAGATAGCTCACAAATAAGCCAAAAATACTATCTATCGTTACGCGGTAACCGTCCTTGACTGTCGCCGCTGCCAACAATCAAGCAAGCAACAAACGTATGTCACCCAAGCCAGACCTGTTGCCGATTCGACCTAAGCGATCGCTCAAAATTTACGCAGCGATTGGAGCCAACGCAGGCGTCGAGCGGAAGATTTCGCTCAAGCTGCGCAAGCTGGTTGCAACTTTAGATTTTGCAGTTATTATGTGCGTGACGTGCACAATCGATCCGCAGAATACATTCACAAAGTCCGAACGTCGAACGCTATTTCAGCCCCACGATTCGCCTACTAGTATATCACGCTTTGTCATTAATTACTTAACTTAATTATTTGCCTCAACCACCATCCTATGATTAAATAACAGCAGTATGAGCCATGTCGCTAAAGTCATTTCCGTCGCTCCGGTTGGCTTCACCGGCCACTTGATTGAAGTCGAAAGCGATATGACGCGTGGACTACCCGGATTGCAAATCGTCGGTCTAGGCAACAAGGCCATCGACGAAGCCAAAGAGCGCGTCCGTAGTGCGATATCGAATTCATCGCTCACTTACCCAGCACAACGACTGACTATCAATCTCGCTCCGGCCGAGCTCCCAAAAGATGGCACCCACTATGATGTACCGATCGCCCTAGCCCTCCTGACAAGTAGCGGACAACTTCGCCCCGAGCAAACCGCCAGCGCAGTATTCGCTGGCGAGCTAGCACTAGATGGCACCCTACGCCCTATCAAGGGTGCCATCACTATTGTTGAGACTGCCCGTAGTAATGGTTACAACACTATCTTTTTGCCTACAGAGAATGCTCAACAAGCTTCCTTGATTCCTGGAATGACTATCTACGAGACGCCTAACCTTGTATCGCTATTTTTGCACCTCAAAGGCGAAAAGTTGTTAAAAAGACATCAACCAAGCATACCCTCATCCAAACAGCACGCCAAGCCCGCTATTACCTTGGATGATATTTATGGCCAAGCTCAAGCCAAGCGGGCTCTGATCATAGCAGCTGCTGGCCACCATAACGTCCTTCTGACTGGACCGCCTGGCACTGGCAAATCGATGCTCGCCAAAACCCTGCCTGGTCTTTTGCCAGAACTCAGTCTCGACGAACAATTAGTGGTCACAAAACTCCATAGCCTAGTTGGCATAACACTCGATGATATTATTACAACACGCCCGTTTCGGACACCACATCATACAGCCAGCAAGACCTCGCTGATTGGTGGTGGCACAACACCACAGCCAGGAGAAGTGAGTCTAGCGCATTTAGGGGTATTATTCCTCGACGAAATGCCAGAATATCCTCGCGCTACCCTAGAAGTCCTGCGCCAACCACTAGAGGATAAAATGGTTACTGTCACACGAGCTCGTGGCCGGGCGACTTATCCAGCCGACTTTATGCTGGTAGGCACGATGAATCCTTGCCCCTGTGGTTATTTCGGTGACCCACTCCACGAATGTACTTGCAGTAGTACCCAGATTTTGGCCTATCAAAAGCGTTTATCTGGCCCGCTGATGGACCGTATAGATATGGTTGTCTCAGTCAATCGTATACCTACAGAGCAATTACTCGACCATCATATCACCGATACCAGTCAGCAACAGCGAGCGCATCGTACTATAGCAGCTGCTTTATCATCGCAAGCCACACGCTACGCCGAGCACCCATCGCTACGCAATGGTAATCTCAGCTCACCACAAGTTCGCCACTACCTACCATTGACACCCGACTGCAAGCGTCTACTCGATACTGCTGGCAGCAAACTTGGTCTTAGCCCTCGTAGTTATTTCAAGACGATCAAAGTCGCGCGCACTATCGCCGACCTTGAGATGGCACCACACATCACGCCAGCACACCTGTCGGAGGCCCTACAATATCGACAGGTAATATATACATTGTGATAATGACAACGATCATAAATAAAGCCCGGGAACAACCCTAACTGGAATAATTCTAACCAACTAGCTTACAATCACGCCCAGTAAATTTGCCTTTTTTCACTACATCTGGTAAACTTTTTGGGAGTCAATTCGTTTAAGCTCAAGTAAAGGAGAGCGCAATCAGATCAACTATCCGCATCAACGAAGCCATTCGCGCGCGTGAACTACGCGTGATCGGCGAGAGCGGCGAGCAACTCGGCATCATGAGCCGACAAGAAGCACTCGACAAAGCCCGCCAGGCTGGCGTCGACTTAGTGGAGTTTTCGCCAAATGCTCACCCGCCCGTTGCTAAGATCATCGACTGGGGAAAATACCAGTATCAAAAGATGAAAGAGCAACAACGCAACCGCCGCAACAACAAGGCCAACGAGCTCAAACAGATGCGTTTTGGCCTGAAGATCGGCGCTAATGACCTCGAGATAAAACTACGCAAGATCCGCAAGTTTTTGGCCGAGGGACACAAAGTCAAGGTGCTAATCTTCTTTCGTGGTCGTGAGATGGCACACCGCGAATTGGGGTATGAGCTGATCAACCAGGTTGTGACCGCACTTGAGGATGAAGCGGTTGTCGAACAAAAACCAACGATGGCTGGGCGTAATCTCAGCATAGTAATAAGGAGCAAGTAATGCCAAAAATGAAGACCCACAAGGGCACTGCTAAGCGCATCAAGCTAACCAGTACCGGCAAACTTACCCGTCGCCGTGCGTTCGGGAATCACATGCTTTCCAAAAAAAGCAAATCGCGCAAGCGCAACATCAATACCAGTGCTGTCGTCAAAGGCGGCATGGCGAAAAATGTTAAACGAGCATTGGGGGTATAGATCATGAGAGTCAAACGAGGAGTCACCGCTCACGCCCGCCACGCCAAAACTCTGCGCGCTGCCAAGGGCATGCAACACAACCGTACACGTAGCTATCGTTTAGCCAAACAGGGAGTGATTCGCGCCCTACAATATGCTTATCGTGATCGACGCAATCGTAAGCGTGATTTACGCGCGTTATGGATCACCCGCATCAATGCTGCTGCTCGACAAAATGGCACCACATATGGTCGCCTGATAGCCGACTTACGTGCTGCTGAGGTCGCATTAGACCGCAAGATTCTCGCTGATTTAGCTGTCAATGAGCCAGAAGCCTTTGCTACTATTGTTGCAAAAGTTACACGTAAATAACACAACAGCTTATCTACAAGCTTCGAAATACCCCTGTTTATCGGGGTATTTTGTTTTGTTTTATATAAAGACACCCATCTCTGGGTGTCTTTACGGTCAGCCTATCGATAAGCCGGGTTCTGTCGTGGATGATCATCTATCTAGTTTGCAAATTGCTTTGCAAATCAAGCGGTTAGCGGTAGCTCATGCGGATCACATACCAGAACTACCTCCTTGCAGCCAACAGGGTTTACCTCCACCGTATGTCACCATACAGTGCTGTGAGCTCTTACCTCACTCCTTTCACCCTTACCCCGCTGCTAGCCGTATATAACACACGAGCCAAACAATGGTATTCTGCGGAGCGGTATCGTTTCTGTGGCACTTTCCCTAGGGTCACCCCCGGTCGCCGTTAGCGACTGTCGTATCCTGTGCTGCCCGGACTTTCCTCTTGCTCGCAAGCAAGCGATCATCTAATAGACTGCTCTCGTATTATATCACGCCACACTTATGTTATCTTCATTGCACGATAAATAATAGAGTGATAGTTAAATACACAAAAAATCCAGCCACCCCGAACGCTTGATATTCCCTCGCTTGACGCAAAGGTGGGTCTTCTCATCCACACCCACGGGTGCGGTGAATATTGAAGTCCCTATCATATGATGTTAGGAAAATCATACACGTTCGGAGCAACCGGACACTCTTAGTATACCATAGATATCATCCTACCGAAATGCCAAATATCATAGCGAACAGTTGGATGATCGCCGATACCGCAGTCGTCATGAGCACGCCAATTGTAGAGCTCGCTAGTAGCACGATCACGAAGACCAACATCACTCCATAATTCTCGACAAACTCCATCCCACGCCGCACAAACTCTGGCGCTAGTGCATAAATCACCCGCGACCCATCAAGAGGAGGGATCGGTAGCATATTAAACACAAAGAAGCCGAGATTTACCCCAACCGCCGTGGTCAACACAGACGATGGTGTTACTAACGCATATAGACCAAAGCAAATAAAAGCCAACACGAAGTTCGTCAGTGGACCAGCCAACGCCACCAAGGCAGCGCCCCATTCACCACCGCGCACTCGCTCAGGATTAAAAGGCACTGGTTTAGCACCACCAAACACTGGCAGTCCCATTATCGCCAGACTCAACGGCAAAATAAGCGTCAAAAAAGGGTCAATATGATGGATCGGATTAAGCGTGAGTCTACCCTGCTCTTTGGCAGTGCTATCACCCAGCCAATAAGCCATAAAGCCGTGCATAGCCTCATGTAGCGTCATAGATACTAAAATCACCACCAATACGACCGCTATCGTTGTCATAGTGTTCATTGTATCATCACAGCGACCACGAGCAAACCTTGACAGTATCTCCTCTTGCGCGTATACTAGTACAGATATTGTAATTAACATTAACTGGAATAACCTTATGGCATCACGATGTGAATTGACCGGCAAGGGTAAGCAGTACGGCAACAACGTCAGCTTTTCTCTTCGCCGCACCAAACGAGTCTTCAAACCAAATCTTCAGAAAAAAACCTTCACTGTTGACGGTCAAAAGATTACCATGACTCTCTCTACGAAGGCAATCCGCACCCTCAAGAAAAAGGGTCTATTGGCGAAGTCTGTGTAACTTTGTCCTTGCCAAAACGATTAAAACACCTCCTTAAACAGAGGTGTTATTCGTTTCTAACAAATATACACTCCTTCACGACCGGGCTGGCGCTCAACAGCGCCAGCCCATAAATTTAGACAACTCCGCCATTCGCCTCTACGAACGTGCTAGTTCGTACACAGTCAAAGCTACTGGCAATCCATTGGCAGATTTTAGCTTCAATTTACTGCTCTTTTCGACTGGGGCTCCCAGTTCTCGCTCAAATACTTCAACTGTGTCCTGTGGCACCTCATACTTCAATGCGTCATCAGCATAGTGTACTGGTATAACGATTTTCGGCTCGATTTTGCGCACCAACGAAGCTGCACTTGTCGCATCTAGCGTATAGCCATACCCACCGACTGGAACTATCAAGATATCAACCATACCAAGCGCCTCGAGCTGACTATCCGTAATTTCTGGTGCTACATTACCGACGATAGCCACTGTCAACTCACCACACTCTATGCGATACATTGTTGACAGTTGCTCACTTTCTGGTGTGTCGATATGGCGTGTTGCTGCCACTCCATGAATCGTACAGTCACCCACTTCGTATTCACCTGGTTGATCGATAATGATCCGCGCCTCAGAGTTCTCAACGGCAAATCGCGATTCGGTTACTAACTCGACCTCATCCTTGGTTTTGATATCCTTCAACCCCACGACCGACAGACGTGGGTCGACCATCAGTGTCGTCTTCTTTGTATTAACGATAACTGTGTTACCACCCTTGTATTCTATATCAAGCATCATTATCTCCTTCGTTTTCTTTTAATATATTATCAACATCTACCAAAACGGTATGCTTATTGGTTAAGATAGTCGTGATAAACTTATCGCGCACACTGAGCCGGTAATAAAATTCGTCATAGCTCAGTATGCTGTATGTCAACTCTCGCCCCTCTTGTCGCTCAATAACCGCTACAACATCCTTCACCTTATTCGGCGATATATTACCAACAAGTAGTAGATCAATCGTGCTCGCCGACCCCTTCACTAGCGCCCCTGCTGCGATAGCTACTCGCAATCGTGGCAGCTGCATGATCGCATCTTGCCAGGCTGGCCGATATTTTGCTGCTTTATTTTTTGCAGGTAAGATCTTTTGGTCAGCGAAAATAACTCGCAGCGGCGGATAATATTCGTATTGCTGATTGACCTCATAATACAGTTTATTATCTGAACTATCGCTAGTGATAATACCCACCTCTAGCATATTGAGTAATTCACGACGCACTGAATTGATCTGCTCATTGATCAACCGCGTAATCTCACGCACATAAAACGCCTTCCCCGGATTATTCAAGAAAAGGTGTAACAATTTCACACGCGTTTTTGATCCAAACAATGCATCTATCATGGTTTTCGCCAACAATGTTTATGGTATCACACATTGGTAGCTTGCGCGAGTCTGTCTACTATATAATCATACGCCGATTCAAGACGACACCATACAATATCTGGGTTGCGGCGTAACCATGTGAGTTGCCGTTTCGCGAGATGCCAATCTGCTCGACAAAATAATTCTCGCGCCTGCTGCCGCGTAATAGTCCCTTGTTGTAATTTATGTATAATTGGGTATACGTTTCCGGTCATCGCTTCATTATCCCAGCCATACTGTTGCGCTAGCTTTATTGATTCATACACAACGTTGTCAGAAACTATAAGATTAGCCCTTTGTTCTATACGAGTTCGTAAAATATAACGATCTGTAGTAATTCCAACAATAAATGTATTTTTATCAACATGCTTACGTTTATTGACTTTTGCGCCATTTCTAACTATCGTATTTACAACATAACGCTTGTTGTATTTATTATCTGGCAATGGAATGTTGTTCGTCTGACAATACTCATGTAATTCCGCCAGAGACCAGTTTGATATTCTTTGCATAAGCTTTTTGTTCACAGCTGGAAATTGAAAATCATACACAACCGCATCAACATACAGCCCCGTACCACCGACTAAAAATGGCACATGTCCGCGATGACGAATTTCTTGGACCTTTCTTTGAGCGTATCGCTGAAAATCAATTACCGTGAATCTCTGACCTGGATCAACGAGATCAAGCCCCCAGTGTGGTACTTTTGCTTGTTCTTCAAAAGTAGGCTTGGCAGTACCTATGTCCATACCACGATAAATAGTGCGCGAATCAGCACAAATGATCTCACCACCACACCGCTGAGCCAAGCGAATCGCCAAATCAGTCTTACCACTGGCCGTTGGCCCAACGATAACAATTAACGGTAACACCGTGCGGTCATTTTCATTACGTTTCATAGCCATCGACGTTATTTGTTTTGATATGGCCGCCATCGTCGTTCCTCAAAATCAATAACTCGATAATCATCACCACAATTAATACCATCCTGCTCAAGCAGTTGCCGCTGCACCTCCTGTCCACCTGGAAATCCCACTGCCAAACCACCTCTCACATTCACCAACCGGTGCCATGGCAGTTCTTCTGGGCCACCATGCGCTATACCACCAACTATCCGCGCTGCATATGGGTGACCCGCCATCGCCGCCAGATCACCATACGTAGTCACAGCATTGTCTGGTAACTGCGCCATCAATTCATATACCCTATCACGTAGACTAGCTATCGGTACCCGTGCGTCATCAATAGTAATTCTTAGCTTTTTCGCCATAGATTTTACGATTCTTTGACATACTCAGCCAGTTTCGCTAATTCGACTTTACACTCACCAGACTGAGTGCGTATACTCACAACTCGATCAGTCTTATCCTTTGGCCCAACGATAATTTGCATCGGGATTTTGGCTACTGTAGCTTCACGAATTTTTTTACCAAGTGATTCATTACGCGTGTCTGTTGTAAATCTTACTTCGTTGTATTTTATAGGTTTCATCAACACTACCCCTGATAAAACTGATGTTATTTCATCAACATAATCTTTTACAGTGTCGTTTATGGTCAAAATTCGGACTTGCTCAGGTGCAATCCAGAATGGGAACCAGCCCGCTGTATGCTCGATAAAAACACTGAGAAAGCGCTCGATCGAACCCAACAGTGCGCTGTGAATCATTACCGGCCGCACTGCCTTGCCAGACTCATCAGTATACTCTAACCCAAACCTTTCTGGTTGAACAAAATCGAGCTGAACTGTTGCCACTTGATGTTCTCGACCGATCGCGTCCGTCGCCATAAAGTCGATCTTTGGACCATAAAAGGCTGCCTCGCCTTCCTGCTCGAAATAATCCAAACTTTTCGCTACTACCGCCGCCTTGAGCTGCGCTTGGGCAGACTGCCACAGTTCAGGTGCGCCGAGATAGCCCTCGCTATCATCGCGATAACTCAAACGGACGCGCAGCTTCATCCCTACAATACGATATAATTCCTGCGCACATGCCAGCAAGTTATTAATTTCTTGCTCGATTTGATCTGGCCGGCAAAAAACATGACTATCATCTTGTGTTAGCGATCGTACACGACTCAAGCCACCCAGCTCGCCTGTTTTTTCATCACGATAGTCCGTAGTCGTTTCTAGGTAGCGCACCGGCATATCGCGATAGCTACGTGGCTGCGAAGCGAAAATCTGCGTATGATGCGGACAATTCATCGGCTTAAGCGCCATCTGGTCGCTCGTCTCCTGGCTTTTCACCAGGAACAATTCCTCACCGAATTTCGCCCAATGGCCCGATGTCTCATATAAATCTTTCTTAGTAATATGCGGCGTCCAAACTTTCTGGAATCCATATTTCGCACGCAACTCGTTTGATAATTGCGCAGCTTTATCACGCAAAATCGTACCTCGCGGCGTAAACAGCGGTAACCCAACACCAACCAGTGGTGACATCGTGTATAAATCGAGCTCTTTACCCAATCTGCGGTGATCGTGTTTTTTCGCCTCTTCCAACATCTGTAAATATTCATCTAACTCCTGCTGCGAAGCAAACGCTACCCCGTACAAGCGCTGCATTTGCGGTTTATGCTCATCACCACGCCAATATGCACCAGCTACGCGCATCAGCTTGAATGCGCCAACCTGCCCAGTGCTTTCAACATGCCCACCACGGCACAAATCGGTATAATCACCTTGTGAATACAAAGATACTGTATTCACCATACTATCACCCTCGCCAGCCACACCCAGCTCTTCGCCAGCTAGCTCTTTGGCGACAGTAGTACCCGAACGCTTCAAGTCATTCAGCAACTCAATCTTGTATGGCTGATCATTCTCTTGTGCCCATGCCAATGCCTCATCCACTGACACATCCTTGCGTATAAACGGCAAATCACGCCTAACGATACGACGCATCTCCTTCTCGATTCGTTTAAAATCAGATTCCGAGATCGTTATGTCACCAAGGTCGATATCATAGTAGAACCCATTATCAATCGCTGGCCCTACACCAAATTTTGCCTCCGGCCACAAATGCTGCACCGCTTGGGCCATAATATGAGCTAGACTATGACGCATAGATTTTAACTGATCATCATTCATAACGAACCTCCTTTAGGTCGGCAGCCGATTATCGCGTCACCGACCACCAAATTTTAATATAAATACAAAAAGCACGCAATCGCCTCTCACGTGCGTGCCTCGGTCCTGAAAGATCAGGAGGTTCCACCTCGGCTATTACTCTTGCTCCGGCTGATATCGTGCGCCGCAACCGCTTCCACGTAAGCTCGAGAGATGGTTAGACTCTGTCACTGCTTATACTCTATTGTATACCGCACCAGACACTGTGGCAATCTTACCATGTGTTATAATAAGTATAAGTGGACACTTATCAGCCTACCAAATTGGCTCTGCTTGTATCGAGAAACTTTCGATATTATTTTTCGGCTGTCTTGCCCTACTCATATTATTCTGTTACAATGTGGGGCACGGGCGATTAGCTCATTTGGCTAGAGCGCTTCATTGACGTTGAAGAGGTGAGAGGTTCGAATCCTCTATTGCCCACCAGGATTGATCAGTGCCACAAATATTGTGGCACTTTTATATGACACTATATACTTATAATGAAATCATTCATACCATATTTTTCGATAGTCTAGACATCTAGTTACTCGCCCGCACCTCTGATACCACCCACTTGCAAACAACAAGTACTCCTGCTATGCTAACGGTATGACCCGCCGCATGACTCGACGATCTTCCTGTCCGATTAGCTTTGGGCTAGATATTTTTGGCGACGCCTGGACGCTTATTGTTATGCGCGACATTCTTTTGTTCGGTCGCCGCTATTTCCGTGAATTTGCCCGCGACGAACACATCGCTACTAATATCCTATCCGACCGCTTAGCGCGCCTTGAAGCAACAGGCCTGCTCGACAAACGACAAGATGAACGACAACGAAATCAATTCATATACTCACCCACCGAAGCTGGCTGGAATCTTTTGCCCGTCGTCATTGAGCTGCTTTTTTGGGGTGCGACTCACGACCCTTATTCGCCAGTTAGCCGCGACTATGCTATTCGCATACCATACGAGAAGGAATTTTTGATTCAAGAAATAAGCCTCGCCGCACGCGCTGGTACGTTCACCAATTATTATCACTCTGTCATGGGCGTACCGACAGACGCCCACTAATCATCTACGCGACAGCACATATATTTTACTTGCTAAAGCAATCACCCGTCTCAATATTTTCACAATACACACCAACGGGATTAGTTTTTCAGGTATGATATATTTGTGAATATTTATGGTGAATATTTATGACAATCTCTCTTATTATACTAATCGCTTCGTATCTATCCTTTCGATGTAATTTCTCCATCAGCCTCTATCTTGGAATCTATCGACACCACCTCCCCATGACGAGCCTTACCTTATCCCCATCTCGATTTTAGTTTTCCACATCACATATCGTCGTATTTTCGCTTCGTGTATTCACCTGGTGATATATTCTGGTAGATAATTTTATTTGACTTTTATGTATTTTATGTTTTGATGATGATACCTTTTCTAGCTCTGTTACGTAACCACCGCGCGCCCAGACCGCCTGATCATCGCTCTCCTTTTGGTTCTTGATCGACATAACGAGAAAAGACCGCGCATAAAATAGAGCCAACGAATGCGAATGCAAAAGCCGCAAAAAAAGGAGACACAAAAATGGTATGGTCACACATACCATCCAAAAGGCTACACTTATAAATTTATCTTGCTACACTGTAGACACACTAGTATCGGTGCCTGCTGGCTCTAATCGTAGACTTTCCACCCGCTCTCCGATCTCCGGCTGCGATTCGGGGCTCAACACTAAGCTGGTATACCCCAAGTCACGAGAAAGCCCAAGTAGCTCGCCATCGTCATACTTTATCAACTCTCCAAGAGTCGGATATCTTGCTATATATTCCATCTTAGAGCTACTTGGTCACTGTACAATCTTGTCTAAAAATCCATAATACTACCTATTATAGTTTGCATCTTCATCAAACGGGCGGGATACACCCTTTTCGGCAATGATCGATCAAGAACGTTTGACTGATCCAGTAGGGCTACGCCAGCTCCACATTCTCCCGCGCCCATATGAGCGCCGCCTGCGTTTTGGCGCGCGCTTCGATATTTCGACGCGGCGGACGATCATTACCCCACCACTGACGCCACGCCCAATCGGCCGGATTCAGGCATTCAAAGCAATCCAGATGGATCAGTTCGCCATTCACAAATTTCTCATTACGCTCGGTATAAACATAGGTATAGCCGCTCCGCTCCAGCGCCTTACGGCTGCCAATATTTGGCTGCAGCACCGCTGACTTAATCCGGTGCAGCCCCATCTGCTCAAACGCCCACAATGTCCGCGCCTTATGACAAGCACTAGCAATCCCCTGTCCCCAATAATTTTTATCAAAAATTATTGACCCGCTCACCGCTTGATGAATGTGTTTATTAGTAGAGATATGCGTCAATGAGCTACTACCAATCAACTTTCGTTTCTCACTCTCAACTGCCCAAATCCCCCAAACGCACGAAGATTTGTCTTTTATCATCGCATCATACCACTCTTCCTCGGTCTCTTTGGTTTCAACATGGTCAGCAACGTACTGCGAAATTGAGTGCTGCTCAAAACCCTTGACAAATAGTACCGCCTCCTCGCGCGTAAACGGCGCCAGCTCAATATTTAGCCCTTTGTCAGTCGTTAATTTCATCACCCTGCTTAATGCCATACGTGCTCCTTCCCGTGCGTATCAATAATACTTATAATACACAACTGCGCTCTATTATCACAAATAGCCTCCAGGTCTCCCGGAGGTTATTTATTATCTACAGCTAGTTCATACGCTATTTACGCTTACCAAAGAGACCGAAGAATTTTCGAGGTTCTTTCGACTGTTGCCGCGCCCGATCGCGCGAGTCAACAGTAGCCTTGACTGTCACATCGAATTTATCAAGGTAGCGCCCAAGGGCTAGGTGAGTCTGTGCATTAAAGGCACCGATAGCACTAAAGCAAATTGATGTCACCGGCATCAAAAACCATTGCAGTACCATCCATACTGTACGTCGACGCTTATAGCGATCAGGGCGTGGTGGCAACATCTTGAGCATCAGGAATACCGTGACAAAAATACCGATCATCGCGAGCCGTTGTAAATTACTGACAATCTCGGGCAGCAGGTGGACCGCATAACTACGCGACGATTGGCTATTGAGAAGTAGCGGCACCCACCCACCGAACGTCACCATAAACGCCATCGAGGCTAATGTCACATGCCCATCTAGCAATCGTACAAACCTAGCGAACAACTCGGCAAACGGCACCGTACGATGACGCGTAAACAACCTCACCGCCACGTACGGTATATCCGAAACGCCGTATCCCCATCGTCGCAACTGCTTGAACTGCGCGACCACTGTACCCCAAAACGTATTATCCATCACCGCATCCTGGTAGACGGGAATATGGATCGGCAATACATTATAATCTCCGCCAAAGTAAAAATAACTCCTCCAATACTGGTGACCATCCTCGACTATACTACGTGTACTCCAAAAACCCATCTCGACTAACGCATCCATCGGCTGAGAATGTGCAGCAAAATTACGCAACGTGTGTGGCCGCATACTACTAATGATCGTCCAAAACGAGTTACCTGTCGCGATCACCCGCATCGGCGCTGGTGCGTCCCAAATATTGCCAAAATACAGCGCCACTGGCTGATACGACAGTCGCTTGCGCTCAGGATGAACAATATATTCATATGCTACATAATCGAAATAACCGGGGTGCGGACGATTGTCACTATCTAATGTTGTGATCATCACACGATCATAAGTAATACCTTGTTCGTCGCAATATGCCTGCATTTTTTTGCCAGCATAGGTAATATTACCACCCTTACCGACCACCTCGTCGGGTAAGTTTTTGGGGTGTTTAATAGCGTGAAAACTATGGAAGACATCACCATACTCTTTCTTCAAGCGAGCTGCGGTCTTAGCGATACCTGCACCACCTCGTTCCTCGTAAGTCAAAACCAGAATGATTTGCTGATTGTTATATGTAGTCGCCTTGACCGATTCAATCGTGGGTTGGATAACATCATAAGATTCGTTGTAGGCAGCGATAATAACCATCTGATAAAGCTGCGATGGCTTCGGGAAAGTCTCCGGGCTAGCTGCAGCCAAACGGAGATTATTGTAGTGCTCTTGAATATGAAATTCTGTTTGACGCCCTGGCAGCCGCAATCGCGACACATTAGGTGCCGTAAGCGCAGCATAGCTAGCAACTGGATCCTCAAGCTGCTCGAGCCGATTACGCCAATCGACAGCTTGAGCACGCACCATATGACGGTGCCCTGTGATAGTTCGATAGGCGATCCCGACCGACCGCACAATCGTACTCATTACTACTACCAATAAATAAATAGAAGCCCACAGTGGCTGAATAAACGACAAAATAATCAATACCGCTATCACGCTATAGCTAATAAAAGCTGGCACGATCTCAAAAAAACGATACAACTTGCTACGTTTACCTAGGGGTAGTTCTAAATCATTCATCATCGATACGCCAGGTGCATAATTGCTAATCCATACGAAGCAGCGATCAGCAGCACCATAACTGCCACTACCCCGATACCCAAAGCTGTTTGGCGTCGCTGTAGCCCATAAAACTTCAGCATCAACCCGCCATGTATCAGCGTCGAGACAATCCCAAATAGCACAAATGATACCAGATAATACCAGTGGTCCTTATAAAAATGTGCCTCACCAAAGGCAGTGTAGCGCACGTAAACCTGTACGTCGCGCACCTGTAGGGTGAATACCATGACCAATGTATATATAATCCCTACAAGAAACACACCGACCAGCGCCAGTAAAAACGGGCGGTCAGCAACCACATTGCGAGATAGTGTACGCAAGGAATCTTTTTTCATAAACAACAATGGAGCCGCTGACCGGACTTGAACCGGTGACCTACGCTTTACGAAAGCGCCGCTCTACCAGCTGAGCTACAGCGGCATTAGATCATATTATACTAGAGTTACTGCTAAATTGGAAGGACACCTCACGATGATAAAGCCCTCGGCTACAAGGCCGAGGGCTTCGTAGCTAACACGCTCGATCCCACGTGCTATCGCTCAGATTTGTTCTTGCTCGTCTTTAATCTCTACACCGATGTATGATTCGACTTCAGTCATCCGTTGGTTTCGTTCTATCAAGTTTGCCAACCTTCTCGCGTCAGACTCCGTGAGTGCTGGCGACACCCCATATTTAGTAGTTCGACTGAGTACCTTCAGCGCAAGATCACAATTTGGAGCCAGAAATCTGGCTTCGCGAGGGCGCTCATGCTCCAGGACACGCCATCGCTTATATTCATCAAAGGAGCCCCTCAGCCGGGCTGCTTCGTCTCTAGTGAGACCATGCTTAAACCGTTTATATCCTTCTTCTCCACATATCTCCTCTTTAATTCGATCAACGTGGCTATAATCTCCGCTATCCTCGCGTTTTCGTGCAACATCAAGTTCATTACTATAGAAGCTTCGCATTTCTAACAACTCTGAATACGACCAGCAAGCGCCAAGTATCAATTGCTCGTCTGCCGTCAAGGGCTTTTCGTTCGTCACAAGCAAAGCCTTTGTCTCTGGAGATGCACCACTCCAGCCGTTGCCGTGCTTCGATGAAATATAGGCTTCAACCACCTGTCGCATACCTGTAAATTCAGGATCGTGCTTTACGTCAGAAAAAGGCCCACTATCGACATCATCGGGCCCATCGGCGATATTATGCAACCTTTCAAGAACTCCACGATCCGTATCGGGCTCCTTCACATACTGCCAATTATCGTCTGGACCCAGCGCCACATTATCTAGCCATCGCTCGGCAGGCTTGGGCTCTTGTGACTGATCATCTCCTATCCCTTCACGCGCCGCTGCCAATTCATCATGTATCCATGCATCAGCACCAGGCCTACCCGATAACGGTTTCTGAGGATCAAAATTAAAAGGCATCTCGTCAACTTCGGGAAATGGATTCTCCGGATTCTTCGGCCATCCCCCTTCTATACTTCTTGGCATAAAATCAATCATCCTTTCTCTAAGCACATTACCTTTTACTGGTAAAAATTGTATTGTATTGTATTGTATTGTATTTGTCAAAGTACAACAGGCACGGAACGTGGTGTCTCTATGAAAACACCCGAAGACTACCTGCGATGAGCTTTACGGTGGATAGATCGACAAGACTTCCGAGCGACCCTCTTGCACTTTTGAGCTAATATTGCTATTATTGAGCCAGTCGCTTGCGCTCGTAGTGAAGTTGGCCTATCACGTCTCCCTGTCACGGAGAAGATCGCCGGTTCGAATCCGGTCGAGCGCGCCATATCAAAGATATTCATCACCCCGTAGCAGGGGTTATTTTAATGAATTTATACCGCTAGACAACAAAGATTACACCCACTGGGTGCAATCTTTGTTTAACTTCGCTGGTAAAATTCTACCCCTACTAGCTATCTGGTGAATTTTTCGTGCAAGGCATGGTATTCGTAGATCTCATCGTCAGAAAACCAGTGATTAATCTCTTGCTCAGCTTCTTCTGGATTGCCAGATGCATGGATAAGGTTCGGCACACCTTTGTCTTCTTCGTTAGCGTAACCAAAGCTCATGTGTGAATAATCACCCCTGATAGTACCCATCTCAGCAGCCATCGGCTCGGTCGGTCCGACTAATTTGCGTACTAGTTTCACCGCTTCGACACCCTCAAAAACCATAGCAATCACTGGGCCCTGCATCATGAAGTCGAGCGTTACACCAAAGGCGTGTTGACCACGGCGCGAAACCATCTTACCGATCTCTTCGTAATGACGGTAATAGTGATCACGAGTCGGAGCTATCATTTTTACAGCAACAATCTTCAGGCCAACTCGTTCAAATCGAGTCAAAATCTCGCCGACGATACCGCGCTGAACAGCATCTGGCTTGAAGACCACTAGGGTTTTTTGTACGTTGTTATTGTTTGGAACAGCTGTTTGACTCATTCACACTCCTTGGTTATGATCTGCTCGTATTATAGCGGATATTGTAGATGTATCAAACTCAAATCCTAGTCTAGCACTGTTATTATGGTATACTTATCTTAATGAGTCAGCAGTATTACATGCAAGATTTGATCATCGACTTCATCGAATATATGGAGGTGGAGCGCGGACGATCAGCCAAAACATCAGAAAATTACCAACACTACCTCGAGCGCTTCGTCGAATTCGCCGGGTCAGAATTAACAGTCGATGCCATCACTCCCGAGCTAATCCGACGCTATCGATTGTGGCTTAATCGTTACCAAGGAGCACTCGGCGAGGAGCTCGGCATGTTAACGCAGAGCTATCATCTGATCGCCCTTCGCGGGTTCTTGAATTATCTATCGAAGCGCAATATACCGAGCCTTTCTCCGAACAAAATTGAATTACCCAAAACCCACAAACGACAAGTCACATTTCTTCATTATGAAGAAGTCGAGCGGATGATCGCCGCCGTGCCAGACGATGGCAAGGAAGCCAATCTACGCGATCGGGCTATTATAGAGCTACTATTTTCGAGTGGACTGCGTGTATCCGAGCTGGTCAATCTGAATCGCGACCATATCAACCTCAAGCGTCGCGAATTCATGGTGCGCGGCAAAGGACAAAAAGACCGGCCAGTATTTGTCAGTGCATCAGCAGCTGCTCAGATCGAGACCTACTTAGCGACACGACACGACTCGCTAGACCCGCTTTTCATCAGTTACAGTCGAAACCATGGCACGACAAACAATAGCGGCAACTTTCGTCGTCTAACTACACGAAGCGTCCAATCGATGATCGCCAAATACGCCCGATTAGCCGGGATTACCAAGCACGTCAGCCCCCACACTATGCGTCACAGTTTCGCTACCGATCTGTTGATGAACGGTGCCGATTTGCGCAGTGTACAGTCGATGCTGGGGCATAGTAATATCAATACTACTCAAGTGTACACTCACGTCACTGACAGCCATCTACGTGATGTATTCGAACAATATCATAGCGACCGAGTACAAGAGTGATCGCCCACCCTATCGTGTTCACGGGGTACACGACGAACCCGATGAGCCGGATTCGTTGTTGGTGACATAAAAATTCTTGCACAAACTACCCGTGATATCCACTCCATGTTCAGGAAATACGAAGCTACCATCGGTGTTAAACCCGACATTTACACGACTCTTGATACGCCGGAAAATCACATCAGCTCGCCCAGTAGAGTCGATTTCGGGCTGAACGGTATCAAATTTTACAGTAGCATTATCTTGTTTGAGTGTGATTTTTACCGCTGAGGCCTTGTACATACTGGTCAAGCGCAAAAACGCCACTCGCGAGCCGGCTGGTACTGCCCCACCATTCATTTTTAGTACCGCTCGACAGGCGTAGTCACCGCTACGATATCGGGAGTTCGAACACGGTACAGCATTGACGGTTGTCTGTGAGCCAGCGTCATTATTAGCACGCAAGGCCGACCGTATCACCGGTGTCACTCCAGCCCCATCACTGATAATACTAGGGCGTAGAAAGTTCGTCGATACCTGAGAACTGTCGAGATCGGTCAGCGAAATAGTTGCTTTGGTAGGCAGTATCGCCTGTGCCCGCATCAACCCTGGCGCGTTAACATTCCACGATGACTTTGATGGCAAGCTACGTAGATCACCAGTAGTTGGTGTTTCGATCGAAGCAACATCATTACCATCATTCTTTTTGCGCATCCACTCTATCTGTACACTATTGAACGGTGCGGCTGACATCAGGGGCACAACAGTCGATTGACTGTCGGGCAAATCGAGTAGTACATCATCTGTCTGGGCTTTGATTTTAACGCAAGTGTAGGCTTGATTTAATGTATTGCTACCACCATTGGTTTTGATAACTGTTTCACCCCGAGTCGAATCAACGATACCAGCCGCCGCAACTGTATCACAGCGTTGTTGGTCTATCGCCTGCCGCGCACGAGTGTTACCATTGAGAGCCGCCCGGATGACTCGCTTGCCATCCTCTACACCAGACACGGCAGAGTCGTAAGCACTCTGCGATAAATCGTTGTTGCTAGCTCTCTGCTGCTCTTGTACCATTAGGCGGATAAAACTAACTGTCAACACCGTGATCAATACTGTCGAAAACATCACCACGAACAATGCCACCATACCAGATTGTCGCTGTCGTGTTTTGAGTTGTCTCATCATTCACCCCTGTATTAATGTTTCAAATATGTTAATGGCGCAGAAATTATAATTGGTCGCATCATCATTCGGTGGTTTGCACGTTTGGCTAGCGGTGTCGATCGTATCTTTCTCATTTGTGCCTATCGTGAAGCGTAGTCGGTATAGTGCCTGAGAACCATCAGACTTATCGACCACTCGATCTACCTGCAAATCCCGTAAGGCCAAGTCGCCTTCGCGCGAGCCGAGTAGCTCTGTCGCCTTGCTAGTCGGGATATCTGTAGCGTAACGCCCATTCGCCGATGGCGTACAATATTGCGCTCCAGCATCTTTGACACGAGCCAATACGATCATATCACCACGAGGGTCACCCGTACCTGTGTCATTCTGATACCGATACGCCGTTTGATTTTGCAAACGATCAGCCGTATTCCAGACATACGATGTTGTCCCGAAGCATAGCCTTCCCAACCCATCACCGGCTTGTGGTGTCACATAACGCAGCGCATCTGCCGAAGCCAACGCATCACGACGGAACATATCAGATACATCGCGACCGGCGAGATTAATCGACTTGATCGTCACTCCTTTAGTGTATTGATTTATTATCTGCATGGTCGACAACGTGATAGCGATTAGCAATGTCGACAAAAATGTCATCGCCAATAACAATTCAACCAACGTGAACCCCCGATTCGACCGATAGCGTAATATATCACCACTCTCACTACCGCTGCGTAGTTTGTATTGATAATTATCTCTATCGTGCCACATCATACAACCTCGTGACTGTTCCTATCGTAGCTGGCTTATCGGTACCAACTGTTGGCCAACATGCCGTAATGTATACATCGTATGCTCGACTGACATTTGCGCCTTCGGCTTTAACTATTTGTACGAACATACCTTGTGCTCGTGGGTCGTTGGTAAACTCAACCTTGCTGAACGTCGTCGCCTCCGCTTGATAAGTGGCACTCGAAGGAGTGTACAAACCAATGATACGCTGCCCTTCCCGGTTCGTGCGTGGTGCCAAGAAAAACGCCCCACGACTCCGTAAATTATCAGACGCCAACTGGCAACGAGTATCCGATAGCTCTCGTAGTGTAATCGGCTCGGTATTGCTGACTTTTTGGGTCATCGTCTCCCAAACCGTCTGGTCGACCGCCTGCTGAGCATTTTTGATCAATAACAGTTGCGAATCGATCTGCTGTCGCACTTGTGTGATTTCAAGTGAACGTTGTGCCATAGCCATACCTTGCCCCATAATAGTGAAAGCACCAACGATCACCAAACTAAACACCACAAAGGCAAACATCACTTCGATAATAGTATCACCTCGCTCACCTGATCGTCTTAACATGACCCGATCCCCCCACCAATAAGCTTCACGCTACTAGCCGAGCCACCACCCCGCGTCAATACTGCGCCACTAGTGCCAGCGAGGACTAACCCATCTGGCTCAATACAGAGGTTAATATCACCATTTTGGGTATCATTCTCTTCTGCCAAAAGGCTCATCGGACTATCGGAGGTGCCACTGTAGGTCTTGATCGCGCCACTAGAGGGTGAACGTACGATCAAAAATGAACGCCGCGCCGCTGGCCGTAAACTAGTCTGCCAACCCAGCTCATACGTTATAGCTTCGTCCGCTACATCAGACACCACCAGCCGCGATGCCTTGAGTGCCGCTAGATCAGCTGTCTCGCTCGAACCATCGCGTGTCGCATACACTGTGCGCGAAGTCATCACCCGCCCATCGCGATCGGTCGTGATCAAACGTCCGATGATAGTACACTCTCCGGTACCGGGTGTCTGTGGTGTCGCACTTGGGCTAACTCCAGAAGACGAACAGCCTATGTATTGGTTGCGATCATTCTGTACATTGACAGTCCTGTCATACTCACCTTGCAAAAAACTGACAAAAGAGTTTGTCGCGTCACGATATCGCTGCGCGTTCACTGAGGCACTCACACCCAGCATGATACCAGCCGCCAGCGTACCACTGATAGCAAAGAAAAGCATCACTTCGATAATAGTAAACCCTGGTCGCGACATCATACTCATCGTAACTTCAGTATAGCACAAGCAAGATCATACGGGGAGTAACTACCGTGGTCAACTACCATCGCCGTATATTTTATATTGCCCAAATACACTATCAACCAATCGACAACTTTGTGATAACACTTAGCAATGGCCCTCCCAATAGGAGCGACACCACGCAACCAACGATCAGTAGCGGCCCGAACGGCACCTGCGATTGTGTGTGTAATTTGCCACGTATCAGACCCGGCAATACTATCAGACACCCTAGTATATTAGCGAAGAATAATGTCATAAAAGAAAATCGCCAATCACTCAACAACAGCGCCAACCCCACACACAATTTCACATCACCAAAACCGATCCAAGCACCACGAGATAACACATATAGCACTCCATACAAACCAGCCAGCATCCCTAAAGATCCCAGTAACGACCCGATCTCTACATCACCGATCAGGAGCGCCCGCATCACGACAAACAACAACCCTAGTATCATCAAACCATAGTTTAGTTGATCCGGCAAAAGCCGCCATTTCGCATCATAAGCCGCCAATATCAACAATACCACCGCTATCACCACCCACAAGATGAACATCCCCGTACTCAACGGCAGTGGCCATGGCCACAGTATATATGACAAAGGCAAAGCTAACCCCATCACTAATTCAACTATTGGCTCGAACAAACCGATCGGGGTCTGGCAATATCTACAGTGCCCCTTGGTCGATAGCCAACTCGCTAACGGCACTAAATCATACCAAGACAATACATGCCCACATTGCAAACACCGTGAACGATCCCGATGTAGATGGGATTGCCGCAGTACACGTAAGTGCCGCCATTCCTGCCGGTCGTACGCATGACCAGCCTGTCTATCAATATCAAGCTGCCAAGCACGTAATCTCCATACTTGCGCCCCAGCGAAACTACCTAAAACCGCGCCCAGCAATGCTAAGCTTATAATTATCATAATCGTCGTCATTACCTGGCCTATTATAGCAAACTACAGCAAATGAAAGAAAAACCACTTCTCCAAAAAATAAACGGCCCGCGATATACGCCAGCCGTCAATTTATTATTTTACATTAAACCCTTACGAATCAAGACAGTAGCCTACACCGTTCGAGCCACCAGCCTCTAGTTTTGTCACAACGACGAACTGCTTTGAAGAGCCCTTCTTTAGAGACACGCCCGAACCGTTTGACTCATCACACTTAGCACCACGCACCACTACGACAGAGTCATTATCTGGCGAAACACTACTGACAAATTCTCGCACCGAAATACTGTCTTTATTGAGATTAGACAGATCACCAACATAATCTTTCAAAGAGGTGGCCGTCGGGAATTTACCTCTGTTATTCGACGTGTACTGTGTCACAGCGGCGGCGATTTGGTCGACATCACTTTTGCGCGCTGTATCACGCTGTCCTCGTTGTAGCTGTGGCAACGCTACGAAAATCATCAAAAATATTAACGCCGCCATAGCCAATACCAGCATCACCTCAATGATGGTGAACCCTTGCTGCGTTGTACGTTGCTGTTTCATAATTCCCTACCTTTATATAAAGCATATTTTGTTGTCACAGCCCATAATAGCGTAAACGTCTTGATGTGTCTAGTTTGGGCTTGTCACTAACGCAAAATTCCATATTCTATTGGTGGGGCACATTGATAAATTCTTGTATTTTACCATCCGCCTTGAGCTGATTAACCTGTCGGTTGAGCTCTGTTAGTGGAATGAAGAGATAAGTGAAACGAACCTTATCCTCAGTCTTTTGGCTAACTTTGATGAAATAGTAACCCTTGTCGGTGCTGCTCTTGATCGGCCCCATGCGCTTGCCTGTTTCGAGCTTGGAAATGTCGGCGACTGATAGTCCATTATAGCTACTCGACTTGCTGACCAGTCCCGAGTCACCCACCTGTGGCTTGCTATTACCAGAGCCACCCAGTTTTGCGGCCACCTTGGCGAAATCGCCATCGGTCTGCTCTACAGACATAGTCGCATTCGCCTGATAGTCGCTGGCTGTGCTATCTATCGCAAATGCTACCCGTGTTCGTATGATACTACGCCGCACTGCCTGGCGATAATCAGCTGGCGACCAGTTGTACATCATACGCGACGAAGCATCGTACGTCTCTTGGCTGATTTTGCCATTAGCGGTATTACGCTGCTGTTCGATCACCATATCGATGTCTTTTTCTGTCACTGTTATATTGTGTTGTCGCGCCAACTTGGATGCATATGTATCGATCAAGGCACGGTCGAGCGACTCACGCTTGATGTGATCGATCTGCGCTCGTCCATCAGCGCTATCTAGACGAATCTCGTCGTACCGACCCAAATAGTAGCGCGACCCCCGATATTGCACCAAATAATCGCTATATCGCACCAGTTCACCATCGATCGATGCGACCGGCACTGGGAAGATTTGCGTCATACGGTATAGTAAGTTATTTGAACTTTGGGCGATGTACAACTGCTGCCAAGCTACGATCACTAGCAAAATCACCGCAATTAGTGCCACTAGTAGCGTATTGATCACTATCTTACGACGTGGCACCTGTACTGGATACTTGAAACGTCGAGCTTTGGCTAGGATCTGCTCACGATGCTCGGCTACCGTCTCGTTGGTGATTTTTTCTAACTTCTGAGGAGTACTCGCAGAATCCTGATCCGCGCCCGAGCGAAGCCTTTTGGCGATGTTTGTTGGAGATAATTTCTTGAGGCGGCTCGACTTTGTAGTCTGTTTGCTTGATGATTTTGCCCGATGCGCCGAACGACCTGTTTCGTACCGACTATGTGACGACTTTTTGTTGGCTGACAATTTCATCCTCTACTCCTTGTATTAACTCTGCGCGATTTACGGCATCTTGCAATTGATTATAGACGCGCGCCGGATGATCAACATTACGAATCACTAAATCGCCGACAAAGGTGCGGATAACGATCGTTCCGAAGTGAAACAGCTCACCCGACAACCCGGGTATATTATAACTGATGTTTTGGACTTTCGCCAAACTTAACTCTACTACATCGATGCCAAAAAGTTTCTTTTGCGTCACCTGACGAATCCGTTGGTCAGTCACAATATAGTAAGTATATCGCCACAATACAAAATGATACGCAAACCCCACCAGCCCGACCGCTAACCCACCTAGCGGTAACAAAAACAATTCTAGTGTATCTTGCCAGATTAATGGTGGTATCGATAACACCGCTAGCGGTACCAATAGCATATAAAAACCTTTGCGCATCGCAATAATATGACGCCGAAATACAAACAACAACGTCTCATCATCACGCTGTCCATTAAATGTCGTCGTATACGCCATGACCCGCTACTGCGGACTGCGCCAGTAGTGCTCTTTAGGGGCACCCCTTGGCCGCCGCAATTTTTACCCTCTCTTCATCATAATCCCATATTGGTACCCCGGATAGGAGTCGAACCTACAACCTTCTCCTTAGGACGGAGCCGCTCTATCCAATTGAGCTACCAGGGCGCACTATCAGTATATCACATACGCTATAGCCCAATCACTAAGTGAGCTGGCCGACTAAATTGTATATTGGGAACAAAATAGCTCCAATCATACCACCTGCTACTATCGCCAGCACTACCATCAATACTGGCTCGATCGCTGTTGAGATAGTACGTATTTCGTCGTTAAGTTCGTTTTCGTACACCTGTGCAGTCTTGCCCATCATTTCATCAATTTTACCAGATTGTTCACCGATCTTGATCATCTGTGGCACCATCGGCATAATATACTCTTCGCGACCTAGAGCCTGCGACAGAGCCCGCCCGCCTTTCACTTTATCGGCAGCTCGTTTGATCACTTCTTCAATGATAACGTTATTCACACCAGCGCTGGTAATATCGAGCATATCCAGCATCGGCACTCCCGATGCAAGAAGCGTCTGCCCTGTACGAGTGAACCGCGCCATATAAAGTTTACGGAACATACCGTTCACTAATGGCAAGTTCAGTTTCAAGGTATCGACCGCTCGCCGACCCGGCTCAGTTTTGGCGTATTGTCGACCAAAATACACGATAGCTACCAACGCCAACAGCTCAACCCACCAAAATGTTGCCGTAAAATCAGCCACTGCTATCAACGCCGAAGTCAGAAATGGTAGCTCTTTATTCATATCTTTGTACAATTTCTCGACCTGTGGCACCACTACTAACAGCATAAAGAGCATCACTGCCACGATCACCGCTAATACAATCCCCGGGTAGGTCATCGCGCCACGAATTTTGCTGATCATCGCCGCATCTTTTTCTTGTTGAGCAGCGATGCGCTTGAGAGATTCATCCAGTGTGCCCGATGCTTCACCGGCTGTCACTAGCGACAGGTAAATCTTATCAAATACTTCAGGATGCTTACCGAAGGCGTCTGATAGTTGTCGCCCCCCCTCGACATCAGCTATAACCTCTTGGACGATCTCTTGTAGTTTTTTATTCTGCGTTTGATCAAGTACTGTTCTCAAACTCTGAGCCAGTGGCAGCCCAGCGCCGATCAGCGTCGCTAACTGCCGAGTGAACATCACCTTATCTTTGGCGCGGATACGATTTCTCAAACTAGCGAACCATCCACCACTATCATCGACTTCGGTGATATTCAACGGTACAAAACCCTGTTCAGTCAACACACGAGCGGCAGCCATCTCAGATTCGGCCTGAACGATAGATTTCACGATACTATCAGTCGATTTGTCACGAGCTTCGTATGTAAACTTCTTCATGTATTATCCTCGGATTAGTCGTTCAAATTCTGTTAGGTCGACAGCAAATTCACGCGCGTCGTCGTAGGTAATCGTACCACTTTGCACCAAATTCACCAAAGTGCGGTCCATGGTCTGCATACCGAGGTCGGCCCCTGTCTGAATGATAGCATCCAGTTGATGAGTTTTTCCTTCACGAATGATGTTGCGCACTGCTGGATTAGCCACCAATACCTCTGCGGCCACCACACGGCCACCGCCGATCGCTGGCACCAAACGCTGTGAGCAAATCGCCATCAAGATATTACTGAGCTGCGCTCGAATTTGCGGCTGCTGGTGCGGCGGAAAGACATCAATCATACGGTCAATTGACTGCGCCGCTGAGTTGGTGTGAAGCGTCGCAAACACTAAGTGCCCGGTCTCGGCGATGGTGATCGCTGCCGAAATTGTCTCGAGGTCGCGCATCTCGCCGATCAGCACCACATCTGGATCCTGGCGCAGACTTGAACGCAAAGCCGCCGAGAATGAATAGGTATCGTAGTGGACCTCGCGCTGCACCACCACTGATTTTTTCGACTTATGCGTAAACTCAATTGGATCTTCGATGGTAATGATATGATGCGATTTTTCAGAGTTAATTTTGTCGACCAACGCCGCGAGAGTTGTCGACTTACCCGAGCCAGTCGGACCAGTCACCAGCACTAAACCGCGCGGGAAATCGGCGAAAGTCGACACTACCGATGGCATGCCAAGCTCAGTCACCGACTTGATCTCATTCGGAATCAGACGCAACGCCGCTGCTAGATTACCACGTTCATGAAAGGCGTTTACCCGGAAACGTCCAAGATTACCGAAGGCAAAGCTAAAATCAAACTCTTTATCTTTCAATAATATCTGCTGCTGATCCTGGTCGAGTATCGCGAACACCAGCTGCTCTACCTGCACCTCATCGAGCGGACCAAAACCATCAACTGCTATCAGTGAACCATCGATACGTAACATCGGTGGGAGTCCTACCTGAATGTGTAAGTCGGAGGCACGACGCCGTACCACATCCTCTAGCAACACCTCTATACGCAACTCTCGATTTTCCATATTCCCATCCTTTCTTATGCTATATCCGAAGTGACTCGATTCACTTCTTCTAATGTAGTTATGCCTTGTAATGCCTTGAGGTAACCATCTTGACGCATAGTGATCATACCCTGTTCGATAGCTTTCTTTTGGATAATGTTGCTTGAGGCACGACTAGTGATTAATTGTTGGATCTCTTCAGTCACATCCATCACCTCAAACAAGCCAGCCCGGCCACTATAACCGCGTGGTGAATTCGGCGTATCACGTCCTCGCACCAAGCGGTACGATTTTTGCCCAGCCAAAGGTAGATCACTGTAACCTAGATCTGCAGCGACCTTAGCTACTTCAGCCTTCGTCTTTGGCAAAAGATGTCCGACAGTCTGAATGATACTTTCTGTCTCGAGCTGATTCGACCAATAATTTTCGTGCTGCGCAGCAACACGTCGCACCAAGCGCTGTCCAATAATCGTATTAACCGTACTAGCGATCAAAAACGGCTCAATATGCATGTCCAATAATCGCGGCAACACGCCAGCTGCTGAATTGGTGTGTAGAGTTGAAAACACTAAATGTCCAGTCAGCGCTGCTTGCACCGCCAAGTTAGCGGTTTCGCTATCGCGGACCTCACCGACCATCACTACGTCTGGATCCTGGCGCAGAATACTACGCAAACCGTTGGCAAATGTCAGACCAACGTCGCTATTGACCTGGATTTGATTGACACCCTCCATCTTGTATTCGACCGGGTCTTCTAGTGTAACAATGTTGATCGTGTCGTCTTTAATTTCTTTGATGAGTGCATAGAGGCTCGTCGACTTACCCGAACCAGTCGGACCAGAAGTCAAAATCATGCCATTAGGCCTGTGAATCCCCTGGCGGATTAGACGCAAAGCTCGCCCCGCATAACCCATCTGCTCGAGCTCAAACGACGTACCAGTCTTGTCTAGCAGACGGATCACAACCTGCTCACCCCAAACCACCGGACTAATCGCGATACGCAGGTCGACTTCCTTGTCGGCTACTTTAACAGCGAACTGTCCATCCTGCGGGATACGATGCTCATCAATTTTTAACTCCGACAAAATCTTGATCCGACTCACCAACGCCGGCTCGATGCTTTTGGGTAATTGCATGACTTCGCGCAACACACCGTCGACTCGACAACGAATTTTAAGTGACTTCTCGAGCGGCTCGATATGAATATCGCTAGCCCGACTTTTGACGGCATACTCTAAAATGGTACTCAACGCACGGCTTATTGGCGAATCCTGTACGATCGTCTTGATATCGCCTCGAGCCTCGGCAGCTGCTTCGGCTTGCGATACTTGCGCTGCCTCGTTCACACTGGTGAGATCGGTGCGATACTGCTCTAACACATGACGCACTCCTGCTTCTGAAGCCATGAAGACTTTCAGTGGGCGCTGGACACGGTTAGCTAGATAATCCACTGCTTGGACATTATTAGCATCGATCATCGCCACCGCCAAGCGGTTTTGTACCTCGGCTAGTGGCACGGCCATGAAACGCTCAGCGATATCCGATGGCAATAACGCCAAAATATCCTGGTCGACGATAGTATTAGTCAGATTGACATATGGCACACCAGATACATGAGCTATTGCACGAGTCAATAACTCGTTATCGATCGCTGACTCTTTCGTCAAAATAGTTAGCAGTGGCTGCCCAGACTCCTCCGCCTCTTTGGTCGCTTCATCTAGACGTTTACGAGTGATCAACCCCTCATCAAGTAGGAGCTTGGTCAGTTTGTCTTGCATGTCACCCATCATCACCGCCACATTACCTCCCTACTTATTCGCCTGACTGCCCTGTCCAATGATAGTCTCTACCGCTGGATTGATCGCGTCTTTGTTGAACACAGCAGTGTCAGGTTCATCGATAGTATCAGGCACTTTTTCGACCATCTCAACCTTCTCTCCTTGTGGCGACACCCGCAACAGTGGAATGCTACTAGCCACAAAAAATGCCACCACCACCGATATACTGGCGATCAAAATAACCATAGCAATATCACTTTTTTTCATGGCTTGACGTCCTTTTTCTTTAGCTCGATACTTTTAGCGGGTGAATAGTATGCGTGAGCAGCGATCTTCATTGTGACCTTACTATCTGTCCGCTCAATCGTCGCACTATCTATCGTGATCACCCTGATCGATTTCTCAAACCGCTGCAATAGCTCCTTTAGCGCCGATGCATTCGTCGCTGACACCTCCATATTGAAATGAATTGTCTGCAAATCAGCGGTGCTATCATCGTTAGTATTACCAGTAGCGTCATCAGATTGGTCCATGTTAAGTGAGTCGAGCGACAGCCCAGCTACCCCGTTCACCAACTTTTTTTGTAATGACGCTCCTAACGACAAGGAGTTATCCTCAGCTGGCAAAGCATCGAGCACCACCTGCAGAGCTTTCTCGTCGTTGTTGATGCGGCTAGCATTAAGACCAGAGTTAGTTTCTAACACCTTCAAGTCGCCACGTAGCTTTTCGACAGCGGCATTATTGTTTTTGAGCGTAGATATAGCATCGTTCTTTTGCGACAAGATTTTTTCTTTGAATACGATCTGCTGCACCAAAAACCACGAAATCACCAAAGCAAACCCGACTATCACCGAAGCTCCAGCCACCCACAAAAACATCACTCGACTTGAACGCTCGATCTGTTGCCGTTTGCGTACAACGGTTTCTTGTTTCTTCGCCATTATGACTTCTCCTTATCGCTTGATCGCGGTGTGAACAGGCTGTCTGGTACATGCAATCGCGAATCAGTCACATCAGTACTACCAGTCGGAGCCTCGATACGCACATTCTTTGAATTATTCGATAATAGCTCTTCTGGGTAGACGAAAGTCAACTTGAAACGCAATACCTTAGCACCGCTAGCATCCTCACCGTAACTCGTATCGCTCACAGTCACATCACTGGCAAGCTTGGTCGACTGTGATTGGTTGTTGCTATCGGTATACGTGATCTTGGTATTAAGGATCATCTTTTTTAGTTTGTCGGTAGCTTCAAAGCTATTTGTAGCCGAACCTTCGATAGTTAGGCGAGTTTCGTTCGGGTCGAGACTGATCGTTGACATTTTGATGTCGTTTGGTGCTGGCGGGTTGACCGCCTCAAGTACACTGAAAATGCGCGAGTTCATCATTTTGTTGTTGTGCATCGCTGATATCTGCGACAACTGATGCTGAATAGTGATGATTTGATTGGCGTCTTTGACGTTGCTGAGCTTGTCGTACTCGCTTTTGATATCGTTGTTAGCCAACCATTCACGAGCGGTTTGTGTCCCAACATAGCCGATCAATAGCGCCACGATAACACCCGCAACGATACTGACTAAAATAGATAATGACACTACGCTATTACGCATACGCTGAGCGCGCAAATATTCACGTTTTACATCAGGAATTAAGTTGACCTCGATCATGTTGTATTTCTCCGTTTCGCCAACCCAACGGCAGTAGCAAATTCAGCCGCCACATGCGCCAGCTGTTCTTGGCTGGATTGTGGCATACTAACACCCTGCCATGGGTTACCTGGCGTAGCAGATACCGATACTTGCGCCGCGATATAATCACCAAAGTACGGGATCATCTGGCCAAAACCAGTCAGCGTGATCGTCGCTACTTGAGCATTGTTGTAACGAGTCTGGAAAAACTTAATCGACTTCGTCAGCTCGCTCGCAAAGCTATCAAGCGTCCCCTCGACTGCGCGTACGACTTGTCCATCGAGCCGGTCTTCTGCCAAGCCAAACTTGAGAATGAACTGTCGAGCTTGGTCTTCTTGTACGCTCAAATTTTGTACCGCCGCCTTAACGAAACTAGCCAATCCCGATGGTATAGTTCGCACAAGGCGTGGCGCACCACCATACACTATCGCTAGATCTGTTGACAGCTCACCGATGTCGATCAATAACGCCGCTTGCGTGTCTGTCTTTGCTGGCGCCAAAGCTCGCACCATCGCTATCGGATCTGGCTCGATCGCAATGACATTCAATCCAAGCGACTCGATAAATTCCAGCCGATCCTCGCTATATGCCTTTGATACACTAGTGATCAACACCTCTTGCTGATCCTTGGCGCGCAGTGATGGGCCAAGCAACGCCCAGTCAACCTTCGCATCATCTGACATAGGTACGTATTGATCGATTTGGTACTTCATGGTTGCGCGTAGCTCTGCATCGGCGATCTGCGGTACATCTACGATCGTAGTAAACGTTTTATTTGATGGCAAACCGATCGCTACATTTTTCGTCCGAATACCACTCTGGCCGATAGCCGTTGTGATTGTTTCACCCAAGCGGCGGCGTGCTTCTGGCGCATCGCTACCAGCGATCCGACGATCAATCGGCGCATACCCATGCGCCACTAGCTCCCATTGACTGTTTGTTGGTGCCAACTGCAATACTCGCACCGCATTCGTACCGATATCCAGTGCAAAGAAATCGCCCGACCCTTTTTGAAATTTCATACCTCCCCATTATACATAAGCAACTTTCATTTAGGCAAGAGGTTGATGCGACTTTATCGATTGAGCAAGCAATAGACCTCATTAGTTAGCCAAAATTCACCAATTAAGAGTTACCAAGAATATTGGTTTTTACTCTATATATAAATCAAAAGCGCGGTGCCACTTCTGTAGTCGTAGCAGTGGTAATCTGCAAATCACGTCCTTTATTGTAGCGCGAGCCCCACATGAACACATCTGCCCGCTGATTGAGCACCTCGGCTGGCTGTGCCAAAGCAGCTCCCTCGGCGCCAAAAGTACGGCGCAGCTGCATCTGCCGCGCTATGATTGTCCCATTGATGACCAACTGCTCTTTGCAAGTGTTGATATTTAACCCGTCATAGTAGGCGCTACCCCGACGAATTTCATCGCAAGTAGAAATGACGCCATCGCGATTAGCCGCTGTGGGTTGAGCGATCAGCCAAGCGTTCACCTGCCTGACATTACCTTTGATAATAATATTCTTTGCTTTAATCACTAGTTGTGGCAATTTCGTAGCATTATCTACTTCTGTAACACCGTAGAGTAAATCACCATCAATCGTCACATTACCACCCGCCTCGATCACTAATGTACTACTTCCTGGCAAAGTACCGTGTATAGTAGCATTGCCTGCCACCGTCCGGACAGTATTGCCACTATACGCCCCTACGTCGATCGTCGCACCCACCGCAGTACCACGACCAAAATTCGGTAAGGCCACACTACTAGGTGGCGCCCATCGCCCAGCCACCGTGCTAGTGTTAGCAAAAGCAAGATTGTTGCGGTATCGATCAAAATCACCACTATAACCGTTTTTGCCTGACAATACCCCACCAGTCGCCGACACAATAGTCCCATTATTTTGCGGCGCCATCATACCATACTCGCCCCAACTACCATATACTGCGCCATCCTTAGTAGTCTTGAGGGTGACGATTTGCGCTGACCCATTTCCAGCCACCGTACCGATACCATTGCCAACACGTACATCACCACCCCAGATTTGCACCCACGGCAACTTCGTCACTGTCACACAAGCTGGCGATGACACGCGGCGCTCATTGGCATCGGAATGTTTGTAATTGTAATCTTTGATAGCTACGATCCGGCAAATCATATCACCCACCTTGGCATCAGAAGCATTAATGTCTTTGGTGTCATTGAGCCGATTGTAGCTATCGAGATATTTGCGCGACTCGCGGAAAGTCGGGCTACCTGCACAATCGACCGACTTTTTGCTACGCAGCCAAGTGCAAGCCGTATCATTACCCGAATAACTAGCCAGCGCATAGGGATACCCAGCGGCAGCTCCCCTATTGAAAATACCACCTATGCTCGATAAGAAGTCCTGACGGTTTTGGCTCCGCACGATAAACTGATAAGCCACCGATTCACTCTCGGCGCGATCTATATCTTGCGTACCACCAGTGTTGTGAATCACTTCCTCGATCCGATTTGGCATAATATTACCACCTTCGACAGTAGCCAGTTTTTTGCCATCAATTGTCACCGATGGATACAATTCAAAATCTGATCTCACTCTAGCACAAGCAAAATCACTATACCCCCAGCCCGTATCACCGGCCTTGGCTGGCGACCACGACACCTGTTGACATAACTGTTTACCGACATCGCTTGCCCGCACACGATAAGTCGTATAGCGAGAGTCATCTCCACCGGTCGGATATAACCGATAAAGAATCCGTCCGGCTGGGCCACTACGTCCACTAGTTATTTTGTGCCAACGATTGTATTCAGCGTTACCAAAGCCTGTACCATTTTGCTGTAATTCAATCGGGTTGTTGGGGTTTGGACCATTATTTCGAACATCATGAGCCCAGTAAACCTGTTCACCAGGAAATGCTTGAACTGACTTTTGCATATTACTAGTGCGTCCTGTCCAGGTTTTGCCGACATAACTCTGTCCATTGATCGTCCACGGTGGTAGACGACGTTGTATAGTGACACTGACTTGGTTCACACCGCAAGCTGTTTGCCGGCTTGATATGAGCGTGCGGCCACCATCTCCCGACATACAGCTATATAGACCCACACTAAAAGTCCGCGACTGACCCATTGGTATATCGAATCCGCTAATGTCGAGCTGAGCTTTCACCTCGCCACCCTGACTACTGTACTGACCACGCCCACTCATATAACCACGATACATCGTGCTCGCTTGAACATTTTTGATGCGACTATTTGGATTGTAATACCAATTCATATTACGGTCGAGATGCATTGATGCAACCTCATACGGACCGGTCCTAGTGCCAGTATAGCCAGAACCGCGGATCACGATATCGACCAAATTCGATTGGTTATAATCGACTGTCAGGCCCACTTTGTAATAATTTGGTTCACCAGGCTGAGAAAACCACACCATCGCGCACGGGCTGCCGATATCACCACACAAAGCTGGCAGCTGCTCCTCGATACTATTGTATGGTTGCGATCGAGCCGATACTGTTGCTGGCGATAATATTATCGCGATCACAGCCAAGCAGGCTACGCTAATGTATTTGTAGGGGTTACTAGCCATCAAACCCGTTATTAATTTCATGCTTATGATTATACCAAAATCTAATCTATCTTCACAGCCTGATAGCCATTGCTGTTAGCTAAGTTATCACTTTAGGTTTCGGTGGTCGCTCAAGCTCAACTACACTAATTAACACATGGATGCTGTATACTGTTATGTATGAGTTTATCCATCGGAATCGTCGGCCTGCCAAACGTCGGCAAGTCAACCACTTTCAACGCGCTAACTAATAACGATATTTTAGCGGCTAATTATCCATTCGCAACAATTGAGCCAAATACTGGCATCGTGCCGGTGCCTGATGAACGTCTACAAGTTCTCACCAATCTCTACCACGCCCAGAAAATCATCCCCGCCACCGTCACCTTTGTCGATATTGCTGGGCTGGTGGCTGGCGCGTCCAAAGGCGAAGGTTTGGGCAATAAATTCCTGGCCAATATCCGCCAGTGCGATGCTATCGTCCATGTGGTGCGCGCCTTTGAGAATGACGATATCGTCCGCCACGATGAAGCGCCAATTGACCCGAAAAATGACATTGACATCATCAACACCGAGCTCATTCTGGCAGATATCCAAACAATTGAGCAGCGCCTACCTCGCGCACAAAAAGAGGCTAAGGCAAACCCAAAACTACGCGCTACCGCCGATTATTTACAGCATTTATTGGCGCAGCTTCAATCAGGCACGCCGCTGTCCGCCTTGCCAGAACTGAACACTGAACTTATTCACGACCTGCATTTGCTCACCGCCAAGCCAGTGATTTACGCTTTCAATGTTGACGAGGCTGGGCTAACTGATGCCGATCTGCAGACCAAATTGACTGCCCTGGTCGCCCCAAGTAAAGCCCTCTTCTTGAGCGCTAAATTAGAGGAAGAACTAAAGGGCTTACCGCCAGAAGACGCTGCTGAACTGCTCGAAAGTTACGGCGTCAAAGAAACCGGCTTATTGCAGCTCATTCACGCCGCCTACGACACCCTCGGACTGCAAAGCTACCTGACTGCCGGCGAAAAAGAAGTCCGCGCCTGGACGATTCATCAAGGCTGGACTGCGCCGCAAGCCGCTGGCGTCATTCACTCAGATTTTGAACGCGGTTTTATCGCCGCTCAGGTGATCGACTACGACGACCTCATCAAAGCCGGCTCCGAGGCCAAAGCGCGCGAAGCTGGCAAAATCCGCACCGAAGGCAAAGCCTATGTCATGCAGCCAGGCGATGTGGTGGAATTTCGATTTAATGTAAGTAAGTGATTCTAGCTAGGAAACATGAGCAAACTCGCCAGGGATAGTGGCGAGTTTTGCATATACTATCACTACAATTCTTCTCAGAAGGTATAGCAAAGAGTACACTGGTAGTATATGTATCATTATATGCGGCGCATTGCCATACCGGTCATACTCGAGGTTGTTTTCATCGTCTCATGTTTTGTCCTGCCACGGCGCTTGTATGTTTATAGTAATACAGCATTTTTCGTGGCGCTGCTTGGTTACATCATCGCGACAAAAAGTGTGAGTATGCACCAGTGGTGTCGTGCGCTCGCTGGTGGGTGGCATTTTTGGCGGCAGGTAGTAATCACGCTGGTTTGCGCAGCAGGAGCGTTTGGTGCGACGAGCGTGCTCGAGCAAGCCTTCCCTCACCTCACCACAGGTGCTATTACGATGCCGGTCAAGACGGCAGGCGAATTGCTACTCTTCGCGCTCTCAACCATCATTCTCCCCGCCATTGTAGAGGAAACAATTTTTCGCAAGCAAATGATCTGCTTAGCCAGTCGCACAGCGATCATCTGCACCACTTTGCTGAGTGCTATGTTGTTTGCAGCAGAGCACTTCGTCGCACCATGGGGTGTGCTGCTGGGCATGGTGTGGGCGCTGCCATTTAGCCTAGCATACATCACGACACGCAATATACATGTGCCAATGACGGCACATGCCATTGCGAGCATACTCATCAACGGGCCGACGGTGGTGATGGCGCTATTTGTTGTACTGTGATGTGTGCTACTTGGATTTATATTTACTATATTATTCGCACTATCCTATTCTCTGCTTTTTTAGAATCTCGTATAAATAACTATCAAGTGCGGGCAGTATAAAAGGTCTTTATTTATTATATATAACGATTCATGCCGACAGGCGGTATATAAAGCCTAGATCGTATCCGTTCGAAACACTCACTTTCCTCACCGCTTCATTCGTTGGAGTGTGAAACTGGTTTTTCTCAGTCTAAGCGTGTGGCTGGAGGTAACCAGCTTTTATATTGCTTTGCCAGAGAGAGTAGCAAGAGAAGCTGCCAACGATGCTTGCTCTCAATGAGACGTTAGCGCCTTGTGCTTTTTTGCAATCGGTAAAACCGCTCTTGGTTGCCATGCGCGCCCTTCACACTACTATCGGCCTTGTCGATGATCACACACTGGGTGCGCACCCACTGCTCAAAGTCGCGCAGGATGGCGCGGCGCACGCTGTCATTTTTGACGATGCCACCGCGCGTAAGCTGCGCTCGCTGCGCCTCAAACTGCGGCTTGACCATTGCGATAATGCTGGTGTGCGGACTGCTAATGCGCACTAGGTGCGGCAAAATTTTGCGCAGGCTAATGAACGATACATCAATGACAATAATGTCTGGCGTGGTGGCAGGCACAAAATCGCGAATGTCGGTTTTTTCATGCAGCTCAACGCATGGGTGGTTTCGTAGTTTAGGGTGCATTTGGTTCGTACCTACATCGACTGCAAAAATTTTTTTGGCACCATGTTGCAATGCATAGTCGGTGAAACCGCCCGTGCTACTGCCGACATCTAACACTATCGCTTGTTCAAAATTAATATTCAATTGTCGCGCTACACTGGCTAGTTTCAAGCCAGCTCGCGACACATACGATTCATTAGCCATAATTTTTATATGTGACACTTGGCTTACAAGTATGCCAGATTTTTGTGCGATAGACCCATCAACTTCTACCATGTGCAAACGAATAAGATTCTCTGCCTGAGAGCGAGTCTCCACGAGTCCACGCTCGACCATCATTTTATCAAGACGATATTTTATCATTTCATCATTATATCACCCTTAACTTATGTGAATTTTCCAAATTTTATATCTTCAAACTTCGTACTAAAAATTTATACATAAGCATTATCGTATAAAACATTATTTTTAAAGTATTTATATAATTTATATTTCTCGCATATTTAATTTTCGTAGCTTTTAGCAAAATCAAATTTCAAATTATAATGACAGTTCGTCTCTTAATGAAACTGTCTTATTGTACACATTATGTGTTCAACCATAAGCTTTTTATATTAATATCACTTACTATACCAAAGTCATCTCATATTCTTATTATTCGATGTCATATTTACACTATATTTAAAATAACTCTTGTGCTTTTTACATTACACCCTAAAGTTGTATTCATTTCATCATTGTTGTATATACATAGTTGCATTTTTACTAAAATAACGTATAGCTGTCTATATAATAATTTGTTGTCAATCTTGATACGTTGTTTGTTTATCATCTATTTAATTATTGTTGCGCTGTCTACATCGATCAAACCAAGAATTTACGCTTTAATTTCGTTGTTAAATTATAGTTAGCCATTACCCCACACCTCATATGCCTTCTGATTTATAATCGATAAGCGTTTGTGTTGTATTATCAACATTAGCTATTGCCGTATCGGCCAAACCATATCTTTAGCTATATTTGATGTTGTCTTATATACATCTTATAGCTTTGCCAAAATAATACCGCACCTTGTGTAGTGCGGTTACAAATATGCCCTTCTCAGGCCACCTAAGGCCCTCTGTGCGGCTTTATACTACTTCTTGCGCTCTCTATACTCTCCGCTCGCAGTATCGACTGAAATGACGTCTCCTGTCTTTATAAAGGCTGGCACTTTAACTACCAGGCCTGTCTCAAGCGTCGCATCCTTAAGCACGCTACTTGTCGTATCCCCCCTCACTACATCTTCCGTATACGTTACCTTCAAAAATAGATTTTTTGGCAACTCAACGTTAATAACACGGCCATTGAAGAACTGCAACCCTACGGGGTCCCCCTCTTTCAAGTAACCTTTAGACTCGTCCACCAAGTCGACAGGCAGCTCAAACTGGTCAAAACTCTCTGGATTCATGAAATAATAGGTCGCACCATCATTGTATAGATATTGCACTGTTTGTGTTGTTACCTCTGCTGGCTCAATCTTATCTTGACCTTTGAAGGTTTTTGGCACAACACTACCATCAACCAAGTTCTTTAATCTAACATTAACAATAGAGCCGCCTCGGCCCATTACCTTTTGATTATATTCGACAACTCGATACGGTTTGCCATCGAGCTGAACAATAACACCTTTTTTCAGGTCAGTTGGTTGATACATATGTGCTCCTTTTTTCTATCCCGTTTATTCGAGACATCCCCCAGCACGACAATGTACCACTGTTGTGCTGGAAAAATCCCTAATCTTGCACGACGAATGGAAGCAGTGCCAAATGACGAGCACGTTTGATAGCTACTGCAAGTTGCCGTTGTTGTTTATCCGACAACCCTGTGCGACTTCGCGGTTCAATCTGGCCATATGCATTGATGTATTTTTGTAATACTTTTGGGTCTTTGTAGTCAAAGTATACTGGCGTATCATTACGTGAACGTTTTGCCATATATGTTCTCCTTTTATACGTTGTTAAAATGGTATTTCTGATAGATCAATCGGTTTATCATCGATATCTTCGATGGCTACACCCTGACTGCTACCACTGTTATTTGCCGGTATAGTGTTCGGTGTTGTATTTTCTGCACGGCCACCACCAACAAATGTAAAATCTTCTACTGTTACTTCGACAACAGAACGTTTGTTACCGTCTTTGTCGTCGTAACTACGTTGATCGAGTCGCCCACTCACGAGGAGCGGACTGCCCTTTTTTACATACTGTGCGATCGTCTCGCCAGTTCGCCCCCACGCCACACAATTGATGAAGCTGGTCTGATCCTGGCTTTGACCATTTTGATTGCGCCATGTACGGCTGACTGCAAGGGTGAAATTCGCGACATTCTGACCACTCGGTGTGGTTCTCATCTCAATATCACGCGTTAGATTACCCATCAGTATGACTTTACTAAAACCTCGGGCCATAGATCCCTCCTTTACGCATTACTTGCAAAAAACAAATGACTACTCAGACTCTTCCTTATGGCCTTCACGAGCCTTAGCCTCTTCAAGTGCCTTGCGACCCTTCTCGTCGACAGACACCAATAGATACCGGATAACTTCGTCTGATATATTGAGCGCATTGCTAATTTTGAGCGGAGCATCGGCTGGCAATGCTACGTCAAAATAGACATACACTGCAAAATCTTCGTTCTTGATGCGGTATTGTAGTTTTTTCTTGCCCCAATTCTCTTCTTGGGATATTGATCCACCACTTGTCGTGATCAGATCGCGTACTTTCGCGAGTGGCGTGTCTAGGTTGGCCTCAAAATCTGGCCGGACCAACACGGTTAGTTCGTATTGTTTCATATGTAAACCTCCTTTGGAATCCATATGGATGTTTATCCGAACGATAAACTTAGGTTAATAACCCACTTATTATACAGGAGTCGTGAAGTGAAATCCAGAACAGGCAGCAAACCGCTACATTGATCCGCTTATCTACAAATCGCCTGCTCATATATAAGCCTATTTATACTTCGCATAAAATTTTTCCATCACCATATACGCTGAATGCAACACATATCAAAGAGTAGAGGCCAAGTATCGCAAAAATACATTCAATCGCTTGCATAGAACAAGTAACATGACATTTTTTATTTTACACAAAATGCACCCTTGTCTAACTTTTTCTAACCGACCCGATAAATCAACCTTACATCATACTTCGTATGTATATGCTGTTACTATTTTTCGTCAGCTTTTACGATTTTATATTTAATTGCACCACAAAATATCTCCAATTGCTTTATCAAGCTCATTATAATAACCAACGCGCATCGCAAAACGAATTGAATCAACCTACCCTGATCACACATCAAAACCTCTTTGTGCTATCGTTTATCTATATGAGCCATTTGAACGAATATCATTCATATTCAAATTTCTCATCCTCATAATCTCATAAACGTCTCATCTATCCATCTATTAAATTGACACTTTTTATGATAATCATTCACCTATTGACGATGCACCGCACGATGCATTTTCATCCTAAACGAAAAAATACATTTTTCGACGAGCCACAAGATTGTATTAATTATTTTTGTCCTTATCGGTATAAATTTTTCAACTTATTTAGATCGAGTGTCACAAATATCCAAATTATTTTGTCCAAAGTTTATGATATCTAAAACTCTACTATAGCCGCACCAATTTATTGAGTATCAAGCTTTAATATTTTTGATAATTATATCCACTCTAGTTATGGTCGTCTACACATTCATCATTTACAATCGCTAAGTACCTAATCCTTTTCTATCAAAAAAGGTGAATCATTTTTAATGAACGAAATCATCTTTTGTTCATAATTTAGTATCACTTTTTGCGGACAACTCACCTAGGGCTCTGCTTGCATAATACACACCCTACTTTGGGCCACGGCAATCTATCTTTAAATTAATGTTTTGACCGTGATCATAATTAATAATGAATATATAAAAAATTAATTCATGATGGTGCTTATAAACTACAACAAGTATGCTTAGCTTTTTTGATCAAGTATTATATTTCCCAAACCACATCGTCAAAGTATTTTTATCTCTATCAAATAAAAATGACATGCTTTTGTGTGTATTACATGTCATTCAAAATTAATTTTTTTATTTTTATGCAGTAAGCACAAAATCATCTGGTAATGGTAACACAAATTCTGCAGAATCGGTGTCGGTATTTGCACGATCGCCGCCGATACTCACAGGCACAACTGCCATGCTGCCCAATTCGCCGTCTACCTGTTCTCCTGAATCAGTAATGATTGATGGCTGCTCTAAAATAGCACAGACGACCATAGCTGGTGGGTTTTCTTCGGTCGCATATTTATCAGGTAGTTTCGAAGAATAGGTAAACCCAGCCAGTTTACCAACGACACTTTCTGTTTTATCAAAAATAATCGCCGTTTCAAACGACGAAGACGACAAAAAATCCTTCTCCTGCTTATCCTTCGGACTTTTGTTACACTGAACCGGCACCGCATATTGCGGAGAAATAATTTCTAGCATATCGCCAGGCTTTATATTATATTTATCGCGCAACTCACCTACTTTGTTGATCAATTTACGCAATGTGCTAGCTGGCTCCTCTCGATATTCATTAAGGACCGAACCGAGATTCATAGACCAACTAATAGTATTGATAGCCGAGTCGGGCTCTTTTCTGTTATACCCTCTATAAAAATCAGAAACGTTCCCGCCTACACCAGATACTGCGATGTTTCCTTCTGGATATAAATGTCTCTTGGGCTCAGGCTCGGGCACGACCCATTGTGAATATTTATATTTATATTCATTAGGTTTTATTCCTTTAGGTAGTTCACTCATAATATCTATCCCGCGTGTGGCATTAATTAACGGCATGGCTCCTTTCTACCGAAATTCCTCCCGACAAGCCCAGGTGTAACCTGGTACTGGGGTAGTATGGTTATATCGTCTGTATTATAGCACAAAAGTAGTATCTGCATAGCACTTTTGCACAAAATAGATTGCGAATGTCGCTTTCAATATAAAATTACTCAGCATCCGGTACTGAGTAATTTTATATTTATGCGAAGCCAAAACTTAGCGGCGAGCAAAGTGAGCAAACGCACGGTTGGCTTCGGCCATACGATGGGTGTCCTCTTTCTTTTTGAAAGCAATACCCGTTTGATTGTAGGCGTCAACGATCTCGGTCGCTAACCGTTTGTGGTAAGGCATACCGCTTTTTGATCGAGCAGCTTGGACGAGCCACATGAAAGCAAAGTGTTGTTGGCGATGGCCCTGAATCGGGAATGGGATCTGATAGTTTGCCCCACCGACACGACGTGATTTTACCTCAAAGGCTGGGCTGATATTTTTGATAGCCTTTTCAAAAATCTCTAGCGGCTCTTCGCTTTTGAGACTTTTGGCGGCTTGTTCGAGAGCGCTATAAACAGCGCGCTCGGCAACTGATTTTTTACCATCAAGCATTGACTTGTTGATCAAACGTTGTACTAACGCTGATTGATATTTGCGATCTGGCTTGATAGTACGCTGTAATTTTTTGGTGACTTTACGAGGCATGATTACTTGTCCTCCTTCTTGGTGCCATACTTGCTACGGCCTTGCTTTCGCTTGGAAACACCCTGTAGATCGAGTGCACCACGCACAATGTGATACCGCACACCTGGTAAATCTGGCACACGACCACCGCGCACTAGCACCACAGCGTGCTCCTGTAAATTGTGGCCTTCACCACCGATATACGCCCAAACTTCATGACCATTGGTCAAACGAACACGAGCGACTTTACGCATAGCAGAGTTCGGTTTTTTCGGCGTCTTAGTAGTCACTTTGACGCAAACACCGCGCTTGAGTGGGGCATTTTGATCATAATAACGCACCTTGAGGGCGTTGTGAATGCGGCCAAGCGCAGGCGACTTAGACTTTTTCGCCGCTGTTTTGCGTGGCTTACGCACCAATTGGTTGATTGTTGGCATCCAACAGCTCCTTATAAACTTATTTATATAACACGGTCAGCATCGTAGTGTCTCTAAAGTTGGCTCTACTATACTATCCGATCATTTACGATTAAGGGCAGCACCCCCGCCTCGCGTCTTGCCTTCTCTGCCAAACGAGCTATCCACACCAGACAGCCTGCCCCGAGAAGAGGAAACTCGTTTCGCATTATACCACAATTATAGTGGCTAATACTAATGATTTGGATTGCTTTTAGGTATCCTACATCAATGATCACCTATAACTTTGAGATGGATAATTTGACTATTTACTACTTTTGCAATGTCTGCACACCCCCTATAAGTACGACCACCATTTACGATATGAAGCTGCGACAACTGTACTTTTACCTTCTCCTCTTGAAATAATTTTTATGCAAAAAATGATATATTGCCCTAAGATAATACCTCCTTTCATTTTTCTGACATGGTAATGTGGATGTGTTTTAGTTGTTTAAACTGGTGACAAACTCCCCGATAAACGGGGACTAGTCGATTTTATCCTCTCCCCGAATTTTTTTGTTTTTCCGTTCTTCTAACTCAGCAATTTGGTTTATCAAACAATCTGAAAAATCCCCTTCAATCGGTGTAGCTTCTCCCGTTGTATAGTAGTCAAGAAGGACTATGTTTTTATCCTTGTCAAAACAAAACACTTCATCACTATTCCCTACAATGGATAAGAATGGAATAAAATCCGTAAAACCTTCATCGTGTAGTTGTTTCGTTTTTTCACGAATATCCAAAAAATCGGGTATTCCATTGGCAATTCCATAGACTATAATTCCTCGACAGAACGACCAAAATGGGCCTACCTCGTACGGTTTCGCTCGTGGCCATATTTCTTCCCGAACCTCCATATAAAGCCCGCCTAATGGAGACATGGTGAACTCTCTAAAATCAGCAGGAAGATTTATTCCATACTGATTTTCAAAATTTTTTATGTTCTGTTCTGACGGCTCATTTCCCATACAAGCCACAACCTGATAAGTCTGTTTATCATAATTACGAAAATAATCGTAGACTTTTTCTATCGCCATGATATATCTCCTCTAAATTCCGATTTGTCGCTTTGTTTCTTAACTAAAGTGTAGCACAATTGAGTTAATAAAATTCATCTTCTGTAAAATCCTTGCTTTCTGCAAAGATACTTTCAAAAACTATTCCTTTTTCATATCATATTTTCTTGCAAAATTCATCAAATGCCTTTACCAATACTTCCTGAACTCTCCAATTATCATCTTCGGGAACTTCATCTCGCATAAATGCTAAATATCATCTTGTTCTGATAAATATCCAAAAAGAAATACACAATACATTCTTACTTGATAGGCATCAGTTTATAGGCTGAAAATGCCAACTTCTTAACATATCCATTATCGTTGGATTTATAATCTATGAAGGCTCTTTTTCTTCCTCTTTAAACCCTTTTCTATTAAAGAGAATTTTTTCAAACTCACAATAATATATTCTTTCAAGCAGCCTCGCCTCCTCCCAAAATTCTAATTTTTCTCTGAATAATCAACGATATTATAACTTTTTATACCAGCTTTCTGCGATACTTGCAGTTGCCTATAAAATTAAAGTACACATCGACTTGCTGTTTCCTGCCTTTACCTTTTCTGTGTTTGTAATGTTGATATACAAAGCAATAACCGCACTCATACTAGACCAAACCAAAAAACGCCGACACTTACGCCGGCGTTTTTATTTCTGGTGAAGAGACCCCTACTCGGTTCGGTTTTCTTCCAGACTGGTAATCTTTTTGATCATCGGCAAAATACGGTAAATACCGATCACTGCCGCCAACAGCAAACTACCTACGATGATAAAGTAAGTCGGAGTCAGAGTCGCCTTAACTGAATCGGTCAATGGCGACAGAAATACACCGGCTATCCAAACACCCAACCCCGCTGCCAAAATCGATACCGCAAATAACGGAATGAGTGATTCGATTAATACCATGCGCTTCATCTGCGACAATGTCATGCCACCTAAGCGTAATGTCAGCAACGAACGACGCCGTTCTAGTAGCCCACCGATCGTCGAGACGATCATGCTACACACCGCCACAAACATAGTCAGACCAATGCCACCGTATGCCATTTCAGCAAAACTTTTAATGGCTGGGTTAATGTGTGGCCGCTGTGCATATTCACCAACTGCTACGTAGCGATAAACATCATGTCCATCTGCTATTGCAGCAGTATGAGTAGCAATAAAACTGCGCAATTGTTCGACCGAAGCGTTATCTTTGAGTTGGACTAAATAGCCGGTCGTCTGATTTTTGCCACTAATTTCATTCACGGTCGTCGGAGTTTTCACTACCTTTGCAATGAAATTAATCTGAGCAAATTTTTTGTTGTCCGGACAACTGTGTCGAGTGTAGGCACTCACTACATCACACGGAATATACGACATTGAACCTTCCTCGGAGCTCACCTGGGTGATTTTGTCTGCTGATTTGACAAAAGATTGTGCGCGCAGATCTTTGGTTAGGTCTTTTTCGTTCGGATTCGTTAATTCTACTATCGCAGCAGTTTTATTAAGCTGCGAGTAGCCATTGTCATTGATCGAATCAGCATTTAATTTGTCGACCCCACCGACTGCTGCTAGATAAAAGCTCCCCGCAAACAGTGCCAGCACTACACCACTAACGGCGCGGAAAACTTGCTTGGACTGCACCGAGATACGGCGACTAGCGATTAGCATCGATGGACGCTTGGTGCGGCGCGCTGCCAACCTCGCGATGCAATATGTCAACCACGAACCAGCCAGTACTAGTCCGAACATCACCAGGAAGACCCCAGCCATCATCACAAATATCGGCGTTGAATCCTGTGCAGAAGCATTCTTTACCCATTCCTTACCTTGTGGCAGCGTCATCCATACGAACAGACCTAGACCGATCAATAGTGGTAGCACTCGCCAAACGCGCGGCCTTTTCGCTACCTTTTGCTTGCGCGCCACACCCAGTGGTGACAATTGTACGTGGCGCATTCCCCACCAGTTCGCTAGCATACTAAGTATCAAAGTCAGACTGATCATCCACAAATATTGGTCCCAGTGGATGCTGACATCATCTGGCATAAAACGCACACCGTTGAACCTAAACTCGCGCAACAAAGGTAGGGTCGCTAGATGAATCAATGATCCGACAACCACACCAGTCAACGAAGCAATAAACGACTCAAACATCAACATCTTAGTCACCTGCGAGCGTGTGCCACCCACCAGGCGTATCGCTGCATAGCGCTGCTCGCGCTGAGCACTACCGAGCTGCGTAGCAATAGCCACAAACATCACGATCGGAAACAGTAGAATCGTGCCTCCAAAGCTCATCAAGATGGTCGACCCAATACTAAGCTGTTTCTTTGCATCGTCGTCGAAATCAAACTGATACATATCGACAAATGTATCGCCAGCAACATCGCTTTTCGTAAGCGTCTCTTCTTTAGTGACACCCCGAACCACGCTAAGGCTATCTGGCGAGGTCACAAAACTCGCGGGAAGCGTACCAAGATATTTAGTACCAAATCGATCACCTATCTTCGCTTCTGGGTGTTCACTGTTGACTTTTGCTAACGACTCCGATAGATAATATTCGCCTGGTGCTGGATTTTTTAGACCACCCAGAGTAAGCGTAGTCGTCGGCTCGGCATAAAGCGATGCCACAGAAATATCTTCATCTTGCCACTTGGCGAGATTGCCGAACGATCCCGACAAAAAGGAAATTTTAAGAGGTGCTTCATTGCCCTTTGGTTTTTGCAAGTCCTTGTTCCGAGATGCCTTGTAGGCAGCTACCTGCCAGTTTTGTCGCTGTCCCTGCGATACCAAACCATTTGTGACCGCAGCCAAACTCAGCAAAATCACCACACCCAGCGCAATCGCCGCAGAGGTCAGGCTGAGCCGCCCTAGCGACTGCCGACCTGATTTTTTGAAAAGTAGCCAATTAAGATTCATATTGGTTTCCTCCGGCGATTTGCCCATCGCGGACGATGATTTCACGGTCAGCATAGGCAGCGATAGTCGGCTCGTGTGTTACCATGATGACTGTCGTACCGTTATCTTTGGCAGTTTTGATGAATAGTTCCATCACCTTCTCTGAATTCAGTGAATCCAGCGAACCAGTCGGCTCATCAGCGAAAAGAATTTTCGGCTCGATCACCATAGCGCGAGCGATAGCAACACGCTGTGCTTGACCGCCAGAAAGTTCGCCCGGCAGACTATCTTCTTTACCCTTCAAGCCAACCGTCGCAATCCATTTTTCGGCACGTTTGTACGCAGTTTTACGATCCACACCGTTGAGCAGTAGTGGTAACGCCACGTTATCGTGAACGGTGAGTTCTGGTACCAATTGCCCGAACTGGAAGACAAAGCCAAAACTAGTGCGGCGCAACTTGGACCGCTTATCGTCGTTAAATTTGTTAATCCGCTGCCCTTCGAAATCGATCTCACCCGAGTCCACGCTGATGATGGCCGCCAAACTATGCAGCAATGTTGATTTACCCGACCCAGATGGACCCATAATCGCCAAGACTTCTCCCGTCTCAACATCCAGGCTCACGCCGCGCAGCGCCTCAGTCTGGCCAAACTTTTTTGTAATATTTCGCGCGCTGATGATTGGTTTAGTCATTTTTTCCTCCTTTAACTTTACTATCAATTTTTTTAGGCTCTACCACCATCAATTCCTCCTTTAACTTACTTAAACGCGAACTCGTTAGTTCGATCCAGCGCAGGTCCGCTTCTAAATGAAACAGCGCGTGATCGATCAACAGCTTATCCGGTAAACTCACCTCGCGGCGCTGATTAGTCAGCTGCCGCATCCGCTGGATATGAGCGCGTCGTTGATTATCCAGATAGGGTGCAGCGTTGCCGTCCTTGATCAGTGCCAAAACAGTTTTAATATACATCGTGGTTTGCAGGGTCGGCGATGGCGCTTCCGCGGTGTCTAGCCACACTTGCAAATCTTTTTTACCCTTGTCGGTAATAGCATATTGTATTCGTTCCGGTCCGCCGCTTTCTGCCTGACTAACTACTTCGATCACCTTCTCGTCGCGCTTTAATCGCGACAACGTCGAGTAAATCTGCCCCGCCAAAATCGGCTTATCTTTACCGAAATAACTGTCGTATTGTTTCTTTAGCTCGTAGCCATAATTCGGCCCGTCTGCCAAGAAACCTAATATTGCATAATTCGCGCTCATGCCTCTACTATACACTGAGTGTATAGTGAGTTCAAGAGTTTTTCGATAAATTATACACCGAGTGTATAGTTACAAAATCATGTACATAGACTTCCCACTATGTATCGCGACAAAAATGTAAGCACAGCAGAGCTTACGATAGCACTCAACCAATTCATATATATGCTTTTTGCACAACCCGGTGCGAAAAGCCTCGAGAGAGGAGAAGTCATGGAGAGCTCAACCTAACGTGCCGGACTCTAGTCGAAGCAGTTAACGAACTGATCGACGAAGGGCGGAAACCCCTAGGAGGGGACTTCTCTCGTCATACCCAATAAGCATGGCCGTCGTATGTACTTACGGGCCTTGACCAGATGACCAGAGAGGGAGAGCTCTATCCTTCTGAAGACAGAGCTCGGGAGACCCGCCGATAATTCGGTAATCCTTCCTGACTCATCCCCAGGCCTGGACATGCCCGCGACCAGCTCATCCTGAGTTAGTGTCGAAACAACTGTCTGCTTTCCTTTAGTAGAAGGGTCTATAGATGAATTGATTTTTCTTGATTGGTGCCAATAAAGTCAAATGAACTGCTCCTACCCACCTATTTCGTCCATACTGCCGATCAACACTTCACGCGGTCGAGAACCATCCTGTGGCCCGATGATACCTTGTTCTTCCATCTCTTCGATAATACGAGCGGCCCTAGCATAACCGATGCGTAATTTGCGTTGCAACAATGACGTCGAAGCTTTACGGCTCTCTACTACCACCCGTACCGCGTCTTTGAACATATCATCGCCACCTTCACCATCCATGTCCATTACTACGCCGCCCTTACCATTGAGCTGCACCGGCTGGCTAACTATCTCATCGTTATATTGTGGCGCCGACTGCATACGAAGATGATCGGTGATTTTACCGACTTCTTCGTCCATTACCCAAGCTCCCTGTATACGCTTCGGCTTGGGCATACTAGCTGTTTTCATCAACATATCGCCCTGGCCAAGTAGCTTTTCGGCGCCGATTTGATCGAGAATAGTCCGGCTATCTACCTGGCTAGCTACTGTGAAAGCTATGCGCGCTGGTACGTTTGCCTTGATCAATCCTGTGATCACATCGACACTCGGTCGCTGTGTCGCGAGCACCAAGTGAATACCGACCGCTCGAGCTTTTTGCGCCAAGCGGACGATCAATGCCTCAACATCGCGAGCAGCCACCATCATCAGATCGGCTAACTCGTCTACTACTATCACAATGTACGGCATACGACCCTCGTCGACTTTTTGCATATGACCTTGTTCGTCAGCCACAGCGATCTGCTTACCGCGAGATTTAATTTTTTGATTGTATGTTTTGATGTCGCGCACGCGTTCATCGGCCAGCAAACTATAACGTCGCTCCATTTCATTCACCGCCCATTTCAGCGCACTAATCGTCTTTTCTGGATCAACGATAACAGGGGTCAACAAATGAGGAATATCTGCGTACGGTGCCATTTCTACTTGTTTTGGGTCGACGAGTATCAGCTTCATATCACTAGGGCTATTGCGATAAAGCAAGCTCGTCAGAAGGGTGTTGATCATCACCGACTTACCCGAGCCAGTCTGCCCTGCTACCAACAAGTGTGGCATTTTGTTTAATTCACCCACGAATGGCTTACCTGAGATATCTTTGCCTATCGCAAACGCCAAGGGTTCTTTCGCCTGCTGCCACTCGGAACTGTCTAATACGCCACGAAGACGTACGTCAGCCGCTTTGCGATTTGGCACCTCGATACCGACTGCTTTTTTGCCAGGAATCGGTGCCTCTATACGCAAGCTCGACGCCCCTAGATTTAATGCAATATTTGTCTCTAGCGCAGTGATACGATTTAGCTTGACGCCAGCTGGTGGTTTGAGGGTATATTGGGTGACTTTCGGGCCAATATTCGCCCCCTCCATCTCGACATTAATATTAAACTCATGTAACGTATCTTGAATAATATGAGCATTTTGCTCAATATCACCAGCATCGGCTGGGCTCTGTCGACGCTCCAACAAATCCAAGCTGGGTGGCTGCCAATTTGGATCGCTAACGGCCAACATAGCGGTTTTGTCCTCAGCAGTTTTATCGACTGGAGTACTATCACGAAAGCTAGCTTGTGGTTTCTTGTCGGTCTTTTCGGCAAAAGATTTACCAGTGTCGTTGAGTGTCGGCACACCAGCGTTAAGCTTGAAATCGCTCATGGCTTTTGGTGTCTCTTCAGATTTTTTGCTTTGAGTAGACACCTTATCATCTTTGGTAGAATTATCTGCTGCTCGGCGCAACACTGCAATATTATCGGCGTCATCACTGGCAGCTTCGCTACGAAAGGCTTGCTGCAGGCTGCGCCATACCGTTGCCGGCGATACGCGCAATATAAATAATGTCGTGATACCTATCAATAATACATATACAAATATCCCAACGGGACGATCGACCAGTTGCAACATTAGTCGATTTAGTATATCTCCCACTAGGCCACCTGTCGACGCGCCATCAGCCCGACGAAGCAGACCACATAGCCCCGACACCCAAAATATCATCACGATCGCCGTAATTTTCAAAACAGTTGGCAAACGATTGTCTTCTGCTCGAAATATCTCTACCGCTACATAGATAGCGATCAGTGGTACTACATACACCGCGTAGCCGATTAACTGCAACATCGCATTATCGAGCCACTTCAAAACCGGACCGCCCGAACCAAACCACGAGACGACCAGCAACACCGAAAAAGCCAATAGCAATACGGCCATCACTTGCGACCAAAACCCAACCGGCAGTGTGTGTTGTGGTGCAGGTTGCTTGGCCTTAGTGCGGCTACCAGCCCGCGAACGCGCTGACGACTTACGTGAAACTTGACGATTAGTACGAGTACGGGTAGTTTTCTTTTTATTTGCCATAACTGTTTTTATTGTAACCTGTCTATGATTTAATTGCCACTAGACTACTCCAACCTAATTACGATCTTCTAAACTCGAAAGTCATAATCGTCATATGGGCCAGGGTCATCCATGGCTATTCTTTCTTCTTCATCATAGTCGGGTGAAGTTATACTCAACTCACCGCCGCCAGCTCGGTGTGCCACAAGGCGTACGTGACACCTACCATCGGGAGTAGTACCCCGCGCCAAGCTGACAACATCGTTCGGGTCCGAGTAGGGGATTTCATTAGACCACCATGATATAACTAACTCACCTAGTTGTCTTATAGCATTAGCTTTATTTCTATCTAGCTCGGGTGCAGGCTCATAGCCTGGATATAATACAGAGTGTGCAGGATGGTTCTCGCCATTAATAGAATCTCCCACAGTCATTAACGCATATCCAGTCTCTGAGGGGTCCAGCTGAGCTATTAGCTCTTTTATACTACCATCTGGTCCAAACTCATACCTATCGATTTTTGGCATATGCTTTTTGTCCAAGACTTTGGTTACGCTTATATTCTTCGACAAGGTCATCGACTTCTTTTTTAGTCAAAATACCCGCCTTAATCATATTGTTTAGTACTTTCGGCGCACACTCAATGACCATATCTGGTCTAGTAGCGAGAGCTAATTTACCACCAAAATCCCCCCCCGTGAAGCCAGGACAAAATATGATCTTTTCATCACGGTTACCCGTCCTACGCTCCCACATCATGCGTTCATCCTCAGCAGCATCCACGGCTTTTTGTGAATTCTTGACATCTACCGGAATATCGTTTATGTAATAATCGACACCATTCAAGTCGTCTTCGACCGTGCCTTCTTCAAAATCAACGCCAAATCGTATCATCACGCTCTCAAAGGCTAGTTCATTACGTACCCCCACTAACGTGCTAACGATGTTTTGGCGAGTTTTTTTATAACTCTCTGATCCAACCTTCAACTGGCTTCTCCGTGGATGAAAATCCATTAGGGCGTCGGTCATATCACCTAGAAATATGTGCTCACCTTGGCGATTGATGAGGTCTCGGAGACTATGATTAAACACGACCAGCTTTTCTGTATCTGCTATACGATCTTCTTTGCGGCGGTTGATATATCTTTGGTCCTGTCTCTTGGCATCCACTTCAGCCCAATCAAAGAAAGAACTTGCCAATTGCATCATCTCCGCTTCTCGATATCTGCCTTTTACTTCAAGCTTGTCCGCCATCGACTTAGCTTCATCTCGTAGCATCTGTGTACGTCGGCGATCTATTTCCCTAGTCATACCCTCTTGAGCTAATCCCAGGTAGGGTTCATACCCTGGCGATTGCATGAGTATCTTCTCTATTCGCCTGAAAACTTTACCGATTTCTGAATTCGGCTGTCTTTTGGATGCCGACGACTGCTCTAATCGCCTTACCGACGGTGTAGAGCTGTTATCATAACCTGGCACTTGTCTTTGTGTTTGTTTTCGCACCCTGCTGCCTGCCATAATGTGGTCATAGTATCACAAATCTATTCACTCGTCAACCAGCCAGCATATCAACGCGAGGCCAAACTGTTTGCTCAATCATTGATTTTGTAGCCTAAACTACTAGTGTCTATCTGTTCAGTAGTTCCATTGCCGTGACCGATCTTTTGGCATAGCGACCTCTGTGTCGGGAACTTGCTTGCGAGGGAATTTCTTGCGCGGCAGCTGCGGAATAGCCGATGGATGTCGTGGGCGAACAACCTTGTCCGTCAGTTTGTCTGGTGAGTGGCGACCACCCTCACTAGACTGGCTAGACAACGCTGACGATCGTTTAGCGGCGATGGCAGCATTGGTAGCAGCCGCCCCACCTTTGACTCGTAACACTCGACGCGATGATGATTTCGGCTGAACATTAGCTTCGGCTGCACGAGCTTTGCTGGCTGGTGCAGCTGGTGCTTCACGGCTAACCTTCGCGACGCGAGCAGACTGCCTCTGCGGGCCACCAACCTCATTTACCACCGGGATGACGATCGGCGTACGATGAGTCTGATCATACAAAATATGATTAATTTCATCTTTGATCTCTTTCTTTAGTGCATCCAGGTCATACGAACCAACGAAACTATGCGCTACCTTTTGCTTGAGGTGAGCACGGATCATCCCCATCAATTCTTCACTATCACGTAGATAAATGAAACCACGACTAATGATATCTGGACTAGTAAGGAGTCGGCCAGTGCCACGCTGTACAGTCAACACTACGACGAACATGCCTTCCATACTCATGTGAATACGATCCTTTAGCACCACTTCGCTAACGACCGCTCCAGCGTCATCATACATTGTGCCACCTGAATGCGGAATACGCCCAATTTTTTTGGCGCCATCAGAGGTAAATTCAACGATATCGCCTGGATCACACACGAAGATATTCTGCCGCGGAATACCGCATTCTTTCTCGGCGAGGCGTGCATTATGGACTAACATGTGGAATTCACCGTGATTCGGCAAATAATACTTCGGTTTCACCGCATTTATCACTCGCACATGATCGTCGTAATAACCGTGCCCCGATAAGTGTAGTGGCCCGATACCTGTCAGGTGAGTCTTGCCATTCTGCACTACATCGCCACCTTCGCGCATCAAGCCATCGACAGTACGCACAACGTATTTTTCGTTGCCAGGGATCGGATTCGAGCTCAGCACTACCACATCGCTGCCCTTGATCTTGATATATTTGTGAGCCCCTGTAGCCATCCTATTCAACACCGCGGTGAATTCACCCTGGCTTCCAGTACAGACAATGGTGACTTTATTGTCGGGCAATTTCACCAAATCCTCCATTTTGACTACTGTGTCCTTCGGAATTTTGATCGCCCCAGTGCGTAACGCCACCTCTAAATTTTGCATCATACTAAATCCAGCGAGAGCCACTTTACGCCCATGTCGATGAGCCTCTTCCAAAATGAGCTGGATACGATGCAACTGGCTAGAGAAACTACTAATGATAATTCGACTCTGAGACCATTTATCCATCACTTCGCCCATACTGTGCTGGATATCATGCTCACCATGCGTGTGCGTACCAGCGCTCTCGCAGTTGGTCGACTCGTTCATGAACAGCAGAAAACCCTCATTCTCGGCTATTTCACTGATACGATCGAAGTCGAATTTCTTGCCATCGACCGGATTTTTTTCTATACGCCAGTCGCCACTACTCAGAATATTACCGACTGGTGTACGGATCACCACCGCCGCTGCATCTGGTATCGAGTGGTTGACACGCACCAACTCTACACTAAACGAATCACATAATTGTACAATGTCGTGATTCTCTGGATTCAACTCGTAGTAATCTGGCTCGTATGTGTCATCGGTCTCAGCTAGTGTACGCTGCAACATGCCGATGGTAAATTTTGTACTATACACCGGCGCTGGCAACTTCGGAATAATATGCCGGAAAGCCCCGATGTGGTCGAGGTGACCATGAGTAAATATATGCGCCCGAATCTTGTGTTTGTTTTCTTCTAACCACTGAGTGTCAGGTATGATGTAGTTTATGCCTGGATAGTCGTTACCCGGGAAAAGAAACCCCATGTCGATGACAATGATATCGTTGTCGTACTCGATAGCAGTCATGTTCTTGCCGATACCCATCTCGCCCACTCCGCCGATCGGGATGACTTTCAGTGTAGGGCGCGGTGCTCGTGGTTTTTTGGGCTGCATGCTGAGTGTAAATTGCTTACCACCATAACCGTTGTAAACAGACTTGTTCACCGGCACATTGATGACATGCTGGCTGGCTTGCATGTTGACACTTTCGCTAATGCGCCGTTGAGCCCGAAAAACCTCACCCTTACGTGTAGTTGTCGCACTTAACACTGTATTGTTGGCCTTTTGTCGCACTGGGCGTTTACTTTCATCGTCTTCTTTAGGGTTAGCCAGTCGTCGTTGACCCATAGTATTCTCCTTTTACGCTCAAAACTGCTAAACTTATATATCAAATGAGAGACAGGCTTTGCGCCTCTAACAGTTCTTTTAGTATAGCAAATTTATCACTAGAAGTCAAAATCACCTCTACATGAGAGGCGATTTTGCACTACGATAACTCTCCCTTGAGCTACTGCGTAATAGGTGTAGACCATTCGCGGACGACTTCGGTGGCTTTTTGGCCTGCCGCATCGACTGAAAGATTCTCCCAGGTAGGCTGGTCGGCCTTATAATCGTACGGGCCTGCCGCCGAAACTTCAAAGCCAACCTTGCTGTGTGCTGGATCTTCCAAATTTGGGTCATTGTATAACGTCACGTTAGTTTCTCCGCCAGGCGTGAGGTGAGTCAAACTCTCGACACGCGTCGTGCTATCGACGAGTAAACTATTTATCTCATCGACAGTAAAACCACGACCACCCTCAACTACCGCATGAGCCTCTGGTGATGCTGAAACGAGACGAACTGTATCTGAGCTCATCATCGCCCCACCAGGATTTTCTGTAGTTCGCATGACATATACCGCGACACTACCATCAGATTGGAGAGTCGGCTTTTCTACAAAGACAGCATCACCACCGACACCCACCGTGTTCATCGATAGTATCAGCGTATCATCATTATTGTAGACCTGCTCTGCTGTCTGATTTTCACTGGGGTTGGTCACTTCTCCTATCCTTGACGCAACACCGCTACGCACAGCCTGATCGGCTGCCACTACCCGCTCGGATGTCATCGTCACGAAAGTCGAAGGAGCTTCCTGTCCTTGCTCATAACCTTCACTCGTCTCTACTGCAACAGTCGTAGGTACTGGAGCTGCCTCTGCTACGCCACTTGTAAGCGCCGCCGCGAGTGCCGCCCCTGCAGCAGCTCGCTTCCAGTAGTGACCTGATTGATCAGCTGTCGTATCGTACCCTTCTCCTCGCGACGCTACATGTCTTCCTCGTACCATATCCTCGTACCCTTTCTTGTTCATTACATAATAATATGTACATGTACAATACCTACTGTACGCACTTCGTGCGCATTCGTCAAATATAGCGCTCAATCACCATCTACCGACTGGTGAGCAAATCTACGCGTTCCACGCCAAGCGAAGAAGCCGAGCAACGCCGCGTTTGCTATCACGAGAAAGACAGTCAAAACCATCATATGTTGATCAAAAATCGTCCGATCGATACCGCCCGAAATCGCCTCGCGCAGCGCGATGATCGAGTGAGTCATAGGCAGCCAGGGGTTGATCGCCTGGAAAAATTGCGGTGCTGTCTGTATCGGGAATATCCCTTCACTAGCCGCTAGCTGTAACACCATCAGTATCATTACTAGTAGACGGCCAGGATTGTCAAATACCATTACTAGCAGAGTGATGATTGATATAAAGGTAAACGACGCTAGGCAGCTAGCCCCGATAAACTGCCATGGATGGTCTGGCTGCAGACCGACCACAGATACCATCACGACCATCAGAATCATCGCTTGAATTAACGCAGCCAATCCGAGCACCGACATCTTGGCGAGCCACCAGCGCCATGGGTTCTCCTGTCGGGAGAATGTCTTGCGTACTGGGTACATCGTAGTCAATGCCAAGCCACCGACAAACAGTGCAAGAGATATCATGTATGGTGCCATCGCGTAACCATAGTTTGGCACATTGCCATTTGTCGCCTCATGGGCCTGTACTGGCGTAACTATTTGTTGCTGTTGCGGTGCGCCTGCTGGTATGAGCGCTACCTGGGCCGCACCACTCTGCAAGGCGCCCCCTAGCGTCGCCGAACCATCCGCTAGTACCTTTGTACCGTTCAACAATGCATGAGAATTTGCGTCAAGTGTCATCGCACCGTGAGTCAATTGACGACTACCCTGTTGTGCGACCACTAGCCCTGTACTCAGCTGTTGTACACCTGTTGCCAAACGCTCACTACCTGACCGCACTGTATTATAACCCTGCAATGCCATAACCGTGGGTGGTACGACGCGATCCATACCAGCTCGGATAGTCCCTACGCCACCTTTGAGGTTTTGTTGTTGTGTCGTGAGTATATTTGTTAACGCTTGAAGTGATCCGAGAAGTTTTTGCGATTCGGTCGCAATAGTCTTTGTCTGCGCCAGGGCCTGCGCTATCGCTTGTAGTTGCGGCAAAGTCATCGTTGTCGCACCATTGTTGGCTACTGCTTGAGTCATAGCTGTCTGAACGGCCGCCCCCGCTGCAATCATAGCTGGCTGCGATACCTGTAGCGACACCGCTAAAGATTGAGCGCTATTCGCTACCGCCTGCTGCTGACTAGACATCACTGGCGATGGTTGAGCAACACTAGCGTCTAGCGCTCGAAGTCCTTGCTGAACACTCTGCAAACCCTGTACCAACTGATTGATCTGACCGCTCGTTGGCACACCGCTACTCAGTTGCTGCGTCCCTTGTTGCAATCTAGCTGTGCCAGCTCGTAGCTGAGTCAGTCCATTCGTCAGCGTTGTTTGATTATTCGCGAGCTGATGAACCCCTGTTGTATACTGGCGCAAACCTTGTTGTAGCTGTGCTGTACCAGCATGTAACTGCGCTGCTCCACGACTGGCCCGATCCATCCCCTGACCTATGTTCGTCACACCCGTCATCACTTCCTTGACATAAGCCTGCGAAATCTCTTGCGCGATCGTTGTCTTGATATTTTGTGCCGCCTGGCGACCAATGATCGAACCCACGTAATTTTTGGCTGGAGTCAGTGTGTATGTCATCGTAGCCCGCTGTGGCTGCTTTTGTGTCAGCGATGCAGCCCGTGCCGAAAAATCAGCCGGCACAGATACCACCGCATAATAATGGCCACGCTTCACTCCATCACGCGCTTGATTTATATCCACAAATTCCCAGCCGATTTTTTTATTGGTAGCGAGCGAGTCTGCTACACTTTTGCCAACATTTAGAGACTTGTCTCCCAACCGCGCACCACGATCTTCATTCACAAACGCGATCGGCAAATGCTCTGTATTTCCATACGGGTCCCACACCGCGCTTAAAAATATCGCTGCATATAGCACTGGTATAAACAAAATTGCTATCACAGCCACCAAGAGCATTTTGCTATGGACCAGATGTCGCCATTCCGCCTGCACCATGATACTTCGCCGCCGGCGTATTGTTTGTTTCAATTTTTCAACCATGTACTATTTCCTTCATAATCTTTTTTAGTGTCACTCCACGTAGCTCTTCGGCCCAGTTTCGATGCGCCCTATCAAATGCCCGCATGATAATCCCCGCTCCACGATTTATCTCGTCACCATCTTTAGGGAACATTCGCTCCGCTACTCCTTGATATTCGACGAAGTTACCATCGCCCTCGATCGCCACGACAATATCCCACAATGTGATGTCATCACTATCACGCGCCAGCCGAAACCCTCCACCCGCACCACGCGCCGAATTAATCAAACCTTTCTCGACCAATTTGCGCGTTATTTTAGTGATGTATGTCGGCGATACCATCATCCGCTCTGCCAAATTATTATTCGTCACGGGTGTTCGTAGCTCTGGGTGTGCCAGCAGCACCACGATACAACATGCTTGCTCTACCGCTCCCGATAATCTCATGATTCTCCTTACTTCTAAATAGTATAATAGATATCGACTATAGATTATATCATATATTATAAAACAAACCCACACCTTATGTCTACTTTTGTCATATACCTATCTTGTGTGGTTTGTGACAAATTATCTAGTTTGTAGTAAAATGCTTATATTAATGTTGTGAAGCAGGAGGACCGCTTTGATGTCAAAACCATCAGACAAAGAACTGACGAGAAACCAACAGGCTATCATGGAGGAGTTGGAGCGCCTCCGAGAAGAAGTAGCGCAAGTACGCCAAATATTGAATCATGTCGATACGATCAACCTAGAACAGCCACTTACTGGTGCTCATATCAGTACTTGCCTCGAACAGGCCGCCGAAACATCACGCATCCTCTCGAATATCGCTGGAAAATATATAGCTGTCGGTGGCGAGTACAATGGTCGACCATTCAAAGTCCACTCCGATTCAAATCTCGAGCTCATCGTCCGCGATATGAACCGACCAAGTCTCGGTAAATTCGGCGAACATGGTGTACAAATCGTTGGCCCGTATCCACAAACCGACCTAACTCTAGACGACAAAATCGCCGATGCTGTCGCCAGTGCCAAGCAAGAACACGCCACACAAACCGAGCTCCGCGAACGTCGAGCACAACAAGACCAGAAAATTGATAACGCACAAAATACACTCCGGCGTGCTGGTTTCACCGTGACCCCACCAGAACGAAGTTAATATTATCACTGTCAATCAACGACAAGAAACAGCAACAAGAAACAGCCACCCAAGCGGTGGCTGTTTCGAAGTGTAGCTGCTAACGCCCTCACCTCCGTTATCCACGGAGGGTTTTGTTTCTCATATACGTACGTAATTCACGCAATTTTGAGTCAGCTTCCTTGCCCTTGAACTCCGAAAAGATCTTGGTGTGTGGCGTTGTTACCGATGGGTACACTGGGTATGATACAGAGTAGTCCTTGTTTGCACGAGCCATCATGTAGCTGCGAATTTGCTGGTAGTAAGTTTTTTGTGCTTTTGCATACAACTTGATACTGTCGATATCTGACGAGGTGTATTTATTTATCGAAGACAAACAATTCTTGTAAGTACTGTCAAATGCTGCACCAACTTCCTGGGCTGTCTTATTGTAAGTAGAAATATACGTGGCAGACGTTCGACGACAGCTTAGCATATCACGATACGCTGTCACAGCCTCGACTAGATCGTTCAACTGAGGCTTAGCCTTGTCGTACAATCTTCTATAGTCGTCATACAGCGACTTCGCCTCTGGGTCTTGGAGCGCCTTCATTTTGACAAGTTTTTCGTTGCCACTATCCATCTTGTCGATGATATCATCAATATTCTTGCGTAGCTCCTCAGGGTCGCTCGATGATGATATATTCGATGTGTTCGACGAATCATTGATCTCATCTATGACCCTGATCGCCTGCCTGTAGTCGTCTCGACTCGGTCCCCCCAAGAAGATCACCGCCAAAACAATAGCGACAATGACGACAATTAGTCCGATACCGCCGCCGATCAGGCCCCACAGCAAACCCTTACTCATACCTTTTTTGGGTGGCATCGGTGGCATAGTAGTCGGTTGGGGTTGCTTACTAGGGTCAATCGGTTGTGGTATCGGTGGCGTCGGTTCTGTAGGTGTAGGTGTCGCCCCCATGCTCATGCTAGCGTCTGGCGCAGTCATGGCTGGTTTGTCAGAGGGTGTATTACTCATAAATCTCCTTAATTTATTATTTACTTGTTGTATCGTATTTTAGCATATTATACATCTATATTGCGAAGCTTATTGGCTATAAACCGATCATCGTCAAATTAATCTTACCGCGCTCATCGATCCCGGTGATTTTTACCCGAACGATCTGGCCTTCTTTGACCACATCAGTCACCTTGGCGACCCGGCCTTCAGCTAGTTTCGAGATGTGCACCATCCCGTCCACCCCTGGCAAAATGTTCACAAAAGCGCCGAAATCCTTAATGCTGACGACTTTGCCCTCGTAAATTTTGCCGACTTCTGGCTCTTCGGTCAGGCTCTTGATCCAGTTAATCGCCTTTTCGATCGACGCGCCGTCTGGGCTGGCCACAGTGATCAGCCCGTCTTCCTTGATGTCAATTTCTGCGCCAGTTTCTGAGGTGATCTTATTGATCACTTCGCCGCCCTTACCGATCACCGCACCAATCTTATCTGGGTTAATCTTCAATTTTTCGATACGCGGCGCATACGGGCTGAGCGCTTCGCGTGGCGCTGGCAAGATGCTCAGCATGTGATCGAGGATAAACGCCCGGCCAGCCTTACTCTGTTCAATTGCCTGGCGCAATACATCCACCGGTAAACCGTGCACTTTCATATCCATCTGCAGCGCCGTAATACCCTTCGCCGTACCTGTCACCTTAAAGTCCATATCGCCAGCAAAATCCTCAGCATCAGCGATGTCGCTCAGAACATACGGCGTATCACCGTCCATCATCAGGCCCATAGCGATACCCGACACTGGCGCTTTCAGCGGCACGCCCGCATCCATCAGCGCCAAACAGCTCGAACAGGTCGCCGCCATCGAAGTCGAACCATTCTGGCTCATGATTTCCGTCACGCTGCGGATGGCGTACGGGAATTCTTCCTCAGTTGGCAGTACTGGCGTCAGCGCCCGCTCCGCCAAATAGCCGTGGCCAATCTCGCGCCGGCCAGGACTGCCGAGACGCTTGACCTCGCCAACCGTGTAACCTGGCGCATTGTAATGATGCATATACCGCCGTTCATAATCAGTCTGCTCCATGGTGTCAACCAATTGCGCATAGCTGAGCGGCGCCAAGGTTACAATATTCATGCCCTGCGTCACGCCTCGAGTAAATAAGCTCGAACCGTGCGCTCGCGGCAGCAAGCCCACCTCCGAACTCAGCGGGCGAATTTCCGTCAGCTCGCGACCGTCTGGGCGCTTACCTTCCTCGACGATACCGCGCCGCACGTCTTTATGCAGCGCCATAGTGAATGCCTCGTCGTACTCATCACGCAGTTCATCATACTCCTCGCCAATTTTCTCGGCCATCGCCTCATGAAACGCCCAGCGAATTTCATTCACTACCTCGTTGCGCTCTGGGTACGGCCGGCGAATTTGCTCGCCCAATTTACCGTCAACCCAAGCATCCGCTTCAGTCTGTACATCAGGATTTGGCAGTACCAATTCATATTCCTGCTGGACTGGCGCAACCTTCTCGGCCAGCTCCTTTTGTAATTGAATCGCTGGCTGCATCATCTGGTGCGCCCACGCCATCGCATCGACGATAGCCTCCTCTGATACCTCCTTGGCGCCAGCCTCAACCATCGTAATACCGCTCTCAATTCCAGCCACCACCAAATCAAGATCACTCGCCGCACGCTCTTCTGGCGTCAAAAATGCCTTAAATTCACCATTCACCTGGCCGACGCGCAAACCCGCCACCGGTCCGTCAAACGGCGTTCCAGTCAGGCTCAGCGCCGCACTCGCCGCCACCATCGCCACCATGTCAGGGCGAAAATTCGGATCCATACTGAGCACGCTCGCCACCACCTGTACCTCTTGGCGATAGCCCTTTGGAAATAGCGGACGAATTGGACGATCAATCAATCGGCCGATCAAAATCGCTTCGTCGCTTGGGCGGCCTTCACGCTTGATAAACCGCGAGCCAGAAATCTTGCCCGCTGCATAAAATTTTTCTTCATAATCGATCGAGAGCGGAAAATAATCCAGCTGAATAGGCCGCGAGCCAACCTGCGCACTGCCCAACACTACCGTGTCGCCATAGCGCACCAGCACACTGCCAGTCGTACGAAAACCGACGCGGTTCACCTCGATACTCAGCGGCCGGCCGCAAAATTCCGTGGTAACACTAAAAATTTCCTTACCACTCGGATTGATAATGCTCATAATGAGCCTCCTTTCTTTAGCGAAGAGTAACAGGGGTGAAAACTCGCTTTCGCCACCTCGCTCAGCTCTCGCTAGGCGTAAAAGAGCAAATCCTCGTCTCTATCACTTTTCGCTTAATGTTACAGTTATTATTATAGCAGTTTTCGTTACAAATCACTACATGCCTCTTATGCATAAAGTGCATATTAAAGCGATGGCCCCACTAAAGAGCCATCGCACATTTAATAATCTAAACGACGTCTGTATTTTATTTTTTAGCTAATTTTTGTCGGATCACTAGAGAACCAGCAGCGATCATAGCGACACCCGCGACTACAGCTATCGCGATATTTGTACCAGTATCAGCTAGCCCTTCTTGCTCTAACTTTTCTGGCTTGGCAGTATCGTTTGGTGCAGGGTTGGCTGGGTTCGGTTGCGGTTGCGGTGTTGGAGGTGTAGGTGGCGTCGGCAGATTTAGAGTGAAGCTGCTGTGAATAGTCGCCACATTACCCGCAACATCAGTTACCTTCACAGTAAAGTCGTGCACACCATTACCGAGAGCTGCGAGAGCACTTGCTGGGACTGTCCATGTACCAGCATTATTTGTAGCTGGATAATCAACGCCACCGATAGTGACAACGACTGTAGCATTAGTGTCATTAGTACTACCCTTGATGTCGGGGATAGTAGTAAATGTACCAGATGTTTGGACATTTGCCTGCGGTGCTGTGGTATCAATTTCTAGCGATAGTTCAGCTGACGGCGCTGAAACATTACCAGCAGCATTTTCCACAGTATATGCCACTCGTCGCTGACCTTGGCCAAGCGTATTTAGCGCTACTTCGACTGGACCAGCCTGCGTGCATTGTACATCCTGCAACGAAGTGCCATTAACGTAAATGTGTAATTTGTCTGTTGCATTCTGGCAGGTCAGAATAACAGTCGGCGCTGTTTGATTTGTGATGTTGTCAGAATTGGAGACACCTGTGTCCGATGATGGCTTCAGAGTTGGTGCGGCTGGAGCTGGTGTTGGAGTATTATTTACTGTATATGGTCGATCTTGAGTGCCTGTAGCTGCATTGCCAGCGACATCTTTGGTAGTGACAGAAACTGTCACCTTTTTGTCTGGATTATTGACCAAGTCTGCACCTGGCACAGTAAAGGTGAAACGATTACCATCTAGCGAAGCTTGCTTGCGTACACCATTAATGGTCAATTCTACTGGATCGCGATCTTTTGCACCAGCTACAGTACCAGTTATAGTTTGCTGTTGAGTAGCTTCGGTCTGATCGATGACATCATCGGTCGCGATCGGACTGATAGTAATCTGCGGCGCAGCCGGAGCGGTTGTGTCTACCGTAAATCCAAGTACCTGTGATTTGGGCGACTCACCGAAAGCATTCGATTCCGTGTAAGTCAGGCTGTAAGCCTTATCAGCCAATGGCGTTGTCAATGGTACTGTGATATCGCCAGCACCAGTACAGTTAGCTGTCGCGGCTTGGACATTGTCGACATACAGTTTGATGGTCGTACCATTCGCCGTACATTTCACGACGAACGATGGTGTTTTGTTGTTAGTGACGTTATCTGAATCTGAATCACCCGAATCAGTCGCAGCTGTCATGTCTGGCGCTGCAGTTGGAGCAGCTGGCGGCATACAAGCTGGGTCTTTTGCGTCACCAGTAAACGTCCATTGTTTATTATTGATGAGCGAAGTTCGCGCAGCATCCCCCTGGCAATATTTCAGGCCTACAGCTCCGATCGACACGCCAGTCTGAACGTTCTGCGCAGCCCATGCGATCAACGTATTGTCATAATTATCGCGCGATAATGCGGTATTGTTCAGCATATTTGTTCCACCAAGCCATGCACCACCAGCAGTACTTCTCAGTGAAGTGACGTTAAAGTTGGCTAATGACTGGTTGAAGCTAGTTGCATTATTAAACATTTGTCGCATCGCAGTCACATGGCTAGTATCCCAGTTTAGTGGCTGATTGAAGCTCGTAGCCCCATTAAAAGTACCATCCATCGATGTGACCTTCGCGGTATTCCAGCCCTTAATAGCGTCTGAACCACCGTTGTTAAAAGTAGTCGCCCCTTGGAACATGGCACCAATATTGGTCGCGCTGCTCAAATCCCAGGCGCCAAGATTTTGGTTAAATGCTTTCGCGTCTTTAAACGCAGACTGCATTTCAGTCACCTTACCAACATTCCAGCTAGAAATATCCGCATTAAACCGCGTCGCTCCTTCAAAAGCATTTGAAAGTGAAACTACCTTGCTGGTATCCCAGTTCCAGTTCGCAGATGCGCCCTGCAAACTGGAGGCGTTCTTGAACATACCGCTCAAATAAACGTTGTTACCAAACTTTGGTGTATCTGCTGCCTTGACATCCATATTAGAAGCCCCACTGAAGGCTTGTGCCATCGAGGCCCATGTACCAGTACCCCACTGGTCGACCGACAAAAGCTTCAGCTTGTCGCCAGCATCATTAAAGTAAATCCGCGGAAATGTACCACCGATCCGTATCGTGTGTGTCCCCGGAGCGCCAAAGGTACAGGTAGCATCACCCGTCTGATTAGTTAATTCTGGGGTACCATCGTTATTACAGTCAACCGTATAATTGTACCCAGTGCTTGTTGTCGGAATAGTGAACTGATTATTCCCCGATGCACCAGCATTGTCCGACTTCACTGTCATGACAAAATCGGTGTTATTGATCGCATCAGCTCGCACTACTCCTGGTCGCAGCATGAAGAAACTACCCGCCGCGACAGCTATCGCTGCCGCCACAAGCGGTATAGATACCGCGCGCTTTTTAATATTTAACCTACCCTCTTTCACGTAATCCCCTCCTTTTGTTTGATAAAACGTGTCGCAGACATTGTATCTCATTCCTCTTATGTTTACAAGTGCTACATTATCATCCTGCCGATAATAGTAGTATAAACAACAAAAAACAGAGGCGAGATCTTCTCTCGCCTCCTTATCAGCACTCTTTTTATGATGTTCACTTAGACAAATCTAACCCAATTCTTTGGTATGACCGGTGGTTTCTTCTCCGCGCTGCCATCACTCATCATCTCCAAATACCGATGTACCGATATAGACTCTTCTGACGACCTATGCTGGTAGAGGTTGTCGTCTCCAAATACCACCGCGGCTGTCTGCGCGTCGAAACAAAACCCCGTCAACCGTAGTGGCACGAAGCCCTCATTACTACCACGCTGCGCCCAGAGCGTCCCTGGCGGGAAAACAATACCACAATACTTCACCGGATCGACAGCCAACATAGTGTGCGCACCATGTGTTTTTTCGATAAAACGAAGATCCACCCCATCTTTACTTTGAGTAGTGATCAAACTCAATTCGCCTTCATCGATCGCTAAATCAAAATACTCCTCGACATCCTTGCAGCTATCCTCCCGCAACTTCACTGCCCCTTCGGGCGGTACCGGGAAGTCACTCGACCGATCGTCTCCCCGTGTGATGAACTGATTGACGAGCGCGATCATCGTATCTGCTGCGTCATCACCTGTCTCTGGGATAAGCTGCCCCGCTCGCTGCCAAGCCTCAAGTGCCGGCTCGTCGAAAAACTCCTCTTCACGATCAGCCGCCATCTTGATAATCTCACGCGACATCCAAGCGTATGCGTTACCATAACGCTTATCATTTTCTTCGACCAGTTCACACCGAGCCGACTCATGTAGCGGCAAACCATTCGTATCGAATGCAGCCAACAGGCGCTGGGCTGATTCAGTATGAAGATAAAGATGCTCATCGTCATTATTATGTTCATGACGCTGCACATACATAGTCGTACCATACATACCAAACGCTACACCGTTCAATTCGATTCGATTGACAATATCATCATAAGCTTCCTTGTCATAAGGATCTTCTAAGTCAAATGTTCGCACCGGTACCAATCCTGGACCATCAGAGCTCAGTTGACCGAGCGCCTCATCTGTCAAGCGCGCTACATCATGCAATCGCTTCATGTATGGATCATTCGCGTATAACGCCTGAATCTTCTCTTCAAACTCTGCGTCAGTGAGTGAATCTTCGGTTAGTTTGCGGCGCATTGTGATTTTGCGCTCGTCTAATTGATCTAGTTCGAGGAGCTCTGCTGCTTTGTCAGTCAATGAAATATTGCCATCATCGTCCCGAGCCACGAGTGGTGATATTTCCCTCAACCAGAGATCGTCTGCCAACGAAGTATCGACCCAGCGTCCGTGCACTAGAAACCCTGCCTCTCTTTCGCCGCTTGACATACGAGCCCAATCTCGCACCACACGCCAAGTCTGCATTTCACTGCGCTGCGCGACATACTCACGTCGCTTGGCAGTAAGCTCACTATGAGTCGGTGACACTGGTGACGTATCGCGTTCATTTGCTGTCAGTGTATTGTAGGAGGATTGATTCACCATAGCCCTAGTCTTTCGTGTCGATCACTTATTCTTTGTTTGAAATATTATATTATTATGGGGTAATCATATCATACAATCTCCCAAAGCGCAAAATCTCCCCACTTCAGTGAGGAGACTACATTGTCTGGTCTATCGCGACTATTTGCGTAGACCCAATTTCTCGATCGTCGCTTTGTACGCCTCAAAGTTTGTCCGCTCTAGGTAGCGTAGTAGACGCTTGCGCCTACCGACCATCTGTTTGAGCCCACGACGCGCCATATGGTCGTGATTGTTGGACTTAAGGTGTTCTGTCACCTCTTTGATACGAGCCGTCAAGATCGACACCTGTGCTTGCGGGCTACCGACATCGTTCTTGCTGACCTGAGTCAAAGCAATCGCTTTCGCTTTGTTATCCTTTGTTATCATGGCTCTTTATTGTAGCAGAGGATGGAGAGTAGGTCAAATCTCGTCGACTACTCCTGTGGATCTTCTTCTGCCATCGCTTTGAGCAGTTCAGCAATAGCCTTCCTCTCTTCGGGTAGTATATCTCTGTCTCCGTCTGCTTCGGCAGATCCATCGATCGCATACTCTATCATCGCCCTAGCGCTTTCTTCGCCAGCAGACACCGGCATCTCTATTACATACAATGTGCTTACCTCAAGAGGCGCCAAACCCAAACTCTCACGATCCGTAGGGTCAATAGTGTGTACTGCGACCTCAACACTATGAGCCACTGGCTCTTCTTGACCATCAGCATAATCTTCAACGACCGCCACATCGCTCACAGACCTTGGGTCTAGATAGGTCTCGCCACTGCAAAATAATTTTCCCACCAACTCGGATGGCGCAGGAATCTGTGTGTATTTGTAACGATTATCGTCCATAAACGTTCTACTCCCCTCACCCTGCACTGCTTTTTGTGCTAACGCATACAGCTCACTAAAGGAAATTTCCTCTGGGTTTGGTTCTTGGTTTTGGCTCGATAGATGATCATGATTAACACTCATACACCTATGATACAATCTATTATCATAAGGACGCAAGCCCCTCAGACATATATTCTCCTGGCTTTATCTCACCATTGTATACAAAGTTCATACATCGTTCGCTGCCCTGGCGCTATCTGGTCTGCGTGTGCCATGTCTTCGGCGAATACATTACCATGGTATGTCGGCTCGACACAGAGGTACGGACCACGTTGATCTGTCCACACCGCCCATCGCGACAAGTTGGTCGATCGCAACGTAATATGGCGATCGTGCGCGACCAACTCGCGGCGTACGCCATCGACAAACAATGTATCAGCTAGCGGCGTAAGGTCGTGAAGCGTCTGGCCATCAAGCACCGGGACCACCGCCCCGACCGCAAAATACGGATGAAACGCTGGCGCTACCAGGAGTGGTACATCGCCAGAATTGTGGAGTATCAACCGCATCGTGAACTGTTGGGCTTGGAGTTGGTATACAAGCACTGCATCAAGTGCCTCATATAGTGACACCCCTGTTAATCGTAGCGTCACACCCGCAGATGACTGCTCATCGACCTGCCATTCAGACGTTCGCCCAAAACCATGTTGTGCCAGACCACTTGCTCCACCAGGCCCAAAATTCGGCAGACAGACATGACAACCCCCACGGGCTTTCTGTACACCACTGGGAGTCAAGTGCTTACGTTTAGGATAAAATATGTCACCCCGATGATCGGCTAGTGAGGTTACGTAGCCACCCTCTGTGGAGATCGTGGCAACTGTCGTGCGTGCTCGGAGTTGAATATTCATGCTTCCTCTTTTATCGTGTTACGTATTTTCAATCATTTAGGCTAAACTTTTATCAAATGTCATCTTGTTGACCGAATAATTTTTTCATCAATCCGCAATACCAAATTCACTTAGCTGGTGTGCATCGGATATATCATATTTGGCAATCTTGGTGCGTCGTAACTCCTGGCAATACGCCCCTACCCCCAGCGCTTCACCAATATCGACCGCCAACGAACGAATGTACGTGCCACTCGAAACGTGAACGCGAATTTTTAACAGCGGGTAATCGTACTCGACCAGCTCCAACCTGTAAATTCGCACTGTCCGCACGGGTATTTCGACCTTTTTCCCATCACGCGCCAACCTGTAGGCACGCTGGCCATTGATCTTGATAGCGCTAAATATCGGCGGCCGTTGACATATTTCACCAGTAAATTGCCGCAAAATATCCTCTACTGTGACGCGCTCGGGTGGAATAGTACTTAGCTTTGTTATATCACCCTCTGGATCGCCTGTCGTACTGGTGGCACCCAAGTAAATGGTAGCCTCATAAATCTTGTCTAGCTTAGTATAACGCATGGCATTTTTGCATTCTTTACCAGTCACCAAGACCATCAAACCCGTCGCAAAAGGATCGAGCGTACCACAGTGTCCTACTTTTATTTTATGTCCAGCCTGTTCGCTCAAGACTCGCCGCAAACGTGCCACCACACCGAAGCTAGTCATCCCAGCCGGTTTATCGATCAATATTATGCGATCATCCTCATCCATGATAGTTAGTATATCATCTAGACTAAACGGCAACTAGACAAAGTATTGCCAAGGTAACACCAGGCGCCGACTCACGCTCGCGCATATACGTATAGTTATTACTGTCAGATTATTTCGGTCGTTTGAACTGAGCCGGGTTATCGCTGTCTTTTTTGGATTTCGCCTCTGATTGAAGAGCTGCATCAAGCTGCGACATTGAATCGTCACCATCGCCTGGCATAGGTGGCAAGCTCGAGAAGTCTGGCATCGGTGGAAGCGGTGGCAAAACAGGCGCATCGGCGTTATCGGGCCGCGGCATTGGCTTGCCACGATGCTCAGCATCAATTTCTGCCAAAGTCGGCTCTCGCCCAGGCGCTGGGGGCAACATACCATCATTGTGCGCCATCGGTATACGAGATGCACCACTAGTCGCAGCATTTAAGGTATCTTGGCTCGAATTATCTTCGAGATATCGACCCCCTTTGTGCGAGAGGATGGTTTTGTTGCGACCATCTTCATCCGCTCGACGCTTATCGTCGGCAGCTTGTTTGATCGTCGCACTCAATGTGCCACCAAGACTTGGCTCACCAATCGGTGTTTCTATCGGACGACGCCAGTCATCGGCTGTATCACCACCACGGCCTGAACGACGCGAGCTATTTGAATTCGTTGGGTTATTCTTGGCTAACTGCTGTGCCAATTCTTCTTCATCGCTGTCGGTTTGACTTAATGGTTTTTTCGACTTTGGCGCAGCATTTGGATTGTGTGAAATAACTAGCGCACGATCTTTGTTCTTGTTGGTAGCCTTTACCTTAGCTGTGTTAGGCGTCTTAGTTTCCTTCGGTAAAGGGCCAGCGGCCAATTGCCGCGCCTCGGCTAATTTCGCCGCGATGAGTTGCTGATCGGCACCAGCTGTCATCAATTGCGCCGCCAAAGTCATCACACGCGAACTAGTCTTTTCGTTACTAAAGCGATCGGTCGATGCCACGATACCCGTCAAAAATGCTGTCGCAATGTGTTTGTCTATCAGGGGTTGGTCATCACCATCAACCACAAAGTCCTGCGCCAACCGAGTAGCCATTTCACTGTAGCTGCTAGCAGTTTGGTCGGTCCACATGATATTACCCAAAGCACCTGGGTTGCTAATGTGCAGTGCAGCGACCGGCGACTCTCGCAAAATTCGCCCGTGCCCATGCAGAGCTGGATCGAGATCAGACTCTTCTCGCACCCCGATCGTCACGACAAATTGAACATTATAATCACCCTGGCTAAACTCAAGATCATCCTGATTAATCGTCGCCCTATATGGCGTAATAAACACCTTCACCAGATCACCATCAACCTTGTAGCGCAAATGGTCGGCTTTTTCTTTATCAAATGCAATAATAAAATCACGCAAACTATTAATAGTGTTTTCAAAGGTACGCTCTGGCTCCAAAAAACCAACAGCCGGCGGAACATCGCCACTAAATACGGCTGTCGCATGCTTGTCCATTTTGTTAAGCAATAAAGTCAGGCCTAGCGCAGCACTCAATTCATCCACTGTCGGATTCGCATTTACCGCAACGAGAATGTTGTTGCTTTCGTTTAGCTTATCGATAATCTGTTGCCGCACCTGTTCGTCGTCCATAGCTCCTCACTTAGCTTACTAGAAACTCTGTTCATTCTACCATAAGTAATTTCGTTCCGTCAATGATGAGCGCCCCTAGCTGCTAATACTTTACAAAAACACTAATGTGCTTTATAATGGGCGACTGATTGTAGTACTAACCGATAAATTAACGTACAAAGGAAATACATGCCCATCATCAAATCTGCGGTCAAACGCATGAAGCAAACAGCTACCCGTCGCCAGCGCAATATTACGACTAAGCGCAATATCAAGCTCGCCACGAAAGCCTTCACTGCTGAGCCAGCTGCCACCAGTCTGAGTCGCGCCCAAAGTGAACTCGACAAGGCTGTCAAAAAGGGTTTACTCAAGAAACGCACCGCGAGTCGCCGCAAAGCCGCTCTCGCCAAGGCTGCCAAGGCCGCTAACGTTAAGCTTGCTTAAGTCATTGGCAAATTTCAATAAAACACCTCCCTATTGGGGTGTTTTATTTATCAACTGTAAACTGTATTATTTATCTCGCTGCGCCACACGCATCAAGAATCGCTCAATAGCCAACCATGGGTCTCCACCGACCGACTTCATCTCAGTGTCGAGTGCCGCTGCATATTTAGTCAATTCGTAAATCGCCGATGACGATATGTTTTGCACTAATGGTCGTGTTTTTTTGACAACGAATGGATGTAAACCCGTATCTTTCGCTAGCTGTGCATCGCTCACCTGGCTACCGATAGATACTGCCACCACCTGATACCACTGCGACCATATCAATGGAGCTAGCTTGTAAGGATCATCATTGGCTCGCAACTCCCTTAATGCTGCCTGCACCTCTGCTGAGCGACGACGAATCGCAAGAGCCATAAGGTCGAACGCCGAGAATTCTCGAGCGGGCGGCAACACCGTTGCGATCGTTTCATTGGTCACGGTGTCACATAGCGCCAAAGCTGTGATCGCCTGCGCTAATAATGCTTGGTCGATCGTAGCTGTATATCCCGTCTCGTCGGGCACTACTGCTCGCATCACCATATCGCTCACCTGCTGATTTGTGAGTGACACCCCATGGTTCATTGCATACTGCTGTAGCCACCGTTCTGCTGCTGGCCTTTGCCGATCTGTCAATGGCTCAACTGTAGTAATTTTGGCGTGTTTTTGTAATGTCTTATATGTTTTGGTGCGCTTGTCTGGTTTCGCTTCGACCAAAACCAGTGTTGTCTCAGCCGGCACCTCTGTCAACCACTCTCCCAACATACGCCATAACTCCTGCTGCTCGGATAATTGTCGCAATACTACTAGCCGCCGCTCGGCGAATAAACTCACCCCCCGCATAACATCTGCTAGCCCATTGAGGTCGAGCTCTGTAGAATCAATCATTTCGCGTTCCACTCCGACCTCCGCTGCTATGACAGTGAGTATTTCGGAAATACGAAACTCATTTGTACCGACCAAGAGATATATCATCTATCATATTGTACTCAACTGTCTCTTTTCTTGCTAGAGAACGACCTAGGTACTCATACTCATCTATATCTCATCCATTGGAGCTGGTTGACATACTGGACAAGTGTGCGTGCCACGTCCGCCGACCTTGGTTTTGATAATAAGTACATCGGGGTGGCGATGACAAGGCTGCCCTTCACGGCGAAACACATGAGCAAACTGAAGATAATTCCCCTTCCGCCCTTCGGCGTCGACGTAATTTTTGTCGGTCGACCCACCTTGACTAATGCTAAGCTGCAATATCTGCCTGAGCTCCGTGAACAACACCCGGAGCTGTTGGTCGCCGACATCACCCACTCGAATCTCCGGGTGGAGGCGTGCTGCCCAAAGTGACTCATCAGCATAAATATTTCCTACCCCTGCGATAACCGATTGATCAAGTAACGCTGGCTTCAACTTCATCCTAGGATGGCGCCGAATTCGCATGATAAAATCATTTGGTGTAGTACTCGGATCGAGAGGCTCGGGACCGACTTTTTGCATAAATGGTAACCGCATGACTTCATCAGTCGGTATAAGCTTCATCCAACCAAACTTACGCTGATCATTAAAGAACAACTGAGACCCATCGGTGAAACTAAGCTGCACCCGAGTCGAACGATCAGGCAAGGCTCCGACCAACGAATCGGTCGGGTGACCACCACCAAACTGCTGCAGATCGTTGCGCAACACCAACTGCCCCGTCATCTTCAGGTGTACTACCAATGAATAACGACTGTCGAGATCTATCAGCAACACCTTAGCACGACGACGGACCATAGTTACCGTAGCTCCATATAGAAATTGCTGCACGTCAGCCAGAGCGTTAGGAAAACTTTTCGGTGAATCAAATACTACGGTCGCACACACTATCTTGCCTGGCAATAATTCGGCCAAGCCACGACGAATCGTTTCTACCTCTGGTAATTCGGGCACGCTGCACCTCTTCGTTATTTTATCTACTCTACATTAACACCGTATGGTTGGAGGTCGCGCTTCAAGTTAGCTACTGTAGTATATAATATTGCACTCATACCGGCCACCTCGGCTCCATCGCAATTTTCTGCCCGATCATCGATCATGATACAGCGTCCTACTGGTATACCCAACCGCTCAGCCACCAGCGAGAAAGCTTCTGGATTTGGCTTGGCTATATGCTCTTCGTAAGACAGTACGCGAGCATCAAATAGCGCCAAGTCTTCATTGGTAAATAGCTTGTTAATCGTATCACCGCCAACATTACTAAGTAATCCGATCTTAAGCATCGGATATCGCTGTCGCAACCGACGAATTACCGCAAATAGTGTATCATTACGGACATGCGCCTGTGACAAAACACGACGGAAATGATCTGTCGAATAACCCAACAATCTTGATGCCTCTGTGATAAATTCATCGTGTGTGATATATCCGTAGTCTGACTGTGCGAAAATATCCGCTAACTCATTTCTGTTCTCTGGTGGGCACTGTGCTGTTAATATTTCGACGCTACCACCAAACAGCACTCCAAAACAATCAAAAATCACTGCATCAATCATAGGAATATTATAACATGAGTCGACACCATCCACCCCAAAGCTCACCTACCTATTGTACTTTGTCAAACAACGGCGCAAAATTTGGTATCTGGTTCGCAAATAGTGCATGAATCTTAGCGACGTCTGCCTTCATCGAGCCAGGCGAATTCTGACAGCTCGAAGTCCAGATGCGTGTTTTCGTTACGCCGTTATCCATCGTTTCGAAAGTATACAAACGCCCTGCCGTAGCACAAACACCGCGCACATCGTCATCGTCGACTGATCTAGTCTTGTCGACCTCTGCTTTAGCTAAAGCAAATACGAACTGCTCATACGCCTGTTGGTTATTCTCGTACGTTTTTTCGTCGAGCTTCTTGTCGAGATAGCCCTGATAAACTGTGTAAATACGGCGACTCGGCGTAATCTCTATCTGGTACGAACGGAATTTTTCATCGGCTACGATCGGACCTCTTACCGTCCACCGCACACTATTAGTAGCATTGTGTGCTACTACCTGGTCGTAAAGCGTCTCGGTCGACTGCTGCTGAGTCGTTTTCGTATTCTCGCGCGACGCTACCATACGCACAACTGACGTAACCGCCGCCACCATTAGTGACACCACTAAGATGGTCACGATGACAGGAAACACCTTCGGTCGATCACCTTTATACATGATAGTACGTTACCACAAATTATCTAAAATTACAATATCGCTAAACAGTATACACCTCGGTCGAGTCATTTTCGATATGTTGCTCGACGTGATCGCGCCGCCATCGCATTTCGCTTTGGGTAATGATAACTGACTGTGGTGTTTGGTCGTAAGTTAAAAATACCTAACGAAGAGTCACTAGTAGTAGGTGCTGCTTTCTTAGTTTGTACAAATGTTTGATCACTTTCTACCGCGTTATCTTTGTCTATTTTAGGAGAATACGACGACGTTTCTTGGCTAGATGTATCATAACCAATTCGCTCGAGAAACTCACCTAACACTGCTAGTTCTTCGTTCGATTTGTCACGGACCCCGAAACCAAACTGTTCATCGGTAAATCCATACACCCAAGCTCTCTCCTGTGGGCTCAAGTGACTTATGTCGATCTCCCCCGCCTGAACACCTCGCAAAAATTCTGCCGCCACGACCGCACGATTTAGCTCGTTTGTTTGGGACGTGTTTAGTATATTACCCCAAGGAGTCTCTGTGTTCAGCTGATCACCTTGGTTGGTCGACTCTCCGATTCCTGCCTCTATCACCGAAGCTGCCGTACGCTCTTCGATAGTGCGCTTCGTTTTGTATCCTTTAGAATCATACGATGAGGTGAACTCTCTCAATCGTTTCTCGGCCATACCTTGTGTTCTTTTCCACTGCCTAGCGACCTTACCGCGTGACGAACCACGATTTAGTGCATCAGTCAAACCATCGATTTTATCTTTCGCCCCTAAAGTACCACCACCAGATTCACGCAATGTGTTGACTACAGATGGGTCGAGTGCTTTGAGTACATTACCCGCATTAACTTGATGGGGCTGCATCATATGGTCTGGCTCATTATCAACATCGGGCTGTCTCATAAGTGCACTGGCCTCGTTGTCGGTCAAATCGTCATACACTCCGTTGACAAGTTGATCTGATTTATTGCCTTCCTTGCCTTCTTTATCTGACAATAGCCCACTATATAACGTATCTACTCGTCGCTTCTCATCTGCCATCCGCCTATCTACTGCTGCTTCGGTGAGGTCTTTACTTCTTTCCCTCGCACGTAACGCTGGGTCGAGATCCCAATAACCAGGTTTATATGTCATACTGTCTCCATGATATTGACGATTTACTAATTTTATCCTAAATTTAATAACTATATTTGTCAATCATGCCACGACCTTGAGTGTTGCCTCAGGCGACCAGTGTTTGTCGTCTTCCACACCCATATCAGCAAAACCTTGGCCTTCCACCGGTTCTGGCAGCCTCCACGAAGCAAGAAATGGCATAAGAGTCTTAGTGCTACGATCGTTACACCAAACAATCATTCGGTATGGGTCGTCTTCTGCTTCATTTTCGCCTTTCGGAAGGTCATGATAAACGTCTATATAATAATCTTGACCGCCTTTTGTCAATACCTCTATGCGCTCGTTCACCCCGTCTGGCAACAAATAACCGATGTCTCTCATGTTTTCTCTTTTGTATCGACTCACTTGGGTGATCTCAGGAAAAAACGACACCGCGCTAGACGGTTCAGTCCCGGACGGGACAGCTATCACACACCAATCTTCGGGCCGCTCAGATCCACAAGTGTCGCCAATTACTACGACATCACCTTCTGCACTACACACAGTCGGGTAGCGGTATGATGTCTTTTCGTCTACCAGCTGTTCCGCTAACCATTGATGCGGCGAATGAGGTGGCGTTATGCCCTCGCCATAGCATTCACGGATAATAGTATCAATCGCCGGAGGCACTAACGACCGTTCGTATTCTTGGCCGCGACCGTAGCCCTCCCCTCCTCTATTACGTTGATTTGAGGGTGGCCGTTTCATGATGATACCTCTTTCTGCGCGACTATGTACTTATAGTGGGGTAGATTATACACCTGTCATCACCACTTGTCTAGCTACTATACCGCACCCCATGTGTCACCTATAGATACATCGACTTTAAGACGCACACCTAGCTCTGGGCAAATCTGCTCCATCGTCTGACGAAGTAGCTCTCCTACTCGCTCAGCTTGGGTACGTGGACATTCCACCATTATACTATCGTGAATCTGCAGTACCTGGTGTCCCAGCGGCTCCTTTGAACCAGCTTCATCCTGATGTAGACGCCGTTCGACTGCCAGCATCGCCTGCTTCATTAGATCTGCCTCGGTACCCTGGATCGGCATATTCGCTGCTGCTCGCTCTGCAGCCGAACGTACAGCAAAATTGCGCGACGCCACATCCGGCGTCCAACGGCGTCGCCCAAATAAAGTCTGCACAAAGCCATCATCGTGCGCTTGCTGAATCGTTTGCGCCATATACTGCTTCAACTTCGGTCGCAAACGATAGTATTCATCAATAAACTGTTGCGCCTCACCATAGCTCATCTCCGCTGCTGCCGCTAACCCATGTTGGCTCATGCCATAAAGCACTCCAAAATTCACTACCTTAGCACGACGACGCTGCTGCTTTGTCACCTCCGATAATGGTACATGGTATACTTGAGCAGCTGTTTTAGCGTGAATATCTACATCGGTATTGAAATCGTCGATCATCTGGGTCTCTCCCGACATAACAGCCGCCAGTCGCAGTTCGAACTGTGAATAATCAGCACTAACAAACACATTTCCTGGAGCCGGCACAAAGGCTTCGCGGATCTGGCGCCCCAGCTCGGTCCGAATCGGGATGTTCTGCAAATTTGGCTCGGTACTGCTTAACCGCCCTGTCGCTGTCACATCTTGATTAAACGTAGTGTGAATATAGCCGTGTTCGTCAGTTTGCTCAGGCAATGTCGCTACATAAGTATTTTGCAATTTCGTTAATTCACGATAGCGTTCGATTAGCTCAACGACTGGATGTTGCCCACGTAATTTGTCTAATTCGGCTCGACCAGTCGAATAACCCGTTTTGCCCTTTTTTATACCGACTGTTGGTAACATCAACTTCACGAAGAGTGCCTCAGCTAATTGCACTGGGCTACCAATATTAAACTCATACCCTACGAAATTATATATTTGCCGTTGCAGTTCAGTGATAGAATGCTGTAGCGATTGATTCATTGTCGCGAGCTTACTCGTATCCAGACGAATACCATGATGCTCCATCCGTGCCAACACTGGTATCAACGGAAAGTCCATCTCGTGGGCTACTCGCGCTAAGTCGGGTAACGCCTCAAACGCTTGCGCCTGTTCGTCGTACACCGTCCACAGCGCACTGATAGCCAGGCGCGGGTCGTCGATCGACTCTAACCCAGTCAAATCAGCCAAAGTCCGTGACTTACGTAACGGGTTGAGCAAAAAGGATCCCTGCGAGGTGTCGTGCTTTACCTCTGGTAGTTGCGCTACACCACGACGTAACATTTGCCGTAAGAAACCTTTCACGCCATGCCCTACCAGTGGTACACGCGGAACGATATTCATCGCATCGGACCAACTCAACCGGGCTGCCTTACCCCGTTCATGGCTCACCCAAACGACATCGTCAGTCGGCCACACGATCAACTCATCCGCCATTAATAATAAAGTTCTAGCATGATCAGTTGGCAATTCTGTCGCACGACTTGCCACTGATGGCCTTTGCATATCAAAATCCGACCGCATTTGTGATGGTAGTTTTTTGATCAAGCTCCGAAACTCTAATCGATGCAACAATGCCAACAACGTATCACTATCAAAATTACGAACATCCATCGCTGGCAAATCAAGTGTAACTGGTGCATCTGTGAATAATCGCGCCAGTTCGCGGCTCATGTAGGCCGATTCTTTGCCCGCCTCGAGCTTGCGCCTGAGACTATCTTTGACCTGCCACAAGTTATCATAAATATTATCGAGCGTGCCGAACTGCTGCAGCAGCTTCACAGCTGTTTTTTCACCAACACCTGGCACACCAGGAATATTATCCGACGAATCACCCTTTAAACTTTTTAGGTCGAGAAACTGATCGATGCGAATGCCATAACGCTTCTCAAACTCTGAAAGGTCAAACTTATCGATATTCGTCAAACCTTTCTTGAGTGCATACAAAAAAGTATTCTTGTCGAGAATCTGCAGCGCATCTAGATCGCTAGTAATAAGATACGTTTCGATGCCACCGTGCTTTTCAGCTTGTGCGTCAAGCGTCGCCATAATATCATCAGCCTCATAATCGTCGAATTCATACAACGGCCAACCAAATGCCGACAGCAATTCATGTAAAATCGGGATCTGCGTATAAAAATCCGGTGGTGGCGCCTTACGGCCAGCTTTGTATTCAGGATAAATAGCCAAGCGACGGCGGATATTAGTTTTGGGTTTATCCCAGGCTACACAAACGTAATCTGGCTCGATCCGCCTGATCAGTTCCAAACTAAGCGCCGCAAAACCATACACTCCGCCAGTCGGCGTGCCATCAGCCGTCGAAAGATTTGGCATAGCATAATAACCACGATAGAATACACTTTTACCATCGATGATCACCAGGCGTTTCGTCATATACACAGTATACCATCCAGCTAACGATGGCACGATTCCGTATCGCCATACAGACTCCCAGTGCGCCATGCAACAATAATTAAATCACCGATTGTCTGTTATACTTGTAGCATGAGTCATCATTCGTCGAAAAAAATCATCGCCTTTGTCGGATTACCCGGTGCTGGCAAAAGCTCTGCTGTTAATTATCTCACCGCCAAAGGTTTGCCGAAAGTATATGTAGGTGGCCTGATCGTCGAAGGAGTCAAAGCCCTTGGCCTACCTGTCAACCCACAAAATGAGCGTGAATATCGCGAGCGTATGCGCCATGAACATGGCAACGATTACTTCATACGCCAATGCGCCAAACAGATCAATCACCTGTTTGAAGCTGGACAACATACTGTAGTACTCGATGGTTTGTATACCTGGACAGAATATAAGTATCTAAAACATAAATTCCCCGGTGAACTCGTTACTATCGCGATAGTTGTACCGCGCCACGAACGCCACCACCGGCTAGCTGTACGACCTATCCGCCCACTCACCGAAGCAGAAGCTACTGAACGCGACTGGGCGGAGATCGAGAACCTCGAAAAAGGTGGTCCTATTGCCATTGCCGACTATTTTTTGTACAACAACACATCGATCGATGCTTTGCATACCGACATCGACGCTTTGCTCCACCAAATCGAGCTAGAGTAAATGTCTACGATTATACGACCACCACTTTTTTCGTCTGCCAAGCATTAGCCTTCATTGACACTAACGCCAATCACCTAGCCCGCTAGCCTGCCACCAATCCATCGATCAGGCTGCTAGCTACGGCTTACGGCTCACTGACACGGATCAACGCCTTAATCGCTTCGCGCTTGTCCATTTTGTCATAAGCTTCGGCGATGTGATCGAGGTCAGTTTCGAAAGTAAAGACGCGGCCTGGATTGATTTTGCCCGATAACACCGCATCGAGCAACTCTGGCACATATGCTCGTGTCGGCGCTGGCCCACCATGGACGCCAACTGTAGCAAAAAAGATCTTGTCGAACGGTACGTGTATATCATGTGGTACTCCAACGGTGCCAACGATAGCACCTGGGCGAGCGATATTAAAGGCAGTCTGCATAGCCGCATCATTACCGACACATTCCATCACTGCATCAACACCAACACCTTCTTCGGTCAACGCCCTAACTTTTGCTTCACCTTCTGGCCCACGCTCTGCTACGATATCAGTCGCACCAAATTCACGGCCCAGAGCCTGGCGATCTTCATGCCGACTCATCAAGACAATCCGCTTGGCACCAAGCAGTTTCGCAGAAATAACCGCACACAAACCAACAGCACCATCACCGACCACCGCCACAGTCTGGCCTGGTTTTACCTGTGCCATTTTAGCAGCATGATAACCTGTTCCCATGACATCACTCAAGGTGAGCAGCGACTTCAGCTGATCATCAGTGTAATTCCCCTCAGGAATTTTATACAATGATCCATCCGCCAATGGTACATACGAATACTCACTTTGGCCAGTGCCATACCATGTACCATGCAAACAATTCGTCTGGCGACCCGCCCGACAATTAGCACACGTACCATCGCTCAAGCCAAACGGAACAATCACGAAGTCACCTGGTCGGAAATTCTTCACTCCATCGCCGACTTCTTCGACGACACCGATACCTTCATGACCAACCTGACTGCCAGCTGGCCGCTCTTCGATACCACGATAGAACCACAAATCCGAGCCACAAACACAGGCACGCACCACTCGAATCACCGCATCGGTCGGAGCCTGAATAACAGGCTTGTCGCGCTCCTCGACTGTGATTTGCTTGGCACCTCTATAAATCGCTGCTTTCATAATAATCCCTCCTAACTTACGTTTGTTCTTGGAGTAGCCGGATGCTCTCCTGTCCTTATATTATACACGTTCATGCTAATTGATCAGTTTATTTTTCGTTGCAAAATACCCCCTACCCTATTAAATAAATCCTGATCCGTTCTTGCTAAACTTTGCTTTTTTAACGACGACGCTTGATACGCAATCTGCTAACCACTATCACAGAGCCGCCTGTTATCGCGATAATGGCTGCGACGATAGCTATAATATAAATGTTTTCGCCAGTATCAGCCAACCTATCCGCGTCTCCAGCAGTAGATTTAGGCTGCTCATTTTGTTGGTTCAGCCCCACTGAGGCCTGACTATTAGAAGCAGCCGATTCTTTGGCAGAAGGAGTGTAGTGGCCCGATGTTTTGGGCGCGACTGCAGAAATCGCTGTGGTGGCATTCCCTTCACCATACACACGTACATAGTCAATCAAAAATGTCTGGACTGGGAAACGTTTCGTCGGTGATGGCGGATTGAGGTTAGCTTTCGACTCCACATAATCATTCAAAATTATATACCACTTATCGTTGAATACTTTCTGAGCCAATTCACCAACACCCAATTTCGAAATCTCTCCACTTGTCATAGATGATGGGGTACGACCTTTTTCGTCGATCATTTTGGTGCTAGGATTAACCACCTTGACGACATTGGTATCGCTTGTTCTGTAATGAGACACACCAACTGGCTCATTGTCGACATAATATCTCACTGCCCTACCATCATATTCAACCGCCCAGGTATGCCAATCATCAGCGAGCGACACTGCCCGTCGATTCACCCTATTTTCTAACCTATAGTTGAGCGTTCGCGTCCGCCAAGTATTTAACTCTCGGCTATGAAAACAAGTAACATGCGAAGCCGACCAGGTATATTCCGGCATGTGAGAGTACCATTCGAGTATATCGAGCTCCCCATACGGTGAATTCGCTGCAGAATTCCTCGCACAAGTAGCGAGGTCTTCACTATTGCGCATCCACAGTGATGGTCTAGTCCCCTTAAGGCCATTCCAATTTACTTTAGCACGAATCTCCACTCGAAACGGCTTACTGCCATCGACTATCTTGTCGGACATGAGCCTGCCACTCAGATACTGTGTGATTTTGCCAGCTGGACAGGGGTATTCACTAGCATTAGAGGCGTCAAGCTTTTCGCTCCGGTTTGACACACAATGCCGAGTAGTTTTGATGACCAAGTTGCCATCCTTTACGCTGAGCCCATTCTCGTTGAACGACATATGCGTACTGAGGTGATTCTTCACTTGACGAATATTCCAGTCGGTTGGTATCGATGTACTATTAAATTCCTGCGCATAAGTCGGCTTCCAAGTCACCGCACCGACCGTATTCGTGTATAGCAACGACAGCAAAAAAGCTCCAATTACTAGCCCAATTAGTTTACCCCTGTTCACCTTTCTGTCTCCTTCTGTCTTTCTGTTAAGACAACTGTTTGTGCTTTTCATTGTAATATAAATTTACAATTTGTCAAAAGAAGTTTATTTACATCCAAACTTTAACGCCATCGCCACTATCCCTAAATAATACGAAACCCTACGGCATCATCTGAATAACAGACGCCTAAGGGGCCTAATTCTACGTGAACGACGGTCAAATGACTATTGCTGCAGATATTCGTACAATTTCTTGGCGTCTTTATGCTTACGCAATTTTGTCAAAGCCTTCGCCTCGATCTGTCGAATACGCTCACGTGTCACCGCGAATTCCTGCCCAACCTCCTCGAGTGTGTGACTTCGACCATTCTCGAGCCCAAATCGCAGCTTGATGATCTTCTGCTCGCGATCACTTAGCGTCGACAGTATATCTTGCGCCTGTTCTTTCAGTAATTGATTTGATGCCGATTCTTCTGGGCTAATAGTGTCTTCATCTTCGATAAAATCGCCTAGCACCGACTCTTCTGCGTCATCACCATCACGACCCACGCCAGCATCAAGACTACTAATATCTTGTTTGATCTTCATTACATACTCTACTTTATCTGGCTCCATCTCTAGCTCCTTGGCTAGCTCTTTGATAGTCGGCTCACGATTTAGCTCTTGCGTCATACGACGCTGGGTACGGAGTAATTTATTGATAGTCTCTACCATGTGCACTGGTATACGAATGGTACGAGCCTGATCGGCGATAGCCCGAGTAATAGCCTGGCGAATCCACCATGTAGCATATGTCGAAAACTTAAAGCCCTTGTCTGGGTCAAACTTTTCCACTGCTCGTAATAGCCCAGTGTGTCCCTCTTGGATTAGATCGAGAAAATCGAGACCACGTCCAGAATAACGCTTGGCGATCGACACCACCAAACGCATGTTAGACTCAGCCATTTTATCTTTAGCGCGCTTATTACCTTCCTTGACTTTGTAAGCCAGCTCAAGCTCTTCCTCGGCACTTAATAACGGAATTTTACCGATCTCGCGCAAGTGTAAACGTACCGAATCATCGCTAATATCATCGAAATATTGACTACTATTAAGGATCTCCTCTGGCGTATCCTCCTCTTCTAGGGCGGCTAGATCTGGTTCCATGTCGTCTGGCATAGATATCGACAGCTGAGTTTCGTCTGTTGCGACAGGCTTGGTTGTCTTTTTTTTATCGGTTGCCACGTGCTATCTCCTTGATTAAATCATTTAACTGCTGCCGTAACCGCTGAGCGGTCTCATCATCGCCTATCGCTTCAGCATTACGAAGTTGAGTGATAAATAATTGCTTTTGTTGTTGCTTATGTTCGTTTGTTATTTGCCGCAAAAGTCGGGCGAGTTCATAGTAGCGATCTGTCTCGCTCCAATCGCCATACCGAGCCTCGGCACGCACTCTAGCCATTGTAATATACTCATCATAGTTTTGCAATGGTGATGGTGTCTTGGTAAACTCCTCTGTACGATGTGCCACACAGTACTCCGCTACCGCCTGGCGTGCCTCGCCGTGAAACAGCTTTACGTCACTAGGCGCCAACAATTCACGGCTTTTCGTATCGAGCATCAACAAAGCCAATGCATCATCATGATGAAGATAACGATTTGGCGAAATATTTTGTGGTGTTTTTATCACCTTGTATGACACGCGAGGCATAGCTTGTTGTTGTGCTTTGGCCTGCACTGCCTCCAGCGTTGAGTGTGCCCGCTCAGCGATCACTCGCTGATAGTACTCGCGCTCTACCGGATCACTGAGCTGACCCACTAACGCCAACCCGATCGAAGTGAACTGTCGCTTCCCTGCTGCAGTCGTCAAATCCAACTGCCGCTGATATTGGTCAAGCAACCAATCTACCGCTGGCTGTGCCGCCGCTATCGCCGACTGCCATGCCGCTACGCCCTGTTGTCGAATTAATTCATCTGGGTCTTTTGCCCCTGTGAACGAAATTACTTTTAGCTCTACCCCCACCTGCGACGCTAGCCCGATCGCTCGTTCGGTCGCTGCCCGACCGGCCGCATCGCTATCAAAACTCAATCGGATATCTTGCGTCAACCGCTTCAACGCTCGAAGATGGTGCTCGGTCAAAGCAGTCCCCGCCGCTGCCACTACCGTCGCTTCACCAGCCTGATGACTACTCACCACATCGAGGTTTCCTTCTACTATTACTGCATAACCATTTGCCCTGATCGCTTGTTTCGCCTGCGACAACCCGAAAACATGCCAGCTCTTGTTATACAAAAGGGTTTGCGGTGTATTTAAATATTTTGGCGCCCGTGGATCGTCAACGATCACACGCGCTGTAAAACCGATGACTTGCCCACCCGAGTTCATCAACGGCACCATCATTCTGCCGTGAAACAAGTCTCCACCAAAACGATTCGTCAACCCTGCATCACGTATCTCTTGCATTGTAAAACTTTTCTTCTGCAAGTATTCTACGAGCATCCTGCCTCGGTCTGGGGCACACCCTATTTGAAAATCCTGTACCGTCTGTTTTGTTAAAGCGCGCCGGACAAACACATATTCTTGCGCTCGCCGATCTCGAACCAAACAATGCTGATAAAAATTCGCAGCTAACCGATGCGCTTCCAAAAGTCGTTGCTTGCGCCGTGCCAAATCACGCCCTCGCACATCTTCATACTGTGATAGGTCGACTCCAGCTTTTCGTGCCAATAATTCCAAACTCTGACGAAAATCGACTCCTTCTACTTCCATAATGAAGCTAAAAATATCACCACCTTTACCACTACTAAAATCATGCCAAATATTTTTCTCTGGGCTAACATAAAAACTCGGCGTTCTCTCATCAGTGAAGGGGCTCAAACCCTTAAAACTACGCCCGGCCCGCTTGAGCGAAACATATTCTCCCACAACATCCTCAATGTTGAGACGCGAGCGCACTTCTTCCTTGGCATCCATGTCACTAGTATAACAAGTCGACCATGATTTGACCTTACCATAGCCACCTTCACTACACCACCTGTGGTCGATATTTTGTATATACCCACACCTATATATCTATATTAGCCATAGGGTGTATGCCTATATTATTTTTGGATTTATTTATAGTATATAGGGGTATTATGTATATAGAGTATAGGGGTATTGTATATAATATTAATGTTTAATTTTTATTGTGCAGCATTAATATACTTATGTGATTTTCTTCACACAAAAAAATCTACCACCTCTGTTGTGAATATAATCCCTCTTTACCTCTGTTAGTGGTTGTGTTTAAATAGAGACAGTATGAATCCACAACAACCGTATCAACCGCAATCCGCTAATCAGCAACCACCTACAATGCCATACAACAGTGATGCTGGTGCACCACACTACGCGCCATATACACCTTCTCAAATTGATTATGCTGGACAGCCATCACAGCAAGCATACACTCAAACACAGCCCAACCCTCAGTCAACAGCCTACCCACACCAACAGGACCAGCAACCCGCTCCTGCAGCCCCAGTACAGCAACCATACCCGTACGCCAATGCTGCACAGCCAGCACAGCCAGCACAGCCAGCTACTACACCAAACACCATACAACCTACCCAACAAATGGCACAAACGGCCTACAACACATACCCCGGGTATACGCAGCAGACCTACCAGCAATCTCCTGGGGGCCAACCACAATCAGCTTACTCTACACAGCAGCAACCTCCCTACCAGAATGACCTACAAACACAACCATCTGCAGCTTATAGCGATCAACCATCGCCCGCCCAGCAGCCGCCCGAGCCGAGCCCAAATAACGAATCATTCTCGGTAGACTACCTCAATGAAATCGCCCCACAATCACCACCAGTACAGCTCAATAATTTTGCTGTCATTGGACTGATCGTCGGTGTACTTGCGCTAGCCTTTGGCTCGCTTGCTTTCCTCAATGGGAGCCAACCAGACTACACCAAGGAGGCACAGGCCACCTATGCTCGTATCGAGACGCTCCAGGCAGCTACAAAAGAACATCAGAGCCACCTGACCGAAAACGAGCTTTCGAGCATGAATGCTACCCTGACCACCTCGTTAGGTAGTATGGCGTCTGAGCTCGAAACTACCATGAAAGAGTCTAAAATTAAAACGACCCTTACTGGTAATGAAAAAAAGAAAGAACAAGCCTACGCCGAAGACCTTACCAAGACTCTTGAAGATGCCTATCTAACAGGTGTATTAGACCGTGTCTACGCCCGACAGATGAGCTACCAGCTCAACATTCTTAAAAGCCAACTACAAAAGCTAAAAAACGCTAGTGGCAACCGCAAAACTATCAAGACTTTTTATGACACCAATAGCAAGACTATCGACGCGGCCACTAAATCATTTAACGACTTCACCTCGACCAAATAAAATAAGAAAATAAGCACTGAGAATATAGCCGACTAAAAGCCCTATATCTATGGTTTATAGGCGGTCTAATATCAATATGTTAAGCGTGGATTAAGCAGTTTAGTTTTCAGCAACGTTATGAGCTTTCTGTCACTAGCCGCCAGCTCAACCGAGCCAAGTCAAAAATTTCATCGTCGCTCAGCTGACCCGAGCAAATCACTGTAATCCAATGCTTTTTATTCATATGATAGCCCGGCAGCACTGACTCGTATTTTTCCTGTAGATTGAGTGACAACTGTGGATCGCACTTCAAATTTACTCGTAGCGGATTCGTCCCTTCAGCGATCATCGCAAACATCTTTTCCTTGTCGCCTGGCACATCTTTATGCCCGACTTTATACACCGCCCATTCCTTACCAAACGGATAATCCAGCCATGCACCCGGCAAACTTAATAAAAATTCCTCTAGTTGTTTGTGTGTCATGCTTTCACCTTCTTTAGGTAATACTTGAGCTCCTGAATGCTGCCGCGAATATCATCAAGCGCCCGATGATTCTCGGGTTTAGCAAATTTCTTACCGTATTTCCCCTCCATCACCACCTTCCAGGCACTCACATCCAGCATTCGGTAATGTAACCTTTTTGACAACATCGGCCACCATTGATCAATGAACCTGCGGTCCTGATGAATCGAATTACCGCCCAGTAAAATTCGCGCCTCGCCCGCACAAAATTCATCACAAAACGTCAACAATTCCTGCTCAATCTCGCCCAGCGGCTTACCTGATTCATTTTGCTCCTCAAGACCGCGACGAGCCTCTGGGTGCTCACCCCAAAAACCAGCATTACGATCAAGCAACGTCTTCAGCTTCGCTCCGTCGTGTCGCACCACTCCTTCATACGTCGCGATTTCCGTAAAATCCCAATCCGTCACAATCGCCGCCACTTCCAAAATTTCGTCATGTACCGGGTCCAGCCCGGTCATCTCCAAGTCGACCCACACAATCCGCTTCGGTTTAAACGCTTGTCTCATACACTTAGTATATACCCGCTCGTACGCTCACTTCAACAAACCAACTCAGTTCCTTTGTATAGCCGCCAACACAGACCGAATTTTTTCAGCATCATCAAAATTCATTGGCTGCTGTAGTACCATCATATCTTCCACGAGTTTCTGTATATCCTTCTCATCCATTTCCGACCAATCCATCCGTGGAAGGTTATTCGGGCTTATTCTATAATTTCCGATAGAGTATTCCGTATCTCGCGTTCCTGCTACTGGGTTGCCATACTGGCCACCAATACTCCACGTCCTTGCTATCTCCAGAGGCTCTGCTTCGCCTTCTCTTCCTATTGTTGTAACAATCCGCATAAATATCTCATCCTGGAGTCTCATATCGTCGTCAAGTATAGTTTCGGGTGCATACAGTATCTGGCATTTATCAGAAAGCAGTACCTCATCGTCATCAACAAATAATTCACGAATTAACTTGGGAGGTAGCTGACATGAATACACGTAGGCGGGGCCTCCGTCCGCAGATAAACTACCTCTTTCCTCATTTTTTTGACCTCTGCTCATAAGAATCTCACGCGCCTCGTTGCGTAATTCGCCAAGAGCCTTTTCGTCCAAGACAAGATCAAAGGAGTTTTGGGGTTTTTCCATAATAGTTTTGTTATAACATAAATTATTTATTTATTCAATTATATCCTTTTCACTATACAGCTTTCACATGCTACACTAAACTCATGACCAAACGCATTCTTCTCAAACTCTCAGGCGAACAATTACAAGGCGAGTTCTCGAGCGGCTTCGACCCGAACCGCGCTCGCTGGATCGCTGATCAAATCAAACCAGCGCTCACGAACGGTGCCGAAATCGTCATCATGGTCGGCGGCGGCAACTACGTTCGCGGCAACCAAATCATCGGCCACGGCATCCAGCCCGTCTCTGCCCACAATATCGGTATGCTCTCCACGCTAATGAACGCCATCGCGCTGGCCGACGTCTTCAACGACGCCGAGTTGCCGACTCGTGCGCTCTCCACCGTCGAGATTAATCAATTTATCGATCAATATACTTTCCGCCGCGCTCTCAGCCACATCAGAAAAGGCCGCGTTGTTATCGTCGCCTGCGGCACTGGCCGGCCATTCTTGACTACTGACACTGCCGCACTTAATTTGGCGCTGGAAATGCAATGTGATGTTGTGATTAAAACAACAAAAGTTGATGGCGTCTATGACAAAGACCCGACGAAATTTCCCGATGCTGTTAAATTTGACCGATTGACTTACGACGATATTTTAACCAACCCCAATATCACCGTCATGGACAAAGCTGCCATCGGTCTCGCCGCCGAAGAAAACAAGCCTATCGTCATTTGCGACCTACTCACAAGTGGTAATATAGCACGAGCTGCCCGCGGCGAAGATGTCGGTACGCTGATTTCTTAAATTTAGTTGCCTATTACTAGACCCCGATATCATCGGTACAAATTAGACCCCGCTGTAACTATCTACAGCGGGGTCTAACGCCTAAAAGCCTGGCTTTTAATCCTTTTTCTTATCTAATTTATCCAGCTTCAAAAAATGAATGATCGCATACACCACAAACGCTACCGCTAGCAAAGTGATCAACGAACTAATAAATGCCCCATAAAGAAACTCACCTTTACGACCTGCGATTTCGACTGTGAAAGACGCCGCCTGTAAACCTTTTTGCGAGCCAACGATCAGCTGCACCAGTGGATCAATGAAAGCTGTCACCAACTTTTTGACCGTGTCGCCAGCGGCAGTACCGATCGCCAAACCAACTGCTAAGCCGACCACACCCTGCTCGCGTATAAAGTCCATAAAGCCACCACCATGGCCCTTCGCCTTCTCTTTGGCCGCTGCTGCCCTACTCCGCAACTCTGCCACACTTGGTTTTTTCACAGCTGGTTTCTTGGTGGCCGTTTCTTTGACCGCTGTTTTTTTGGCTACTTTTTTCTCTGCCATAAAACTCCTTTTGGTTAGTAATCATTTCGATTGTATCATACAACTTTACAAATTACGTAAAAGTTTTCTAGCTGCTGAGAGTTTACCTGTCCGCAAAGAACTAGGTGGTAGTCGTTCATATTCACCCAACGCCCACTGTGCTAGCTGTTTATTACGTGTTCGCTTGGCAATACTTCTTAACGTATCTGGCAAAAAGAGCTGATTTTTTGATGTGTCACCTGGGACTAAGCTCTCAGCCGCCATTGCTGCCAATTTTATCGCTTCATCATACTTTTCTGCCTGTAACAATTTTTTGCACAGCCTATCGAGCTCTCTCAAGTTGTTACGTGGATCAACATCAAGGTATATACCCGCCAGTTCTAGCAATTCCTCATTTGCCACATCGACCTCACCCCTGTCTGCCCGCCGGGCAGCATTGTACTGTTGTACCAATAATAAACGACCAGGCACCGATGGCAATGTTAGTAATTGTAGTACATGATCAGTAGGTCGATACTCCCGAAACCGCGCAATATCCGTATCGTCAAACGACAACCATGGTCGCGACCCGACGAACTTTTCTCTATCAGTCGACGGTGGCAACCGCTTCAAAAGCTCATCTGAGTACAGCGTGTTTACTGCCCGTAAATCACCCATCGCCAACTGATCCAGCGGATCAGACCCACCAATTGCCTCAGTCATATCACAGCACAACTCCTTCGTTGCCACATCAAGCAAAAAGGCCCTATCACTACCTCGGTCGAATAACGTCACTATCGCATGTTGGTTGGCATAACTGACGAAATGCTCAATACCCAGCTGCTCCAAACACTCTGAAGCGATAATTACATGGCCAAAACAATTCGTCACTTCGCGATGTGCTAACTCTGTCGCATCTAACAATGGCGAAATCGCTGAAGTCGGCGCAAAATCCACCGTCTGCCGTACCAAGTGCGCCACCTGCGTAGCTGCCTCCGTTGCGTCATCAAACGACCGCGGCGACTGCTCATAATTAGCCCGAATTAATTTCAGTTGTTGAGAGTCCAGAATAATTCACGCTGCAATTCTGGATCACCATCAACGAACCGCTGTTTTGGCGTCATCAAATCGGCCGAAAGATACTTATCCATGGATTTATTATACAATAAAATGCATTTTACAGTTTCTCTGGTGCTGCAATCCCCAAGATCGTCAATCCCGCCTTCAAAATATCCGCATAAAGTGCTACCAGTGCCACTCGATGCGCCTCTTTTTCACTACCAACCACCCGGTTTTTTTCGTAATAACGGTTAAACTCTTGCGCCAGTTCAAACAAATAATTGCAAATATGGTGCGGCTCGAGTTGCTTCATTGCCTGCTCGACCACTTCTTTGTATTCAGTCAATTTCCGTATCAATGCCCGGTCTTCGTCTTCGATCGTCGTTGGAAACGCCGCTTCAACTGAGGCTTTATTTAACACACCACGCGCCCGAGCATGCGCATACTGCAGATAACTACCGGTGTTTCCAGTCAGACTAACCGCCTCGTTAATATCAAATACTACGTCGCTGCCGATTTTTACTTTCAAGAATTGATACCTGAGCGCTCCAGCAACAATCTCTTCTGAAGCGTCACCACCATGCTCAGCGATAGCTTTGGTAAATTCATCAAACAGCCAGCCAATTGTCACCACTTCGCCGGTGCGCGAACTCATTTTACCCGTAGTCAATTTTACCAAACCAGTCGCATAGTTAAATAATTTTCCTTTTAGCGAGGGGATTGCCAGTTCGCTCGCCGCGATCACCCCGCGAAAGTACGCTGCCTGCTCTTCACCGTTCACTGTAATAGATAGGTCAAGGTCTGGAAAATCTTGATGCTTCAACTGGATCAAGCCCATATCATGCGCACCGTACAAGCCATTACCATTTGATCCAATGAAAACGTTATCAAATGAACCATATTTACTGCCTTGAAAGACATACGCACCATCAGACTTAGTAAAAACATCAGGTGTTTTTTCAATAATTAAAGTCTTACCCGGCTCTTCAGTCTCGCTCTCAACATAGCGCCGCTCAATTGGCACATTACCCAACCTCGCAACATTACTATCAATCTCATCAAAACTCCACCGCTTACATATTTCATAGACCTGTTTATAGACTGGATCGTCCAAAACAAATGATTGCTTCGCCAGTTCATCAATTTCTGCCCGCGCCTCTGGCGACTCCTTGGCAGCACGCGAACCTTCGACATACATGCGGCTCATAAATTCATTCCGCTTCTCTACTGGAACATCGTTTAGTTTCGCTGGGTCGCGGTTAATTTCGCGTAAAATCGCCCACATGCTTTTGCCGACGTGTGTACCAACATCACCATGATAACTCACGCGGTGTACCGTCGCACCATCAGTTGCCAGTAAGTTTGCCATCGTGTCCGCCAGGATTGAATTTAAGGCATGACCAATATGCATCGCTTTAAATGGATTTGGACAGTTAGTTTCGATCACCACCTCTTTACCTAGGCGTTTAGTGATTGGTCGTGCATGCAGTAGGTCCAACAGCGCCGCGTCGCTCAGCCGAATATTGATAAATCCCGGCCCCGCCACGGTTACCTCAGTAAAATCATCATGCAAGCGCAGTTTCTCAGCGATTTTCTCGGCGATTTGGCGCGGATTTTCACCAAGTGGTTTTGCAAGTTGCAGCGCCACATTGGTCGCGTAGTCGCCGAACTTCGCGTCCGGCCGCGTTAGCTCAATATCAATTTCGCGGTCAAACAACTCTTTCACCGCATCAAAAATAACCTGTTCCATAGCGCTTATTATATCATTTCAAGATGAACGTAAAAACCAGCTTAAAAATCAAGCTGATCTAGGTGTGAGTGTACACAATTATTGTTCATCACAATGTATATCTACCACTGTCAGTATATTAACACTGCATAATCCTTTCGGCCTATTAGACAACGTGCTTGGCTTTAGCTAGCTTTTCATCATAGTTGTCTCGCATCCACTCTAGCACTACACCGCCCAGCCGTCGCAAAACCTTACGCTGCTCTTGTTGTGCCGCTTCAGAGTTGTCAGACCTTAAGTCTTGCAGTATTTCATTATAATTACCGATTTCGTCATTTGTAGGTGTCATCGACTCCTCAAAAGTCATACGCACATCTTTTTTACGGAACGTCCACGAAGGATGAATGGCATTGTCATTGAGCTGCGTCGGATTATTCTGCTGCCCCTCTACTTGCATTAACACTGGCAGAATTGGTCGACCAGTAGCCAAAGCCAAATGCGGCACTAATTTACCAGGCTTTTCTGGCAACTTGCCATCGTTGCTAATATTATGCGTAGTCATTGGATTATGTGCTGCTGCAACTATACTAAAACCCTGTTCTTTCATTCTCTCAACGAGTTCTTCGTAGTCGCTACTATCGAAATGTCCAGCCACTTTATGGTCCGCTCGATCTTCCGCCTCTTCAAAACCATCCGCAAAACTATATGGCACTTTATAAACCGTATCTAGACCAACCATTCTATACGGTATCTCTTGGTGTGCCAACTCAAAATTTGTTGACGCCACTGGAACTTTAACGTCCAAAACCTGGGAGGCAACCATAGCAGTCACCGGAACATCAACGTCTGTCAGGTGGCTAGTGCCAACTATTACATTCTTTTCTGGATCAAGGTGGTGCGCAGATTTTTTGGCGGTACTAAGTAAATTGTCTAGCCCAACAATCTCAAGAGCTACATTACCCAATAACCCATTCTGTGTCAGTTTTAAGCCTTCGCGAAGTAGCCACGGACTAGAATCATACCCTCCGGTAGATCCCTCCTGCTTAATTCTTTTGAAATCCGGCGAATGCGAAAATAATGTCATAACGTTTATATATCACATATTGGCTATTCTGCCAAACTCGCGCGAATCAGCCCGACAAATAGTGGGTGCGGGCGGAATGGTCGCGACTTAAATTCTGGGTGAGCCTGGGTCGCTACGAAATAGTCGCAGGCTGGCGCTTCAACAAATTCCACTAGCCTACCATCTGGCGAGGTACCAGATACTATCAACCCACCCTTTTTGACAGCCTGAACAAATTTTTGATTAACCTCATAGCGGTGTCTATGGCGCTCAGTTACCTCTGTTACACCATAAAGTTGCGCAATATGTGAATAATTTTTTAGTACAGCTGGATAGTCGCCCAGCCGCATCGTGCCGCCAGTCGATTGCTTGCCCTCTTGCCCATCCATAATATAAATCACGTTCGCCCCATCTCCAGCGCCAAATTCTTCGCTATTTGCATTTTTTACACCGCCCAACCGTGCCGCTGCGATCACTGCTGTCTGTAGTCCCAGACAAATCCCAAGATATGGTTTGTTGTTTGTCATACAATATTCTGCCGCCAAAATCATACCCTCCACGCCGCGCTCGCCAAAACCGCCTGGCACCACAACGCCGTCAACACCGGCAAAATCTGCTACCTCGGCCGTCTCAGCATTAATCCAGCGGATCTCAATCTCGCTCTTTTCGCCCCACGCAGCCGACTTGAGTGCTTCGGTCACCGACAGGTAAGTGTCCGAATTATCAATATATTTTGCCACCAGCCCGATCGTCACTCGTTTTTTGTATTCAGTCGTGTCGCGCCGCGCTAATTTTCGCCATTTATCCAAATTTGGCTCAACGATGTTACCAGTAAAATTACTCAACGTCGCGCCCAGGTCGCGCGCCACCGTTAGCGGCACTTCGTACACCGTATCGACATTTGGCATCATAACGATCCCGTCCGAGCGCACGCCCGATGAAATAGCAATTTTTTCGCCAATACTGCGCGGCGGTTTATTATGTCCCTCGGTGCGCACTGCCACCACATCTGGCATAATCCCAAAACCGCGCAAATCCGCCAAAGCGTTCTGCGCCGGTTTGGTTTTATATTCCTGCGACGCTTCTAAAAACGGCACATAGACTACATGAACAAACAGACAATTTTCCCGCCCAACATCCAGCGCAAAGCCGCGAATCGCCTCAATAAAACTGAGACCTTCATAGTCGCCGACCGTTCCGCCGATCTCCACCAAATGAACCTCGCCCTCGGCCGCCTGATGAATGGCTTTTTTGATCGAATTCGTCAAGTGCGGCACCAATTGCACTGTTTGTCCGCCAAATTTTCCAGCCCGTTCATCATTGATCAAATCGCGAAATAATCGCCCGCTCAAAGTAGCGTTTTTTTGCGTTAATTCAAGATCCAAAAACCGCTCGTAATGCCCCAAATCGAGATCAGTCTCAGCACCATCCTTAGTCACAAAACACTCGCCGTGTTCACGCGGGTTCAGCAGCCCAGCATCAACATTCAAATACGGGTCGCATTTTTGCACCGAAACAGTGATCCCTTTCGCCTGCAATACCGCCCCGATGCTAGCCGCCGTGATTCCCTTGCCCACGCCCGACAACACCCCGCCAGTCACGAAAATATATTTAGTCATCACCAACCCTCAATTACATAGAAGCATTACCCTACAGCCCCTATTGGGGATCTACTCACAACCATCACAAACCGTCAAAGATGCTGGATCAAGCGGTGCTGCCACACCACCAGTTGCTCGTGCTTGGTCGTCGGCTGCCGCCTGGGCCGCCTTCATCGCTGCGTCAATAGCGCTTAATTTTTCTTCCAAAGTCATGTCGTCGGAGATAATTTGACTCGCGTTCATTTTTCTGTCCTTTTCTATATTTAGTAGTGCTTATATTCATGTTACGCTATATATAGCGCTTATGCAATATAATGCAGCCAATTTCCTGTTGTAGTTTTTTCATCAAGTTGACCAATTGGTGCTACGTAGATTTGCGGATTTTTACATTTTGGCAAGAAATCTTTTAGCTTTTCTCTATAAGCTTCCATAGCCGCCACTTTGTCATCACCAGACACCTCAGAAGCAATTGTTTTCAAAAATACCCCGCGCACTTGATCATCCCAAATGGCAAACTCCACCTTGCCAGTTCTGAAAGCATTTTTTGAATGCCGCGATTCCTTGTCTGATATCCAAACAATTTTATCGCCCATACGCGCAAAATGTACTACAGCGATGGCTGGCGTACGATCACGATTGACTGTCGCCATAGCGCCAACCCGCACATTATCTAAGATTTCTTTTGCTAGTTCGTTCATTCTCTCAGCCCTCACTTCGTTGTATTCACCTCGTAACTCGTATTGGTGCTTTCAAAGAAATTGACGAGTTCCAGCGTGTCGTTTGCCGTTGCCATCCACTTGGCAGGATTTGTCACATTATATTCCGGCTCAAAGCCTAATTCTTGCAAGCGGCGGTCAGTCATGTGCATGACGTATTGATTGACATAATACGCATTCAGACCCAAAATTCCCTTTGGCAGCATGTCCTTGTTGTATTCTTTTTCTAGTTCAACCGCCTGCAAAATTAGCCCGCGAATTTCCTCAGCAAACTCCTGCGTCTGGAGCTCTGGATTTTCATCGAGAATCGTTAGCAGCAAATTAATGCCAAAAGTCAGGTGAAGATTTTCATCCTTAGTAATCCAGTCGAGCAGCGTACCGACATTTCGAAGCAGATTGCGCTGGCGGAAACTCATACCGACCATAAAGCCGGAGTAGAACCAAATACCCTCAAGCACGATGTTGTAAGCCACTAATGAACGAACAAAATCTTTCTTGCCTTCCAGGCTGTAGATGTCCAGATTTGGATCAAGCATCACTTCCAGGTGTTTGTTTTGGAAGTCAGCCTTGTCAGCCAGCGATTTTTTGCCAAAGCCAGCCGCATAAATTTCCTCGCGATCAAACGGAAAGGTCTCGATGATGTATTCAAAAGTCATGAAATGATTAGCCTCTTCCCACATCTGTTTCGAGAGGTACAGTTGTGCTTCCGCCGCATTAACGTACGGATAGATACCAAACGCTAGCGATTTATTGATCAGCAGCTCATTTGGATTGAGATAGCTGATGACGGTTTTGAGCGCGTGCTTTTCTTCGTCGGACAATTTGTCAAAATCCGCCAAATCCTGCACCAACTGCACTTCGTTCGGAAACCATGTGTTAGCCACCGCTTGATTGTACAAATCGTACGCCCACTGATAGCGAATTGGATGTAGGCTGAGTCCGTCGCGTAAACCTGATCCTAAAATACCACTCATCTATTTGTCCTCCCCTTCTGCCAAAAAGTCCAAAGTAAACAACGCTTGTTGGCCAAGGGCTTTTTGTGCTGCCTCCTCTGTCAAAAAATCAATTTCCGGTAGCGGTGGTTGATATTCTATTCGTTCCATATTTCCCTCCTTTATTACTTCTTAATCTTAGCGAACCCAAACCCGCGCGTCTTGGCGCCAGTTCGAACTTTTTGTTCAGAAATCTTATCAACCGAGACGGTCGTCTGCTCCGATTGATGGCGCGGCTTAACATGCAAATAATATGTCGTTTTCAAGCCGCGGCGCCAGGCTTCGGAGTAAATTTCGACATATTCATCAATGTTGCGCGTCTCCAGATACATATTGCGAGAAATCGCCTGGTCGACCCACTTTTGTGCCCGCGCTGCCACCTCAATAAACGCGTATGGACTGAGCTGGAAGCTTGTTTTATACACATCGCGAATTTTTTGCGGGATTTCATCAATATGCTGAATGTCGCCTTGATTTGCGAAAATTTCATCTTTCAATGTGTCCCACAAATCTAGCTTCTTGAGGTCGCGCACTAAATTATTATTCACCTCAAGGAACTTGCCATTCAGCGTCGAGCGGCTGAAAATCTGGGCAAACTGCGGATCAATACCCGGCGTGGTACCCGCCACATGCCCAATGTTTGCCGTTGGCGCGATCGCCATGAGAGTCGCATTGCGCATACCTTTTTTCACTTTTTTGCGCAAACTGTCCCAGTCCAGGCGCGTTTTATGATCAATTTTCACCTTGAGTTTGCGATTTTCGGACAGTTCATCCAGCGTGTCGATCGGCAGCTGACCTTTGCTCCAGCCGCTGCCTTTGTATGCCGGATAGCTGCCCCGCTGCTGAGCCAAATCCGCCGACTGGTCGATGGCGTGGTAGCTGATAAATTCGGTCAATTGGTCAATCAGATCGTACGCCTCGTCCGACTCATAACAAAGCCCTAATTTCTCCAGCACGTCAGTAAAGCCCATTATACCGATACCAACCGCCCGCGTTTGCTCGTTAGCGTGCATCGCCTCGGGAATCGGCGTCTGCGTAATGTCCACCAGATTATCCAACTGGCGCGTTGCTGCCCGCGACGCCTCTTTCAGCCGCTCCCAATCCCACGTCTTATCCTCATTCAAAAACGCCGACAAATTGATACTAATCAAATTACAGGTAGCGATATTTTTCTCGTCCTGCGGCAAAGTAATTTCCGTACAGAGGTTCGACAGATGAATTGTGCCGGTATTGTTGTTGAGTGCCCGCACATTAATCGTGTCTTTCCAGGTCAGCCACGGGTGGCTAGTTGCCTGCAAACTAGTCAAAATCTGTTTAAATTGCTGACGAGCGGGGATTTTTTCAAACACGCGCAGTTTGCCCGCTTCAGCCATTTTGACATACTCTTTATAGCGCGCCGAAAACGCTTCGCCGTAAAGCTCTGGCAGGTCGGACACTTCAGCCGGGTCAAACAAATACCAATCTTGATCTTTCTGAACACGCTTCATAAATTCATCAGAGATAAACACCGCCGTGTTCGCAAAGCGGGTACGCATATACGGATCGCCGGAATTAGAACGCAGATCAATAAACTGATCAAAATTAAGATGCCAGTTTTCCATATAAATCGCTGCCGCACCAGCTTTCTTGCCCTTGCGGCTGACCGCAAACAGCGCTGTGTCGATCATTTTCATGAACGGAATCGGACCGGTTGATTCGGTATTAGTGGTTTTCACTGGACTACCAGCTGCGCGAAGTTTGGTAAAGCCGATGCCGATGCCGCCAGTACCTTTCGCGATAAACATTGTGTCGCGGATCGATTTAGCGATCGACTCCATGTCATCTTGTACTTCCATCAAGAAGCAGTTCGAGAGCTGTGGGAACGAACCGCCGGCGTTCACCCGGGTTGAGCCGCCCGGTAAATATTCCAACCGACTCATATGTTCATAGAACTCGACCGCCGCCGCGGTTGGATCTGGCTCATTGTAGCTAAGCCCCATAGCAATCCGCATGTGGGTAAACTGCGGCGTTTCCAGCGGTTGTTTGTTTTGTTTACGCAAGGCGTAGCGGTTGCGGTTGGTCATCACGCCGAGATATTTACTGAGGTCATCGCGCGCTGGCTCGAGCGCCTTACCTAATTTTTTCAAATCAAATCGCCCGTCGCTCATTCGCTTGTCGAGTAGTCCGTCCGTGACCGCCGTTTTAACAAATTCTGGAAATTTCTGGGCATGCAATTTTTTCAGTTCATCAGCCGTCTCGTAGTCGCCCAGCGTATTTTTATAAATATTTTTTAGGAGCAAGCGCGCCGCGATTTTATCATAATCCGGATCATCCTTGACGTTTTGCAGCGCCGTCTGAATCACTGCCTCGTCCAGCTGCTCCGACGTAATACCGTCAAACAGCGTCAACTGCAATTCCGTCGCAATCTGCACCACTTTTGACACCTGGTCCGGCAAGCCGTCGCAGGCTTTTAAGATCGCTGTATTAATTTTATTCGCATCAAACGGTTCTTTCGAGCCGTCGCGCTTGATAACATGAATTTGTTGCACCTATCTCCCCTCCTTGATGCTCAGCAAAACCACCGCCGACCTCCCCGCGGCGGCGACTGACACCTCTCGTCTGTCTGCTTTTATTTAATATATTCTTACACATTTAGCGTATAGTTATTATAATAAAGCACTATATATAGAGTGGCAAGCAAATTTGTTAATTTTACAACCGATTTATCAACGTAGACTGTTTCTCATTACAAACACAAATCGATAGTCTTTCGACTATTAAGCATCTTCGGTTAAGATGCTTAATCGGCACCCCTCCAAAGTATTCTTGTGAAAACTTATCCCCCAACCTACCTTTAAAATACTTTGGCTACATCATTTTATCTAATCAAGTTTGTCATTATTTATTTTGCGCTTGGCAGGTTTGGCGCAATCGCTCAAGTGGTACGAAATCGTCACTATATGGTGTCTGACCAGAAAACAACTCTGGCCGTTTGTGTTCATTATTGCCGCCGTATATTGCGATGATATTATTTTGCTCATACCTTTGATGAAGCGAAAATACTCCCTGCCCCCGGATCGACGAATATGGAGCGTCTTGCGCAGCCAGCAGTGGTCGACACTCTGGCTGAAGGCTCGCAATCATATTGACTGCTATACGTGAATGGTCGTATAGATGGCGCTGCAAGGCCTGAGCATACTCATTTGTCACCAAAGACGATGGAATATCACCATCATTATAGACATCGACTAGTACTACATCGTAGCGATCATTCGTCTGCTCGAGAAACACTCGTGCATCTTGAAAGATCGGCCGAACATTCGGTGGATCGCGGTAGAAAAAATATTGTCGAGCGATCGGTAAAAGCCCTGGGTCGATTTCGACCACATCGATGTGACTCTGTGGGTAACGCCGTGCTAGATACTGTGGTAGCGTGAATGTACCACCGCCCAACATTAAGATACGCCGCTTGTGTGGGGCACGCTCTACAGCATTAGCCAATTGCTGCGTATACCAAAACACCAGCCGATCTGGCTGATGAATATCTACTCCGGACTGTACGCCAGCCGGGCCACTCATAATACCCCGTATTTCTTTACCATCTTTCACCCACTGCTGAATAGTGTAGTGTGCTGATGCAGTATCGACTGCCTGAGTGCTAACCTTGCGCGGTGTCGGTGTCGCTATATATATAATTATCAAAACTAAAAATAATATACTCACCCCTATTCGCCAGCGCCAACGCCAACCAGGATTATCAAGCCAGCTTGTCGCTACCAAAATAGCTATCAGCAAGACAAATACACTTTGCACACCCAACCAACCAAACAAGAAAAACCCCGCACTAAATGTTCCGACAATACTCCCCACCGCATTCACTGCGCTTAGCGACGCTACCGATCGCCCTGCTACTGTTAGCGATTCGGTTTGTAACTTAGCAAGATAAGGACTCAGCGCCGCCAACACGAAACTACTTGGCGCGAATAATACACAAGCAGCTATTGTCGCTTGTAAACGGATATCGATCTCAAGACTCGCCACCCATTGTAGCAACGATCGTTGTTGATAAAGCGCGCACACCATACACAACGCCGCGAACAACAACAAACAAACTACGTCACTATCGCGCGACCGTTTGTCAGCTAAAATCCCACCTGCCCAATAGCCAAGACTCATTGCAGCCACGATCACACCAATTATACTGGTCCATACATATGTCGACGTTCCTACCACAGGAGACATCAACCGAGCTGCTATCAGCTCGAACACCATCACAGAAAAACCAGATACAAACGCAATAGCTAACCGGCGACACGACATGACCGTATTGTAGCATAGACTATAGCGTAACCACCTACATGACAACACCTTTACTATTCTTGACTCTGACATTGTTTACTGCTGTCTGTACAAAATATACATAGTATGCTTTAATAAAACCCATGAAAAAAACTAACGATCCAATTATATCTGTTTCGCATTTCGCGATGCGGTTCGGAAATACCGAGGTTATCAAAGACCTCAATTTCGAAGTATATCGCGGCGAAACTTTTGGTTTTCTGGGCAGTAACGGCTCTGGAAAGACCACGACCATCCGGTCGCTCCTAGGTATTTACCAACCAACAGGCGGTGATCTACTAATCAATGGCAAAAAATACACCGTCGATGGTGATATCAAGCTAGGCTATCTGCCAGAGGAGCGTGGCCTCTACAAGAAAGAGTCGGTCGTCGATATTATGACATACTTCGGGCAACTCAAAGGTATGAGTAAATCTGATGCACGACAGAAATCGCTCGATTTCCTTAAGCGCGTCGATTTACTAGACAAAGCCAAAACCCGCCTCGACAAACTCTCGGGTGGTCAACAGCAGAAAATTCAGCTAGGCATAACTGTCATGAACGACCCGGAGCTGCTCATTCTCGACGAACCGACCAAAGGCTTTGACCCAGTCAACCGCCGCTTACTCATGGAAATTATTGAAGAGCACCAGGCGAAAGGCGCCACTGTAGTGATGATTACCCACCAGATGGAAGAGGTCGAACGCTTGTGCGACCGCATCTTGCTGCTAAAAGACGGCACATCACGCGCCTACGGTACAATTGACGAGGTTCGCAAGCAATTCGGTGGTAAATCGCTTGATGATATCTTCATCGATGTCTACAGCCACGCAGAGGAGGAACACACAAATGCATAATTTATCGACTGTCATTCGCTTTGAAATCGTCAGAGCACTCAAGAAAAAATCGTTTTGGATCCTTGCGATCAGCTTTCCACTGATGTTTGCTGCAATTTTCGGTATCATCTTCCTGTCAAATAAAGCAACCGACGATGCTGCTGAGAAGCTCAAAGAACAGAGCTTTAGTATAGCAATCACCGATGAGTCAACACTACTCAAGCCAGAGATGATCGCTGCCACCAAGGCGCAATCGATCAAAGCTCAAGACAAACAGTCTACCATCGACCGCGTCAAAAACGGCCAGCTTGATGCTTACATCTACTATCCAAAAAACCTTGACGCACAACCAATCGAAGTATACGGCAAAGATGTCGGACCATTCGAAAATGGTCGCTACGAAAGCATCGCCAAGAGCCTCTTGTCTACCTCGGTGCAAACGGGTGTAAGCCCAGCTATCAAAAAAGTGATTGAAGGTAAAGTCAGCTCGACCAACACCATCTATCGTGATGGCAAGGTTCACGATAGTATAAAGGAAGCGATTCTACCGGGTATTTTCTTGTTATTGTTCTACTTCTTGATTTCCTTCTTCGGCAGCCAGATGCTGACCAGTACCACCGAAGAGAAAGAAAACCGTGTCATTGAGATGATCCTCACCACCATCAAAGCACGTACGCTTATCGTCGGTAAGATCATTTCACTGATCATCTTGGCAATCATCCAGGGGCTGCTCGTGGTGATGCCAGCCCTGATCGGCTATCTCATCTTCCACGATCAGCTCAAATTACCATCATTCGACCTTAGTAGTCTGCCGGTCGATCCAGTTCGCATCGGTATCGGATTCTTAGTATTTGCCGCTAGCTTCATGCTCTTCACTGGGCTACTGGTGGCGATCGGTGCTGCTGTCCCGACCGCCAAAGAGGCCGGCAGCTTCTTCGGTATAATAATGATACTGTTGTTTGGACCGCTTTACGCCATAACACTCTTCGTTTCGTCGCCCGACACTGCGATCGTGAAGTTTCTCTCGCTCTTTCCACTAACATCACCGATCCCACTAATGATGCGCAATGCCATCGGTAATCTTGGCATTGGTGAGGCGATACTTGGTATCGCAATACTAGTCGTCTCAGCAGTCATCGTCATGGCGATCGGCATCCGCATCTTCCGCTTCGGTGCCCTCGAGTATAGCCGCAAGCTTGGCCTAAAAGAAGTATTTGTGCGGAAATAATTTCTTTGCTAAACACTTCACTATGTACCCCTTCGAAAGAGGGGTGCATTTATTTTATTCCTTTATTCTCCCGGCCTCTCCGCGAAACGCTCATATACTTCACGGTTGGCCGCATTGGTGTTACGTCGTAATTCTGGTGTATGTAATATACGATACGCATCATGTCGCAAAGCCTGGTGTCGCTGCGCGTAAACCTGGTCAAAAGTCGGCTCGACTTCAGCTCGCCGTTGCGGCGAAAGTGTCTGCAAGTATGAAGCTTTCACCTGTTGGTAATCGGGCATATTTGGTATAGAATAGATCAGTTCTAGTGCGCCATCATTTGCCCCAGCAAAATTCTCTGCCTTCAAACGCCCTTCAAATACCTGGCGCAGGGCGTGCATTTTTTCGGCCTCAACGCCGTTAAAGTCACCTCGCAAAATCGCATCAAACGTCACGTCATTCACAAACGGCACAACATTCCCCACTCCCGATGCGATCGCTGCTTGCGACACAGTAGAGCGCGCCTCGTAATTATAGCCTTGGCGCGTTTTGATAGTGCCATCCTCGGCCATATACTGGATCGCTCGACCTGTCTCTCGAATAATTTCTCGCTTTTGCCCAGCCGAACCAGCTCGAAATTGATGCTCGATCGCCGCTTCCTTGACGTATTCGTTATCAGCTCTAAAGGTGTGGCGGTTGCCATTAGCATCTGTCAAAGTAATCGCAGCATCACCGCTGGCTGCCATTTGTTGCCACTGAGCACTGTTGAGCTTGAAATGAGTCATCAACTGATCCTCAGCAGCGACATGTTCCCCGAACTCTTTACGCACTCGAGCAGTTTGATTAGCCACCATCAAGTTGCGATGACCAATTCCTGTAGCATACTCTTGCAAACTCTGCCCATCAATCGTTCGTCGGCGCAACGCCACCCCCTCATCATTACGCAAAACTGTCCCGTCAGGCTCAGCTACTGCACCATCGGCTAATAACTCTCGATCGATACGCGCTCGCACCTCACGCTGAGCCATCGCTGCACGCACCTCTGTTAATGCTTGAGTTTCTGCTGCTGCATAAGCTCGACGCCCCAAACCGACATCCATACCAGACGATGTAACATCACCACCAAGTCGCAACTCTTCATACAAAACATCTGTTTTGCTAGCAGCATTTTTCGCTTCATCGGCAGTCAGTCGAGCGTTGATCGTACGCCGACGCAATTCATCATCACCGAGCACCCGTGTGTGCCAACTCCTATCATGACGGGCTTTTGTCTCCTCACTACGTAAATCAGTGTATCGATCGTACAATGCTCTATCGCGCCCTTCTGCAGTGCTATCGGCCATCGTTTCAAAGCGTCGATTGTACGCCTCAGTCCGTTGCTGAATCATCCGTTTTTTGAGAGCTCGTTTGCGCGCTACATTACCTAGCCAATTTTTTTGTGCATCGCCAGCTAACACCTTGGACTTGCGTAGATCTGCTCGTTGTTGCGCCCAATTTCTACTACGATCTATCACACCACGTTTCGGATTATTCATGACCGCGCCCAATTTCCCTAGAAGCGAGCCACTGAATTTTACAATAAACGGTGTCAGCACCAATGGGGCTACCTGCACTGCCAGACCTAAAATAACCATATTCAAGCTACCAGCATCATAGCCATTTGTCAGGATAGCGATACCAGCTAAGCGCGACCCACCAAACAACAGTGACATCAACGGGAACATCACCAGCATCGTCGTGAATAAATCTTTCCACTTTTCGAAATATTTCTCGGTACTAGGCAATACATATAACACAAATGCTAGCGGTGATATTATTACTAAAATCGTCACTAGCGCTTGACGTGCCGCGACGATTACCGCTGCGATAATTATCGAAATTAATACCCCTACCAGCACAGGAATAGCCAATGCTAGCGCCCCATCTGTCGCCCCCACTAATACCGACATCCCAATCGCTGCTCCCGCCGTTGCTGTACTGCCCGTGAGTAACCCGCTTATAACGTTTGCCCAGGTGACTTTATTCAGCGTATTATAGTCGGCCCCCCTGACAGTAGAGGCTATTTCTGTGCATAACCGCTGTAATTGAAAACCCAACATATTCGACAAATCAATCGCGAGCGCACAGATCCAAAACGAAACATTCACAACAATAATCGCTGCCACTAACCGCGGAAACATCCGCTTGATCCCATAACTACTAATCCCTATACCGCTGGTCTGTGAATAAATCACCAACATAGACACAACAATAAAGGCAATATTCGCTATATCCCGCATGATCGACCAAAAGCGAAAAAGCGACCCTTCACTAGTAGACTGGAGGGGTTGCACTGCCAAATATTGCGTCACTTGATCGTACAGCTTATCAGCGATCCATGCCATAAAATTACTCACCGGGCAAACGATCCAACCAATACTCCCTAACGATGTACCGCTACAGCTAGTGGTGACCTCCTCATCTTTTTTGTCATCCTGCTGCTGTGTCTGCTCAGATTGTTGGTCTGTCCCCGATTCACTTGCTGCCTTATCCGTACCTGTCCCATTCACGGTGATAGTCTTAGCATCACCGCTTTTCGTAAAGGTGTCAGGTGGAGTAAATGTATATTGGATGAAAGTCGCACTGGTCGACGTCAGATGATCTGTCTCAGGTGCAAAGGCGATCACCTGGCGCTCACTATCATTTAGCGCATATTCATACAAATGAGTACCTTCAGGTAACCCGCGTGCCGACAACGCTGCTGTATCAGCCTGGACTGGCTTGAAGGTGTGTTGCTGATAAGTGATGGTGTCATTATCTCGCTGGGCACTATCGGCAAACACCGGCGTAGGCATAGTCACACCCAAACCAAACGAAAATACCAACGCACAAAGCGCCATCCAAAATACATTTCGCTGCAGATCTCCCCACATCCGCATTAAGCACAGTCTCTCACACCCATATACACAGAACTGTAGCATAATATAAACGATCGGTCAAGTTCTCTGGATGTTCGCAGTCTTACAGAGGCCACTACCTCACCTTTCTTTACATTTCAACACGAGTCGTATACACTAGTCGTTAAGGACTATATATGAAAATAAAGTACGTGATTTTGTCGATCAGTATGATGCTAGGGGTTGGCGTGTTTTTTACCCCACCAGTGTTTGCAGCCGGGGCTGGCTGTGGAGTGCTAGACTTTAATGGCGTTAGCTGCGAACAAGCCGACAACGATGCCACTGGCAAAGACAATATCAAAAACTTTCTCGTTGGTATTCTCCGTATTCTCACTGCCGCTGTAGGAATTGTCGCCGTAGGGGCCCTTGTTTTCGCTGGTATACTTTACTCGATGGCTAGTGGCGATCCTCAAAAAACATCTCAGGCCAAAACAATGATCACAAATACCGTCATAGGTATCCTCGCCTATGCCGCCATGGGCATCATATTGAACTTCTTAGTGCCAGGAGGAATACTATGACAGGGCTGAGGCGGAAGATTTCCATTTTCTTTACTACAATGTTTTTGGGGGTATGCGTGGTTTTACCAACTACCCCAGTTTACGCAGCAGATGGTTGCACAGCCCCGACTTTCCTCGGTATGCCTGCTTGGTATCGAGGGCTGCAAGACCCAGAAGATTGCAAAACTCTTAAGCTAACCTCGGGTACACAAACAATCGTTCTTACGATCGCCCTTAATATCTTGCAAGCGGCGATGGTCGTTGTCGCCTACATAGTCGTTGGCTTTCTTATCAAGGGTGGTTATATGTACATGGTAAGTACCGGCGACCCACAAGCTACAGCAAAAGCCAAAAACACCATTCGTGATGCCCTCATCGGGTTAGTCATCGCTATCGCTGCTGCTGCTATTGTTAATGTAATTTCGGGGATCATCTAAGTGTTATCTTTTTTTCATCTTCTAGCATCAGGGGGCATATCGATCACTGCCAATGAAATCAACTACACCGGTACTACGAGTGACAGCGAGGTTCTCAAAAACCTTCTCAACACCGCCTACACCTGGGCCGGTGTTATCGCGGTAATTATTCTCATAGTGGCTGGATATTTTTACGTCGTATCCGGAGATGATCCAAATCGAATCACACGCGCCAAAAACGCGATTCTTGGGGCAGCAATCGGGCTCACTATCATATTTCTTGCATTCGTTATCACAAATGCTGTCATCGCGGGGGTCACACAATGATTCGTACTCATCGCCTCACACGCATTTTGGCTATAGCAGCTATCATCCCCCTTAGCCTGTGTATGGTTTTTCTAGCTCCACACCCCACCAAGGCCATAGATCTCAACCATTCACTCTCCGGCGATGCTGCCTGTAATAATGCAAGCGATGGCGGCAATGGATGTGAATCAGTCACCAGCAGTGGTGATGGTGTCACAGCAAATTCTATCGTCAAAGGTGGTATAAATACGGCACTCACCATACTTGGCGCTGTTTCGGTAATCATGATCGTCTACGCCGGTTTCCGCTTCGCTCTCGCGAATGGCGACCCAAAGACCGTTTCGCATGCCAGAAATACTATAGTTTATGCTGCTGTCGGGCTCACTGTTGCCATCATGTCGTATGCTGTTGTAAACTGGTTTGTCGAACAATTGTAAGGTTTTTAAAATTAAATCAAAGGAGCAATAACCATCATGAAAGCTTTTCTCGGTAAACTAGCCGCTATCGGTCTTTGCGTCTGCGGGGTTGCCCTCACTCCTACCCCTGCTTTTGCAGCAGCATCAACGGGAGATGGCCTATCAAAAGAGCCTATCACAGCCTCTGCTCGCTCTACTGCCAAAGATGCGATCTCTTCAGGGGTCCAAAACGCTGGCGGCGATTCTGATGGCGCAGATATATCTGGGGCTGTCGGAAGAATCGTTAATGTTATGTTTTTCATTCTCGGCGCCGTGTCGGTCGTAATGATTATCATCGGTGGTATCCGCTACACGACCTCAAATGGTGACTCAAATGCTGTTACTTCTGCCAAAAATACCGTCCTTTACGCCGTCGTTGGTTTGGTGATAGCGATCCTTTCTTATGCGATCGTACGCTTCATCCTTGATGCGTTTTAGGATACAATAACGGTTCCACCTCTAATTAGGGCTTAACATTCTGTAGTTTTTTTGTTATATATAGATACAGTAAAGCCAAAATGAAAGGATTATCATTAAATATGAACTTAAAAAAATTCACTCTTTCGCTTCTCGCTGTACCTTTGCTTGCAGCCGGTGTCGTGGGTGTCGTAGCACCGAGTGTGGGCGCTGCTGCACCCGAAGGAATAACTTTACGTAAAGGAGTCGATAGTTCTAAAGGGGACGACCAAGTCACCTGTCTGTTCGGTACCGAGGCAGGCTGTGAAGGCAATGGTATCTTCAAAACTATCGTCAACGTTATTCTATTCTTGGTAGGAGCGATCGCTGTCATCATGTTAGTATTTGGTGGCGTTAAGTATACCGTTTCAAATGGTGACTCAAATGCTGTTACTTCTGCCAAAAATACGATCATGTACGCCATTGTTGGTCTCGTCGTTGCCATTCTAGCTTATGCTATCGTGAACTTCGTCATAACGAGTATTAACAGCACCCAAACACAGGGCTAATCTAACTATCCCTTACTTGACAGTGAAATAATATTTCTTTCTCTTGGCTCCTATCTCCACCCTCAGTGAGGGTGGAGTTTAGGTTACTATTTTTAGTCGCGTTGATTTAAATGTTCGACTTTTTCTTGCACAAAAAACCACCCAGTGCAGACTGGGTGGTTTTAAAATCTACTACGGCGAGGAGCCAAAGCCCCTTCCCATTGCCGTACTACATGATCGGGATCTTCTTCGCCTGTTCTTGCTTGACCTTCTCGAAGGCGATAGTTAGCACGCCATCTTTCAACACTGCCGACACTTCGTCTTCACGGACAGACACAGGTAGCTCTAAACTACGGCTAAACTCACCCCAGTAACATTCCTGAACGTGCCACTTCGTAGCCATCGAATCATCGCCACTATTAAGTGTACCGACAATAGTCAGGACACCATCATTGAGTTGGACTTCAAGCTCATTACGATTAACACCGGCTGTACGTGCTTTGACTATCAGATGGGTATCTGTTTCGTATACGTCGACCGCCAACTGGCCTGGGAATTCCTCTTCAGCCTGAGGAGAATCACCCCACGATGACTGGTTTTGATTTCCAAGTGGTTGTTGCTGTGTGGTATTTTGGCTTTGCGCAGGCTGCGCAGGAACAGCCGACGAAAGTGATCCTTCATCGTCGCCATCAAAAAACGCACTAGCCAGCTCATCGCCGATCAATAGATCATCATCTTGACTTCGGGGCATTAAACTTCCTCCACTTCTTTTGCTAGATAATTCGACAACAGTCTATATTCATTATAGCTAATCGATGTCGTATAATCAACTCAGGAGCTCTATACTGTAAAAAATACAATGCATCACATACTTGCTGATATCATCGCCCCACACTACTGCTGCCACTGTGACACTATCGGCTCACTCCTGTGCGACCCCTGTTTCCATGAACTTACCGAAGAGATTATTTTTCGCTGCCCTGTCTGCAAACAACCGCACACTTCTGGCCAATGCCAAACCTGCACCGTGCCATACGACGCCGCCTGGTGCGCACTCGAACGATCGGGTGCTATCGAAAATCTCATAAATCGATTTAAGTTCGAGCGAGCCCAGTCAGCAGCAGCACTACTCGCTCGTTTATTACATACAACCACACCCACACTACCACCAGACACGATCATTGTGCCAATACCAACGATCGCTCCACACATACGGCAACGCGGGTATGATCATTGTCTACTTCTGGCAAAACATTTCGCCACCCAGCGACAACTTACCTGCTCTAGACTTCTCTACCGCGATTACAACAGTGTACAACTCGGCGCTACTCGCCACCAACGCCTCGACCAAATGAAATATGCTTTTCGTTGCTCACAATCACTTTCGGCCAAATATACCTATTGTATTATCGATGATGTCACTACGACAGGCGCGACTATTTCAGCGGCAGCAAGGGTTCTACACTCTGCCGGAGCAAGATCTATCGTCGCGGCTATCGTCGCCTATCAGCCCATTTCCTAGGCCGCTACCAATGTGGTACAATACTACTAATGGAGAGGTGACCGAGTGGTTGATGGTACTGGTCTTGAAAACCAGCGTAGGTTAACCCCTACCGCGGGTTCGAATCCCGCCCTCTCCGCCAAGCTATTATCATCGTTAAGCAAAACAGCTGCCTACACGCAGCTGTTTTGTTCTATAACACAAAAAGTGATTGTTAATTATGATTACCGATTCGAAGCACCTGTTACGGTATTCGTCACCCCATCGACACCACGGCCTGGAATCAGCGTACCAATGACGAAATTCACCACCGCATAAGCCAGAATCGCCACCACGACACCGATCAATGCATAAATAATGGTATTCTTTGCACCTTGTACCTGCGACGAGTTACCGCCAGAAATCACGTAGCGAATACCGCCGAAAATGATCATAATGACCGCGATTGCTCCTATCAAATACAACATGATGTTGCTGATTTTAGTAAAGATACCAGCATTACCAAACAGATCTGCCGGCTGGTCGGCACCGCGCGACTGGCTAGCGCCATCAGACAATGTACCGATTGCCATAGCAGGCGAGGCAACCACTAACGTGCCCCCTACGACAAGAGATAGAGCACCGATTGATAAAATAAATTTCTTTAGCATACGTAACTAGCTCCTTATATCTGTAAATTATACGATACAGCCACTCCTTTGTCTAGAGATGATCGATGTATTTAGTCACTTAATACCAACCACTCTACTCGATCACCCACAAACTATAGCACTCTACTACTTAATATGCTAAAATGGTCCTGATCGTATACGATGATACGGTGTTTTGGAGGAGTACCCAAGTGGCTGAAGGGGACGGTTTGCTAAATCGTTAGTCCGGGGAGACCTGGAGCGGGAGTTCGAATCTCCCCTCCTCCGCCAAGAAGAAGGCAGCCGAGTGGTTGTCGTTTTTTTGTGGCCAAATTTAACACAAGCGACCAAGCGATAGTATATTATTAATATCTCTAGGCTTGAGGCTATCCCACGATTCGGGTATACTATACATATGGATAAAGAAGGTCCTGTTTATTCGCAGTCGGAAGAGGTGCGTGTGCCGACTACTGGCGAGCCAGCGACGGCGACTTCTGCTTTTGAGGTCAAAGCCAGCGAGCCTATTTTGATCTGGCAAGAACGTGAAAAAACAGACACCAATCGCGATCAGCGGTGGTATGTATTATTCTCTATTGTAGTCGTATTTTTGTTTATCGTCTCTATCTGGTTGTTTAAATCCTTTACCTTCGCGCTACTCATCCCAGTGATGGCAGCAGCCCTACTCATATCGCTGCGTCGTCCTGCTGTCGCAATCAATTACACCGCTAGCTACACCAACATCACTATCGGTAGTCAGTCATACTTTTACACATCATTTAAATCATTTAGCGTCACCATTAATCCAAATCAAAATTGGCTGACTCTCATCCCGCGCAAGCGATTCGCTATACCAGTAGTGGTTTATTTCCCAGAAGATATCGGCGAACAATTAGTCGATGTCGTCGCTAGTCAGCTCCCTATGAGCCAACACAAGCCAGATCTGCTTGAGAAGATTATTGCGTACTTACGCTTACAATAAGTTCGTCTAGCGCTGGATAGCTGGTCGTGAACAGCTAATTGTTTTAATGTTGCTACGTACTACGTACTGTTTATCGAAGTCGAGAATAATTTTCGTTAAGTTTCATAAACTACCCTGGTTTGCATTGTTTACATCTTTTGTGCTAAAATACGCCTAGATCGTTTGCAAAGTAATGTGGCTTTCATTAGTCTGCACGACGATTGGGTTTCTGTGCACTCGTAGCTCAGCTGGATAGAGCGTTGGCTTGCGGAGCCAAAGGTCGTGCGTTCGAATCGCGCCGAGTGTACCAAGCAAAAAAGAGGTCATTCACCTCAGCAGCTACTACTCAGACATCTTTTTTGCCCGGTATTTACCACAGAGAAGAGTTTTTATTATGACTTCAGGTAGTATTGATAAACAAGTTAATCGCTTCATAGCTTGTATAAGGCCGTATGTGAAGCCGTTTCTTTTGGTGTTTGCTATTTACTGTGTAGCGATGCTATCTATCTGGCGAGCTGGCGTATCGTATATTGATGACAACGGCCGAGCTATTGCGGGGTATGCTTGGATGACTGATTTCAACCGCTATTCACAGTCGATTTTATCGTATATCCTTAATGTTAGCGTCGAATTATCAGACATCTCTCCATTTCCACAAATCGTCGCCATGGCGTTTTTGGCAATATCAAGTGTGATCATCACCTACGTGTTTTGCAACAAACAGATCAAGACTCTGCCCTTGATCTTATCGACCTTCATCGGCCTGTGCCCCTTCACTATCACTTGTTGGCTTTACAAATTCGATGCACCAGGTATGGCGCTCGGTGTATTGGCGAGTTCTATCCCGATATTGTTTTGGCATAGCCTCACAGCATCATCACGGCCAAGGAAGTGGATTTTTGCAGCAGTTGTCACTCTAGCCAATCTTATGATTATGTGGACAAGCTATCAACCTTTTGGTGGTGTATTTCTCGTTTTGGGTATTGGCCTACTCTTCAAAGAGGTCATAGATAAAGCTCCTTGGCGTATCACTCTTGTCAAAACAGTGTTTTTTTCGTGTCTGTACCTAACATCTGCTATTTTGTTTAAGCTCATCCCTGTTAACCCAGCCAGCTACCGAGCTACACCGATGATAAAACCGCCCCAGATTTTGCATGGTCTACTCGCTAACGTCCATAAACACACCGAAACTATTTTATCGATACTTAACCCAGAATGGTCGTTTTGGCTAATCGTGCTAGCTATTTGGTTTGGTTTATCACTTTTTATATATTCTCGACGCAAGAAAATAGCTCGCGTCATCGATTTAGGCGCGGGTGCGCTGTTCGTCGTTTTGGCTGTACCTTTGTCGTTTGGTGCATTGCTGTTTTTGCAGACACCAGATTTTAGTAGTCGATTTTTGGCTGGAACAGGGGCGGTGTTGGCGGTCATGGCTATCATGATGACTAGAAATATCCATGCTCGCTGGCAAATGATCGTCAGCGGAGCACCTGCACTAGTTTTGCTATACTCTTTCATGGTATTTGCCTGGGCATTCGGGAATGGTTTGGCCGACCAATACCAATACGCAACATTTCGTACCAACACCCTAGCCGGTGATCTTGCACGGCTCTATCCTACCGTTGGCCATTTCGCCGACTCCAAACTGCAAATCCAAGGGCGAATCGGCTACAGCCAGGTCATGGAGCATGTATCGAAAGAATATCCGATCATCAGCAACACGATCCTCAGTGACCAAGATGGGTTAGCAGATCAAGCCTGGGGCACATTTCGCCTTCGCTACTATTATAAACGCGGTCAAGATTTCACCGGTGTATGGTCGCAGCACTGGGATTGTCGCAAAATGCCAATAAAGCTCGATACTTTTTATCATACTATCAGATCTAACTCACACGATAAGATGTGCGTAGTGCTAAAATAAGAAATTAACCAAGCTAATCGGGATCTGCTACCCCTGCCATTATTTTACTATTATTACTTTTCGTCTGCCAAACAACTGCTAAACTAACTCAAAATTTTTGAGACCAATCATGGCCCAAAGGCTTATGTCTAAGATAAAACGTATTGACTTATAGCCACTCCGACATCTCTGCTCGTGCTTGACTTTTATCGAAGTCACGGGGCCGCAAAAGCTAAGATCACAATTGAGTCACATCAAAATGATAAAACACTTCCCAAGCTCCCCTTACCTGGCCTAGAGATACAAAACAAGCCCCGCTGAGGGGCCTGTTTTCTTATTTTAACTCTGCTACTGATACTAGTACTAGTTGTACCGTGTATCAAGTGAATCGAGTCGTGGCTTGATAGCGCTAACTGCCTGTTTGTCATCATTCGTCAGCCGAATGCCACCCAAGCGCAGTCGCTTCAATGCAGTGAAACGTTGCAATAGATCAGTGTGTGCCAACTTTGTTTTGTGGCTATAGTCATAAGTCGACAATGTTTTCAAAGTCGGTGCACTAGCTGTGATATCAGCAATGTCAATCTCTGCTAGAGCATCGCCACCAGAAAGCGATAGATATCGTAACTCTGATAGGTTCACTAGTGGTTTTGTCGAACGAATCGGATTGCCAGAAATCCGGATCAGCTTCAGCTTGGTCAATTTCGCGATCGAATCAAGCGACTGGATCTTATTGCCAAATGCCGTCAATGATGTAAGCTGTGTCAACTCTGCAATCGGCTGCAATGTTGTCAAATTGTTATTGTCTACACTGAGCCAATCAAGACGATGAGCAGCCTCTAGACCAGTCAAGTCTGCGACTTTTTTGCTATTAGGAGCATCTTTGGGTAGATTCAGATCAAGCCCTGTCACCGTATTCATCTCAGCTGCAGTGATCTGCTGATCGGCCGAACGTTGTTTGTGTGTCGTTCGTGCCAACACGCGATTAATAGCCGCACGCAAATTTGTGTCTGGTACTGCTACGACCGCATCCTTTTGCTTGTTTGCTGTATTGTTTTTCGGTGACGATTGTTGCGGCTGAGATGGCTTCGTCGGAGCTGATGGCGAAGTTTTCGATTGAGGCTGTGATGATTGTGGCGTAGTCTGTTGTGAAGATGCGATATTATTTCCACTAAAGTGCGGATTTACCAAAGCACCACGGTCTACAGCTACGCCAGCCTTGACTTTTTGTCCTGTCGGGTCGATAGCTCGAGCTACATCTTGCGGTAGCGGTGTACCAGATTGTTTAGCAGCGCTAGAGCCTTTCAGCTGGTAGTTACTAGTATTATATTCTCTGTTCCCTGCAGCTTCTTTGACGAAATGAGGATTATCTACCTGGCTACCCATCAAATCAAGTGAGTGAACTTCCTTACCCTGCACTGATGGCGATATACCAGCGTCTTGTTGGATCTCTCGTGGTGCTTTATATACCGTGTCGGTTTTGCCAGGACGCGATTGAAGATCCCAAACTGAGAAATTCGTGTCCTTTGTGTCTCGGTAGTATGCGTTATAATCTATACCTTTGACCATCTGGTTGGCATCAACTGTTGACCCATCTTGCTTTTTGGCTCCTTCGATACGCACTGCATAAGCTCGTTTGTATTCAGAACCTTGCTTATCGGCATTGTCCCAGGCTCGCGACGACACGATATTGTTGTAGATTTCTGCCTGTGTCAGCTTCCAACTCAGCCCCTTACTTTGCGACCACTGTTCTGGTGCTATACAACGCCCATTTCGTGCAGCATTACAACCGTTACTACGACTATCCTCGAACAGATAAATCGGTCGGTATGAGCGCGAGATTGTATTGTTGTATAGCTTAGTGCTATCACTGCTCGAGACACGGATACCAGTACCAGCCCCTTCGATAATATTTGAGGCAATGGTACCTCTACTCGAAACCTCATAAAAGATCGCGATCGGTGTATTGACGAAAAAGTTATTGGTAATGTTGGTGTTGATACAACCCTCATCACACCAAAAGCCAGGTGTACTATTTTTCTCTACTACCTCTGGACGCGAGCTGACTACTGGTGAACCTGCATTATCGATCGTATTACCCCGGAAAGTCGTGTTTTCGGCGTGAGTCACCTTGATGTCTGACACCGTACAATACGCACCACAGTTCACAGTCTCAAAGCCTGCTGCATTATTACGCGAAAAAGTATTTCCCTCGAAAGTCGATCCATGAGCTCGATTAGCGCCCAAGCCAGTACCTCCGTTATCAAGGAAACGGCTATTTGTCACTGTGCTACCTGCGGCACTATCAAAGAAAAGGCCAGTCGAAGAGTTCTGAGCGATGATTGCATCTTGTACTTTGGCATTTCGACCATTGATAGACACTGCCACTGGGCCAGAAAGATCGCCTAATACAGGGTCCTTAAAGCCCCATACTTGATTCGGTGCATACTGAGCTATATTAATACCCTTCAACGAAAAGCCCTGGTTAACTGCTGTAAAAGCCCTAGTCCGCTGTGAGATCTCTGTCGTACCTGCCGTTGGGTCAGAGCCTACATAGTACGTCACCGAATCCTGCCGGCCAACGTTATAACCAGCGGTGTTATTATTAGCTACTTTGAGTGTTGTCGGTGTATTGTCTTGGACGAAGAATTTTCCTGCGGTCACCTCATTTTTATTGGCGACTTGTGCCAGTGGCTTATCATCAATAAACACCTGCTCTGGATAGGCGGCAACACCCTCTACGCTCGGGTCGGCATTAACCGTACAAACATGACAAAAATTCTGGTAATTTCCTGTCGACTTCCAGAGATTGCCTTCACGCACCCAATTCGTAGCTACATCACTACCCTTGAGCCATACTTCAGCACCTGGTGCAGCCTGGAGAGTAATGTTGTTTTTCGTAATATAAAAATGCGCTTCGCGGTAGATACCACTCTTAGCCACCACTGTGCCACCGTCCTTGACTGCTGAAAGTGCCTTGGCAAACGTTGCGTAAGGCGAACCTTCGCTGCCGTTACCAGACGAGTCGTTCCCACTTGGTGCGACCCACGCAACATTGCTTGATGGTACAGCATGCTGCGATTTGATAAAGGTATAATTTTTATTAAGTTGCGTCGCGTTAGCTGTGTTTAACCCATATAATAGCGAGCCAACCGCAACTCCACAAACAACGATGCCAGCCGCTAATCTCCGTACTACACTACGCTTTTGACGTCTGATCTTCATGTTTTCCTCCGATAGAGTTTAATTAATGTGCAGCCCATTACTTATTGTACCATTACGACACATACTCACCAAATATACCAATAGATATTATTAATGAATACAAAAACCCGGCTATACCGGGCGTCTGCTTTTGTGGCGGAGAGAGAGGGATTCGAACCCTCGATAGGGAAACCCTATACCGCTTTTCGAGAGCGGCCAGTTCAACCACTCCTGCACCTCTCCGTGTGGTCTTATTTGTATTGTAACAAACTACCACATTCTTCGCTAGATATACCTGATTTAGGGTCGCTACATACACTAGACGATGCTATGATATAAGTATGGCTGATTCAATTTTTACGAAAATCATCAATGGCGACATCCCGGCTCGTATTATCTACCGCGATAACGAGGTAGTCGCCTTCCTTGATGTGAACCCACTCAGTAATGGGCACACGTTGGTAGTGCCCCGGCGACAAATCGATTCACTTTGGGATCTGCCAGACCAATCGTATTGTCATCTTTGGACCGTAGCCCGACGAATCGCTACTCACATGAAAACTGTGCTCAAACCCGAGCGAGTCGGTATTATCGTAGAAGGATTCGATGTACCACACGCGCATATCCATCTGGTGCCACTATACGATCGATCGGTATTACGACTACATCACGATTATCCGGTTGACCTGTCAGATTCTGCACTCGATTCGATCGCTGCACGATTGACAAAAGACCTCACCGCCACGCCGGTCGATTTCGACGAGGCCAATTCGTGAATATTATCACTATCGGTAAACGCCATGAACCATGGCTTCGCGATGGCATTGAGCGTTACCAGCGCCGCCTAATCGGCCCGTGGCAGCTCACTTGGATATTACTACCAGCTAGTCACCAACAAACCGAACAAGCTAGCCGTCAGTCCGAATCGCAACATATCTTACGAAAAATTAAATCATCAGATTACGTCATTTTACTCGACGAACGAGGCAAACTATACGACTCCCCTGCCCTAGCTCAACAACTTCACCATGTCTTACAGCGCACGCATGATATTACCTTCGTTATCGGTGGTGCCTATGGGGTATCACCTGAATTGCTACAACGCGCCGATACCGTGTGGTCTCTTTCATCATTAGTGTTTCCCCACCAAATTGTTCGCCTCTTGGTAGTCGAACAATTATATCGCTGCCAACAAATCATCGCTGGCCATCCGTATCATCATGAATAATTGACAATATTCTTCAATGTATAGTGAATAGACTAAACGCCCATTCACTATCCGATCACATCAAGTTCATTCACCAGACGTTCGATCAATCCTTGTGTTGATTTCAGTTGTTGTCGTGACTCCTCTACTAGATGGGCTGGCGCTTGGCTAACATATCGCTCATTGTCCAGTCGGCCTTGTAGCTTCGCCGCCTGCGCTCGCGCTTCTACTAAGCGTTTTTCGAGATTCGTCTGGTGCTCATAGAGAACTTCTTCGCTGACATCTAGCCATGCATCGCGCCCACTCGCAGCAAGTCGCAATCCTCGAGCCGTGTCGACCGATTTGACCTCCTTCAGCCGTGCTAGCCGCCGGACTAATTCAGTGTTTTCAGCGATCAATGAGTCATCGCCATACAACAAAGTGTATCGATCATTACCAGGCAATTCACTCATTACATATCGCGCCTCAGCGACGAGCTTTTTCAGGCGACTGAATTCCGCCGCCTGTAATTCATTATAAGCACACACACTCGGGTATGATGCTTGCGCCACCAAATCATCATGCCAGCTCAATGCCTGCCAAATAGTTTCAGTCACAAACGGAGCAAATGGGTGCGCTAGTCGCAAGCAAGTATCGAGCACCCACACCAACATATCAGTGTGTGTCTCTACCTTAGACGCTTCGATATACCAATCCGCCACATCATCCCAGACTACATGATACAGCGTCTCAAACGCTTCAGCGAACCGATATTCTGCTATCTGTTGCTCGATCAATGTACCTGCCCGACCTAGCTGACGTACTACCCAATGATCTGCCATTGATTGCGGTTCAGGTAGTTGTACCGATCGCGCTTGGCCAACTTGTGCTTCGACGAAACGAGCAATGTTCCACAACTTATTACAAAAATTCCGCGCCGCCACGACTTTGCCAGCGTTAAATGCTTGAGGTTGAGCTGCCGAACGGCTAGCGATAATCCCCATTCGTAGTGCATCCGAGCCATATTGACTGATCGCCTCCATCGGGTTGATCACATTACCTTTGCTCTTACTCATTTTTTGCCCATGCTCATCTAGCACCAAACCGTGTAGATACACATGTCGAAACGGTACTTGGCCAGTCCGATATACGCCAAGCATAATCATTCGTGCCACCCACGCAAAAAGAATATCTCCCGCCGTCTCCATTACCTGGTTTGGGTAAAACTTCGCTAATTGCCCGCCACTCAAATAATCAGTCGTAATATACGGCCACTGGCCACTACTAAACCAAGTATCGAGCGTATCCTCTTCTCGTTTATATGTTGTACCATTTACAACTATCTCTTGTTGATCGACCCGAGTATCAAATATCCAGTCTGTCGGGTCATCAATGTTTTGAAAAGCCGGTATCGGAATACCCCATGGGATTTGCCGACTAATATTCCAATCTTTTAATTCACGCAAATACGCCACCAATACCTTCGATTTATTGGCTGGTGTAAAAGCCACCTCACCCTGCTCGATCGCCGCGATCGCTTTTTCGGCTAATGGTTGCATCCGGACAAACCATTGCTCTTTCACCATTGGCTGAATGACTGTGCCACATTTGTAACAATGACCCACCGAATGCTCGATACTCTCCTCCCCTCGCAAGAACTCTTCTTTTTCTAGCGCCTCAAGGACACGTTGACGAGATTCATCGACTGACAATCCAACGAACTCATCCGGCACATTCATCATCGTGCCGTTTATATCGACTATCTGAATCGTTGGTAAATCATGACGTTGTCCGATTTCGAAGTCATTCGGATCGTGTGCTGGGGTGATCTTCACTGCACCAGTACCATAATTCATATCTACATATTCATCAGCTACGATCGGTATTTCTCGATTCACTAGCGGTAGCAGTGCCTTAGTGCCGATCAGTTTCGCATAGCGCGCATCATTAGGGTTCACTGCGATGGCTGTATCACCGAGCATAGTCTCTGGGCGCGTCGTCGCGACAACGATCTCACCGATGTGATTGAGCAGTGGATAAGCGATTTTCCATAATTTCGATTTTTCTGTCTCGTACTCTACCTCTATATCAGCGAAACTAGTCTGATGCTTGGGGCAAAAATTAACGATTCGCTCCCCACGGTAGATCAATCCATCCGACCACATCTTCTCGAAAGTACCATACACAGTATCAATCACCTTCTGATCAAGCGTAAAGACTAGATCATCCCAGTCCGCCCCAACACCCAGAGCGCGTAATTGCAACTCCATATCACCACGTTTTTTATCTACAAAATCCCACACCTGAGCGTATAATTCATCGCGACTATAATCGAAACGACTTTTGCCCTGTTTGTCGAGTTCCCTTTCGTATACCACCCATGTTTCGAAACCAGCATGATCAGCTCCTGGTATATAAACGGCATCATCGCCTTTCATCCGATGGTAGCGCACCAAAATGTCCTGAATAGCTGATCCCAAGGCGTGCCCAACGTGCAAATTACCGTTTGCGTTCGGTGGTGGCATAACGATACTATACGGCGTACCCTGCCCAGTCGGTTTGAACACTCCGGCACTCTCCCACATTGCATAGATGTTTGGTTCAAATTCATTTGGTGTATAAGTTTTGGCAAGATTCATATTAGCATCCTTTTCACTGATCTACATATACTATCTACTAGTTTTTCACGGGAAAATGAGTAGATAATGTGCAATAAATTCTCTCCTAGTATACCACAGTTATCTATGTGGATTATGGCACTTCATCTACACGTAGAATTATTGCTCTACAAAGATATCGCGAAGACAGCTTTGGCTTGTATCATAACTATCAAACTTTTCACCAACTTTTCACTTTTCACGGGAAAATCCATAGAGAAGGGTTTGATGTATAGTTCATGAACGCCATTGTTGCAGCAGCCATAGATACAGTCGATATATCCGATAGCGCAGTGGGTGAAGTGGTTTTTCCCACGTCCCAACATAGTCGACTGGCGTACCACCAAATGACTTCTTGAAATGGGTGAACCCAGACCATGGATGATCTTTGCCAGCATCAGCTGGTGCAATTCCATACAAATCGAACTGTGAGTGACCAGTATCATGCGCATAAAATAGCGCTGCCACGACTAATGCCGTAGCTGGGCTTAGCGATCGAGCTGTCGTATACGAAGCTGCATGTGCATACGACATAGTAGTGCCATCACTAAAGAAAATCAGACTAGCGACTGGTCTATCTTCGTATAGCGCGTACATCATACCAGCCGATCGGGTAGGGAAGAGTACTCGTGCCATCGAGCGAAAATATTCGTCATTGTGTGGTCGCATACCTGTTCGTTTGGCTACATCATGGATCATATCCAAAAATATCTCGATGTCAGCAGAATCATAACTAGTCCGAAATTCTACTCCAGCTTTTTGGTTCTTACGCCAGGTATAACGTACACTTTGCTTGGCCTTTTTCAAAATTTCATCATGGCTAATCGTCACGTCATTAATGATCGTGCGGTCGGGCTGCAAACTTTTGACTTTACGAAATCCCATTTGTTGCAATTGCTCCGCTGTAGCAGTTCGCGGCTCGATCCGAACGAAATCTACATTATACTGCCGACCCATTTTCGCGACATCATGAAGTGCTTCTACAAGATGTTCTGCAGTGTTGGCATCTGGACCGTAGGGGACATATAGTCGAGTATTACCACGACCATGTTCAATAATTCCACGATACTGCCAACCTTCACCAGATCGCTCGACTACCTGGCGCGCCTTATCTAGCGATTGTTGAAACGCCTCCCAGGCGCTACTTTGTAAAAAATGTCTCATACGCAATATTATACCGATGTTGTACACCTTGTGTAAACCAAACTATCTCTAGTAGTTTCGCCATCGACGTTGTATAGTGATATCATGCAATTGACTACGATTGAGCCTGCTGAGCTCGAACACTTCGTTGAACATCACCCCTATGGCAACTTTGTCCAGTCTGCTCCGAATGCTAAACGGATCGCGCACCTTGGTTGGCGGCCACACTATTTAGGTCTTCACACAAATGATGGACGGCTTGTCGCTACAGCCGTACTTTATGAGTGGCGAACACTTGGTCATAGTGAATTTGAATGTTTACAGGGTCCAGTCGTTGATTACCATAATGAAAAAATTCTTAAAGAATTATTGACAGAACTAAAGAAATATGTCAAAGCAAATAGAGGCTTGTCCCTTCGTCTCCAGCCACCATTAGTTCTGCGTCACCAAAGTTCAACCCCAGCTAGCAGGCCTATTCCTACCGATTTATCGTTTACCGATAATCAACCAAACAAACAAGCACTAGCCACCCTCATACAATGTGGCTTCAAGCCAGTCGATACCAACCGCACCGATCCAAATGCGCGTTATGTTCGTTGGTTTTTTTCTAAAGATATCTCAGCCATCCACGACCAAACCGCACTACGGGCTAGTTTCGACGGCAAGACACGAAGTTGCATCAAGGGTGCCACGAAATACGGTGTCTCTGTACGCGAGATCACCAGCCCGCACGACCTCACATCATTTGCTCAGCTCCTGATCAAGACTGGATTACGACGTGGTTTCTCTGGTCGTGACGAGAGATTTTATCGACAATTATTCCAGGCTTTTTCTCGCCAACAAGCTTGGTTTCTTATCGCAGAGCTCGATCTAGTTGGTTATGAAACTCGTCTGAATTCACAACTGCAACAACTCAACATCCAACGTGCGACTCTGGCTAATGACCCCGATAAAGCAGGGCAGGTGAAGGAGCTCGATAATCAACGATCTGCCATCTCTCGCCGATTAAGTCGTCATCAGCAGCTTCGTACCGAAACGACTAGCAATACATTACCGCTAGCGGCAGCGATTTTTGTCTATTTTGACGATGAAGTAGTCTACTTTCTCAGCGGCTCAGACGATCGCTACAGTGCTTTTTACGGACCATATGCACTCCAATATGAAGCAATGTCGCGAGCCATATCACTAGGTGCTTCACGTTATAATTTTTATGGTACCAGTGGTGATTTTAATGGTTTCCCTGAGCAAGAAGGAGTATATCAATTCAAAAAAGGCTTTGGTGGGCAGCTAGAGGAATACGCCGGCTGTTATGATTACACTGCACGGCCAGTCCGACGGGCATTACTACGGCTATTACGAGCCTTACGCGATCGACTACACCACTAAACGAAGCACTTATCTTGTTCGCATGCTTAGCAGGGAACCGTTCATCTACCACCCACCACACGAACAGGCAAATCTAGTCACGAAATACCGTGAGATTTCCCTTACTGTCAAACCCAACGATTTTCGATGGGTTATCCCCACCTACATATCCAACATCAACGTAAAAATCAATAGTCTCACCAAAATACGCCTCAGCCTCAGCGATCGAGGTCGAAGTAGGAAGGCCAGGTTTGTTGGCGCTAGTAGTCATCAATGGGCCGGTTTGGGCTAACAAACGTTGGAGTAGGGGGTCGCGCGGGATACGCACCGCCAAACTAATACGAGTTCGCTTGAGATATGATGCTACATGTGTGGCATCTACTATTACACTGACGCTGTCTGGCCAATACACAGCCGCCCGGGATAATTCTCGTCTATCGAGCCCCAACAGCGCTAAATCATCGATCGAATGTGCGATCACCGTACCTGGCTGATTAGGCCGTTTTTTTACATTATACAGACGTTCAATCGCTTGTTGGTCGCATGCCCGAGCCACCAAACCATATACTGTATCAGTCGGGATCACACCGACAGCCCCATTGTGTAATAGTTTCACTAAACCAGTATCGACCACCGAATTAAAACGTTGTGACATCTACAACTCCTTTGTCATACGCCAAGCAGTTTTGGTCATGGAAATACTAGGAATAACTTCCAGCTGGTATGGGTCAGTCGGGGTATTGAAGCATGCGTGCTGATAACCTAATGCCGCGATCATCACCGCATTGTCAGTACAAAATTGCATCGGCGCGTACTCAATATTTATCGGCAACGCCTCGCGTAATTGGCGGCGCAATTCCTGATTGGCTGCTACGCCACCAGCTATCACCACTGACTGTGGTCGAAAATCCCGATAAGCCTTCACTGTGCGCTCCACTAGCGTTTCGATCGCCACACGTTGAAAACTAGCCGCGAAATCATGCTGCTGAACGTCCGTAACGAGCCCTGGAAGCTCGTGAGAAGGAAAAGTAAAGTCTTTGCCTACTTCGCGTTGTACAGCCCGCAAAACGGCTGTTTTAAGACCCGAAAATGAGAAATTATAAGGATTTTCGAGCTTAGCCTTAGGCAATGTATACTTGCGCGAGTCACCTAGCTCGGCAGCTTGAGCAATCGACGGTCCGCCAGGGTAGGGGAGGCCGATAATCTTTGCCACCTTGTCAAATGCTTCACCCACAGCATCATCTTGCGTTTGGCCAAGCAGCTCATAATCACCATGATCGCGAAACAACACCAACTGTGTATGACCACCAGACACGATCAAAGCCATCACCGGGAAACGTGGCTGTGTTGATGGCAAGGTGAGCGATAACCCCTTGTGCTTCGTGTAAGATTCAGCTTGCTTGGTGATGAAATTTGCATAAACATGCCCCTCTACGTGATGGACAGGGTAAAGCGGCTTGTCATGCAAAATCGCTAATGTTCGTGCAGCTAATGTCCCGACCAACAGTGAACCGATCAAACCTGGGGCGTATGTCACCGCGATCGCGTCTATATCATCCCACCCACAATCAGATCGATATATCGCCTCTGATACCACTGGGCCAACGACCTCTATATGACTTCTGGCGGCAATTTCTGGCACTACGCCACCATACTGCTTGTGAATATCTATTTGTGAATTCACAACACTAGAACAGACCCTAAATCCATCTTCGACCACGGCAGCAGCGGTCTCGTCACAACTAGATTCAATTCCCAAAATTTTCATATGATGATTATACCACTTGGCAACACCTCTTGCGTGATCAATGCTCTTGTGATTACTTTTTTGGTGTATATTTTTGTATATTTACACCATCTTTTGAACATTTTTTCATACTATTCACTATGGGATAGTGATATACTAATACCATGTCTGCATCGCTTAAACAATCTGTGAAAAAAATTATTCCTTCGAGTGTATTCAGTACGCTCGAGCCTCAATATCATTTACTTCAGGCTGTGGCCGCAGCGACACGTCACGGTTATCCAGCTCATGGTATGCGTATTATTGGTGTGACTGGCACTAATGGTAAGACTACAACTTGCTTCATGATTTATCGCATGCTGCTTGAGGCAGGGTATAATGTCGGCCTAATGACAACTGTCGCCTATGGCATCAACGATGATATTACACCACAAGTCGCTCATATGACGACCGTTTCTGCGCCACTACTACAGCAGAGGATGGCTGATTTTCGGCGCAAAGGTACTGAGTGGGTAGTGCTCGAGGTCACCAGTCACGCCTTGGCACAACATCGGATTTTTGGCATACCGATCGAAATTGCCGTTATGACCAACGTCACTCACGAGCACCTCGATTATCACAAAACCTTCGAACGTTATCGCGATACTAAAATCAAACTCTTTAAATTAGCCCAAAAAGTAGGCATAGTAAATGCCGACGATCCTTCAGCAAAGCTGTTCGAGCGAGCTGCACCACGAAGTATGAGCTATGGCATTGATAACGATAGTGATTTGCAAGCGACACATATAACCCAAACGTCATCTGGCAGTCAATACGAAGTGCGTATAGCTGGCGAAGTTTATCATATCCAAGTAGCTATCCCAGGGGAGTTCAACATCTCTAATAGTTTGGCTGCTGTCGCTGTCGGGCACGAAATCGGCCTGACCCAAACTCAAATTGAACGCGGTATTGCTGCTCTGACAGAGGTAGATGGACGAATGACTGTGATATCAGCTGGGCAGGATTTTTCGGCGATCATCGATTTCGCCCATACACCTGATTCATTCGAAAGATTGCTCACTAGTATCCGCAAAAATACTAAGGGAAAACTGGTAGTCATGTTTGGTTCAGCTGGCCGACGCGATAAATCCAAGCGAGCTATCCAAGGTAAAATCGCCGGCACCTATGCTGATGAGATAATTCTCACCGAAGAAGACGATCGCGACGTCGATGGGATGATGATTTTATCACAAATCGCCAAAGGAGCTGAAGCAGCTGGTAAAGTGATCGACACCGACCTATTTTTAGTTCACGATCGCGTCGAGGCTATTCGCTTCGCCGTGAGCCGAGTCGCAAACACCGATGACACCGTGGTTTTTCTCGGCAAGGGACACGAAAAAACTATAGAGCGCGCCGACGGCGAACATCCTTGGGACGAAATGCACGAAGTCCGTCAAGCTATCCAAGCACAACACCAAAAACATACACAACACCCAAAGAAGAAACTTTAGGTTTGAGCTATCACATCTATATTCATTTTGGTCAAGATAAAAGCCACCGATGTTACATAAAGGGTGGCTTTTATCTCTATATCTTTCTAACAACTTATCGCTGTTGCGATAGATAATCAACTTCTTTGATAATATCGAGCAATGCCTGCGCCCGGCGAGTTTCGTCGCGGATCGTCTTGGCGACCTGATACGCTGGATCTATCAAGCTTCGGTCGTCAGTAGAGCGAATGAGCAGTAGGTATGTATCGAACTTCTCTTCGGGGCCTATATTGAGCTTGTCTACCAGAGGGCGAAGCTCCTTGATAGCCGACTGCTTCACACCGTTAAGCGCATCACCGCTCGGAGCCGACCGCATCTGTGACTGTGACATATTTGTCTCTACATTAGGTGACATAACCGACACCGACACTGGTGAACTGCCTGTGTTCGTTGACATTGATGGGCGACCCATTGATTGCTGCGACATCATCGGCTGCTGACGTGGTGCACCAGCAGCTGTACCGACCTGAGGGCCGATTCCAGCCAAAACCTTCGCGAGTTCTTGATCATCAGTGATTGATTGGGTTGTCGAGTTGATATTCATTCCCACCTGTCTCCAAATATGCTTATGATTCTCTGCTAACTAATGTAGCACGGTAGCTGGTAATCTGCAAGTGAACAGATATCGATCCTTATGTTAATTTTCGACCCATTCCAGCGCACAACTCTTACGCCAACTAACCAAAATACACTCGTTGGTTTAGCAGGTAAAGGTCAGTCCAGAGTTCAAACAGGTTAGAGACTAATGATACTGACGTAGTGACTCGATCGTGTTTTTGCGTGCCGCTCTGATAGCAGGGTATAGACCAAAGGTCAGCCCAACCGCCAAAGCCAGCCCGACCGCTATAAACGCTGTATTCCAGTTGAGCACTGGCGAGAAGAACAACATCAAACTAAAGCTGATCGCCGCAATATACCCTAATACATACCCCAAAACACCACCCAGCAAGCTAATCGCTAGTGCTTCGATCACAAACTGTGTGATGATATTACCATCAGTAGCCCCAACAGCTTTACGGATACCGACCTCACGTGTGCGCTCTACCACACTCACCAACATGATATTCATGATACCTATCCCACCTACTACCAGCGAAATCGCAGCTATCACTGTCAGAACTTGTGTCAGAGCAGTAAATAAACGATTCGTCGGCCGGCTAATTGCATCACCAGTCGCCACCGTAAAATCTTGCTCATCTTGGTGATTTTTTTGGACCACCTCATGAATTTGCTTTGCTACGGCCTCTACTCGACCAGCATTATCGGCCTGAATGTTGACCTGTTGGATTTGCGCATATCCGCCATTTAGCTTTTTGCCCGCCGACAGAGAAATAATGACTGCTCGATCAAAATCAACGTTGTTATAATTCAATGGATTATCGATACGCTGCAGTACGCCCACCACCATAAACTGCTGTCCACGCACCGAAAATGTCTGACCAATCGACTGATCGGTGCCAAACATATCGATCGACAACTGCACTCCTAACACTGCTGGGTGTGTCGTGGTAGTACCACCCTCCAAAAAATCGCCATCACGCAGTGCCAACCGGCTCGTTGTCGCTAAATCTGGTGTCGTCGCTACTACTGTAGCATCAACAGGGGTATCTTTCTTGTCGGATGGTTTGATTTTGCTAGTCGTCGTCATCAGTGGCGCCGCAGCACTCACGTGTGGCACCTTACGGATCGACGCAACATCAGCTTCTGTGATTGTGCTAGTGTTGTAATTGTATTGCGAAACCGAGCTAGCCAGCGACGAAAAACTTTCGCTAGCCACTCCCGGGCGAACCACCACTAGGTTATTATCAAGATTGGCTACCTGATCGGTGATAATCTGACGCAACCCACCACTCAGTGATAAAATCGCCACGATACTCCCCACGCCTATCGCTACACCTAGTGTCGCCAATATATTACGAGCTCGATTGCGCCGAAAGCTACTGCTAGCATTTTCTAAGTGATCTATAATAATCATGCCTGTGGCTCCTTTGTCGATTGGGCTGATGTTGATGGATGATCGATCTTCTTTGGCGCAGAAACGACAACGACTGTATTTTCACCTGCCGTAGAGAGAGGCTGCCGCGTTATCGGCAGAGCTTTGATCGGGGCATGCGCAGGAGCTGGTATCGCTGGCTCAGACTGTTTTGCGACCGCTGGAGGTGTAGCCTTGGGTGCTACTACAGCGGTAGATGGTTTAATTTCAGCTGAAGATGGTACTGCTTCTGGTGTCTGCGGCGAAGTCTTTTCCATCTCTACTGGTACTGCCTGATCCGAAGCTGGGGCTAATGCCATAGGAGGATTATCCGGCGGCGCCACTGGCATAGCAGCTATCTCTGGCTCAGACTCATCGTGCTCGATGACTTTTGCGACTGGAGCTGGTGCCGCGGCTACCTTCGGCTTGCGACCTCGCACTGTCGCCTTGACTGGCTCGGGCCGGTCGGTCGTCGTGTCGGTATGAGTAGCGGGTGTAGCGGTAGATCGACGCGTACGTGGCCTTCTCGCTACTGGCTTCGCTACCGCCGACGCAGATGGCGATACGCGCATTTGCATGTCGCTAGCGATTTGCCCGTCTAACATCTTGATCACCCGACTAGCGTAACTGGTCAAATTCGGGTTGTGTGTCACCATGATAATGGTGTTGCCGCGGCGGTGTAGTTGGTCTAGTTCTTCCATGATCACATGGCTAGAGCGACTATCGAGATTACCAGTCGGCTCATCCGCCAGGATGATCGAGGGGTGATTCACCAACGCCCGAGCGATCGCCACTCGCTGTACCTGGCCACCACTTAACTGCCAAGGCATATAATATTCACGTTCTTGCAAATGAAAATTCTTCAGCACCGCGCTAGCCTGCTCGAGACGCTTGGTACGGCGCATACCACCTCGATAACTCAACGGCAAAGCGACATTTTCGAGCACCGTTAGGCGATTGATCAGATTGAAGCTTTGGAATACGATCCCGATCCGTCGCGACCGGATTCGCGCCTGACGTCGGTTACTAAGTGATGCTACCGATATACCATCAAGGAAATATTCACCAGCATCCGCTCGGTCGAGCAGCCCCATAATATTAAGTAGTGTAGTTTTGCCACAGCCACTAGGCCCCATGATGACGATGAATTCACCTTTTTCTACTCGAAGCGACACGCCATCCAGAGCGTTTTGCGCTGCGTCGCCGAGCCCGTATTGTTTCGTCACGCCTCGTAGTTCTATGACTGGTGTAGAAGGAGTGGAAGATTGTCTCATAATTATCCTTAGTATAAACTGTTGAAAATCGATTCTGCAAGATACAATATTATGCAAAAACCACAACGACCTATCGTAGTGATCGTAATAGGGCTCGTGACACCACTTAATTTTATAGGTAGCAGCACCAGCACATATGTTTGTGGCGGAGAGACAGGGATTCGAACCCTGGGTGACGCTAAACGCCACACACGCGTTCCAGGCGTGCCAATTCAACCACTCTTGCACCTCTCCGACCTCTGTATTATAGCGAAACACTGCCAGAAGAGCAACGCAACAACACTAATAATAAAAAAGCGTACAATTATAGCGCACTTTATTTGACTTGCTACAAAAAAATAGTGTACTATCTAGGTGAGTGTCCGATCACGACACCAATAACCACTAATCCGATATGGGGAGGATTGAAGCTTATGGTAAACCGTGAACAAGGTCAGACGACATACCCGAATACGCCCGAAACATCAGGACGTATCTCTGTTGAGCGAAGAAAATTTCTGCTAGGTGCATTGGGTATATCACTTACGGGTATGGCCGCTGCGTGCGGGAGCAATGAAAACCGCGGTAGCTCGACCACGACACCAGAATATCCGGCAGAAACTACCAGCGAGACGGCTACGCCGACTGCGGAAGCTGAGCCACTACCATCACCTGTTGATGTTTTTTGTCAATCCGAGTACGTGACTAAATTTAATTCAGAGATTCAGACTACTTTTAGAAATTATCTAGATAGCGCACCAAATTCTGATTACACTCCAGAACTATCTGGCGTTAAGCATATGCTCGAACATTCTGCTTTGTCTATATATCTAGATGACGAACATCGCCAAAAGTTCACCGAGGATATAAAACGACGCTATCCTCTCATTGATGACACCAAAGCCGAAGAGGTGTTCAAAAACGCTGAAAGAGACCCAGAAATTAAAGCTGATTTTACATTGTACAATGTAATGGATCGAACAGCCACTATTTGCAATATTGCTCGAAGCATGGTTGAGACCTACAAGGAATCTGAGTATGAAGGGAAGGCTGTCAACATTGCTACAAATATACTATATGCAAATCTTTTGTCTGATAATGAACATTTACAGCCCAAAGGCAAAAAAACCCTTAACCAATATGACACTGAACTCAAGACTTACAGAGATCAGCTAGTAAGTAGCATAATCTCCGCAGTAGAAGGGTGGCGCACTGGCAATATCGATAGCGCTACATCGTTAGAGCAGAGGTTCTGTCGGCCATGCGCCGCACGCAGTACGGGTATAGGTCCTGAAGGAACTGTTCCTATAAACTATATTGAAGATTACTATCCTGAAGAAAAAACATATACTAAAGGTGAGGGAATACTCACTGCTGCATTATTTCCGCATGCGATCCAAACCGAGAGGAACCCCTCATCTTCACCACGCTACGGAGATAATGAATCATTCCCTCAAGACAATGGCGTCAACGATCAACCATCCAAATACACGATTGATGAAGGTGCCGCCTGGGTACCGGTAATTGTACATATATACGATAGTAACGGCGAAGACACAGCTGTATTCAAGTATGTGCCCTACAACCCATCAGCTACCAATCTAATCGAGAGAGACGGCCTCGGGAAATACGCTACTTTTAGTATGTAGTTTTGCCTATGAGTTTGTCTATTAGTAGGCTTCGCTTATTGCGTCGTGTTTCATGCTGTGCTTTCTGATATTTTCTTACATATATTGTTACAATACTTGTAGTTATGATTAGAAGAAGACTCTTCTTATCTTTTTAATAGCCGTTGTCAGATATTGTATAACACCCTTTCTTGATGTTAGTTATTTTTCAATCCTAGCCTTCGTTACTTTTGATGTCTTCGTTTAATAATTTCACCAATTTGTGGAAAGTTGCTCACTGTATACTATTTTATTAAGTCTTTATCTGTGATTAAATAAGTACATGCAGACCAAATCATCGCTTTTTCAGCGCGTATCGTGCTTAATTCTGTCAGTCGTGGTATTGGCAGGCATGTTTACTTTCATGTCCGGAGGCACTGCATATGCAGACAAGCATGATGATAAAGTCAGAGGATGGACCTTATGGACAGCCTTTCGAGGTGATGGTTACTATAGCCATTGTTTTTATCAAGTAGGTTTCATAAGTGATTCAAGTATTGGCGACGGAAGTCATCCTATAGACGGGACACTAAATAATGGGGGTAATAGCGGTAAAATAAAGACGGTACTCGACAAGGAAATGACATGTTCTGAAATATTGCACGAGGGCATTCCTCTTTGGGGTTTTTCTAGTGTAGAAGACTTTCTTAGATCAGCAGGCTGGACACATGTTGACAAAAACCCTTCATGGACTAATGACGACCCTGGATGGACGAATGAACACCCACATGTGGGTATATATAATGCTATATACGCTAAGTTAGGTGCAGCAGGTGATTCAGAAGTAGACAAGTACTTAACACCTGCGGAATTGTATTCCTATTATTATCAACAGTTCAAGGGTGAACCGTGCAAAGTCAGTTCAGAGGTAGACTACAATTCGGCGAACGAGACGTTACGGTCTTTGGCAGACAATGGCGGAGACAATTATATAACATATACCATTATTAATCAAAATAAGCAAGAGCAAAAAGTCATAGGAAAAAAGCGTGCAGGATCAGACGGATCAGACAAAAACACATGCGACGCTCAAGCCAAGCAAGTCTCAGAACAAGCTAAAAAAGCTGCGGCTTATCTAAAAGATCATCCCGATCAGGGGGTTGGGCAACAAGGCCAAGCTGCCCCTTCTGCGTCAGGGGGTGATGGTGGTGATGGTTCTGGGGGTGGTGATGGTTCTGGAGGTGGCGGCGGCCAAGACACCAATACTTGTTCTAGCGCTATCGGTGCCATCGGCTGGCTGCTCTGTCCTATCGTCAACTTCTTGGGGTCCGTTCTTGATGGGTTATTCGATGCTATCAGTACTTTTCTGTCATTTGACCACAGTATATTCGATAACCAAAAAACACAAGATGCTTGGGAAACTATTCGCTCCGTAGCTAACATTTTACTCATCGCAGCTTTTTTGTTCACTATTTATTCAAATATATCAGGGGTTGGCATCTCAAATTATGGAATCAAACGTCTTTTACCCAAGATGATTATGGTGGCCATACTAATAAACTCCTCTTACTTTGTATGTCGACTCCTTGTTGATATATCGAATTTATTCGGTGCCTCTCTATATGGTATGTTTAATGCACTATCCCCATCGGAGAGTGGGTCGGTATGGGGCAATTCGAGCATTGCTTCTAACGTCGGAATGATAGTATCTGGAGGAGTTGGTGCTGTTGCAGGGGTAGGGGGTGTCATAGCCAACTTATCGATACTTATTCCTGTAATAGTATTTGCTTTTCTTGGCGCTTTATTATCTCTTCTTATTCTTATCGGGCGTTATGCAGGTATTATTATTTTAGCGATTTTTGCTCCTGCAGCGTTTTCTATGATTCTCTTTCCAAATGCCGAGAAATTCTTTAAAAAGTGGTGGAGCATGTTTATTGGGCTACTTCTTGTGTATCCGATGGTTTCTGCTGTGTTTGGGTTGTCTAAATTTGCAGGGTCGGTACTTATGTCAAATTCGGCAATATCTATCCAAATTGCTGGGCTAGGCACTATGTTTATACCTCTTATAGCTACACCATTCTTGCTTACGAGCGCCATGGGTGCCTTAGGGGCAATAGGGGCAATTGCAAAAACGTGGGGCGCTAGAGCTCGTTCCGGTGTCACGAACAGAGCCATCAAGGGAGCATATGATACACGTGCTGGGTATATGTGGCGTAACGCAACGGCCTTACGAAAAGGAGCTCTAGAAAGGAAACGGCGGCGACAGCTCGCTAATCCGAACAAATTTGAGCGTATGGCTATGGGCGCTATGGCAGGAAAAGAAGGTGCACAGAGGCTCCAACAGCTTTCGAGCCAATACGCCACACAAGAGCGAGAGGAAGACATAAAGCGAGCGACAGACCTACTCCAAGATGGAACCCTGTATGATTTTGCTAGTATTAACGCCGCTATTCACGGTGGCGGTATGATTACGGACAAAAAAGGCAATACCCGCAAACTGACTAATAACGAGTTTATTGCTGCATCGCAAATAATACAAAGAAAAGGTGACTCTAAGCAGAGTCAAGAAGCGGCTATAGCGGCCTTTCAATACGCACACACTATGACAGATGAGGAAGACCAAGCTTATCTTCGAAAAAACACAGCTAATATTATGAGAGAAAAAGGAGATGCAGCACTATACGGAGCTGGTGCTATATCACAACTAGAGAGTGGTGCTAGTGTAATACAGGCAGAAGATAATAGAGGTAATACAATGACCTTTGATGGAACGAAAGCAGGGAGTTTGGAGCAATTCCTCAGAGCTAATACTATAAAGAAGATCAATGACGATAAACTATCCCCCGAGGCTGCTTCACGAGATGCCGAGACAGCCAACTACGTGGCAGATTTGCTGGGTGGCGCAGCAGTAACAGGAACCAACCCGAAAAACGGTGCACCTACTCGTGCTGCGGTTACTAAACAAAAAGCAAAAGATACTCGTCGTCAATTTAAATATTACTTTGAGCATAACCCAACTGGTCAAACTAAGGTCAAATACATTAGGGATATTTTATCTAAACAACCTTAATTTGATTGCAATAAAACGGTTATCTATCGTCCATGCTATAATAAACACAGCATATGTCGAGATACAAAGTTGCGCAGGATGTTGAGGCAGAGGACAAGATTCTTGGGCCGTTTACTTTTCGTCAGTTTATCTATCTGATCATCGTAGCGATTTCGATAGCACTGGCGTGGGGGTTGGCTCAAGTGTTTATTTTGTTAGCGATCATACCATTGCCGATAATCATATTTTTCGGTGCATTAGCACTACCGCTTCGCAAAGATCAGCCGATGGAGGTATACCTAGCGGCAGTCGTAGCATTTTATACCAAGCCACGCAAGCGAATGTGGCAGCCAGATGGCCTACAATCGCTGATAGAAATCACTGCTCCGCAGACCGTCGAGATCGATCGTGTTAAAAACCTTAGTCAAGACGAAACTCAGCGTCGACTAGCTTATTTGGCTAATCTCGCCGATTCGCATGGCTGGTCGATCCGCCACAGTAACATACCCGATAATCAAAGTGCGATGATCAGCGATGTATACTTCGAGGCACAGAATTCATCTGATATGTTTGATGATAATGCTACCGAGGTGAGAGCGATCGACCGCCGTATCGAACAATCTAATCAAGAGCGACGTCGCGCTGCTATACAACGTATGCAAATCAATCCTACAGCACTACCAGCTGTGGTACCATCATCCGATACAGGTGCGACTCCTCCACAGACACAACGACCACCAGCTTACAGCACATCACCATCAGAGCCACATCCCGAACCGAGCTCGACCCCACCGCAACAGTCGTATAACCATAACAGTCTGCCACCAGTAGCTATACCGTTCGAACAATACCCAGCGCAACCATCACCAGCTACTACACCAGTCTACGCGGCACCTCAGCCTATTACTCCGCCCCAACCATCGAGCACATCCACGCCGCCCCCTGGACCATCCGAGCCAACAGTTTGGCGCTCGACCTATGTTACTGGTGACCCCGAGCCAGCACCGCCTCAGTCAGATCCTCTGACTATAAAAGACGACAACCTTCAGAAGCTTCCTTCGTCGCTGCCAGCTGTCATCCCACATACACCAGAACTGCCTAATGCACTGACCCAGCCCTATACTCCGCCGAAGCCAGAGCCTACTGAGGCCGAAGTGACCGCACCAACACCAACACCAACACCAACACCAACAGCATCTCGTGAATCTTCATCGCCAGACGCGTCTTATACACCGTACAACGATTATCATGATTACGTCGCTACTCTGTTGCAGGGGGTCGATCAGCAACCACCGCAAACTCCACCACCAGTATCATCTCAGCCTACTATGCCTACACCGACTCCTTCACCAGTAGTCTACCGTCAGCATGCCGAGAATGATGACAAGTCTATCATTGATGTCGATGTCAAATACAATCCATACCCCAGTATCCACCAGTCAGTGATCCAGCCACTCGACAGAGCCTATTACGCCAAGATCACCCCATCTCGCGAAGAACGCGTCGAGCAAGAACGACATGCCCAGGGTACTGGCGCAAACCAGCCTTCACCTGATATAATTAGATTGGCTAATAATTCTGATTTGTCTGTCGCTACGATTGCCAAAATGGCAAACGAGAGTCGCCAAGCCCATGAAGAACAACAATCTAACGACGATGAAGACGATATCGTCATACCGTTGCGTTAAGAGAGAAGGAGTAAGCCACGGTGCCACCATCAAACCAGTATCCACCAGCACCAACTGAGTATCCGACTCAGCCATCACAGCCATACCCTCAAACCCCTCAAGGCACCAATGGGTATGCGCCGCAGCCGACAGGGCCGATAACAGCTCCTGCGCCAGTATCCCCGCAAACTCCACCTACTGAGCCACTGCCAGACCGTACAGACAACACCAATGGCAATCCTTCAAACAAAAAATCTCCGCAAAAGCCAGCCACTACCCAGAATAGTCTACTTATTTCAGAATTACGCGATAATATGGTCATCATGGCCGATGGAAGCTTCCGAGCGATCATCGCCTGTGAATCGATCAACTTCGACCTAATGAGTGCTCGCGAGCGTGAGGGGGTCGAGTTCAGTTATCAAAATTTCCTCAATGCTTTATACTTTCCGATCCAGATATGTATCCGATCGCAACGGGTCGACATTGGTCCATATATCGATAAGCTGGTCGCTATTCGTCGTTCACAAGACAATATGCTGCTCGGAGTATTGATGGAGGATTATATTAATTTCATCGACGATCTATCGCAAGAAGCTAATATTATGGACAAAAGCTTCTACTTGGTCATTCCTTATTATCCTACCGGGGAAGGGTCGCTGATCGACCAAGGTAAAGGGTTTTTTGCTAAAATCTTCGCGCCCAAGAAAGCTAATGCTGTCACTCAGATCAGTAAAGAGACTTACGAAAAAGCCAAAGAAGAGATCCGTAACCGTGTCGACTCTGTCCTCAATGGTTTAATGCAGATCGGTGTAAGATCAGCTCAGCTCAAGACAAAAGAGCTCGGTACGTTGTATTATAATATGTATAACCCCGATACCGCCGTGCGTGAGCCGCTAGGTGATTTCACCAAGGTGACCTCGACATTTGTCCGTAAAGGGCAGGGGGAAGCGCCACGCGTCGGTGAAGGAGGATTACAATAAATGGCACGACGACCGGATCCAATCGATATCGCAGCTCAACAGCGTGAACGCGAACAGATGGAAGTAGAGCAAGCCTTTATCAAAGGTATGACTACTCTACGAGATCTGATCGCACCGAGTAGCCTCGAGCTACACAGTAGCTATTTCCGTATCGGTACGAAATACGGTCGGACTTTGTATATTTACGGTTATCCCCGCGAATTGTATACTGGATGGCTTTCGGGTCTCATTAATATCGACCAAGTGCTCGACATCAGCATGTTTATTTATCCAGTCGAGACAGAAGTCGTGCTCAATAACCTTCGCAAAAAGGTGACCCAGCTCGAAGCTGATATGGCCATCCAAGCCGAAAAGGGCAAGGTGCGCGACCCAGGCCGTGAAGCTGCTCTAGCCGACGCCGAAGAATTACGCGACCAGCTACAATTAGGGGCCGAGCGATTCTTCCGTTTTGGTCTTTATATCACCCTGTACGCTGATAGTCTCGAGGAGCTAAGCTTCGTCCAGCACGTTATCGAAACCATCTTCGGCCAAAATATGGTCTATAGCAAGACTGCCAGTAGTCAACAAGAACAGGGCCTCAATAGCACCATTCCACAGATGACTGATCAGCTCCAGGTCCGCCGCAACATGAACACTGGCGCTGTCAGCACCAGCTTCCCGTTCACCAGCGCCGACCTCAGTGATGGCAAGGGGATTTTGTATGGTGTTAATCAACACAACCAAGGGTTAGTAATCTTCGACCGGTTTAGCCTAGAAAACGCCAACATGGTAGTTTTCGCGAAATCTGGTGCTGGTAAATCGTTCACCGTCAAACTCGAAGCACTCCGTAGTATGATGATGGGCACCGATGTGCTAGTGATCGACCCTGAAAATGAGTACCAAAAATTAGCCGATGCCGTTGGTGGGAGTTACATTCGCCTAAGTCTTAGCAGCGAGACGCGGATCAACCCATTTGATCTACCTCGAGTGATCGATAGCGATGAGGCGACAGATGCATTGCGCGCCAATCTGATCACCCTGCAGCGATTGTTTAAGCTCATGCTCGGTGGTTCCCTCGTTGGTGGCCAGCAAATCGCCTTACTCAGCCCAGCAGAAGAGGCTGATCTTGACCAGGCTCTGATCGACACTTACGCTCGTGCCGGTATCACTAGCGACCCACTGACACACAATTCTCAGCCACCGACGATTATCGACCTGTACGACACATTGTCACATATGGGTGGAGCGGGCCCATCATTGGCACAGCGTTTGCGCAAGTATACTACAGGTACTTTTGCTGGTATATTTAGCCAACAAAGCAACGTTGATATTAATAACAGTATGGTCGTCTTTAATATTCGTGACCTCGAGGACGACCTACGCCCAGTGGCTATGTATATTGTACTGAGCCACATTTGGAATATCGCTCGTACCATCCAGCGTCGTCGTATGCTGATCGTCGACGAAGCGTGGCAATTGATGAAATACGAAGATTCAGCTGAGTTTTTGCACAGTTTAGCTAAGCGTGCACGTAAATATTCCCTAGGTCTAACCACCATCACTCAGGACGTTGAAGACTTTATGGGTAGCGAGAAAGGTCGAGCAATCGTAGCGAACAGCTCATTGCAGCTGCTACTGAAACAGTCTACCAGCGCCGTCGACGTATTGGCAGAGGTGTTTAAATTGACCGAAGAAGAGCGCAAACGTCTATCGAATTTCCCAGTCGGTGATGGGCTATTCTTTGCCGGGCAAAATCACGTCCATATCCGTATTTATGCTAGCGAGACCGAGCAACAGTTTATCACTACCAATCCTGTTGGTAATAATAGTTTATATCAGCCACCGGCTCATTAATGAGGTAATTAGAGAAATATGCCAACACCAACACCAACACCAACCCCAGCTCCACGACCGCCCAGCCGACCAACTGGCCCGATCCGCAATCCTGGACAGCGTCAATGGAACCAAAGAATCAACCGTTCACGCCCAAGTTACGCAAACCGACTTCACGATCAAGAGTCAGCCGGCAGTGCTACTTCATACAATACGAAGCCAGGTGGCGGTGGCGGCTATGATTTCGTCAACTCGATGAATTCATTCGGTAATTCGAGTGGTAGCTCTGCTGATCCGCTGACGGTGTTTGGTTCAAACCCAAGTCGTGGCGACTCTAACGAAGACATCCCAAATAACACCGTTAATGATGATGCCGCCGATGATGCCGCCGATGATGCTCGCCAGCAAGAAGAAAACCCATCAGGTAGTTGGGCTGATAACACTACCCCCGGAGAGAAGGTCGCTAATGCCGCCAAAAACATCAAGGGCGGCAAATTCGGTAAAATTGGAAGATTTGGCCCTGTTGGGTTTATCATTTTCGTTATGTTATCACTAGCCAGCGTCGTTTCGTTCTTTGGTGGCCCAGGCTTGATGATCGTCCATGTGGTAGAGGCTATTACCTCAAAATACAGTTTGCCACTCGCTTCTGTCATGGAAAGCCGCTCTCACAAAATCATCAAAGCCAAGCTCAAAAACTCAACTACTGGTATGTGTACCCCTGTCAAAGTGCGTTGTAAATACGCCACTTTTTCCGAACGAGAGATAAAAAACCTCAAGAAAGCTGGCATTGAGTTTGAGGGTAAAACGAAAGAGTTCGGTATTGGCAGCCATAAATGGGTCAAGCCAGAAGGCTTGAAATGGACCGACAAATCAGGCAAGACTACCATTATCACACCTGAAGAATTTAGCAAAAAAGTCAAGAGCATGCCAGAGTTCGCCGAGGCGCTTCATACCGCCTATAACCCTCATTTTAGCTCAATAAGAAACAATGTTTTTCTCAAATTAAGGGAAAAGTTTCGTATACCCGATGATAAACCAAAACACACTGACGAAAAAGACAAAAATCAAGCAGCAGAAGGAATTAGCGAAGAATCGAGAAATGGGAGAAAAGCCGACAAGGCAAATGCTCCCACAAATAAAGACGACCCCAACTACCAAGGTAATGACCCCGATGGTTGTGATAGCGAATGTCAGAAAAAGAATGGCGTTACCAGTGACCTGAACCAAGCGGCCGACGGCACTGACTCGGAAGCTTCCAAGCTAGCCAGAGCGGCTGGTCATAGCGGACTCGAAACGGTAACTAAGACACTAAAAGTAACTGGTGCTGTCGATGACGCCTGTAGTGTCTATGGCATGTACAAAGCTGTATCACTTGGTGTCAAGATGGTCCGTAACGTCCAGCTCATGCGCTTCGCGATGCTGACACTGACGACTGGTAGTATGATCAAAGCGATGAATGAATTTGGTAATGGTAACAGTAGCGACACACTCACCCCGGAGAACGTTGCTTTCGTCGGCACGTTATGGACGCAGACCATGCGTCATACCGAAAAAGACGACAAAGGTAAAGATGTGATCACCACTACAAAATCCGGTATCGAGTCATTCGGTTTTCGCTACGCGGCTTATGGCGATTCTGGCATCGATGACGCTGCATCGCTTTACACGAATGGTGGAAGTTTCGGTGGCAGCACCTTCGGCAAAGTCAATGACGCTATCACCAAAATAGTCGATGGCATCGGTGGCCGCAAAGCTGCCGACACGACCTGCAAGGTCAACAACAACATATTTGTTCAAGGCACTGTCTTGATAGGAAGTATCGCTCTCATGCTTATACCTGGAGCAGGAGCTGCCATAAAGGCTAGTACTTTGGTAGTACAAGCTGGTCTGCAGGTAGCACTTCAAGTAGCCCAAGCAATACTACCGGGCATTCTAGCCGACATATTATCGGGCTATGTCTTACCAAAGACCTTCGACGAGCTCGCGGGGGAGGTCACTGGCAACGCGACCGTCTCTGGTGCAGGGGCATTAATGTCGGCAAACAGTCGCCAGAGCATGGCACCATTGACTGCCAGCCAGGCACAAGCCAACAAGCCGTTTTACGATCAATACCAGCGGCAATACGCCCGCGAGCAGCGTGCTACCCATAGTCCGTTCGACGCTACATCGAAGTATACTTTTCTCGGTAGTATTTATAGTCAGTTTATGCCAACATTTGCCAAAATGCAAACTGGGCGCCTGAGCGATATCTTCTCTGCTTTCGGTAAGCTTGCTGCCGCACCGAGTCGTATATTTTCTGCCAAAGCAAATGCTGCTGCTGGCGAAACGTACGATACTTGCAAAGACACCGAGTATCGCGATCTAAATCTTGCTACCGATCCATTCTGTAACATCGTTTATGGTACAGACAATAACACCGAGCCCGACGAACTCGCTAACTCACTCAGCGACAGCGGTGAAGTCGATGATGAAGGCAAGCCAACTGGCAAATTCGCTGAGTGGACGAAACGTTGCAACGAAAGCGACACCCCTATAGGCAGCACTGGTGAAGACTCCACCGAAAGCGATGGCAGTGAGTGTCTCCTTGGTAACGGCAAAAACAGTGGTAAATACGCCACCTACAAAGTCGACCAACTCATCCTTGATAGTATGGAGAATGGTGAAAGCGAAGAGGGATCTGGCGGTAGCTCCTCTTCTGGCTCAAGCTCGTCAGTACCAACAGGTGATGCCAAGTCGCTGGCTCAGCAGATTTTAGACAACCCGAATATCACGATATCTGATGGCGAATGGAGGAGCGGCGTCTCCCCCAAAGAACAGATCGCCAACACCGCTGCTGGCCAAACGGCTATACCATCACCTATAGCAACACAATACAGCCGTAACGTCGACCCAAGGATTCTCCAAGTCATTCTTTTGGTTGCTCAAAAACACAAAATAAACATCACCTCCTTGCTTCGCATCAGTAATACAGTCAGTGGTGGCCAGTCTCTTCATCCATACGGAAAAGCAGTAGACCTTAGTCCGATAGGTGGATGCGGAGATGGTGCTGGCGAGGAGTGTATCCAGGCCATACAAGAAGTGATGGATTCTAATATACTGCCACAAGGAGGAGGTTTCGGCCAAAAATCATGCGGTGGGGGCAGAGGATCGATCAATGCTGCCATTACCGCCAAGGGATTAGTCACATTTGACGATGGTTGTACTCATCTTCATATTGATCTCGGCCACAACTCAGGAGGTTGATGTAAATATATAAAGGATAAAATACCAATATCATGATGTGTTACATAATGTTACCCAATAAACAGAAACAGCGATACACGTTTAGCAAGAGCACTTCCATCAGGCGTGGTATCTTGTTTTTGTTGATAGCAGTAATGACTTTCACTAACAATAGCTTAGTCCATGCTGTCAACATGGAGTTTATGTCACAGATCGATGCACGATGGTACAACGATGAGGGCAAAAACTGTTCTACAAGCACTACTGGGGGCACAGACGGAACTGGTGCGACTAGTACGGCTGATTTGAAAGAGTTTGTCAAAAAGTATATTAGTATGGCTGTAGAAGTGAACAAGAAATACGGCCTCCCCTACGAGGCAATTTTAGCACAGGGTTCTATCGAATCAGCATATGGCCGCTCTGGACTAACAGTCAACGCTAATAATTTCTTCGGCATCAAGGCAGGGGGTAATTGGTCTGGTGATGTTGTCAATATGTCCACCGAAGAAGAGGTCGGTGGTGGCCGTACTACCATAGTCGATGGGTTCCGTAAATACCCAACTGTCGAAGCAGGCTGGCTTGACTACGGGGAGTTCATCACCAAAAATTCTCGCTACAAAGAGGCTCTTAAATATCCAGGCGACCCCCGTAAATATATCCAGGAAATCAAAAATGCCGGGTATGCTACTGCTAGCGAGTATGTTGAGATAAACATCAAGCAAATCGCTTCTATTGAACAAATCGTTAAAGAAGAGAATCTTTCGCCACCGTCATCAGAAATTAAAGTCGAGGGCGGTGGATCGGCATCGACGAGTGGTGCTAGCGGCTCAAACGGTTGTACATCTTCAGGTATAGCTGGTGCTTCGGCTAGCAAAATTGTCGAAAAAGCCAAAAGTTTAGCTTGGGAAGATGGAAGAACCGTTGGTGATGGTAGCGAAAAGCCAGAATACCGAGAAGCTCGGTCGCAGTACAACCCAGGAGGGGGGTCAAATACTGATTGCGGACGTTTCGTCGCAACAGTGATGCGCGCCAGTGGAGCTGACCCTGATTATCCACCTGTCGGAACTTCTGTGCAATATCCGTATCTTGAGAGTAAAACCGACAAATACTACACCAAGAAGTCTCCTGCCGCTACAGATTTACAGCCAGGTGATATATTGATCTTCAATGGGCATACTCTTATCTATACTGGCGACATTGGCAATGGGTTTACTATGACACAAGCATCTCTCGGCGACCATGTACCGAGTTATCGGACACAATCTACTGTCGAGTGGATGTTAGGTCAATCAGGAGTAATGTTAGCAAGGTTAAAATAAAATGGAAACGTTTGATTATCTCATACAACGATACAGGCGAGAGCTAATGCTTGCGGGTATATTCCTTGCTGTAATAGTAGGTGCATTAATTATCAAATGGTACAGCGATACTATCACATATGATGCCACGCTATACGTCTACTCTGTACCAGATAGATTGACAGTATCTTACGATAACGTTAAAAACCAAGGTTTATCCTCGAAAACGAAGCACCCGGTCAAAAGTGGTGAATACACGTTCACTTTTAAGGCAGATGGTTTTAGTGAATATTCTACCAAGTTGTCTATCAAAAAAGGGGAGCAAAAGATTTTGGTGTTTGCACTTACACCTCAAACAGAGGCAGCTCGTCGAGAATCAGCAAAGGATAAATATCGCGAAGTATACGATGGTGTTGGTAGCAAAAAAGCAAACCAAGGCGCAGCTAAACTAGAGCAATCTGCTCCATTAGTCAATAAACTACCGTATTACAGTCGCTGGTGGTATGTTATTACGTGTAAACCATATCGCACAGCAGACCGCACCCAAAGACTAGGTGTCTGTATTGTAACCTCCGACAAAAACAGTAAAGAGCAGGTCGATCAAGCTATGAATTACCTTAAGAAAAATGACACAAACCTCGACCGATACGACCTCAAGATAAATGGCTATCCATACCCAACATCAAAAGAGATGCGCGAAAATACCTTGATGCCTTGCGGTGGCAGCCAACCTTCGTGGTGTTATATTTATCCTGAAGAACATTAATTGATAATCACGAACTAGTATAAAGTGTCTGTCTGTATACATTTTTAGTTCATTCAATATTTATTTTACAATAGAAACATATTTTGTATCAGCAGGCAAGTTAATCACTTTTTCCGTGGTGGTAATTATAACTTGATGCGTGGCAAATGTATATGAGAGATTTTGCTTGCGCTGATCATCTAATTCACCAAAAACATCATCGAGTAGAAATAACGGTCTCTTACCTGTCTGCTGTTCAATAACTTGTAGTTCAATAAATTTTAATGCTAACACAGCTGTACGGATCTCACCTCGCGACATCACTGCTGCCGGCTGATTATTAAATTGCAATTGGAAGTCATGTCTATGCGGGCCAATACTAGTAAAACCAAGAATCTGGTCTCGTGCGACTGCTTGCTCTAATTGAGCTAATAATGTCTGACTCGTCAACGGCTCAGTTAGGCTATACTGTATAGATAATATGTCGTTTGTGTGTGAAATAGACTGATATATCGATCGTAGTCGCTGTTGTATATCTACTATTATTTGTTGTCGTGCTGATACAATAGCTGCACCATACTGAGCTAGGGAAATATTCCAAGCGAAGAGGTTTGATAGATCTAGCCCGGATTGCTGTTTTAATATCTCATTTCGCTGTCGTAATATTCGTTCATATCGCCGTACTAAAATACTATATTGCGGATTTATCTGTTCTATGAGCAGATCAAGATATTGTCGTCGTCTAGCAGGACTGCCGTTGATAATTCGTAAGTCGTCCGGCTCAAATAACACTATCGGCAACCGCTGGTCTTTAGTTAATATTGCTCGAGTAGTGGCATTTATAGTAAATGATCGCTTACGTTCAAATGACTTATAAATGACAGTGCGCGATTGTCGTTCATATTGTCCATCAATACGTAGCCATGGTTGATCATAGCTCACTAATTCTCGCAAACTGCCACGAAATGATTTACCTTGATACAGTAGATTAATAGCCTCTAAAACCGATGTTTTACCCGCACCATTAATACCGTGCAATACTGTCACGTGTGGCGCAAAGTTAACCGCCGTATCGGCATGACTGCGAACATGTTGCAAACGAATCGATCGAAGCATTCCTAGTTAGCTCTTTAGCGGCATAATAATATGTACATAATTTGGCTCATCGCCGACTGCCGAGAGGACACATGGCGATAATTTACCACTAAAACGAAACTCGACTTGCTCACCGTCTATCACATGCAATGCATCAGTAATATAACGTGAATTAAGTGTGATCACACCATTGCCCGTCACATCGGCATCAGCCGAGCTGACATTCTCACCGAGCTCACTCGCGATTGAATGAATACTGATATTTTGCTTTTCGTCGTCGATCGTCACTGTCACACTACCACCAGAATCACGTGCAAATAGCCCAGCCACCTTAACGACACGTGAAAAGTCATTTGCGTGCACTTTAGCAGTAGTCTCCGATTGACGTGGTATAAGCTGACGGTAGTTCGGGTAAGTACCATCGATCAACCGACTAGTAATCTCTATATCATCGAGCCGAAATCGTACCTGCGTGTCATCAAATAATACATCGACCGCCTCTGTAGTATCGCCAAGAGAACGCAGTACTTCCTGCAAACTACTTGCTGGTACGATCGCTGCGATATCGCTCTGGCTAGCCATTAATTGCCGCTCAGCCAGACGATATCCATCCGTGGCGGCGAGATACAATTGTCCTTCGACAGTATGCCAATATACCCCTGTCAAAACCGGACGCGACGTATCATGTCCACACGCTACCAATGTCTGTTGAGCCGCTTGCTTGAAATCGACGACCGCTACTGAATATTGCACTGCTTGCGACTCATCGATCGTAGGTAGCTCTGGAAAATCATCAGCTACCACTCCATTAATGACCGAGGTATAACCACCAGAAGTGATAGTCATTTTCGTGTCATCTGTCGTTAATTCTAACGTACCTTTCGGCAAGCTAGCTACAAATTCACCCACCAACTTTGCTGGCAGTGTGATCACACCTGGCATTTCGACCTTTGCTCCAACGTAACAGGTCGCGGCTATCTCCAAATTAGTAGCAGCCACTAATAGCCGCGTACCTTCTGTACGGAACAGGACATTACCTAGGATAGGTAGTCCAGTTTTTCCATCTGCTACTCTACCAACTATGTTTAATGCTCGCGCTAAATTTTCTTGAGTAACTGAAAGTCTCATATATTAAACTCCTTTTCTTTTTTTTAAAGGTGAAGGTAATAATAGGCTTTGTGGATAGTGTGAATAACTGCGCTTCAACAGGGGTGAGATGCAAAAAACTATGGGGATAATAGTATGATAAATCGGTGTTTAGTTTCGTGGATAAAATAGCTTTGTACACACGGCAAGCAAAAACCCTAATGAAGCTGCTAGTCGATGTGGATAAAGTCACACAATCTATCCACCAATATATAAGACGTGAAAACACATTTTTTCCACAGCGTGAAATGATAAAAAATAATGAGTAGTGGCTCGGTTTACGCATATAACTTGTCTCTAATATCAGCGACTTGCTCACGGATTAGGTAATCTAGCTTGATTGATTTTTCGATTTTTTCGACAGAATGAATAGCAGTGGTGTGGTCTTTGCGGCCGAGCTCGTTAGCTATTTGTGGAAAACTAAGATGTAGCTCGCTTCGGAGTAGATACATAGCGATTTGTCGCGGCACAACTATATGCTTTGAACGTTTGGCGCTGCAGATTTCCTTGCTGTCTAGCTGGAAGTGGCGGGCTGTTTTGTCGATGATTTGCTTGGCAGTTAGGTGCTGTGGCCGAGTACGTCGAACATTACCTAGTAGGCCCTCTGCGGTAGTTACATCAGGGGCAACACCGCGCATCTCGGCGTAAGCAAGGAGTTGATTTAGTGCACCTTCAAGCTCACGGACATTGGTTTTGATATTTTGTGCTAAGTATTCGACTGTCTCACGTTCGAGTGTGACCCCCGAAAAGTTCGCTTTGGTCTCTACTATAGCACAGCGAGTCTCAAAGTCAGGCATCTGAATATCGATCGCCATCCCCCACTCGAATCGACTTCGTAAACGTTCGGTGAGGGTCGGGATGCTGTGTGGTGGCTTGTCGCTGCCAATGATGATTTGTTTGTTCGCTTGATGGAGAACATTGAAGGTATGAAAAAACTCTTCTTGGGTTTTTTCTTTGCCAGCAATGAACTGCATGTCATCGACTATCAAGACGTCAACGTTGCGATACTTGTCGGAGAAACCAGTTTTCTTGAAGCGAATAGAGTCGAGAAATTCTTTGACGAAAGTCTCAGAGCTAAGATAAACGACTCGCGTCTCAGGGTTATTTTTGACGATTTCATTGCCGACTGCTTGAAGGAGATGTGTCTTACCGAGGCCGACACCACCATAAATAAATAGCGGATTATACTTCACACCGGGGTGGGCCGCGACAGCTTGGCAGGCGGTATAAGCTAAATCATTGCTCGAACCAACAATAAAATTCTGGAATGTATAGCGCGTGTTGAGATTAGTGGTGGATGATTTGGTCGATGAATTGTGTGATGGTGCGATAAGGTCGACAGCACGCTGTTGTTTGTTGGCTGCCGACTGATCGAGTTGCCCAGTTGTTTCGCGGCTAATGATACGCTTTTTATTATTGTCTTTGCGGACTACGTAGGTAATGTGTGATGCGTCGATGCCATTATGTTGAAGTGTTTCGCGGATCATATCATCGAAACGAACCTCGAACTGTCGTATAGCGAAAATATTAGCCACGCCGATAGTGACACGACCATCTTTGTGGCTGATGAGTTCGGTGTTTTTGAACCATGTCGAAAAATTACCATCAGAAACCTGCAGTTCGATTTCACCGAGGACACTTTGCCACAGCGTGTGATTCACGATAACCTCCGTATGTTAGATGATATAGATACTCTTCTTAGTATACGGAACTACAGAGTTTTCCACAATCGTGAGAAATACAACGCATCAAAAAATACACGAAAGGTGACGGGGGTGGTCGTTTTCCACAGTTTAGCACTACATCTGTTAAACTGTGGAAAAATTACAAGATAAAGTGGATAATCTTAATGGGGATCATGAATAGAACGGTTGAAAATATCGGTAATAACCAGTATAATGCAGCCTATATGCCAAAGCGAACATATCAACCACATACACGTCATCGTGCACGAACACATGGGTTTCGGGCTCGGATAGCTAGCAAGGCTGGCCGAGCGGTTTTGAAGCGTCGTCGTGCAAAAGGTCGCGCAAAGATTGCGCTATAGGAAAGGACGATTTTATCGTAGATCCGCCATAGTAGGCGGATTTGCTATAATGAGATACCACATATGTTGCAGTATCGTTATAGATTCCATGGGTATGGCGGGCTTCGCTATCTTTATCGTCATGCTCGGGCTGAGCGGTCACGTTTGATGACTATGAAATATATAGCCAATCGCCATCGCCGGTCATCGCGGATAGCTATCGTGGTGAGTAAAAAAATCCACAAATCGGCAGTGGGACGAAACAGAATTCGTCGTCGATTATACGAAATTATGCGACAAGAGCTACCACAGATAATAGGTGTATATGACATTGCTTTGATCGTGACATCTAGTGAGGTGATGGCTATCCCTCATGATGAGTTGGTCTCATCGGTACGAGCACTGTTAGACCGTGCCGAGTTACATTAGGTAAATATGATACAATAGACACAGTATTGGAGAGCGTATGTTTGAAGAAATTATTATGAAGCCGATTTTTAATGCCCTTTTACTGCTGTATAGCTTGATTCCGGGTGGTGATTTCGGTATAGCGGTAATATTGTTTACTATTATCATCCGTATGTTGCTGTATCCTTTAGTAAAAGGACAGCTACATCAGGGTAGATTGATGCGTAAATTGCAGCCAGAGCTGGTGAAAATTAAAAAAGCCGCCAAAGGCAACCGTCAAGTTGAGGCGATGCAGCAGATGGAATTATACAAGCGATACGGTGTGAAACCGCTTCGTTCGATGGGCACGATTGTCATTCAGTTGCCTGTTATGATCGGGCTATACCAGGTGATCATGATCATCACACTGCAGCGCGATCAGGTGGCGCGATATATATACGAGCCATTGCGCAATATCGACGCGATTAAATCGATCATCGATAACCCAGCAAATTTCAATCATACTATGCTTGGTTTCATTGATATTACCAAGTCGGCTGTCAGCTCATCTGGAGTGGTGCCAGCATTAGTGCTATTAGCCGTAGTTTCAGCGATCACTCAGTATATTATATCCAAACAGGTCGCGCCTACTAGCAAAAATACTAAGCGGGTTCGTGACATAATGAAAGAGACGGCTGCAGGCAAAGAGGCTGATCCAAATGAAATGTCTGCCGCTATGATGCGTAACATGATGAATTTCATGCCAGTGATGATGTTCTTTATCATGATGGGATTGCCAGGAGCACTAGCGTTGTACTATACCGTGTCAAACCTGGTGGCTGTAGCTCAGCAACATTATATTTTGCGAAAAGATATCGACGAACTTGACGAGATAGCTAGTGAAGTCAAACCAGCAGCGCGTGTACATAAAAAGTCATCACGAGTCGCATCGGCTAAAGAAGCACGAATTACACGAATAAAAGCCAAAGAGTAGGGGAGGTATGTATCTATGGATCGGCAACAGTCAGTAGCATTTGCACGGGAGTATTTGCAGAATATCATATCGTTTTTTGGCGAGAATATTGATGTAATGGCGACTGATAATGGTGAAGTTATTAGTTTGCGAGTAGCATCCTCAGACATTAATAGTATTTTGATCGGTCGTGGAGCTGATACGTTACGGAGTTTGCAGTATATAGTGGCATCGGCGTTGCGTACACAACAAGCAGCTATTGTGCGCGTAAATGTTGACATAGCTGAATACAAAAAACAACACGAAGAAAAACTTGCCCAAAAAGCACAAGGATGGATCGAGCGTGTCAAGGCAACAGGCGAGCCTTATACGGCACATCTGAACCCAGCTGATCGTCGTGTAGTACATCAAGTGGTGGCCGACACAGACGGTGTTATGTCAGCTTCAGAAGGTGAAGGACGTGAGCGCCATATCATAATTAGCCCTGCAGAGAGTTGATATTTTAACCAGGAAAAACATACGTTTTCCAAGTGGTTGAGTTTATAGTATACTCCGGTTTCGAAGTTATCAGTTAATTCGTGAAATTTTATTGTGATGTGTCAAAACATCCATATAAACAGCATGTGTTTGCTGAGCACAGCGTTCCCACGAGTATTTTTTTGCTTGTTGAAGTCCTTTAGCGATGAGATTACGTCGTAGACCGGGTTGACTGAGTACGCGGTCGATGGCAGCAGCGATATCGTCGATATCCAACGGATCAAAATACTCAGCAGCATCACCCAAGATCTCTGGCATACATGAGGCATTACTTGATATGACAGGGGTGGTGCCATAGGCCATTGTTTCAAGTGGAGGTAAGCCGAACCCTTCCATTAGCGATGGAAAGACATATGCTGCTGCTTTGTTGAGAAGCCAATCGCGTTGTCCATCGGGCAAGAAGCCGGTGAAATGAATTTGTCGATAACCTTGTTGTTGGTAATAAGCTTGATTACGCTTCGCGTCTTCGCCTAGTCGACCCACAAAGACTAATCCCAGGTCTGGATAGCGGGTGAGTAGTGATTGATGTGCTGCTGCCAAGCGACGTAAATTTTTGTAATCTGGCTGTTGCCCAACGTATAAAATAAACCGTTTGAATGGTAGATCTAAATATGGTGTAAGTGATGAATGTGGTTGTGCCTCGCCAGCCTCATAGATGACTGAAATCTTTTCGTCTGGTATGCGACTATGGACTTGATACTCACGTTTCGTATTGTGTGAAATTGCGATAATATGATCGCTAGTTTGCCCGATACGACGAAATACCCAACGGCCGACTAGCTGTTTTAGATGAAAAACTAGCCAATTTTTGTCGGAATTATATGTATTAAGTAAGGTCATGTCATGAACGGTCGTGATATGCGGTCCTTTATAGAATACAGGTTGTTGTGGCATGCAAAAATGAACTAAGTCAGGATTGAGTCGTTCCAGATAGTGCTTGAAACCGATCTGTTCGCCGAAAGAATAGTTGGCAAAATCAACAGTTCGTATAGTAAAGTTGGGATTTGTAGGCCGCCAGTAGGTGGCATCTTTTGTCGGGACGAGTACGCTATATTGATTGACTGTATCTATTTGTTGTAAATATTCCAACAATTTAACAGCGTAAGTACCAGTTCCAGAATTAATAAATCGGACGTCGAGTGCAATATGATAAGCCATACCAATTATTATACACTATCATTATACACTATCGCTTGGTCGCACAAAAACTATTCGTGCGTAAAGAATGTAATTCCAAGCCAATGAAAAACCTGTAGCGATAAGCTTGGTGATAAACAACGCGGAAGCGTGATGAGGTAAAAACAGTTCGACGACTGGTTGTAAAATATATATGACACCATTTTGCAATACCCATAAGCCAAATAGCGTCACGATGATGAACAAAATTATCTGCCGGTGGATCGTTGTGTTATTTGCTTTGAAAGTATAATTACGATTCGCGAAGAAACTAAAAACAAAGGCTACGCCAGTCGAAATTGTGTTGGCGGTTAACTTTGGTAATCCGATAGCGACAAGCCCAAACAATAGACCTATGTCAATCATGGTATTGATACCACCGACTAGTGCAAAGCGAATAAATTGTCGTTTATTTTTCATGTTTTTTGCGGTCAGCTCGATGATGTTCTGCGATAAGATATGGCGGTCGCTGTTTCGTCTCGGCGAAAATGCGAGCAATATATTCTCCGATAATACCTAGACTAAGCAGTTGGATGCCACCCAGGAATAAAATCACTGCCATAAGTGATGAATAACCAGCGCCGGTCGGCACACCAAATATTGGTCGGATAAGCAAATAAAGAATATAGATAAAGGCACAGACAGAAATAACTACTCCCAAAACAGACGACAAGCGTAGTGGGGCAGTAGTAAAACTAGTAATACCATCGACCGCGAGGTTAAGCAATTTACGATAATTCCATTTAGTCTCACCAGCGACCCGCGGGTCGCGGTCGTAGAGTAACTCTTTTTTACGATAACCAATCCAACTGAACAGAGCTTTGGTGTTGCGCTGTGACTCACGAAGCGAACGAAGCGATTCGACACAACGTCGATCAAGTAAACGAAAATCGCCAGTGTCGCGCTGTATAGGGATACGTGTTGATTTTTGTAAAATCTTGTAATACCATTCGCTAGTCTTCTTTTTTAACCAAGTCTCGCCAGTGCGACTCCGTCGGCGAGCATAGACATCATCATATCCTTCTTGCCAAAATGTAATCATTTGAGGGATTAACTCTGGTGGGTCTTGCAGGTCGGCATCGATGATCACCACAGCATCACCTGTCGCGTGATCAAATCCAGCTAACATCGCTGCTTCTTTACCGAAGTTACGTGATAAACCAATATATTGTATAGATTTGTTTTGTGTCTGCTCAATGGCGATAAGCTCTCGAGTGCGGTCGGTGCTGCCATCGTCGACAAACAAGAATTCGAAGTGGCAGGTTGATACATCTGACTGTAATGTAGCCAAACGCTCAAATAAGCGTGGCAGCACAGCCTCTTCATTATACGCAGGAATGATGAGAGTGATCTTTTTCATAATGCCACTATTATATCATGATATAAGAGATACGAGCCTAGAGATTGACTCCGCAGTGTGAGCACCAGCTTTCTCGAGAGCTTGTCGTTTCGCGTTGGCGTATTCGAGTGTGTTCGTGCCGAGAATAGCCCCCGCGTGTCCCATTTGAACACCGGTAGGTGCGCTGAGACCAGCGATGTATGCGTAAACAGGCTTATTAATATTTTGTTTAATGTAAGTGGCAGCGGTGGTTTCGCCCGTGCCGCCAATCTCACCTATCATGACTATTCTTTTTACAGTGGGGTCGTTTTGGAAAAGCTGAAGACAGTCGATAAAACTACTGCCCCTCACCATATCACCACCTATACCGATGATGTATCTTTGCCCAAACCCTGCTGCACTTAGAAGGTTCATCGCTTCGTATGTCAATGTACCGCTACGGCTAACGATAGCAGTGTCGCCAGGAGTGGATAAGTTGGCGGGTATGATGCCTAGATTGTGGACACCTGGTATGAGCACACCGGGGCAATTTGGGCCGATCAATATAGATGAGCTAGTAGCTAATCGCTGCTTTATCTTGAGCATGTCATGAACGGGCACACCCTCGGTGATACAGACAATCAATGGGATTCGAGCATCGATTGCTTCGAAAATAGCTGTTTTGGCGTGCGGAGCTGGTACGAAAATAACAGATATGTCGATAGAGTACGTTTGTTGAATTTGTTTGATTGTCTTATAGACAGGTACATTGCCAAATTTTGTTACATCACGTCGCGATGTACCAGCGATGATATTTGTGCCGTATGACAACATATTTTGAGTGTGAAACGAACCATTTTTGCCAGTAATGCCCTGAACGATAATATTCTTAGCGAGGAAATGTTGTGGTGTCATGAAATATCTCCTAAAATAGCTTCGAGGTTTTGTTGGAGGGTGATGTCGTGTTTGGCTAGAAGGTGTCGCGCTTCAGCTTCGCGGTTACCGGTCAGACGCACTGCCAGTCGAGGTAGATGCGGAATTTGCTGTTGTGCTGTGATGATTGCCGTTGCAACATCATCACAGCGTACGATACCGCCAAAGATATTGATAATAATAACCTTGATATTTGGCAATTTCATGATAGATTGAAAACAACTAAGGATTTTTTCTGGCGTCGCGGTACCACCGATATCAAGGAAGTTAGCGGGTATTAGGCCTTTAGCAGTGATAGCATCTACTGTAGCCATTGCTAAACCTGCACCGTTAGCGATCGTTGCGACTGTACCTTCGTGATCGAGTACGACGAAATTATGATCGGCTGAATTATCTTCGAATTGCCAATCGGGATGACGAAAAATAGCCGTGTCATCGACAGTGATCTTGGCATCACCAGCGACGATCGAGCCTTGTTTTGTCAAAATAAGCGGATTGATTTCAAGTAATAGACAATCGTTGTTAATAAAACAACGGTAAAGTTGCGAAACAACATCTTGAAGAAGAAAAGATTTTTCATTGAGTTTGAGGTGTTCAGCTAGATCAATACATAATGCATCGAATGATCGCGGATCGACGACTTGTCGGAAAAATGTCGTATTATCTTGTTCTTCTATTTCGACACCACCATCTTTGCTAGCCAAGAGTTCGATCTGGCCTTGCTCGCGATTAATATTAAACGAGATGTAAAACTCGCGGTCTATATCGATTACCTCTTCGGCGAGGAGTTTGCTGGGTAAAAAACCTTTGATGTCAAGTGAGAACAACTTACCGATGGTCGTTTTCAGTTTTTTAGGATCGCGTACTATTTGTACGCCACCGAGTTTACCTCGTCCACCAATAGGCACCTGTGACTTCAAAATGACTGGTGTAATGACAGAAGATAATGGATCGCCAAGCTCAAGCAACTGACTATGTGGTATCGTGAGGCCAGCTTTGGTGAGAAGTTGTTTTGCCTCATATTCGAGTAAACGCATATACACTATTCTAGCGTTCGTAGGAGTTTTATGCAAAATTAAATTTTGATGATATGATTAAGTAAAATGAAGAATGATATAAGAAAATGTTTGGCGAACATAGTGAAAGTAGCCAAAGACAAAGTTTCTCTGACTGAGGATATAGTACAATTATTAGAGGTGAATTCATTCTCGACTGTAGAAGTAAACACGAAAAAACCATGGGGTACATATATACGGCTTGACAATCATGACGCGAAACGATTTATGGATGTATTCTTTTCGGGCCCAAGAAATGGATTCGTTGGTGAGTTGAGCCCAAAATTTCTAATAGTAGAACCAGATAAGCGTTTGAGTTGGCAATACCATCATCGGCGTTCTGAGCTGTGGTATTTTGTAACGGATGGCTACTATTATCGTAGTGATAATGATATACCAGGTGAAAAGAAACGCGCGCTAGCAGGTGACAGTGTGCGATTCCAGCAAGGTGAACGGCATCGCTTGGTTGGTGATGATCAGGTGACGATTGTCGCTGAAATTTGGCAACACACGGACTTAAACAACCTTTCCGACGAAAACGATATCGTGCGAATTCAAGATGACTTCCAGCGCTGATTATCGGCGCAAAAGTAATTTACGAAATTTTAGTAGGCCTGTCTGATTTGGTAATGGTCCCTTGTGGATAATGCTATAAATATAGTTAACGGAAACTTTACGATTTTTTTGGATCGTGAAGCGCTTGATGTAGGCGGTAGGTTTGTGGGTGATCGAGGCAAAAATTCCTTTGAATGCTGGCCAGCCATTACCATGACGGAGAGCACTGAAAAATAGTAGCCAATAAGTAACGAAAAAACGTATGCCGATCGACCAAAATAATCTACCAGGAACATTTTTAACAAAAACAAGAGGTAGATTCTTGAATGTGTTAAAAACAGCTAGCCCAGGAACTTTGCCGCTGCTTGCACCGACCTTATGGTAGGCTATAGCTCTTGGAGTGAATCTGACTTTCCAGCCAGCGAGTTGTGCTCGAAAACTGAGATCAACATCCTCATAATACATGAAGAATGCTTCGTCGAACATATCGATGTCGTCAAAAATTGTCATGCGATACAATGCACCACCTCCCGTCGCACCGAAAACTTCATCAGGTCTGTTGGGGGCGTTTTTTGTAGGTTCGTCACGGTTACGTGGCCCAGGTAACCCCCAAGTAGTATAAAAATCACCCGTTGTATCGAGCGTTTTGCCATCTCGGCGTCGCATGATACCTGTCGTGATGCCAGCCTCGGGGTGGGCTAACAATTCTTCAACGAGAGATTGGCACCAATTTTTATCAGCGATCGCGTCAGGGTTAAGCACACCAACGTACTTATAGCTGCATTTCTGAGCATAATGTAGCCCGGTATTAATACCGCCGGCAAAACCAAGATTGCGATCGTTTTGTAGAATGATAACATCGTCGGCTACTTGATGATTCGCCTGGTATGCCTTAAAACGTTTTATTGAATCATCGTGTGAGTCATTATCGACAATCACAATGATTGGTACCAATGTTTGTCGTCGTAATGAATCTACACATTCGATCGTATCGTCGGCACTATTCCAGTTGAGGATAATGATAACAGGTCTGTCTTTTGTCACAATTGTATTATATAATGGTACGCGAAACTATGAAACTGTCAAATATATTTAGTCGCAAGAATCGGATATTGTTGCGCGAGTTGGTTGTTACTGATTTCAAATTGCGTTACCAAGGGTCGACGTTAGGCTATGCTTGGAGTGTTTTAAAGCCGCTTTTATTGTTCGCGATATTATACATAGTGTTTGATCGGTTCATGAACTTTGGACGAGATATTGAGCATTTCCCGGTCTATTTATTACTCGGTATTGTGTTGTGGAATTTCTTTGCTGAAGCAACCAACCTTGGTATGCAATCAATCACTAGTAGAGGGGATTTGCTGCGTAAAGTAAACTTCCCACGCTATATTATCGTGATATCGGGAACGATTTCGTCGCTCATCAATCTAGCCTTCAATATGATGGTAGTTTTGGTGTTTATTTTGATTAATGGAGTTCATGTATCTTGGCAGTCTCTTTTGTTCATACCATTGATAATTGAGTTATATGTATTTGCTCTTGGCGTGGCATTCTTTTTGGCGGCATTCAATGTAAAATTCCGCGATGTCAGCCACCTATGGGAGATTTTCATGCAGGCAGCTTTTTACGCCACCCCTGTTATTTACCCAGTTTCAATGGTTATTCAGCGTAGTCAGCGAGCGGCCGAGGCGCTGTTATTATTTAATCCTGTAGCACAGGTGATTCAAGATATTCGCTATGTGCTTGTGACTCCGCAGAGTGTGACGACGTGGCAAATGACGACGGGATGGTTGCGAATAGTGCCATTTTTAATGATCGCCGTCGTAGTATGTGCAGCCAGTATATACTTCAGTAAGAAATCAAAAATGTTCGCAGAGGATATTTAAATATGGATAATCATGAGACGATCGCCGTTTCGGTGCACGATGTACAAAAAACTTTCAAAATTCCGACCGAAGCAAGTAGTGGTATAAAGCAAAAAATGATCAATTTTCTAAAAGGTAAGCGTGGATATCGCGAATTTACACCATTACGAAACATCACCGTTGATATCAAAAAAGGCGAATTCTTTGGTATAGTTGGGCGAAACGGTTCAGGTAAAAGCACTTTACTCAAGACTATGGCTGGTATCTACGTACCGACCAAGGGCTCAGTGACAGTACAAGGTTCATTAGTCCCGTTTATTGAACTTGGAGTCGGATTCAACCCAGAACTAACTGGTCGGGAAAACGTTTATCTTAATGGAGCACTACTCGGATTTAGTCATGCAGAGGTCGATGCTATGTACGACGAGATAGTGGCTTTTGCTGAATTGGCTGATTTTATGGACGAAAAGCTCAAAAATTATTCGTCTGGTATGCAGGTGCGGTTGGCGTTTTCGGTGGCGATCCAGGCCAAGGGTGATATTTTGTTGTTAGATGAGGTATTAGCAGTGGGCGATGAGGCTTTCCAGCGAAAATGTTATGATTATTTTGCTCAACTTAAGCGCGAAAAACGAACAGTTATTTTGGTGACACATGACATGGCATCGGTGCAGAGATTTTGCACGCGAGCGATGTTGATCGAAGATGGTGAAGTGACGGTTATTGGCGATACGCTAGAGGTGACCGACCGCTATCAAGAGATTAATATGCCACAGGACGAGCAATTATCACACGATGATACCGGCACGCAATTAACACAGTATGGCTCGATCGATACTACACTAGATCGTACCTTGTTGCGCGGTAATAAAGACACAAGGTTGGTGGTAAAAAATATAGTTACGACTGAAAAGGATATCACTGATGCGTTCTTCGGTTTTACGATTCGTAAGGAAGATGGTACTCCGGTTTATTGGTATACGACCGAGGCGCCACATACGCAGATTAAAAAATTTACGGCAGGCGAGCCAGTCACAGTTGAATTTGACATTCAAAACATCTTTGGCGATGGCATGTATTTCATCGATGTTTCGGTAAAGAGCAATGATCGGTCGAAGGAATATATTATTCAAAATCAAATAGTTGAATTTCGCGTCGCTGGGTGGGGTCAAAATGGCTGGATGCTTCACCCGGACGCACATGTGACAATACGATGACGAAAAAAAATCGGACTATCCTTGCTGTTGGTGCTTATGAGCGAGACAATTTTGGTGATTATTTGTTTTACGAAGTTTTACGACGGTATTGCCCAGACGATTGTATAATACCTGGCTCGGTGATATATGGTGATATGATAGATAGCTACGGTATGGTGGTTTTACCATACGATTATGTACTAAGGCATTATCCAGTCGATGCTGTATGGGTAGTTGGTGGCGAGGTCGGTGGTGTTGATATCAAAGATGCTATGATAATGTCGCTTGATGAAACGAAGGTACCTTATCAGATAGTTCCGCGTGATCAACAGGTTGAGCTTGAGCAACTGTATGGTGCAGATAATGCAAATTGTCAGGCATATATACCAGACATGTCGTTATATTCCGAAAAGAATGATAAAGTACCATTGATAGTTAATTCTGTTGGGCTGACGCGTTTATTTAGTAGATATCAAAAAGAAGCACCATCAGTATTGAGCCAGGCGTCTCAGATAGTTGTGCGAGACAAAGTGTCGCAACAGGCTGTAAAAGATATTGGATATGAGGCGAAATTAGAGCCAGATATTGTGCACAGTTTGCCAGCATTGTACACGCCAAATCATCACGATGGTGTAGGTATCATAGTGCAAGCAAATGTTCGTTATATCGAACAGATCGGCATGGGTAAGCTAGAGAATGCACTTTGCTCGGTCGCCCATCATCTTAAGCAGCCGATTACTTTTCTGGCAGCTGGGACGGCTTATAGCCATGATTCGTTAGACTTATATCGAGAGATGAGCGACCATCTGGCGCATCGTCAAGTAAAAAGCCGTGTCATAACGACGCGTCGCCCATTAGAATTAGTCGATTACATTGCTTCAGCACGGATGACGATTAGCACGTCACTGCATGTGCGGATTATTTCGGCAAGTTATGGTATACCACGTATTTCGCTTGAAAACGATAAAGTCAAACAATATGCTGTGCAATGGGATGCAGTGTGGCCGACACACATTACATTGGATAAACTCACTGAGGCAGTAGAGGCAACAAAAAATATAGATGACAGATATCTGCAGCGGAGTGATTTGACAAAACGCGCACATAAGACTTTACGTAGTTTGATGTCGCATATCCCTGGAGATACCAGAGCACTACAGGTTGATTTATCGCAAATATACCATGGTTGGCAGCGACAAAATTTCGATCACATGTTGTCATTGATCGTTGGTTACCAAAGAGAATGTCGTGAAGTAGCAGCTTACCGTGAATCGATACAGATGAAATTACAAGAGCTTGACGTAGAGAAAGACGCTGCTCGCTACTACAAGAATCAGCTAGATCAAATCCTCGAGTCACGGAGCTGGCGTCTTCTACGGCGTATTAAGAATTTAACGGCTTTTCTTAAGCGTCGCTAAAGCCTTTTTGATCGGAGTGTCTAGACTATCACCCCATTCGCTATTGATCTTGGTCGTTTTGAGATTGGCGTCTCGCTGTGTGTCTGGCATCTTTGCTGCTAGGTTGATTGCGCCAGCCATAGACTCGACGTCTAGATCAGACATGATGATATTTTTTGAATATTTAGTAAGGCGTTGTTTGTTGGCATATTTTGTAGTTACGACAGTGGAACCGATTGAGGCGAATTCTAAGGTTGGATAGTTTGGGTGAGGTGCCATCATAGGAGATATAGCAATGTCGACAGTCTTACTAAATGCCACATAGTCATCCATCGACATCTTGCCTTTATTATGTACGACCGCACCTGACGAGAGAGTAATGTCAGGAATATTATCTTGCCCCGCCATATAACATTCCCATTCGTTCGGTTCGATAAAACCAGCCTTGAAAGCGTGATCGATCGCTTGGAGTGCGGTGAAGAACATGTTACGGTGAACATTTGGTCGACCATAGAGAAAGAGTACTTTTTTCTCTCCGGCTGATTTTTTCTGCACTTTACCGCTCTTGACCCGGGATACAGCTGGCTCAAACGATAATGGCTTCGCAAAAGCCGGATAACCACGCTCTACCATGAAGTCCGCCATTAGTTTGGTATTGCAAAGTGGAATAAACTTATCAGTCTTGTAAGTACTTTCGGCCAAAACATACATGTCACTGTTATTATAAAAAATCGGTTCGAAATCTTGTACTAAGTAAATAAACTTTTGTTGCAGCGGCATACGTGATAAATTGTAAGCATCCCACCAAGCCGAGGCAATGAATAGGTCTTCTTTGTGAGTACTTATATAGCCGTAGCGATCATAAGCACGGTCAGCAACACTGATGACCTGAATATCGTCATCAGTAATCGTGATCCCTTCGCGGTCAAAAAATGATACTAGGCTTTCTGGAGTGCCAGTTTTAAGGGTTTGAATAATACGTAATTTGCGATCCATTGCCTGAGCAAACTTTGCTGCTACCACCAACGCTGTAGCTGTCCCCCCAAAGAACGAACCGCCATCAAGTGAGGGTATGAGTAGTGTTACAGTTGGTTTTGACCCAACTGCTGGCATCGAGGCATGGATAGGTAAAGTATAGGGTATCGATCCGTAGTAGATTTTTTCGAGCGGTAAGGTGTCGTTGACTTTCATTGAATAGTCGACACCATCTAGCATGCGAGTAGCTTTATCTTCGACTTTGCTAGTAAAGTTAACTCCCTTACGTAATGCTCGGTTACTTAAATAAGCGGTTTTGCGCGCTGCGCGAATTGAGAATTGAAGGATACTCATGATTTAAGCTGCTCCATGAATTTTGATTGATTTGGTAATTTCTGGAAGGAACGGGTCGCCCACTTCTGGGTCGTAGCCACGGATATAGGAAAGGTAGCTATTGTAAAAGTCTTCAGCCGGTATCGGAGTAAATTTGCGTGAAACGCTTTCTTTGTGTAGCATATAACCACCGCCAACAAACCAAGTTTGATAGCCAGCTTCGTTCATGCGTATACAAAAATCGACATCACCACCACAGATGATGAATTTTTCGTTCAGGCCTTTGACTTTTTTGAATTTTGATCGCTTAACCATCTGCGCTGCACCTGTTACAGCGGTCATCGGCATATCAGTAGTAATGTCGTAAGGGAATTTTTCGGTGCCTTTTTCGGCTAGGGCGGTCGCATACTTTTCGCGGACGTACATGTGATCAGCGAGCCCTTCTGGCATCAAATAGATACCAGCGTGCTGAATTTGTTTTTCGTCGCCATAGAGTAATGTACAGCCGACGACGCCAACGTCTTTTTGACTAGCTTTTTTATACATCCGTTCGATTAGACCACGCGAATTTTCGCGCAACTCTATGTCGTTATTGAGCATCAGAATGTATTTACCAGTCGTTTGTGCCACACCCCAGTTGTACTCTTTGTGATAGTTGAAGGGATGGTCCCAGGTGCGAAGTTGAGCATTTTGGGTAGTTCGTACATATTCCTCGACTTTGGTGACTTCCTCGGGTTTGGAATTATTGCTGATGAGAAGGATTTCTTTGACGGCGGGGCCGTATTTGTAAAGTGATCGAACACAATCAATGGTCATCTTGGCATGATTGTGAAACGCGATCACTATTGATAAATCAAGAACGTTACTCATAAGGTTATTATACCATACTTATTAATATTATAACAGAGGAGACTAGATTACTGTGTAATAGCCGAACCATTGGGCATCGCTACAAGAAGGCTGTCGGGGATATCAATGGTGTTTATCGATGATCCACCCATGCGTAAGAAGGCGTTGTACGAAAAGATAGGGTGTTTTTGACCGTTATTGCCAGTGTATATGACGCCAGTTGTTGCGCTGCGTGCGAAGCGAAAAGTCCCTGCTAGTGGTATCTGACTGAGGAAGCTACGACGGAATGTACATCCGGAGATTTTTTGTTTAATACCCCAGGTGGTAGCGAGGTCGGTCGCTGGTACTACGACATGATAGTTGCTGCCAACGAGATGGAGTGAGCCAGTTTCGTCGTAAGTAGCTGATGATAGGGTAGTGGTATTTCCTGTGACTGATAGACGTTGTACAGGTGATGTACGTAGGCGATATTCACCTAGCTGGTTGAGCGACGAGAGTTGGCAGGTCGAACCATCAGTAGATGTTGTATAAATGAGTGATTGTTTAGCTGGATCATTTGATTGATATAGTGAGCCATGACCTGGTGCGATAACGAATGGGCCTTTGGCGAGTGAATTGATGAGTGTAGCGTTCACCGGGATCGGTGTGGTGTGTCCTAGTGCGAAATAATCGGTTAGGCTATAAAAATCGCGATGATGTTTGTTTTCTATGCTGGTGATTGTACCGGCAGGCGTCCGGTAGGTGGAATTGTTTGTCGCAACAAAATCGTCTTTACGATTTTGAAGAATTGGTTGCAAAGCGTCTAATGTTTGACCAGCGGGCCAATGATGGCGTACGTTTGTGACGTTGACCTTCTTGCCATCGACGAAATGGTAAAGCGAACCATCACTTAACTGCACAGTGTCTTTGATAAGAATTTGTGAAGTTGGTGGAGTTTTGGTATACACTGAAAATGTATCGACGAAGGTCGGTGTTGTCGATGACAAACTGCGGAATGCATCATAGCTCAGGCGATAGAAAGTATTGTTACTATAGTAGTAAATAGTTGGTGTATTTTTGAATGAAACAAAACTATTGTTTTGCGGGAGAGACTCAGCATAAGGCTGTGTGGTGTTCATTGGGTTGGTAATAGGGGTATGAGGTATTGTACCATAACCACGCTCCATCCGAGATTTACCGGATAAGAACGTACGCTTTCTGCCATTCTGCATGAGGTGGACCGATGAGCCATTAAGCATTAGAGGACTAAGCGCTCCATATTCATACATGCGGTCGAATACCGATGGCTCTAGAGCCTTAGCATACGATGGGTCACCGCACCGAGGAAATCCCCAATCAATACATTGTTGCTCGCTAGCAAACCCGAAGCGGTAACCGTTATCAGCAAGATATATTGGTCCAGGTTTGGCCTTGTTAGAAAAGACTGTACTGAGTGTCCCTCCGTCATGGAGAGAATTCATATATGCATCGGAAACGGGTGTGACACCAAAACGACCAAAGCCATAAGCATCAATGACATTCCAGTTGGGGATGAAATATTTGATGTTACCACTTTGTAGGTATACTGCTTGGTTTTGTGGTGACTGGATAAGAATTGAGCTAGTCGAGCTACCAAACCAGGTATTAAAATACAACCAAAAGTTACGATTGCCGTACGAACTACAACTATCACCCGTACCGAATCCAGCAGCTAATGCAGCAGCATTTGGTCGATACGGTGTGTAGCTATACAAAGCGACAGTTGCACGATTCGTAATATTGACGTCGCTGCGTCCACATGCGCTATTGGGGTGCCAAAGGATAGAATTAATACCAATATGGTAGGGGGTATACCAAGTCGGTGAATCGTTCATAATGGCACGAAACATAGTTGCTGCCCAACGAATTTGGTTTGTGAAGCCATAATATTCGGAGTTGCATACGCCTGGTGTAGAATCGGGACATCCATATCCCATGGCGGTTCGATATCGCCATGAGCCAGGCTGATTCATAGTTAGGAGACCGACTTCTTTTTGTAAGGTGACAAGGAGTACCTGTGGGTTGATTGCATAGCGCTGGGCGATCTCAGCAATAATCGTACCAGCGCTTTTGCCATTTTCGCGGTAATTTTTTAGACATGGCGCAGTACCATCGATACAATCAGCTCCCTTTGCGACGATAAATCGTTGAATATCATCAGCCGACATAGCAGTGCTATTGGTAAAAATTGAATCGCTGATGATAGTGCCAGGATCAAATACATTAGCGTAGGCGCGATTGTTAAAAAGAAAAGGTGAGATGATAGCAGCTAACATAGTCGCGATAGTAGCACTAATCATATAACGTCTCATAAGGTTATCTCCTGTTTCGCTGTGCCTGATCGGTCACCAGATCGTATATTGACAGTGAGTTGCCAGGTACCACCTGTTATCTCAGTGATAGTAAATCCTTTGCACGTAGTGTAGTGGGGGCCATTAAAAATATCCACAGTTTGCATTATTGGGGCAGTATCTTTTTTAGTCATATTTAGTGTACAGGTGCCATTTGGTAACAACTCGTTAACCATCACACCGACACGTAAGGGGACACCGCTTGCGTGAGTAATAACGACGCTGATCGGCTTTGATGATTGCGTAGTAGTATTGTTATGTTGGGGTTGCTGAGGCTCACTTGGTCGATCAAGCTTTGGATTCTTTTCATCGTTGTTAGGTTTGGAATAATTGGTTTCACCAACGGGCCGATTTGGCGTTGATAAACCCTCGGAAGGATTGACTGATTTATGGTGTTGGGTGATATACCAATACAAACCGATACCTGCTGTAATGATCAGAATAATCCCACCGACCAATAACGAAAGACGGCGTATTCTAGTGAAGTTAAATGTGTGTTTTTTCTTTTTCATAGTATGATAAGATTTGTTCTAATATTGTTTTATATGTATACTACCGCAGAATAGCTTGGTATACAATAGCCATAACCAATATAAACCAAACAAATCATTTATCTAACTGTACTGGAAATATGTCATGGCGGTGGTGGGCCGTGGAGCGCCAGCTTGGGGTCAGTCCGGCGACGGTGCGGCAGGTGGTTCGATTCGATGTTGATAAATTTCCAATTGAAATTCAGACGGCTCTCGTCCGACGGGCGTTGTCTTGTGGGGTGGAGAGATGCTGCTTCGGGGCATGACGCTCGGGGTGCGAGGCGTCCGAGTCCTCCAGCGAGTCCATCTGCGCTGCGGCACCCTCGCCGGGGAGTGTCCAGACGAAGACCAGGCCGACTTCAGAGATACATCACCAAACCTTACAATAGTGATTAGTTAATAGTGTAAATATGCAGTAATTTTTTCTCGAAGGTTATATGCTCTTGTGAGCTAAAACATGGGGCAGACAATGGTTTTTCGGATACAATATGACGTATGTTAAGCTCTTTAAACATTGTGTCGCAGGGTGATATATCGACAAAAAATGAATCTGATTGGATGAGTGAAAGCGAACGTGTCTTTATAGCTGGATTAAGGCGAAACCGAACGTGAGCATAACGATTAAAAATCTTGTCTTTACCAGGAAAATAACGTTGCCATATATGTAGCTGAGGGTAAGTATTGACGCCGCCGTAAACTTCTGCACCATTAGCAACTAACATTGAAGAAATTTGCGGGCTATCTTGTGCGATCCAAAAAGCATCATCGCGAGCTTCAACTTTTTGGATATATCGCCCAAAATCATTTGTAGTAATATTTATACCACGATATAGTGGGTGGACTGAATACGACGAAAACACCCCAATTAGCACGACACCAATCAGCCCAGCTAAACGGACTATACGATATGATGATAATAAACAGGTCGAGACAAAACTAAACAACAAAACTATAGCAGCTGCCTCTTTTATACCTACAACATTAATCGCGTAATGTCGGATAGTCGCATATACCAACAATCCATAAATCAGCGATAAGGAACAGAAATACGCAAGATGGCGCAGATTTATCAGTGATTTCCATGAAGATGAATGATCTCCTGGCCGGCCAACAGCAACGGCTAATAGAGCTATATTGATAATACCAAGTCCTTCAAACAACCTTACATGAGGAACTTTTGATAGCCCAATCAAACTGAATAATTCACTCCCAAGAGGGATAAACATCCGTATAGCAATAATGATGGTTATAATACTACAGGCTACTAGTATACTCTTTTCTAAGCGACCCATTGATGATCGTTTTTTGAAAGTAGCGTAAAGAAGAAAAGGTAGTATTACGAATCCGATGAGAATAAAATTCGATGATTCACTCTGGTTGGCATTGAAAATTGTCGCAAAAGAGTCATCAAGCATAAGATAACTAAGTGGCCAACTCATCAGACGGAAAATATCAAAACCACCCGACATGACCTTACGTGACCCGGGGTAAACAGTGTGCAAAACAGCCTGTATATCAGTGAAGTTTTGCCAGAGGAAGACACCTACAATAATCGCTGTTGCTACAAAAACAGTACATAGAGTGATGAGATTACGCCGCTGCCACAAAAGGTGGAATTCTTTGCGTGCCCATAATATAGCTATAATAAGCCCAACGACAACTAGTCCAACGATAATTTGGAAGGCGGGATACATTAAAAGCGCAAAACAAGTCGCGATATAGGTAAGAAGTACCCCCCATAGAATGGTGTGTGCTAAACGTTTGCTATGGAGTAATTTATCTAATATTACCGCGCCTAATAATCCATAGGTAATTGGCAAAATAGTGATAGCCTGATACCACCATTGGATAAATGGACTAAACAACATAATGAAACCAAGTAGTGAGGCCATCACATATCGTTTAGGATACAGGTGTAATACAAAGACATAAACAGCAAGTGCTAAGCCTGCGGCAATAAGCCACCACTTTAGTGCGAGTGCAGTCTCAAGTGGTAAGATGAAAAAACCAAGGTTTTGTGGTTTGAATAAAGCACTCCAATCGGCATAAGGCACATCGACGACAAGGCTCATATTTTGTCCGCCGCTAATATCGTGATTATGAGTCGGAAAATGATCTATAAATTGGGCAGCAGTGAATGGTGTTGTTACAGCCCACTCATCTGAGCGAACTGGACGAGGCTGGCCGTGGATTTGTCGTGGATTTTGTTCGCCAAAGAAAACGTCATAAACACCTAATGATGTGCCAGAAACTTGCAATGTAGACAAAATAGCGACACTCACTAGTAACATCACAGGAAATATCCAAGCTTTGTAATGTTGCTGAGCGTAAGTGACAAGAGAAAAACGCATGATTAATAATATTATACCAAACTACCACAAAAATAATTAGCTGCTAGTATAATAGTAAGTATCATGACAATTCAAAACAACTCTTTACCGCATCGACTTATCAAATTTCTTATTACCGGTGGGATGGCTGCCATGGTTGAATATGGGGTGTTTTTATTGCTTACTATAACATTAGGTAGGTCGTCGATGAGTTTGGCTATTGCTCAGTCAGTTAGTTTTCTGATGGGTATGTTTGTTAGTTTCTTTTTGAATAAGTATTGGTCATTCCGTAGTGATGGCCCGGCAAAACGTGAGTTTGCTCGCTACGCTATGTTAGCTGTAGTTAATTTATTGTTGAGTAATCTGATGTTGTGGGGGTTGGTGTCGGGATTTGGTATGGTAGCATGGTTGGCTAAACTCGTAGTAATGGCATTAATCGCCTGCTGGAATTTTGTCATATTCCAGCGACTTGTATTTAAAGTTTGATACAAATTGGTCGACCTACCGGAACTAGGAACAGTGAAGGGAGGCAACTACTTTTTCATACTCATCCTGATCGATACTTCTTGATGAAGGTCGCGCAGGCGGCGTTCGAGTTGATCTATTTGTTGCCGAGCAGAGTTAGTGGTATAGAAGAGTAGAACGATTGCTGTTATTTGAACAATATCAAATGAACTGAGCTCTGATGAGTCAAGTGGTGCTCGACCCACCGAAAGATTGTAAAGTGGAAATGATCCGACCAGCACCACTAAAACAACAACCCACAAAATAAGTTGATGACGGAAACGATTCTTACTGACTTTGTTGAGTTTGTATTGGGTAATAATAGTCGCTAAAGCTAGTAAAATTATCGGTGTATTAAGTAATACAAGGATGATGTATCTCATTCAAATAACTCCGTGATGCGCTGTTTAAATAGTCGTCGGACGATGTTGATAGCGTTCCAGTTGTTTTGTCCCTTTGATCGGGAATAGTCAGTATAGATAGCCTTGATAGGGTATTCGCCGATCTTCATACCAGCCTGTTTCGCGCGCCAAATCATCTCAGAACAAAATTCGTAGCCAGTCGATTTCCAATCAAGCTTGTCTATAGCATGGCGCGAATAAATCCTCAGACCAGACTGTGAGTCTGTAACGTTAATACCAAAAAGGATCCGAGTGATGAGACTAAGGCCTTTATTGCCTAACACCTTGACTCGCGACATACCTTCACTGTTGATTAAACGGCTGCCAATAAGTAGATCTGCTTGCTGGATGTCGATTTGTTTTATACCCTCGAGGACATCCTCTGGAGCATGCTGACCATCGGCGTCCATTGTTGCTGCAATATCATAATCGTGCTGGCGTGCGTACGATAAGCCCGTGAGAGTCGCTCCACCTGCACCAGAGTTGAGGATGTGATCGATAGTGATGGCACCACCTTTACGAGCTTGCTCAAGAGTGTCGTCTTTTGAACCATCGTTTACTAGGACTATGTCAATAGTATAGTTTTTTGCTCGGGAAAAAACTTTTTTGGCAGATTTAATAACGTCTTTGATGACAGTCGCCTCATTGTAGGCGGGAACTATAACGCAGACTTTTTTCATGATCTTCATTATATCACCTAAAGATAATTACCGTAGCCAGATTTTTTTAGCGGAGCAGCGATTTCGTCGAGTTGTTCACGACTAATCCAGCCATTCTGAAAAGCGATTTTTTCGGGTGATCCAACTATTTGACCGGTCCGAGTTTGGACGACACGAACAAAGTCTTCAGCGTCGGTCAGGCTGCTAATTGTACCAGTGTCCAACCAGACATCACCATTATCAAGAGTCTGGACTTTGAGCCTTTTACGACGTAAATATTCAGCATTAACAGAGGTGATTTCTAGTTCACCGCGCGCTGAAGGTTGGACGTTTTTAGCGATCTCGACTACGTCATTATCATAAAAGTAGAGACCGACTACAGCGAAATTTGATTTCGGCTGGGCTGGCTTTTCTTCAATAGAAACAGCTTGATTATTATTATCAAACTCGACTACACCGTATCGCTTAGGATCGGATACTTCATATGCAAAAACCACACCACCATCAGGGTCGGTACAGGAACGTAATGATTCATCGAGTGCTGCACCATAAAAAATATTATCGCCCAATACCAATGCCACTTTATCGTCGCCAATAAACTCTTCGCCGATAATAAAGGCTTGTGCTAGGCCATCAGGACTTGGCTGAATGGCGTATTGTAAATTTATACCCCATTGTGTACCATTATCTAGCAAACGTTGAAAACTTACTTGATCTTCGGGTGTGGTAATGATCAAAATATCACGTATACCTGCCTGCATCAGCGTGGTGAGCGGGTAATAAATCATTGGCTTGTCATAAATCGGCATTAGCTGCTTGCTAATAGCCTTGGTGATAGGCCACAACCGGGTGCCTGACCCACCAGCTAAAATTATCCCTTTCATTCAAAACTCCTTCATTATGTAACTATCATAACAGATATGACGAATAAGCCAAGAGTTGGTGTGCACATGATAGTATTCTGAATGATCAATAATTTTTCTCTAAATATTCTCGTAATTCATCTTGCCAGTCGCGACTAATAAACCCTGTATTATGTAATTTATCTAAATCCATATCGCTATTTAGTGGGCGTGGGGCAATGCCATCTTTGCCAGCAAAATAATCAGCGGTAGTGGTATCAGTCACGGTGAGATCAGTGTAGTCGCAGAGTTTGAAAATTTGGCGAGTAATGTCAGCCCAGCTAGCCAGTGGGCCACTATTTGTAACATTATAAATGCCGTACGGGGCTGATTGTCCTAAAAGGTGATCGATCGCTCGAACAATCTCGTCTGTAAATGTGAGTCGCCCGACTTGATCAGCAACGACCATCGGTGATACACCGCGTTCTGCCAAATTGCGCATTGTATTGACGAAGTTTTTTCCTTGACCGATGACCCAACTGGTACGGATGATATAGTGTTGCGGTGTAGTTTGTGCAGCTATATCACCAGCTGCTTTCGACGCACCATAGACGCTAAGTGGACTGAGCGGTTCATTTTCGGTGTGAGGTGTAACTTCGCCATCAAATACGTAATCACTAGAAATATGGACTAATGTTATCTGGTGCTTAGTGCAAATACTGGATAGCTGACCGACGGCGCTGGCATTGATACGCCATGCTGCGATACGACCATCGTTTATCTCAGCTCCATCGACATTGGTATAGGCAGCGGCATTGATTATGATTTTAATACCAGACCAGTCAAACGAACTAATGACAGCTGGATCACTCACGTCAAGTGTATCGTGCCCAGCGAAACGCGCTTGAGGGTACTGTTGACGCAATGCCCGGGCAAGCTGGCCATTGGCGCCGATGATGAAGATTTCATTTTCTTGCACGCTAGCTAAGCCTCCATAGGGATGACATCAACTAGTAGCGGGTGGGCGGCGTCTTTATCTGAGATAATCGCTTGCGATTGATCAATCGGCCAGTCAATTTCGAGCGCCGGGTCAAATAAATTCACAAACGTGTATTTAGCATCCGGCGACCAATGCGCGTCAACGAGGTATGTATAAGTAACATTATCATCCAGCGTTTGGTAGCCGTTTGCGACGCCTTTTGGTACGAAAATTGCTGTGCCAGGATTGATCTCGCAGGTAAAAGTCGTGCCAAAACTGTCGCCCTTACGCAAATCACACCAAGCGCCAAACACCCGGCCGTTGGCGGTAGAGATAAACTTATTCCACGGTTCGGCGTGCAGGCCGCGAGTGGCGCCGGCTTTGTCGTTAAAGCTGATATTATTTTGCACAATATCGAAGGCCGGCAAGCCCAGCGCTTCCATTTTTTCCTTTTGGTAATTTTCTTTAAACCAGCCGCGGTTGTCGCCGTGCACCGGCAGTTTCACCACGAAAAGACCGGGGATCGGCGATTCGGTGATGGTTAGTTCGTTATAGCTATTTGGATCGAAATTCATACCTATTGCCCCTGCTTGGCGTAAGCTGCCTCAACCGCCTCTTTTTGTGGCTTCCACCAGGCTTCGTTGGCGCGGTACCAGTCGATGGTCTGCAACAGGCCATCGCGCATGCCGGTTTGGTTATCGGTATACTCAGGCTGCCAGCCGAGTTCGCGGCGTAATTTGCTTGAATCCATAGCATAGCGCATGTCGTGGCCTGGCCGGTCGTTGACATGCTCGTACCAATCCTTGCCTTTACCCATCAGCTCGCAAATTAGTTCAATTACCATCTTATTGTTGATATGGTCGTTGTCGGCGCCAATGATATAGGTTTCACCTAGCTTGCCTTTTTCAAGGATTAGATGAACTGCTGAATTGTGGTCGTCGACATGAATCCAGTCGCGAACCTGTTCGCCAGTACCGTAGAGCTTTGGTTTGATACCAGAGAGAATATTAGTGATTTGGCGCGGAATGAATTTCTCGATATGTTGACGTGGGCCGTAATTATTAGAACAGTTGCTGATCGTTGCTTTGACATCAAAGCTGCGAATCCAGGCTCGGACTAGCATGTCGCTGGAAGCTTTGGTGCTGGAATAAGGGCTGGATGGATTGTATGGCGTATCCTCGGTGAAGCGGTTTGGATCGTCCAACTCTAGGTCGCCGAAAACTTCATCGGTCGAGATGTGGTGCAGGCGTTTGTCGTGTTTGCGCACTGCTTGCAAGATAGTGTAGGTACCATAAACATTGGTGTCGAGAAAAGGTTTTGGATCGCGCAGACTGTTGTCGTTATGACTCTCTGCTGCAAAATGTACGACGATATCGGTTTCGGCGACCAAGCTATCCATGAGTTTGGCATCACAGATATCGCCCTGGACGAACGAGATTTTTTCGCGTACACTATCTAGATTATGTGGGTTGGCAGCGTAGGTCATCTTATCGATGACGGTAATTTCATATTCCGGCTTGTGTTTAACGGTATAATGCACAAAGTTCGAGCCAATGAACCCTGCACCTCCCGTGACTAGCAATTTTGTCATGACCCTAGTATATCAGGTATAATGGGGAAGTTACAAAAGAGAAAACAAGGAACAAATAATGAGAGTAATCATTGTTAGTGGTTATTTTAATCCGCTTCATGGTGGACATTTAGACATGATCGAAGCCGCTGCGGCGATGGGCGACAAGTTGATAGTTATCGTCAACAATGATAAACAGCAATTACTAAAGAAAGGTAAAATTATCCTTGATGAGAGCACCCGTTTGCGTTTGATGCGGGCGCTCAAGGTTGTCGATCAAGTGGTATTGTCGATTGATGAAGATCCGACTATTGTTAAAACGCTTGAGATGGTAGCGGGCCAATACCCAGGCGATGAATTGGTATTCGCAAACGGTGGTGACCGTAATTCTACCGCAGCCATACCAGAAGCCGGAGTGTGTGAAAAATACGGCATTGAGATGCGTTTCGATGCTGGTCAAGGCAAGCCAGATTCCTCGACACGAATTAATCGAGCAACTGGCAACGAATAGGGTTTATTTTCTATTTTTGAAACTAGTGTCTCACTAGGCTAGTAGCCTTATTCGTTATATCCATTGGGGTTATTTGATTGCCAGCGCCAACTGTCAGCACAGGCTTCTGCGATAGTATATTCGGCATGCCACCCCAATAGGTTTGCTGCTTTGTTGCAATCTGCATAGCAAATAGCGATGTCACCTTCGCGGCGTGGTTTAATCTGGTATGGAATATCTTTGCCGCAGGCTTGTCCGAAAGCTTGGATAACTTCTAATACCGAGGTACCATTACCAGTGCCCAGATTATATACTTCAACACCTGGTTTCATATTTTGTAAAGCAGCTACATGCCCACGCGCTAGGTCTACTACATGGATGTAATCACGTACTCCCGTACCATCTGGCGTGTCGTAATCATTGCCAAACACACCAACACTCGGTAATTTACCAACAGCCACCTGTGCTACGTATGGTAATAGATTATTCGGGATACCATTTGGGTCCTCGCCGATTTTACCAGAGGGATGAGCGCCAATAGGGTTGAAATAGCGCAAAATAGTCGCCTGGAAGTTTGGATTGGCTACACAATAATCCTTGATAATTTGCTCGATCATGTATTTTGTCCAACCGTATGGATTGGTGATGCCAGATCCTACTTGGGCATTTTCGGTCAGCGGTAGCTCGCTTGGCGTACCATAAACAGTAGCAGAACTGGAAAATACCAAATTATTCACGCTATGTGCTCGCATAACTTCTAATAGCACTAAGGTTGAAGAAAGGTTGTTATCATAATACTCTAGCGGTTTTTTCACTGATTCACCGACTGCTTTTAATCCCGCAAAATGAATCACTGCATCGATAGAATGTTCAGCGAAAATTGCATCCATAGCCTGGTGATCACGTAAATCTGCTCGAATAAGCGGGATAGTTGTGTCAGTATTTTTTCTACGCGTCGTAAGCTTTCTTGGCTGGAATTTACCATGTTGTCTACTACGACTACATCATGATTAGCGTTGATAAGCTCGATAATGGTGTGGCTACCGATATATCCAGCCCCACCTGTGACTAAAATTACGCTCATACCTTTAGTATACATTAAATATAAAAACGGATTGCACACAAAAAATGATCCAAGTAAATCCTTTATTTTGTAATCAGGTGGTGTACACTGAAGGCAGACAAGATAATCATGTATTGCAGAAAGGAAGCTATGTGTGGAATTGTAGGGTATATTGGCGAGAAAACAGCACAAGATGTGCTTATTACAGAGCTGAAACGGCTTGAATATCGAGGATATGATAGTGCTGGTATTATGACTTTATCACCACAGCATAGTGCGACTCTGTTACGTGCGAAAGGAAAAGTGTCAGCCCTGGTGGATATTGCGAGTGCGCACACGACTACTGATACGATGGGGATCGGTCATACACGCTGGGCTACGCATGGTGCTCCAAGCGAACGAAATGCTCATCCGCACCAAGTGGGGAATATCTATGTGGTCCATAATGGTATTATCGAGAATTATCAAGAATTAAAAACAATGCTCGCATATCATGACTACACATTCAAGAGCGATACAGACACAGAGGTTTTGACGGCACTGATCGACTATATGTATCGTGAAACACACGATACTCTTGCGGCAGTTACAGCAGCACTAAAGATGGTGGTAGGTGCTTATGGTATCGCGGTAGTTCACACGGACAATCCTGATGAGATAATCGTAGCCCGCAAGGGTAGCCCGCTTATTGTTGGGCTCGGTGAGGGAGAGACGTATATTGCTAGTGATGCATCAGCGCTGGTCGGTTATACAAAGCAAGTTGTTTATCTTCACGATGGAGAAATCGGGCGATGTACCAAATCGGGGCTGACACTTCAGACGATCCAATCAAAAGCAGTTGATGTACACGTCGAAACACTTGAAATGGATCTGCAAGCTATCCAAAAACAAGGCTTCGATCATTTTTTACTTAAAGAAATTTTTGATCAGCCACGTACAGTCCAAGCGACACTAGCTGGTCGTGTTATCCCCGATCAGGGGTACGCACGTTTAGGTGGTATAAACTTAAGTGATGACCAACTGCGGGCGATAAAACACGTGATGATCGTTGGTTGTGGTACGGCATATTTCGCTGGCATGCAAGCTAGCTATTTTATTGAACAAATGACAGATGATGTTACAGTAAGTGTTGAAATAGCGAGTGAGTTACGATATCGTTCGTACAATATCCCCGACCATACGGTCGCATTAATTGTTAGTCAAAGCGGAGAAACAGCTGATACGTTAGCGTGTTTGATGGAATTAAAGCGCCGCGGTGTATTGTGTCTTGGTGTTGTGAATGCGGTCGGTAGTACGATCGCCCGTGAAGTCGATAGTGGAGTGTATGTTCATGTAGGTGCAGAAATCAGTGTAGCGAGCACCAAGGCTTTCACTTCACAGGTAGCAGCGATGACGATTTTTGGCGTGATGTTGGCAGCAGCTAAAGGATCAAGTCCGCAATTGATTAGCGAATTTGTCAATGAGTTAGGTGCGCTTCCTGGTGAGATCAAAAATGTACTTGATACACAAAATCAGCACATTCAGTCTGTTGCGCAACAATATGCATCATATGATCATGCACTATATATCGGTCGTGATACGCTCTATCCAGCAGCAATGGAGGGGGCTCTAAAATTGAAAGAAGTGAGCTATATCCACGCTGAGGCTTATGCAGCTGGTGAGTTAAAGCATGGCCCGATTGCACTTATTGATGACAGGTTTTTCGAGATTTGTTATTTGCAGGATAATTGGTTATATGAAAAATCTCAAAGCAATTTAATAGAAATGAATGCACGTGGAGCACATGCAATCGTTATTACTGACACGATCAAGGATATTCCTGCTGAAACAATGGTGCGTATCACGACCAAATTTGAACATCTCACACCGCTATTGTTTAATGTAGTCTCGCAGCTCTTTGCTTATTATATGGCCTTGGCGCGTGGTAACGATGTCGATCAACCGCGTAATTTGGCCAAAAGTGTTACTGTTGAATAAAATGTTGTAGATAAAACGCACCATCTGAGGTACACTGGTGGTATGAGCAAACAACCGAGGTTGGCGATCGTCTGTGATTTTTTGACTACTATGGGTGGTGCCGAAAATGTCGTGTTGGCGATGCACGAGGTGTTCCCTGATGCACCAATTTATACAGCAGTATACAAGCCAGAAGCTGTGCCACAATTTGCAGAGCTCGATGTCCGTCCATCTTATCTACAGCGGTTGCCAAGAGCTATTCGCAAATATCACAAGCTCTTACCGACTTTGGCGGTGAAGGCAATGCGTCGGATTAACCTTTCAGAATTTGATATTATTCTGACTGGCTCGTACCTTCACGGACATCAGGTCAGAAAGACTCGTCCCGACCAGGTCATCATTAATTATTGTCATACCCCACCAAGATATTATTGGAGCCATTATGATGAGTACAGACGTGACCCCGGCTATGGTTCGTTAAACCCGTTGATTCGTACGCTAATGCCCCTGATGGTGCCACATCAGCGCAAACTTGATTTACGGGCAGCACGTCAAGTCGATGTGTTTATCGCTAATTCGACAGAAACGCAACGACGTATAGCAAAATATTATGATCGAAAGAGTGTAGTTATTCATCCACCAGTAGAAACGACTCGCTTTCAACCATTACTACAGCGGGGCGATCACTATGTGACGATTGGTCGCCAGCTACCGTATAAACGTTACGATTTAGCGGTGATGGCTGCTACGAAATTAGGTAAAAAATTAATAGTATTTGGTAGTGGGCCATCGCACGAAAAATTAGTCGAAATCGCTGGACCTACCATAGAGTTTCGTACAGATCGTTTCGGTGATGCTAGCGACACTGAGTATGAAAAAATAATAAATACAGCCAAGGGGTTTATTTATCCAGCTGAGGAGGACTTTGGTATAGTGAGCGTCGAAGCGCTTGCAGCGGGGGCGCCTGTGATTGGGCTTGGTCGTGGTGGGACGCTAGACATAGTATCTTCACCAGAAGTAGGAGTATTGTTTGATCGTCAAACGACGATCAGTGTTGCTCGAGCTATTGAACAAGCTGAACAGCGACAATTTAATCCGTTGACACTTCATCGAGTAGCGCAGCGTTTTGACAAAACTTTATTTATGACAAAATTGCGCAAAATAGTCAATGATCACGCGCCGTAAAATTTAAGTCAGCAAGACTAGTTTGTGTACGAAAATGTCTAGCATATTTATAGTTATTGATGGCCGCGACCCGTGGTTTATTTAGCGCCAGTTTTGCGTAGTACTACACCGATAGTTTTGAATAATATTTTGATGTCAAGCCAAAAGCTCCAGTTCTGTGCATAAAATAACTCTAGCTCTATACGCTCATCAAAGCTAAGATTAGATCGTCCTGAAACTTGCCACAACCCTGTCACACCAGACTTTACACTGTGAAGTAAAGCTGTCCGTGTCGAGCTAAATTTCACTTCTTGAGGCAGGATCGGCCGTGGTCCTACCAAACTCAGATCACCGCGCAAAACGTTAATAATCTGTGGTAGTTCGTCGAGTGAGGTCGCACGCAAGAAATTACCAAAGCGTGTGATACGAGGATCACGTTCAACCTTACGGTGTTCTTCATATTCCTGTGCTAGATCTTCTCGCCCCATGTCGCGAAATTCGTCGGCGGCATCACGTTTGCCATATTGGGGGCCCATGCTACGAAATTTGATCAAATTAATCGGTTCGGAGTAGCGACTGAGTCGTTTTGAGATGTAAAACACTGGCCCTGGATTGGCGATTTTTTGCAGGATGATGAGGATTAGAAAAACAGGCGACAACAAAATGAGTAGTACCGCAGACACTAACACATCAAAGATTCGTTTTGCGATTTCCCCCCAACCTATAAGAGGCGTCTGGCTGACGGTGATCATAGGATACCCAAGAAAAACATCGATCGTATTTTTACCAGTGTAAAATTCTGGTTCACCGGGGATAAAATTGTATTGAATATGGTTTATTTGTGAAGCACCTAATACTTTCTGGTTTTTTTCTTCATCTTCATATAGATTGGTCTGGATGATGGTGTCGATTCGTAGTTTTTTGATTTGTTTCAACGCTGGATCAAGTGTAGCAAAATGGACAACATCTAGTCCTGGCGGAACATATCGCTTCGGTCCAGCTAGCGCGACTACTTGGAAGCCAGATTTGTAAGTCGTCGAGATCGACTTGGCTATATCGCGTGTGGCTGGTGATGTACCAATGATCATGACACGGTTTACGCCATGGTTGTACTGGAACAGCCAGCTGCGAACGAGCCGAAATATCTCACGTACAATACCTATTGTCAAAAACGAACCAACTGTTACATACATAGCGACCAGGCGTGCTGGGAAGATATAGATACGCGTCCCGTACTCCCACCCAATTATTAGCAATATACCCATGAAAGTGCCCAATATCAATCGCCCCCATTCAACTAGTCGTCGGTTATAGACGTTCGCACTATACAGGCCGAGTGACGCAAACAAAATAATCCAGATAGGCGCGATGACAGCGAACCCGAGTAGGTAATCTGTCGCATACACTGTGTGAAGTAGATCACGATGGTCGATTTGTGTACGAACATAGTATGCGATAAAAAACACAGCCATCAAAACAACAAAGTCGAGACCAATAAGAATAAGGCTATAAAATTTCGTATTTTTGGAAGGCATAACAACTGTTACTATATCATTTTTTGCTAGATATTTGCTACACTAAATACGTGAAGCGATTATTTCTTGAAAAGATTCCCGCTTGGTTGCTTATTGTTATATTTTTTGGGCTTGTTTTGCACACCCCAGTAACGGTATGGTTGTCATCGCAATGGCCGGGTGTGGGGTTATTTGCTAAGTCATGGAAAGAGGTTTTACTCATTGTCGTGTATACTATGCTGGCTGTCGATGTGACATACCGTCATCAGTGGCATCGTTGGTTATCAGATCGGCTAGTCTGGCTGCCTCTATTGTTTGCGATGTGGCATGTGGCGGTTATGATTATTGCGCCACAATCATTGCTGGCTACAGTCGTGGGGTTGATGGTTGATTTACGATTTGTAGCGTTTTTTGTAGCAATTTATATCTTCACTCATAATTATCCGTATTATCGAAAGTATTTTTTGCGTGCATTATTAGCTGGTGTAGTTGTTGTTATTGGGTTCGCTATGTTGCAACTCATATTGCCACGAGACATCTTAGCTACGATTGGTTACAGTCAGCAGACAATTTTACCATACCAGACAGTTGATTCTAATGAGTCGTTTGTTCGTATCAACAGTACACTACGTGGGCCCAACCCGCTAGGGGCATATGCGAGTGTGGTCGTAGTAAGTATCATCGTTTATGCTGTTGTGTATTGGCGAGCGCTATCACGCAAACAGCAATGTGGTATAGTAGGGTGCTTGGTAGCTGTCATGTTGACTCTCGTGCAAAGTTATTCTCGGTCAGCATGGTTAGCGACGGGTGTTGGAGTGGCTGTGATTATTATGACAATTAGTCGTGCTCGATATAACTTTTTTATACGAAGTTCTCGGAAACTATGGGCTGTCATTGGGGTTTTGGTTGTTTCTGTATTATGCATGGTATTATTGTTTCAGACGAACACTTTCAAGACGGTTATTTTTCATGATGATGTCGAACACGGTCCTATACAGACGTCTGATAGCGATAGAATAATATCATTACAGAATGGTCTGCGTCGAGTTGTAGAGCAGCCATTTGGTGCTGGTGTCGGTAGTACTGGTTCGGCATCGGTTCGTGATGGGCACCCAATGATTATCGAAAATCAATATTTGTTCGTTGCGCATGAGGTTGGTATTATCGGATTATTGATTTTTGTTGCATTAACAGCATCTGTACTGGTAAAATTATGGTGTCGGCAGTCTGATTGGCTGTCGATAGCTATTTTTGCTAGCGGAACTGGGCTAAGTGTGATAGGATTATTCTTACCAGTTTTTGTTGACGACGTTGTGTCGATGCTTTGGTGGGGGCTGGCAGGATTAGTGATAACGGAGAATATAGATGACAAGCCCAACGCGAAAACAGCGTGATTTACTCACATTTATTGATACTTTCATTAAAAGCAACGGTTATGGCCCGAGCTACAGGGAAATAATGCGTGCATTCGACTATAAGTCTGTGAGTACAGTAGCTGCTCATGTCAATGGTCTGATAGTGCGTGGTTTTTTGGTAAAAAAAGATAATTCAGCACGAAGCCTTCAGGTAGTGGCACCAAAATCAGCGGGAGACCCTGAAGTCGTTGTTGCGCCAGTTGAGCAGGTCATACAGGCAAAGATCGCTGCTCTTGAGCAGCAACCAGATACAGAGCAGGATATAAAAATATTACAAAAGGCTCTTGAAATTCTAACTAATAACTCCCCTGCGTAGGGTTATAAAGATGTTATACTGATACTTATGATGCAACAACCTCCGCAGCGGAGATATCAACAGATACGCAAGAAAAAAGTCATTGACATTTCGGCCTGGCGATTGCCGTTGGTGCGTTTTCGCTGGAATCGTCGCAAGACATTCATCACAATCGGTGTGGTGTTTGGTTTGAGTATACTATTTCAAGTTATATATCCAGGTGATATGTTGCCAATAAATGCCCATATCGACGGTGTAGCAGTTGGTGGTAAAACACGAGCTGATGCGGCGAAAAAGCTTGATGAAGCTTATAAACAATATTCTGTACAACTTGTCGGTGATGGTAAGACTATAGCGACACCAACTCTGGAAAAGCTTGCTATGCAAGTGCACAACACAGAGCGAGTAGAAAATGTTCAATATCCGTGGTATTGGCGGATTATTCCTCTATCATCCTTGTGGTGGCAACCAAGCGTGTCAGAATCGCCTCGTGTAGTTATGACTGATCAAACAAAACAGTATATTGATTCGGTAATTATGCCAGTATGCAAACGGGCCCCAGTCAATGCCACCCTCAAAGTAGCGAGTGGTAAGCTCAGCGTAGTCCCGTCGCAGCGTGGTGGTGAGTGTGAACGTTCAGCAGTAGAGCACAGCATTGGGGCGATTAACCCGATATTAACGATTAAAACATCGGTTGACATACCAATGAAGGGTATTGAGCCAACTATCAGCACCAAAGAGGCTGAGATGTTACAAAAAGACCTTACCAAAACAATAGGCCGAGGGGTTTCTTTACAAGTCAAAGATGAAACCGTGATTATTCCGGCAAATGAGATTATTCAATGGATAACAACAGCAGTACAAGATAAAAAAATAGAAGCTTCTATAGGTGTTACGCAGGCGCAGCCATATCTTGCTAAAAACGTAGCACCTAAGGTTGCTGTCGCACCAGGAGTGACACGAGTCACGACCTTTGATTTTAGTGAGACATCGCGCAGCAATGGGTCGCCAGGACGCGCATTAGACCTTGAGGCAACTACTCAACAGTTAACGAAAGTGATTCGTGGTAATCAAGCTAAAGCAGCAGCGGTGACAAAAGTGATTCAACCAACGGTCGAGTATTCCCGCAAGTATAGTTCGACAGATAGCGGTCTTAACGCTCTTCTGAAGCAGTACGCCGATGATCATCCGGGTACTTATGGCGTTTCTATGATAGAGTTGGACGGCCAGAAGCGATCTGCTAATTACAATGGTGATAAACAGTTCGTGACGGCTAGTACATACAAGCTGTACGTTGGTTACAGCGTACTGAAGAGAGTAGAATCAAGTGGTTGGCGTTGGGAGGATAACCAGTCATGTTTTAATAAAATGATCAGTCTGAGTGATAATGCTTGCGCCGAAAATTTCTTGCGAGTGATTGGCTTATCTGAAGTCACAAAAGATGCTAAAGGAGCGGGGTTTAATAGTACAACTTTCATGAAATCGGGGGGGCCATTTACTACGCCAAATGACTTAGCACGTTTCATGGGGATGCTCGAATCGGGCCAAGGGCTTAATAACAATAGTCGTGAACGATTTCTGTCAGCATTAAAGGCTAACGTATATCGTAAGGGTATACCAGCTGGAGCTAATGGTACTGTAGCTGATAAAGTTGGATTTTTGAATGGATTATTGCACGACTCCGCTATTGTTTATAGCCCGCACGGTAGGTATACGCTTGCTATTATGACCGATGGTAGTAGCTGGGCGAACATTGCTGAGCTAACAAAAAAAATAGAAGAAGTGCGCAATCAGTCGTAGTTGTTTGTTTTATTAAAGTACCTCTTGACGAACAGCCTGTATTACCGCTATACTTACAGAGTAGTCCGGAGTAGCTCAGTGGTAGAGCGGGTCGCTGTTAACGATTAGGTCGCTGGTTCGAGCCCAGTCTCCGGAGCCAATTTTGAGAATTAGAGCTGTCTAGCACACTTGCGAAAGGCTTCAACAGAGGTAGTTGAAGCCTTTTTGCTTTCAAAGTAGGGTTCGCAAGTAGCATACGCAGAATTTTGTTCTTTTGCTCTGGTTGCGAACGCTCAAAGATATTTTTAGCTTTTGACGCCAGTTCTAACAGATAAGCAGAGGTGAGTTGGAAGGACGTATCGTTATTTGTGTACTCAACCAACTTACGGTCAAGGTCTTCCATTTCGGTCTTATACTTCATTACGTATTTGTCATACTCATCGACAGTAATCCCCCCTATGTTACTGACGCTGGCTTGCCTGTATAAAACTGAAGCAAATCTTCAAGGTATTCTTTACTGCTGGCGTAAGCGTAGTCTTTTGAGTAAATGACTAGCAGTCGGTTTATTTCAATCATCGCCCTATCGTCCGCTAGGGCGTGTCGTTTCTGCTTCTTACCAGATATTAGAGGGTCAACAAGTTCAATGAGTATTTCAGGTGTCAGTGCAAGGTAGTGTCGTCTTTGTGCGATGTGGTTGCTGTACATTTTTTCAATCATTGTTTTGCCAGTATTATTGAAGACCTCAATAACGGGCGTATCAGTCGTAATGAACTTTTTCGACCCTTTAGCAAGGTAGAACCGCCATTTCTTTATAACGAACCATCTATAAAATTCTTCGCAGTGGGCAATTAGGTTCAGGTGGTTGATGTTGTTCTCAAAAGTTAGTTCGTATTCGCCACTTTCAAGCGTCTTTCTGGCGTCTTCAATCTGTTCAGCGGTTACTTTATGACCCTCTTTTTCCAAAGCCTCTTTAGCCCCATCAGTAAAGTTCGGGTGCGACGCCATTAGTGTAATCATCTGCTTCATACCATCAGCCATAGTCTTGTTTACTTGGTTACGCATATGAGGGCTTCTTATCCAAAGCGAAGCCATAAACCACGCCAGAATGTCTAACTGCTTGTCTGTCAGCGGTCGGTAGTTCCATATTGCGTCAACGATGTTGTCGTATTCTTTGGCAAACTTATCCTCAATTTTGCCAAAGAACAGTTCAAATACTTGGCTTGTTTCGTCTTCTTTGCCAGTTTCAACGGCGTAGTAAAAATCAGCGTAGCAAACACCACTGTACGGTTGTGCTTTTATAATTTTGCCATTTTGAATATCTAGGGTCTGCAATAAATTATCAACCGCAAATCGCTTGAAGTAAAAGCGGGGTGCGAAGTGCTGTTTCTTTGTTATTTGCTTTGTCATACTGCTATTTTACAACCGTACGAGCGTATGGTGAACCTAACAAACTTTCCCAACAATCTGACCACTGTTGAGCGTATATGATTGTTGGGCTAAACGGAAAGCATACTAATTTTTGTTAGCCACGATAATCTAGCTAGGTAGTGCGTTTACAGTTTTTTGAAAAAGCGAAGGATTGGACATAGGGGGGTGGGTCTAAAGTCCTATACGGTAGGTAGTTCAACGGCTTCTAATACGGGCAGTTCAACGTCAAGTGTTGGAAAGCCCGTAGTCAAGTCAGGCAACTGAACGTCAAGCGGCTCACATTCAAGCACAAAATCTTCCACTATGAGAAGCTCAAAGTCGTATAAGGTTAGTTCTGCTTTGGGCAGTTCCATAGTCCGTCTTACGCTATCGCTAATACTTCCTTTATTTTATCAACTTCACGCTCATCATAACCAGCACTTAAAGTTCGCAACGTGTCGGCTAATGCGAGCCACGGTAGATTAGTCAAAGACTCAACAGTTTGTTGAGTCTTATTTTAGTTATACAGAGTTGTAGTCTGTAAGTGCTACAGTACTACATACTTTTGTGATTTTCGGACTACTAGGCCTTACTTACTACTTTATATAATCTATCGGCTTTCGCCACGACTATACTGGCAGTCGATGGACGGATACTCATGAAGATACGCCATGGATTATGTGTCGAAACGGCGTTAGATTTCGGTAGGGCTAGCGATTGTAAGCCGTATCGGCCATTTAATGCAGCGAGCCACGCTAGAGGGGTTTTGCCGTATAGACCTTCTTCACTAGCAGAGCCGTCCATGCGCCAATGAGCGTAAGTTTTGTTGATAGTATAAATGTCATCAGGAGTGACACCTATTCGTTGTGCTCGACTAGACTCTAATATTTCATTGGCATAATCAGGTGTATCAACACCGGGTGCGACGATAGCTGTATAGATATCTAGTGAGCTATTTCCTGTTGATTTATTCAATTCATGCAGGGCCGTCAGCACAGCGTAGTCTTGATCTGGTGTGGACGTTACACTGTCTACCTCTGTGTTTGCCCTATAAAGTACGTCGCCACCAGTGTCGACACCAATAATCGTGTTGGCTCGTGTTTCATCAATGAGCGCTTGTATATCGTGAGCGATCATCTCAGGGTTGGTGCTGTTTAGAAGATAAACAGGGGCTACGGAGTCATCTTTGGCTATGATATCTTCTAAGAAACGCCAATTGCCGATTTTCGTTGTTTGTGGCGTGATTTCTACTATAGCCTGCCCGATGGACCGGCCAGTATGTGCGAGAGGTTTTGTATCAGCGCGTACAGAGACGATAGCTACAGGAGTAGCGCCAGTATTTTGTTGTAATTTACTCAGCATTGCTGCTTGTATGCCGTCGGAGCCTCCACCCATACCGATATACAATACGCGCTTACCATAGAATTTATCACGGTCAAAAGTAGGCAGATGGTTTACTTGAATCGATGGTATTTGTCGACGTTCAGCTATAAGCATTTCACCGCTATGGTGAAATCTTAATTCGTCTTGACGCGGGTCGAGCTTCCCCTGATTAGCAGCTTGAGCAATAGACGAGAGGTCTGCCGTTATTACCCCAGTTTCACCAGCTTTACGGGCGTCTTTATCGGCTATCAGTGCTTCCTGTAATACATGAGCAAAGTACGTTAAGGTAGTTGGCAGATCATTATAATCTGTCAGACCTTTTAATAAAGCTGGCCCGTAATATGGCAGTGTAGCTCTGTCGTGATAACCAGTGCGGGTGAGTTCGGCGTGAAGTATTTCTTGTACAGGCTCAGGTAGGCCTCGAAAAGCATTCATTAGGGTCTGAAATTCCTCTGGTGTGTCATAACGTAGCATGCAGGCAAGTCGTACGCAAGGTTCTTCGCAATAAAGTTTATTATGTATTAAGTCGTCTATATCGGCACTGGCAATACCGAAACGAGACGCTCGTTTGCCTAGATAGTGTTGATAAACCTCCTCTGGCGTGAGAGATGGGTTAGTCAGCGTGCTTATGGCGGCTATCATCTGATTGTACATAGATGATGTTAGGATCAGTGAACTTTCAGGATTAACCTGGCCAGCTGCACCAGCGATATCTAATAGGGCGTGCATAATATACAACGATCGAGTCGGCTCTTGTATTTCTAAAGATTCTTTTAATGCACCGGCTGGTGCCTCTGCTTGGATAAATTGACCAAGATTTAATTTTATATTTAGTACGTCGCAAATAGCCTGTTGATTGGTTGGGTCAAATAAATCAAATGATGGTAAAAGCTCGGCTCGCTGTCTTTTATAAGCGGGACTAAGCAGCCTACGCATTACTTCATCATGATCAATAGAGTCACATTCTTCCTGTTCGTGTATAACAGCGCTAACTACACACTGATTTTTGCCGATATCGTGTATTAACATAATGTAACGCATGAGGTTAATGCTGTGCTCGTCGGGTAGTGTTTTAGTGAACCAGTTGTGAAAATCGTCGAATTCTTGGCGAGTGAGTTTTATTGCGTCGTTCTGTGCAGCGGTTAATTTAGCGTAGTTTGTGTCGCCACCTTGGCGCAAGTAATTTAGAATGTTGATTGAGCATAGTGTTCGCTTGCGTTCTGTATATAAATTGTGAGTGTGATTTTCTGGTGAAGCCTTGATATCGCTCCCTACTAACAACTTAGCTTCGGGTAGGGCAAAAACATCGATCGGCTCTTCTAGGTTGACGTGTGATTCTGGGTTGTGGCGCTGTGGGTGGGAATAGGATCCTATACTCATATTACCAGTATAGCTAATTTGTCAGATTAGCGATAGCATGAGTAGATTAGTAAAAATTAATCGGTTAGATTGTCTACGAAGTTGGATGTATGTGGTAATGGTTATTTTTTGAAGTAGCCGATACCCGGCTGGAGGGGTTGTCTAAGTAGGTTGTTGATCGTCACAAATTGATACCCTTGCTTGTGGAGTGTGCTAAGTATACATGGAACAGCTTCTACGGTGGTTCTGTGGATATCGTGCATGAGAATGATTGCGCCAGGCTGAGCACTAGCAACAGCTCGTTGGCAAACTATAGATGAGTCACGATTTGCCCAGTCCCTAGTATCGATCGACCATAGAATAGCCGATAAACTCATGGTGCGTAACTCGTTATACACTTTATCGTCGACAGCTCCGTAAGGAGGCCGAACGATAGTTGGTGGAGTGCCTGTTGTGGCGGCAATCATGTCGCTAGTTTGCTGTATTTCTTTTCGGATCTGGTCGGGGTTAAGTTTTGGGAGCTCGGGGTGATTCCATGTGTGATTTCCTATCTGATGCCCTTCCTGAGTCGCTCTTTGTAGTGTTGAGTTGAATCGTCTTATATTTTTACCTATGACAAAAAAGGTTGCCTTAGCTTCATGATTTTGCAGAGTAGATAGGAGTGTGTCAGTATATTGCCCTGGTCCATCATCAAAGGTTAATGCTATGCACCGCTGGCAAAGTTGTTTTGTAGAACGTAATCGTGCAGTATGAGCGTCGAGTGGTGGAATCGAAAAGAAGCGTCGAGCAGTTTGGTTCTGAAGGTAGTGAGAAAAATTTTTAATCGGGACAGTAACCGATACATCGCCCGATAGGCCAATACCTAAAGCTTTTTTGTCAAAAATAAAGCCTATTGTGTGCCGATCTTTCACTATAAAATTATGTAAAGTCATCGGCGTGATTTGCTGTTGTAGTTTATCTTCAGACACAGAATACTTGTTTTTTAAAACTAACCTTACTACTTTTACTAGGTCATCCATTCCGGCAGATAATGTATCAAATAGACTATTGGTGGATATTCGCTGACCACTCTGTGTATCGAATGTGAAGTACTCTACATAGTCAGAGTTAGCGTAGTGGTTATTGTATAAAAAATTTGTTCCGTAGCTTCGTAGTGTAATAGAAAGTGATGTCTGATCTCTATATACTAACGTAGAGTGTAATTCTGATGAATATATCTGGGCGCTATCATTATAAAGATAGGTATAGCTGGGAAGCCGTGATGAAGTATCTATAAGGGAGATTCTTTGTTTTATATAATTGTCAATTGGCTCAATTCCCGTTGATGGATACGCAGTCAAGTGATAACCATAAGGAGACACTTCTCTTGTAACAACTGATTTAGTAAGATGATCATTCGTGTCGAGAATTAAATTATGATGTAGAGTTGTTGCAGAAATAGTTGTCGAATATGATTTTTTTGCTGATTGTTGTTGATAAAACCACGTAGCTGTTATGGCAAAATAAACCCCACCAACTAACAATATAGATAAAAATGGTTTAACAATTTTAGTAACAAAAAAGGATAATTTTGAGTGGGGTGCTTCATGATCTCCTAAAAAACAATCGTCACGACTAACCGATGACGACGTGTCCGTATCTGTTTTTTGCATAATACCATTGTAGCTCCAGAGATGTGGAAATAGCAAATTTTTGAAAACTGTTGATAAAGTTAGTTGATCCAAGTATCTATTGTAATAGTAAAAGGAAGGATATTAATGAATGTATTCATGTGTAGTTCATTGTAAAATACCCCATAAGGTATTTTACAATGAACCAAATACTTGATATATTCAAGAATCTTATAATAATCAATAAATACATTCTGCGTATGATAGACCTAGGTAACGCTAGTAAGCAAGATAGAATAGCTCAGTGGGACAAAAGACGATACAATAGTAAGTGTGAATATATCGAAAAAACAATTGATTTATAGAAGTGCTATCGTATCAGGGATAGTTGGGGCTTTAATCGCGCTTCGGGTTGGATCGGCTCAGACTTCGTGGCAACAGGTTTTGCCGAATTGGCTGCAAGACCTTGTTACGATAAGTCTCAGCATTATAATAGAAGCACTACCGTTTGTCTTGCTCGGTATTGGTGTCGCAGTGTTGATTAGAGTGTGGTTGCCATCTGGTGTAATTTTTAAGTATTTACCACATCGGCCGCTTTTACGCAGAGCCTGTGTCTCGCTATATGGTATGTTTCTGCCGGTGTGTGAGTGCGGTAATGTGCCAGTGGCACGCACGTTATTAAGTAAGGGGTTAGATAAGAGCGACTCGCTAGTTTTTCTACTTTCGGCTCCCATTCTTAATCCGATCACTATATTGACGACACAACAAGCCTTTGTAAACGATCCGGCTATAGTTGTAGCGCGAGTCATTGGTGGTTTTATTATTGCTAATACTATTGGGTGGATTTTTGCTCGGCATAGTGATAAACAACTGTTACGCTCGGAGTTTATCGCCTATTGTCACACCGAGCACAATCATACGACGAATAAGTGTATGGCGAGTCTTTTGTTTGTTAAACAAGAAGTGATAGCTATGATGCCAGCACTGTTATTTGGTGCATTTTGTGCTGGTATAATACAGACAGTAGTTCCTCGTGATATCTTATTGGGACTGGGGAGTGATCCAGTATTGTCGGTGGTAGCTATGGTTGTGCTGGCGTTTGTAGTATCAATTTGCTCAAATGTTGACTCGTTTTTTGCTCTTGCCTTTCGTAATACTTTCACGACTGGATCACTAGTAAGTTTTTTGACTTTTGGGCCAATGATAGATGTTAAAATGCTTAGTTTGATGCGCACAACGTATCGACCTATTGTTCTTTGGCAGATAAGTCTTTGTGTAGCTTTGATGTCTGTAACGCTCGGATTGGTGGTAAATTATGTATTTTAAGCAGTGGTGGCAATATATTGTTAGTAGGCAAAGTGAATTAATTATTTTGGCTGTAGCTATAGCAACACTATGGCTTGGTGCTACGGAACAGCTACAACTCTATATCCATCCAAGGTATATAATTTTTACGATAATCATGATGAGTTTTGGTCTATGTGCTGTTGTCGCTGAAATGATATTGCTCCCCTCATCAAAAAAGCAAACCGCAAGCCCTTCAAAGTATCGTAGCTGTATGTCGTTAGTAGTGGCCATTATTATGATAATAGCGCTATTGGTATTACGTCCAGCTGTATTGACTACGAATACTATAGCGCGACGTGGTATTAATACTGGGGCTAGCACCGAGGTGATGTCATCTAGCGATATGGCCAACATACAAAACTCCAGCCAATTGACTGTTAAAGAATGGTCTAGCTTGTTGGGGCAAACACGCAATACGAATTTTTTTGTTCACAAACCAATTGAAGTGACTGGTTTTGTCTCCACTTATGGTACTAACCGTCATATATTTTATATATCACGTTTTGTGGTGACGTGTTGTGCTGTTGACGCACGAGCTGTCGGTGTGCCAGTATATGTAAAAGATTGGCAAAGCCAATATAAGTCTGGTGAATGGATAACGATACGAGGTTCGTTTATGAAAGTACCGACAGAAGCTGGACAGTTGTCGACACCAGTTGTTGTTTCGCCGCATTCTATTACAAAAATATCGCAACCAAAGGATCCATATGAACAGTAGTAAACGATGGATACGCCATAACGTACGATTTTGTATAGTTGTGGTAAGTTTGTTGGTAGTATCTACGATACTTATTTACGCAGTATTACACCAAGGACTACGGATTAGATTGGCCTACATAGATGCGACAAGGGCGATGGCATCACATCAAGCGCTACAACTACAAATGAACTACCCCGTGCATAAATTTGCAGCACAAAAACTAGAAATCACGCCGCGGGTGGATGCTTCTGTTGCAGTAAATGGCTCCTCCATTGTGGTGCAGTTCCATCAAAAATTACGCTACAGTACAACGTATACTGTTACCCTACATGATATTAAAAGTACACACGGTGGTTCATTTGTTGGTACTGTACAGTATTCATTTACGACTCCATCGGAGCACTTTTATTATATTAAACGCAATGAAGAAAACACATTAGGGTTTTATTCGATGACAAGCGATAAATTGATCTACGCTGGAGGTAGATACGACAAAGAGGTGTTTCAGGCACCGCACATAGAGGAATATATTGTATTTGGCAAATCAATTATTGCAGCGACGAGTTCAAGTGATCACAAAACGTATAAGTTAAAGCAAATTAGCACACAAGATGGCGCAGCAGCTGATATAGTTACCCCGCGCTTTGATACAATACATAAGCTGCGATCGGCTGGTGATGGTACTAGATATGGTTTTATTGGTACGACGATGTCAGATAAAAAGTTGCTACAGAGTAATTTGTATTTATGTAACACTGCTACACACGAAAAAAAGGTCGTCAAAGATCCTGATGGTAAACCAATGCAAATTTATGATTGGCAGTATGTTTTAGGCGGAAATGCGATTGTTGTTAGTAGTAATGATACGTTTTTCTTGATTTTTATCACTCAAGAAGAGTCAACAATACAACCGCTCGGTCAGATGGCTCCGCTTAATGGGGTGTCTTATGATGGTCAGAAAATTCTGGTAACGTATTTAAATAAAGGTCGAGAAGTGATCGACATACGAAGCGGCAAACGCACATCGCTCAACGATGTGACACTGCAAGCATATTCACCTGTGTTGAAATTTCTCCGAAATTCACCTGGGTTTGTCGCGGAAATATCACCAGATATAGCAAGTGGTTCTCGTACAGCGATTGCACGATCAATGAATGCAGGTTATAAATTACAGACTTTACATCATACTAAATCTCCAGATTATACGACTTATCTCGATACATCGCCAAATGACCAGTATGTAGTGATTGGTCAGACAAATTTTGCTAAAAGTATAAAGAAAACAATTATCGTTGACACCCAAAACGGTGCTGTTTGGCGTGAACTTGATGGTGATACAGTCACCTGGCTATAATATCGATGGAGGTATGATATGAAGAAAATGCAAGATCGCCACCCACTTGATAGGCCGCGTGAAAAATTAGCACGAAAGGGTGTAGCGAGCTTAAGTGATTTAGAACTATTGATGGCGATTATTGGTAGTGGCAACGCTCAAGCAGACGTTGGTCAAATTTCGAAACGAGTTTTAAAATTAATACGTACACATGGTGCAGACCTCAGATATAGTGATTTGGCTGCTATCACTGGGCTTGGAGCTGCAAAAATCACTGTTATCTTGGCAAACCTAGAGTTAGCTCGGCGGTATCTTATTGAGAGTGACCGACCAATTATTGATTGTTTGGATAAAGCTGCTCAACAATGTGACAATATCCGTGATAAAAAACAAGAACATGTCGTTTGCCTAACACTTGATGGTGCTAATCGGCTTATTGCTAAGCGAATCATCACTGTTGGCACACTCACAGCCAGTTTGGTGCACCCGCGCGAGATATTCACCGATGCTATCACCGACAGAGCAGCAAGTGTTATAGTAGCACACAACCACCCAAGTGGTCAGCTAAAAGCTAGTACAGCGGATCGTGAGGTAACGAGGCGACTAAGTGAGGCTGGTAATTTGATAGGTATTTCATTGATCGACCATTTGATTGTTACAAAGCATGGTGCGGTATCTATCATTAATGAACGTTAACGATTAGCACTCTTGTAAATAGAGTGCTAATTCGCTATACTAGAGCGGATATGGCGAAACGTGATTATTATGATGTACTTGGTGTTGCAAAAGGAGCAACAAACGACGAAATTAAGCGGGCTTTCCGTAAGTTGGCAGTGAAATATCACCCTGATAAATCGACTGGTGATGAAGCGAAATTTAAAGAGATTAATGAAGCATACGAAGTGCTCAAAGACGACCAGAAAAGACAACGATACGATCAGTTCGGTCACGCTGGAGTTGACGGATCGTCAGGTGGCTCGACGGGCGGTAATCCGTTTTCGGGGTTTGGTGGCTTTGGTCAAGATCAAAATATTCATTTTGATTTTGGTGACGGTGGTTTCGGTGATATATTTGGGCAATTTTTTGGCGGAGCTGCTGGTGGACAGACACAAAATACTGCACGTGGTCGTGACGTTGAGACGAATGTGACGCTTGATTTTGAAGAGGCAGTGTTCGGTAAGGAAGTTGCATTAGCCTTAACTCTCGACGATGAATGCGAACATTGCCATGGCAGTACAGTCGAGCCGGGTTCAAAGCTAAAGTCTTGCCCAGACTGTCATGGTTCTGGCAAGCGTGTTCGAACGATGAATACTATGTTTGGTCCAATCCAACAGGCAGTCACTTGTGAAACATGCCAGGGCCGAGGGAAGATACCGGAGCGTCCTTGTACGGTATGCCATGGCACAGGGGTTCAGTGTCGTGAACAAACGATTACGGTGAAAATTCCTGCTGGTATCGATAATGGTTCGACAATTCGTTTGCGAGGCCGTGGCGAAGCGGTTGGGGGTGGCAATAAAGGTGATTTGTACGTACAAGTACGTGTCCGGCCGCACAAGACGTTTAAGCGTGAAGGTGATGTTATTACTAGTGAAGAGCATATAAATATGGTTGATGCTGCACTTGGTGCAGAACTTGACGTAAAAACAGTTGATGGTGTTATTACTATGAAGGTGCCAGCTGGGACCCAGTCGGGCACTGATTTTAAACTGTCTGGGCACGGCGTACCGCGTTTGCGTAGCGATAAGCGTGGACCACATATTGTAACAGTTATCGTTGATACACCAACGAAGCTGAACCGTCGCCAGAAAGAGATCATGAAAGAGCTCAGTGAGGCAATGGGACATCGAGGACTGTTTGGGTTGTGATTTCATCACTTTAGCCAATGCCTAGATATCATGAATGATATATAATAAAAGTCATGGCTTACATAGTAGTTTTGTTGGCTCTGATGACACTTTCGTTTGTGGTGGTTTATCTCATGAAACGACGCAGTGGGCTTTTAATATTAGCTTTGACTGCTGGTAGTGTTCTATCTAACCAGTGGAGCGAGCAAATCTCACAGTATATTATCCTTTTGGGCATGAATGTCACCCAGGTGGTGACAATAGGTGTCGTGACGATTATTTTGACTATTCTACCTATGTTGCTAATTATGAAAAGTGCAAAGGTAAGTAGTGGTCGACTTCAATATGTCCTACATGCTGCGTTGTGTGCGTTAGTGATGGTTTTATATGCAGAGAAATCTCTACGCCCCGTATTGGCTACTGATACGCTTGCAAATCAGATAATAAGTGGCGTTGAAATATACAAAATGCCTATATTGACATTTTGTCTTATCATAGCGATTATTGATGTTACGAGTTATTCTTTTCGGACAGGTAAAAAACGTAATAATTAGGTGTGGTTTCGGTATCTAAAGAATTTCTAGTTAGATGATTAACCTAACTTGTTATTTTATGGTGAATTATAAAAAATAACAACCCCCCGAGTGGAGAGTTTAGATATCCATTTATGGAGGGCCCACCGAGGCTTGAACTCGGGACACCCTGCTTAAAAGGCAGGTGCTCTAACCAACTGAGCTATGGGCCCACAGCCTCTGCAAGTATAGCACTGCATATACGATAATGTCAAGAAAAGCAATAAGGGTAAAGTTAACGACAGTTTAGTATTAGACAGACCTGCTGTGGGGTGGTTTAATATAATTATGATATGGTGGCGTACGCCAGTTCATGCGACCTGGCATTTCACGGTGCTTTGTTTCGGTGTGATTGGTGGTGTAGCGTTCGCTAGATGGTGCCCGAATGTGGCTTGGGAGTGGCTAATCATTGCGTTAGCGATGGTGGGGTTTGTCGTGTATCTACCATGGCGAATTTGTCTTGTCGTTATGATCATAGCTGGTAGTATAATTGGCTTAGTGCGTGGTGGAGTAGAGCAGCGTCAGCAGCTTATATATAAAGACTTTTTCGGAAAATCTTTGCAGATAACAGGAGTAGTCCAAGATGATCCCGAACAGCAAAGTTCAAGCCGTACGACTGTGCAGTTAAGAGACGTTGTATTAGCAGAAAAGTCTATGCCCGGTGTTGTGTGGGCAAGTATTATAGGACGTATACACGATGCTCGGCGCGGTGATCGAATAACGATTGTTGGCAAAATGGATGCCGGTTTTGGAAGTTTTGCGGCGGTACTGCGTAGTGGAAAAATTAAGCGAATAGAGCACCCACAACCTGGTGATGTGGCTCTGCAGATGCGGGATTGGTTTGCTGCAAATATTAGTCAAGTAGTGGATGGACAAGCAGCTAGTTTGGGAAGCGGTTTTTTGTTGGGTCAAAAACGCGCGTTGCCTCATGATACGCAAGAGGCACTCAGAACTGTAGGTCTTACTCATATAATAGTAGCTAGTGGGTATAATTTAACGATTTTAGTGCGATTAACTCGTAGGCTATTTGCAAAAATATCGCGATACACTGCGGTGGTGAGTGGGGTGGCACTAGTGCTTGGGTTTATTGCAATTACCGGGTTGAGCCCCAGTATGGTACGAGCAGGTATGGTGAGCTTATTGAGTTTATGGGCATGGATGTACGGTAGATCCTTCCATCCAGTGACCTTACTTAGCTTTGTTGGCGCAGCGACGGTGTTGTACGCTCCGTACTATGTTTGGGGAGATGTTGGTTGGATGCTGAGTTTTGCGTCATTTGCGGGAGTGATGATTTTGGCGCCACTTTTACAGCGGTATTTTTTCGGTGAAGTAAAACCCTCAACAATACGGCAGGTTGTGGGTGAGACTCTTGCAGCGCAGATGATGACGTTACCGATAAGTATACTAGTGTTTGGCCAAATGTCACTTATAGCGTTAGTGGCTAATGTATTGATCGTACCATTTGTGCCATTTGCAATGGTGTTAACTTTTTTGGCGGGTATCGGTGGGGCTATGCCTATGGTGTTATCATTTTTGGGCGTGCCAGCACAGTGGTTACTTGATATGATGTTGTGGGTTGTGGATTGGTGTGCCGCATTGCCATGGGCGAGTATTGATATTACATTACCCTGGTGGGTTATTTGGCTGTGGTATGGTGGGTTAGCGATTTTGTGTTGGTGGCTACAGAAAACTACCCAGTATAAACTACGTCAAAGTTCAGTGGTAGAATGATGATTTGTCTGTATGCTACAATGTAGACAAAGAATCATAGAGGAGAATAGTAACAAAGATGTCAGGACACAGCAAGTGGGCTACAACTCACCGGCAAAAAGCAGTTGTTGATGCTAAGCGTGGTGCGGTATTTACAAAGATTGGTAACATGATCGCTATTGCAGCACGTGGTGGTACAGATCCTGCGACAAATTCAAGTTTGGCGTTAGCAATAGAAAAAGCAAAAGCTGCCAATATGCCGAACGCTAACATACAGCGTGCGATTGATCGTGTCAATGATAAAAATGCGGCAGCCTTAGAAGAAGCTGTTTATGAGGGGTATGGCCCAGGCGGCGTTGGAATTATTATCGAAGTAGCTACTGATAACAAAAATAGGACATACCCAGAAGTGAGAACTGCTTTAACAAAAAATGGTGGTACGATGGCCGACGCTGGTAGCGTGATGTTCCAATTTACACGTAAGGGGGTTATCCGTGTAGCGGCAACTGGTGAAGATGCGCTATTACAGATTTTAGATGCTGGTGCTGAAGATGCTGTCGAGGAAGATAATGGCATCACTGTATACACAAACATGAAGGAGCTAGCAAAGGTGCGCACGGCATTAGTTGAGGATGGATTAGTTGTCGAGGACGCTGAGTTGCAATATGTACCAAATGTGACAGTGCCAGTTGACGATGAAGAAAAAGCGCGTAAATTAGCTAAGGTGCTGGACGCACTCGAATCGTTAGACGACGTAACTAACGTCGCGACTAATGCTGCTTAGATAAAATTATAGAACAATTGTTCTAAATCCTTATGCTTGACCACGTAATAGTCGAGGTGCATAATTTGTGTCTAGGAGACATAATATGCAATGGTTACAAGGAATTATCCATAGGACAATACTTTGTGCAGGTGCTATATGTTTGTTGTTACCAGATGTTGGGGCTGTTACTCCAACATCATATACATACTCCAATACAGACACCCCGGTTATTACCGCGGGTGATTTTTTGGGTAAATATGTAACGGCAAACCAGGCATTGGCGCAATATATAAATACAAACAAAACACAAGCGGTTGCGCAGTTAGGGCAAGACTCGCGTATGATAAGCGCTATACAAGTAGCGCAACTTGGAGTAAGTATGGTCGAACTTCACAATACATCTCGTGAGTTTAGTTCGCTTGATGGGGTTATGTTACAGATTACAACGGTAGCTGATCAGACTGAATACGGATGTTCGGTAGCGCTTCATGGGTATATACCACCGCGTGCGTCAGTACAGTATTACCATCCGGATGTAGCGCCGCAAAACATGGCTAGGCTGGATGGGTGTGCTGCCATTCCTGATGGCGCCAGAGCTACTGAATATCAGGTCACTCTAGAAAAATCTGGTGCGACTATTGATCAAATAAATACTTCGTCCGAAGCAGTTGCGATAGGCTCAACATGGGAAAGAAAAAGTCGAACAACACGGACAGGTACCTTCACGACAGACTTTCAACCACGAGTGGGTGACACACCAGCAAGTGCACCATACGAATTGCCACCAACTCCAGACGTGCAAGTTATTGAAGTATTACCGAATCCAAAATCGTGCGTTGAAGTGGCAAACGCCTGTCGACCATATGTCAAATTGTATAATAACGGTAGCCAGCCAGTAAATTTGGCTGCTTATCGCTTACGGAGTGGTAGTCCAGAGACGCGGAGCACTGCGAGAAATACATCATCACTTGCTGGAGTGATAGCACCAGGACAGACGATTGTCATCGATGCTCAGGCTGATGGTACTGATTTGAGAATTAACAAGAGCACTGGCAACCTCTGGTTTGAGGATCAACATGGATTGACCTCATACCCTCTATTGATAGATACATATAGTGGTGCTGGCAAGGCAGCCAATAAGGGCAAAAGCTGGGGGAAGAGTCCGCAGACTGGTGTATGGGGTTGGACGACGCCAAACCCTGCTAGTCCAGAGGTCTTAGTGCCAGAGCCAGATAAGCCAGCACAGCCAAACAAACCGATGCCAAATCGACCAGGCCTTAAACCGTGTCCGGCTGGCAAGGAACGCAATCTGGAGACTAATCGTTGCCGAACCATCAAACAGAGTGGTAGCTCAAGCAAGAAGAAAAAATCTTCAACAAATCAATCACGCAAAACTGCAGCATGCAACCCGGGTTATATACGTAATCCAACAACGGGTAGGTGCCGTAAAATAACAGCGACTAACAGTAAACAGGTAATATGTAAGCCTGGCCAATACCGAAATCCTGCCACTGGCCGGTGCCGCGCGCTCGCTGGTGGTAAAACGACAGCAATATGCAAAACAGGATATTATCGTAACCCAGCCACTGGTAGATGCAAGAAGTTAGGCGGCTCCACTCGTAAACTTGCTCCATGCAAACAGGGCTGGGAGCGCAATCCTGCTACGAATCGGTGTCGTAAAATAACAGCGAAAAGCAAGATGCCAACTGCTGGATACAAAGTAGAAAACTCGCCAAGCCCGCAATCGTCAATGGTCTGGTGGGCAGCTGGTGGTATTGGTATATTGGCGGTTAGTTATGCTGGTTGGGAGTGGCGTAATGAGATTGGACGATGGTTACGCCGTGTTCTACATATAGGGTAAATATAAAAAGGCCAGCGTATTGGGTTCGCTTGGGTATAATAATCTATATAAGCCCGAGAAAGAAGGAAGAGTGATTTGATGATATACTAATTGGGTGAGAATTATTGGTATTGATCCTGGTACAGGTATTTTGGGGTTCGGCGTGGTCGACGTCTACAAAGGAAAAATAACCTTGGTAACGGCTGGTGTGATAACAACTCCGGCGCACACTCCAACACCCGATCGACTGCATGAAATATTTGATGGCTTGACAGACATAATCTCTGAGACGAAACCTGACTGTATGGCTATTGAGAAATTATTTTTTGCACGTAATATTACAACAGCGATGAGCGTTGCAGAAGCGCGTGGCGTCGCTTTGCTGACGGGTAAGCAGGCCAAACTACCGATACATGAGTATACACCATTACAAATTAAACAATCAATCACTGGATATGGTAAAGCTGATAAAAAACAAGTACAGGAGATGGTGCGTCAACAACTTGGTTTACGCGAGGTACCAAAGCCAGATGATTGCGCTGACGCATTGGCTGCGGCGATCATGTGTGCTTTCACAATGCGACAAAACCGATACACCAAGGCTCTAAAACGATGATATAATATAAGGCATGCAGTTATCTCGAGGAAGAAAACAACCATCAGCCCGCATGGGTCGCTATGCCAACCTAGGTGAGGTGCGCCAAACTCTGCCAAGACGCCGGTGGCAACACAAGCATTGTTTGTGGTTTTGGAATCTGAGCCGTGGTAAAAAAATATTTGTTATTTTATTACCGGTCTTACTTTTTTTGATCCTCGTGCCTATAGGTACTTATATGTACTATGCACGTGATATCAAGGATCAAGAGCGCTTGATGAATCGTAATAACACCGGTATTGTGCTCACCGATGCAAACGATAAACTGTTCTATAGTGTGGGGCGAGCTGAGCATCGCAATATGGTTAAGTTGGCAGATATTTCTGACAATATGAAAAATGCCCTGTTGGCTAGTGAAGATAAAGATTTCTATAAACACAGTGGATTTAATCTGTTAAGTATTTTTCGGGCAGCTATTAGCCGACATGGTGGTGGATCAACCATTACTCAACAGTTAGCAAAAAATACGATTTTGAGCAGTGAACGTAGCTTCATGCGCAAATATCAAGAGGTGTTCGTTGCGTTGGCGATTGAGCAAAATTATACCAAGGATCAAATTCTCGAGATGTATCTAAACTCTATATACTATGGTGAAGATTCTTTTGGTATCGAAGAGGCAGCTAAGGTTTATTTTGGCAAGACACCAAAGCAATTAACTCTAGCAGAAAGTGCAATGTTAGTAGGGCTGCTACCTGCACCGAGTGCTTATTCACCCATCAGTGGTGATCCAAAACTTGCCAAAGAGCGACAAACTACAGTGCTATCTCGTATGGTAAAAAACGGTATGATTACTGAACAGCAAAAACAGACCGCGCTTGCTGAACAACTTGCTTACGCCAGTAAACCAGACGCAATCGATTCTGTGGCACCACATTTCGCGCAAATGGTGATAGGACAGCTAAGTGAAAAATTTGGTAGTTACGAAGCGGTTATGCGATCTGGTTACCAGGTGAAGACTACGCTTAGCATTGATGTCCAAAAGGTGCTGACAGACTCAATTAACAAACGAATCAGTTATATTAATAGATATGGCGGTAGTAATGCTAGCGGTGTAGTGATTGACCCAAAGAACGGTGAAATACGTGCTCTCGTGGGGAGTGTCGACTATAATAATGCTGACTGGGGTAAGGTAAATATGGCTACTTCACCACGCCAGCCTGGTAGTAGTTTTAAACCGATTTATTATGCGGCGGCTTTAGCAGATGGTAATATTACGCCAGCGACAATTTTCAATGACAAGTTGACTGATTTTGGTGGTTATGTCCCATACAATGCATCACGTACGTGGTATGGTAACGTGTCGACACGTAAAGCACTGAACTGGTCGTTGAATATACCTAGCGTGATGGTTATGCAAAGGTATGGCATAAACAAGTCCGTTCAAGCAGCACGTAATCTAGGTATCACGACGATTAATGATGAAGTTGCCCAAAAGAATGGTCTATCGCTAGCACTTGGTTCGGGGGAAGCTCGTCTGACAGAAATGACAAATGCTTACGCTGCGTTCGCTAATCAAGGGCTACGTTATGATTTGGGTCTAATCCAACAAATCAGCGATAAATATAATCACAAAGTTACTTGGCCAAATCGTCAACAGCATCGAGCTATCAGCGAAGGTGGGGCATACTTAATCTCAAACATATTATCTGATAACACTACGCGAGCACGTATATTTGGGTCTACCTTGAATGTGAGAAACCATACCGTTGCAGTGAAGACCGGTACTACCAACGACAATCGTGATGCTTGGACGATAGGTTATACACCGCAGTATGCTGTTGGCGTATGGGTTGGCAATAACAATAATGAAGCTATGCGAATGGGCGGTAGCGATATGGCTGGATCGATTTGGCGTTTAACTATGACTGAACTTTTGAGTGGGCTACCAAACGCGCAATTCACGATACCTAGCAATGTTGTTCAGCGACAAGTTTGCGCAAGTAATGGTGGGCTGGCTACAAGCGATAACTACGGCACGTACAAAGAATATTTCTTATCTGGTGCTCTACCGACGGAGCAGTGTAATACCAAGCGCACCAAGATAGAGGTCTGTAATCTGAGCGAAAAGAAGTTAGAGTCAATCTACGAAGATGATTTTGATAGCAAAAAATATTCAAAGAATACGTCAGATTGTAAGAAAACCGCTACGAAAATAACCGTATGTGACCTTACGCAAAAGAAAATCATTACTATAGACGAAGACGCATTTGACAGTACTAAGCACTCGCGAAGTACGACAAATTGTGTTTCGCGCGGTAATACTAATAGAGGTGGATCTTCAGATGATGGTTCTTCTGGTGATAGCGACTCGGATGGTGGTAGTGAATCTCCTAACATCGGCGGAGGGGGAGGAGATAACAATACTCAACCTATTGCGCCAAATCCAGGTCGTCAAATCACACCTATGGTGCCAGGTAGTAATCCATGATTGCACACATCTCTGGCACGGTAGCAGAAAAATTCAACGGTTTATTGGTGGTTGATGTTCATGGTGTGGGGTATGAAGTCAACGTGGCGAGCGGCGATTTTGATGCGGTAACGCTAGATAAAGACATTAAGCTTTACACGTATCATCACATACGCGAGCAAACAGAGGAGTTGTTTGGATTTTCATCGCTCACGGCGAAAAAATTGTTTGAAATGCTAATCACCGTGCAGGGTGTTGGTCCAAAGGCGGCGTTGGCGATTTTGAGTCTTGGTGATGCCGAAGTAGTTCGTAGTGCTATCGCGAGTAGTGATACCTCCTTTGTCCAAAAAGCAGCTGGCGTTGGCAAAAAAACTGCCGAGCGAGTAGTGGTGGACCTTAGCGATAAAGTTGGTTTACCAACGAATTATAGCCGCGAGCACGAGTCAATTCAGACGGAGCTAAATACTAGCGATGAAGCACTTGAGGCTTTGATGGCACTCGGCTATACATTAGCGGATGCCACCAAAGCGCTGGAACATATTGATAAAAACTTACCAACTGCTCAGAGGGTAACACAGGCGCTAAGAACACAGTAGTTATGGTATAATTACCGCATGAATGGCACTCAAATACCTATCCAATGTGCCATTAAGCAGAAGAAGGGGCTCTTATTTGTTTTAATTTCGAGCAGGAGAAATAAAATGATGCCACATTGTGAAATTTGTAGCTTTTTACCTACGCAACAGCTTGGCACACCGGATGTACTCATGCAAACTGATCGCTGGGTGGGGGTGCTAGACCGCAACCAAGGTTATCTTGGTAAGTCATTTGTCACGTTGCGTCAGCATAAAGGTTCGATCGCTGAACTAGACGATGTTGATTGGCGAGAATTACACCAAATCATGCGCGCGTTGGAGGTGGCGCTAAAAGCAGCATTCAGTATGGACGTAGCTAATTGGGAGTGCTTGATGAATAATGCAGCTAAAGCCGGTGAACCGACACACGTGCATTGGCATTTATTTCCACGTTATGTGAATGGCACGAGTTTTCAAGGCGAGGAGTTCCCCGACCCAAAGTGGCCACGCCATTTAGAAAAACCTATCCATCCAGTCAGCGAGGAGCTCTTCCAAGCGATAGGCGATGCGTTGCGGGCGCAAATCAGACCTTAGTTGATAAATGGTGAAAGGGTGTATGATTGGGTAATCATAGGCGATCCAGGAGGCCCTGGGTCGTGTTTTATACCGGTGTTTGACTAGATGAAGGTTGTATGGCGGTTGATTCTCAAAGTTATTATCAAAGTACGATAGAGCTTTTTCAGGATTCGTCATGGCGAAATGTGGCGGAGCGTCTTCTTGATACATACCCACACTATCCGTACCATAAAATAGAACATGGCCTTGACGTAATGAGGTCTGTTGTGTGGCTGATGGAACAGATGTCTAAACGGGAGGAGGTAGTAGATCATCAGCAGACAATGATTTTAGCTGCTGCTGCACATGATGCAGGTTTCACACACAATACAACAACAGTTCTTCAGCACCCTCAAGGCAAAGAGGGTGTATCTATACAGTTATTCCGTACTATATGTCAACAGAGCAACGTTATTATACCAATGACAGAGCAGTCTATTATATCAAAAGCAATTCTTGGCACAATAGTTCGGCCAGGCGAAGAACAGCGTGACACTATATGGGCGTGGTTGTTGCATGTTGCTGATATCTCGACGCTGTGGTGTGAACCGGAGGCATTTATGAATTATACAGCGCGTTGCTGGGTTGAAGAGTTTAGCGAGTTGCCGTGGAAACAGTTCGTTGAGCGAGATATTCGATTTATGGGGCGTTGCTGTGATGAGGTATATAGGGGAAGTAGTGAGTTCGGTATAGCATCAGAACTCACTGATCGACTAGTGCAACAAATATTACGAAATCAAGATCAACTTCGAGCAACCGCACAGGTATCGGCGCCAGAAACGTATGCTGATTGGCCGTATCGGTGGTTTTGGTAGGGGTCGATCCTCTAAGAGTTCTCCAATCTGGAAAACTTGACAAAAGATAGCTGGTGAATATATAGTTTTATCTTATGTTTGATAAAAATAAAAGTGTCCGACAATCCCAGAGTGGTTTGTATCACAGTATAGAAAAGGTACAAGAGCAGATTATCCCAAATTGTCCTGATTTATATACGCCAGCGTACTTTGCGCAGCCAGAGAGTAGTGTGTTACGACAATATTTTAATGCCGATGTCTGGCATCATGATGCTTTTGTGAGGTATCAAGAAGCGGTTTGGAAATTATTTGATGAAGATGAGACAGTACATATGTCAGACACGTACAAAGAGATGGTCGGCATCGCTCTTGCGTCGTATCCTGACTATCCATATCACCAAAAGGCGCATTCTATCGATGTGATGTATAATACCGTTACTTTGCTTGATTATTTACGGAAATCAGGCAATGAAGTAACCACTGACCAACGTCATGCGCTTCTATTGGGAGCAGCGTTTCACGATGCTAAATTTACATATGATGATAGACCAGACATCGCCTGGAAGCGAACCTTGAATGGCAAGGAGGGTGTAGCAATACAATTCTTTGATGAAACGGTAGATAAACAACCAATAGATAAGATATCGACTGAGATGATAGAAATCGTCCATCAGGCTATTCTTGGTACTATTATTCGTCCTGGTGAGATACAGCGCAACAACCAGTGGGGAAGACTACTACACCATGCTGATCTTGGCTATTTATGGGGCGATACTGGATCTTTCGTAAACTATGCCATGCGATTTCGGGTAGAAGAATGCGGCCAGATGTCGTGGGGGGAGTTTCAGTTGCTCGAGCAGAATTTTTTGACCGGGTACAAACAAATACTCGCTGATGACCTTGCGGCATGTGGCTTAATGAGCCAGATTACCAACCACTTGGTTGCACGAGTACAAGACAACCTCGATGTCATAGTTGGATTAGCACAAGAACCAGACTTTGCTACTTTCCAACGGTGGCCGAGTTTGCGAGCTGAAACTCAGACTACGGTCGGCGAGCTAGATAGTCATGTGAAGCTCGGTGTCTCTGCTGTAGATGGTACTATTGGTTGCCCAGTATAATAATCTTACAGTCATAATAAAGATCATTGTTTCAAGATGATATAATAGGCGTGTATGGCAATTGAACGAATCGTTGACACGAGTGCACACGATAATGACGTAGTGGAGCAGCAAATTGAAGTTAGTCTGCGCCCGCAAACTTTTACAGAATATGTTGGCCAGGATCGTTTGAAGCGTAATCTTGAACTGGCTATCGAAGCAGCCAAAAAGCGTGGTGAATCATTGGACCATATTTTACTATACGGGCCACCAGGCTTAGGTAAAACCACGATGGCAACGGTTATCGCTAATGAAATGGGTACGAATATTCGTGTTACCTCCGGTCCGGCGATTGAAAAAGCGGGTGACCTCGCCTCTATCTTAACTAATTTGGCAGATGGCGATATTTTGTTTATCGACGAAATTCATCGCTTGGGCCGGGCGGTGGAAGAAGTGCTCTATTCGGCGATGGAGGATTACAAGCTCGATATCGTCATCGGCAAGGGGCCGGCGGCGCGCAGCGTGCGGCTGGACTTACCGCGTTTTACCGTTATCGGCGCCACCACACGGACGGGTAGTTTGGCAGCACCGCTACGTGATCGGTTTGGACATATTTACCGGTTGGAATTTTACACGCCAGACAACATCGCGCGAATCGTGACACGTAGCGCGCGGATCTTACAGTCGCAGATCGACCGGCCGGCAGCAGATCTACTAAGTACGCGGGCGAGACTAACGCCGCGCATTGCCAATCGCCTATTGCGCCGAGTGCGCGACTATGCAGATGTCAATGGCGACGGTATAATCGATGTGAAAACCGCAACGAATGCGTTGGAACTCTTAGAAGTTGATGAGTTGGGTCTTGATCCAGCGGACAGGCAATTGCTTGGCGCTATGCTGGAAAATTACGGTGATAATCCAGTTGGACTGACAACCATCGCGGCACTCACCGGCGACGAGACCAGTACTATAGAGGACTTTTACGAGCCATATCTACTACAAATCGGCTTCATAGAGCGTACGCCGCGTGGCCGCAGAGTGACTCATAAGGCACGTCGTCATCTTCATAAAGAAAACAATGGTTAATGCTATTTGTTTTGGTTTGTGTCACGTGATATAGTAAAGGTTATAAAGAGGAGGTCACGTTGAATAGTTCTGACGACGATTTTTTTGGCCAAAATAAGCCGGTTGCCTACGATGCAGATGGCAACCCGTTATATGCTGAGCCACCGAAAGCTCCTCGATCTAGTAGTGAGACATTGAATTTTAACGGTAGTAAAGAGCCACCGCGATATGTTCACCTGACACGTGCGGTCGAGCCAGAGGCGCCGAAAATCTCCCCGACAATCAAACGTCGCCATGACGAGTCAGTAGCAGCGTTTCCTGGTCTCAATATTAGCGAAAACGAATATATTATCAGCGTGGTGCGCCGTCATCCCATAGGAATGTTACCAGCCATTCTTGTCTCTTGTCTGATGATTAGCTTGGCGTTGATAGCGTTATTTAATTTTGATTATTTGATGGAATTGTTACAGTTGCCAGAAACTGCTCATACTTCGTTTTTGATGCTGTGTATTGCATTGATGGTCGCTTCTGGTGTTGGCGGATACGTATCTATTTGGGTTTATACACACAACATGTTTTTTTTAACGAATGAAAGTGTCATCCAGGAAATACAGAACAGTATCTTTTCGCGTACCGAGCAGACAGTTAGTTTGCTTAATATTGAGGATGCTAGTTTCAACCAGCGAGGCATTATGCAAACGCTATTCAACTATGGTTCTATTCGTTTGAGCACAGAAGGCGATGAAACCACCTATCGTTTTTCGTATGTTGCGAATCCGAAACGAGAGATTGCTGTCCTCAATAATGCTGTCGAAGCATTTAAAAATGGTCGTCCTGTTCATGACGAAGAAGATGATCGGCGACAAAAAGCCTCAGATCCTGGTGGGTGGTATTAAGTAATACAACGATTGCGGTCAGTTGTATTAACTCAAAAACCGTTACTTATTGCGGTTCGTTTTGATGTAGTCACTTTCGCGTTCCATGGTGGCAGAAAGCTTGTATCCTTTGCAGTGGTTGTCTGTAGAGCAGTTTATGCCAGTATAGTGATATGATGACTTAGAATCACCGAGCTTATTACCCCTTGGATCGGTGAATAAGGCTGGATCGACCGACCGCAGGGTTTTGCTATTGATCGTATTTGGGTAGTAATTGTTTTTTTCGTAAAATACTTCTTCGAGACTATAGTACATAGCATTTATAGCTGTTTTGCGCTGAGCGTCTCGTTTGGTAGCTTCTACAGCAATCTTTTCGCTAAAAAACAACCAACTTCCAATACCTAAGAGTACTATAACAATAACTAACTCTACGACAGTGAATCCCTTGCTCATCTTCATGTTTTCATTATAGCAAAAGTTGAATAATATCGGCTAGGTGGCGCTTTCTAAGATATGGTCTGATATAATGAAAATGAAGGAGAGGGATATGGTAAAGAAATCTGACAACACACCAACCGCTGATGACAGTAAACTAAAAGCTCTAGGCTTAGCGATGGATCAAATCACCAAGCAGTTTGGCGATGGCTCGATCATGAAGCTTGGCGAATTTCATCAGGCGGATGTTGAAGTGATTCCGTCGGGCTCGCTAAGCTTGGATTTGGCATTGGGCGGTGGTTATCCAAAGGGACGCATCATCGAAATTTATGGACCAGAATCGAGTGGTAAGACTACGCTAACCTTGCATGCGATCGCTGAAGTTCAAAAACAAGGTGGTACGGCAGCGTTCGTTGATGCTGAGCACGCGCTTGACCCAAGTTATGCCAAAAAGTTGGGCGTGGATACGGCGAATTTGCTGGTGTCGCAGCCAGATAACGGCGAGCAAGCGTTAGAGATTACTGAGACGCTGGTGCGCTCGAATGCAGTGGATTTGATCGTGGTTGACTCGGTAGCAGCGCTGACGCCGCAGGCAGAAATTGACGGCGACATGGGCGATTCGCACATGGGGCTGCAGGCGCGGTTGATGAGCCAGGCGCTGCGTAAATTGACGGGAATTATCAATAAGTCGAAGGCCACGGTGATTTTCATCAACCAGATTCGCATGAAAATCGGCGTGATGTTTGGTAATCCTGAAACCACGACTGGCGGTAATGCGCTGAAGTTCTATGCCTCGCAGCGGGTGGATATTCGCCGGATTGGGCAAATCAAGATTGGCGATGACATTCGCGGCAACCGCACGAAAGTTAAGGTAGTGAAGAATAAGATCGCGCCGCCGTTCCGCACCGCTGAATTTGACATCATGTATAACGAGGGTATTTCTAAGACTGGTGATATTCTAGACCTAGCGGCTGCCCATGGCGTGGTAGAAAAGTCGGGTGCATTTTATAAATATAATGGTGAAACTATCGGTCAAGGCCGTGACAAGACCAAGGAATTCTTGAAAGAAAATCCAAAAGTGTTGGCGGAAATCGACAAAAAAGTGCGCGAGAAGGTAAAAGAGGAAGAATAAACTAACACAGAGTTTTCTATTACAATATACTACGGCGCGGACATGAAAAAGCCCGCCCCCGATGAGCGATGCGCCAGTCGCTCTTAATGAGCGAGGGCGGGCTCTTTCGGTGGCGGGATATTATCCCGCTGATGTCTTGAGGTCAACATCAGGGATAATCGCCTCAGGCTTGAATACCACTTTGTAGTGGTACGGATCGGCCTCAGCAGGCTCAAGCTGTTCGACAAAGTATGTCACATTGTCGGACAAGCCCAAGAAGTGCTTCTTGTAGGTGTCGTCACCTACCTTACAAGTCACCTCCAGCTGGGTCTCTTGGTCGGTGATCGAGCAGTATCCTTCGATCGTTAGTAGGTAGGTGTCGGTGATTCCGTTAAAGAACACTACCCTCCTGTTAACCTCGAAGTTATCTGCTTTTTTCGACAGATTGTCACCAACCACTTTCGAATCATCTGCCCCGCATGCTGTCACCGGGACGATGAACAGCATTGCTGCGACGACGGCAAGGGCCTTCTTGAAGGCGACTTTCATGATTCCTCCTAGAGAATCAGACCCTTATCGCAGACTTTGCGATGAAAGGTTGATATATATCACTTATTTGATAAAAAATCAATCCCCAAGCTGACTTAATCACAAAAATGCTACAATAATACCCATGGATAATCTGCCAGCCAAGACTCACACCATCACTGCACTTATGGCGCAGGTGCACAATCCCGATCGGGTGAATGTGTCGGTTGATGGCAAGTATAAGTTTAGTCTGGATATCGCTCAGGTGGCGGATCTCGGTGTAAAAGTCGGGCGCGAAGTGACAGCAGCAGAACTGGCCGATCTAGAAGTTGAAAGTCAATTTGGCAAGCTGTACGCGCGGGCGCTAGAATACTGCTTGAGCCGACCGCATTCGGTGCGCGAGGTAGCGGATTACCTGCGGCGCAAGACGCTGTCTCGCCGTTACAAATCACGCCGTACCGGGGAAATCAAAGAAGTGCCGGGCGTTAGTGCTAGTGTGGCAGAGAGGGTGCTCACGCGGCTGCGAGACAAGGGCTATGTGGATGACGAACAATTTGCTCGCTGGTGGGTAGAAAATCGCAATATCAATAAGGGTGTATCGCGCCGTAAACTGTCCAACGAGCTGACAGCCAAAGGCGTGAGCCGCGATATAATCGAACATACATTAGCAGAATCCGAGCGAAACGACATCTCAGAACTTGTAAAAATAGTTGCTAAAAAACGTCAACGTTACCCCGATGAGAAAAAACTCATTGCTTATCTGGCGCGGCAGGGGTTTTCGTATGACGATATCAAACAGGCACTGGACGAATTTATAACAGCAAAAGACGCGCCAGCTTAATCCCTTGTAGACTGTAGTTTCTTATGTGTCTGGCTGTTTATCTAAGTCGGCTGACTCTGGTGCAGCTTGGTTTGGCTTGCGAAAAGGGTTAACGTATTCGGCATTGGTGGTGGCTGTCTGGAGAGTAGCATGCCGAGACTCTTTTTTTGGCTCTACCTGTGAGTGAACGACGATAGAGTCGTTGTTAATTTCAACGATTTGCGAGCGGTGTATGACGAGTTCGGCGTCATTTAGACGATGCATCAGAGGCCTGCGAACGATTAACTGTTGGATGAGAAAAGTCGTTGTTTCTATAGTATAGTCTATTACTTTACCGAGCTTATGGCCACGTTTGTCGCGTACTGTGATACCACCTAGAGTAAAATTGAGCTCAGATAATTGTTTGACGCGTATGACATCGGTAGGGGTGATAAGCTCGTCGATGGAATCAATGATAAATCCTATATCGCTTAACTCGCGCACATCAGCTAGGCGGACCAACATCGTGTCGTGTGTAAATAAACCGTTAACTGTATAGGCAACGATTGATAAATCAGCTGGATCGATAAGGGGCTGAATAGTATCACCAACCTTGTTGCCGGTCTGAAGGCTCATAACAGAGTGGCCGATAAGGGCCGATCCAAGCAATATCATACACCCAGTATACTGTGTTTTTTGGCTTTACTCAACAAATGGGTTGCGTTGGCTCATCTGCAAAGAGGCAGCACTCTTGTCTGACTCGTCGGATGTTTTGAGTTGCTGGATTTTATCGATAGTTGATTGGTCGAAGCCTGTTAACCGTGGCGCTTCGGTGACACGAGTCGATGTCGTGATGACATTGTTTAGTAGAAATGTGATAATGGCGAGCCCACCGAGTGCGAATAAAACAAATAGTACAACATGATATCGGCGCAAAAAATGGCTGATAGATCGACCAATTGTAGTAAAAGAAATATCGTTATTCATGAGCGTAGGTATACCTCGATCGTTAAAGTGTTGCTTGTTATACTGCCAGATGGCTGGCCTTCGGCTGATGCGCGCGATAACTCAATATTGGCTATGCGCATTTTTGTCAGGCTCTGCTCGATGAGATGCATAAAGGTAAGGATACGTTGGTATTCGACTGGGTTCTTCAGTGCAACAGTAGCAGTTGTTGTTTTTAATCCGGCAGTATTAGCCGAAGTGCGTGGTGTAGTGCTGGTCGATGTATTAGAGCTGCTATTTGCATTTGCAGCAGCATTGTTGTCGGTAAAGGTGATACTAGAGACTGTCAATCCTGCTTTGCTGGCGAATCCGTTGAGATCATTGATGATTTGGTCTTGGTATTGGTAGCTTTTGCTTTCGGCTGATATCTTCGATGCTCGTTCGACGGCGGTTTTTTGTCGTTTGAGCAATTGTTCAGTTTGAGATAGCTCTTGTAGTTCCGCTTCGGTAGCGCTTGCCCGTGAGGCGACCGCGCTCGCCTCTTGAGCGTAGGTACTAAGTGAGTTATAGATCAAGAAGAACCCACCTGCGCCAACGATCGTTATAAGTACGAGTGAAACGGCAAGAACTATACGAAGTTGTACAGCATTTATGGTGAATTTCTTCATTACTGTTGCCCGATTCCCTTTCTAAATGTTACGCTAAATACCGATACATAAGGATAAGTTCCGCCCTTTTCTTGAAGAGTGATCGACTGAAAGCTGACACTCGAAAAGATAGTAGAGTCATTAAGCCGATTGCGTAGATTGATTGCATCGTTGTAGTTTTTGGCTCGAATGCTAAGTGTTGTTGGCGTCCCAAATGTAGCGGGGTCGATGCTGAGTTGATCGATAATGACATTGGCTGGTAGTCGATCAGCGATAATTTTGATAAGTTGAGTGTATGACACCTGTTGATCTAGGATAGTCTTGGCAGTTTTGAGATTTGTACGGAAGGTTGTAGCTTGTTGTTTGACGTTGGCATATTCAGCGGTTTTTCGAGTGTTGTGGTCGACCGTTTCTTGATTGCTTCGACGCTCGGCAGCAATGAAAAAGTAGACCGCGCTTATTTCTGCTAGAATAACACCCACTAGAATAAGCAAAAGTACGACATAACGTCTCAACAGGGTATTTGTCCGACTGGCGACAAGTTGTTTTTTGTAGGTAGGTGGCAAAAGATTTATCATTTCCAAATCTCCCCATCGTTTACACTAGCGAGACCGGCGACGCTGATATATCGTGGTCGGAATTGTTTTTGAGGTTGTTGTAGCTTGCCGAAATCAAGTTTTTGCCACGGATTAACGACACGAACAGGCATGACGAGATCGTTGGTGTAAAAGTCACCGATACCTGGCACGTTGCTGCCTCCGCCGACGATAACGATTTGCTCAATTTTTCGTTTATCACCTATACGGTCATTGTAGTATCGAATAACTTTGCGAATCTCGGTGCTTATGCGTTTGAGACTTGGTTTTAGTGCGTCGGTTATTTCGGCTTGTCGTGGGCCAGGTGTTAAGCCGTTGAGAACTTTGAGTTGATGAGCGTTTTCAAGTGAAGTATTGAGGTGTTTTGACAGATCGATTGTGAAAGTGTTACCGCCAATAGCCACACCGCCCGTGAGACGTACAGCGCTTTTATCGAGAACAGCAATATCGGTATTTGCTGGACCGATATCTACTACCAGCGTTAAAATGTTGGAGTCGGCGCTGTCGAGAATACGGGCGATGGCGTTAATATTAGGCTCGACGACGACTGGTATTAGGTCGACCTCTTTCGCTGCTTGAAGGCAGGCATCGACGAGTTGCTTTGGCACGGCTGACATGACGACAGTAAGTTGGTCCTTGTCGTGTTCAATAACCTCATAATCAACATATAATGAACTCAGCGGGATAGGGATGTATTGGTCAACTTCCACTTGGATGGCATTATCTAAATGAGCAGCCTCTTTGGCTGGTATTGTAAAAGTTCGCGAGTAAGTACGACTAGTTGGTACGCCGATCACTACGTGGTCGCTGCCGAGGTTGCCGATAAGATGTTCGTTAATGAGAGATTTTAATCGCTTGGCCAAATAAGTATCATTAGGGTTGTCGAGCGAAGTTTGTACTTCTTTGGGGTCGAGGTCGAGCGAGCCATATCCTAGTACTAGCCAGCGCTTAGGGTCGATCGACATAATCTTTACCCCGGTTTGACTGATGTCGAGCCCGATAATACCTTTGTCCCTATAAAATAATTTTGCCATGAAATACCCTCTACATTTACGTCATTATAGCATAAGCATAGTAATAAACGCTAGCGTTTTAGTCTATTTTATTTGATTTGCCATACCAGAAATAGGCAACATTACGGCAGCAGCGAGTAATCCCACCATACCCCCCATGATCACGATCATTACTGGTTCGATGATAGAACTAATACCTTCGATAGCGACATCGACTTCTTCTTCGTAATAATCGGCTACTTTGACGAGTACAGTATCTGTTTGCCCAGTTTCTTCACCGACCGATAACATTTGTGACACGATCGGAGGAAATAGGGGATTTTTTTCAATAATACTCGATAAATTTCGGCCGTTTTTGACTTGTTCAGCAGCATCTAGCAAGGCATTTTCATAGACTTTATTACCTACGGCTCGGGCTGTAACGCGTAATGATTCTAGCACTGCTACGCCAGATCCCATTAGGGCCGAAAATGTTCGGGCGAAACGAGCCACCGCTACCTTCTCGACGATAGCATTAATTTTTGGCACTTTCAGGATCATAGTGTGCAGCCATAATTTACCAGCAGGCGTTTGTATATAGCGGCGGAATAGGTAGATACCTATACCGATGGGTATTAAGATAAATATTCCGTAACTAATGATGAACGAGCTAAGGCCGAGCATCATTTCAGTTATGGCAGGTAGTTTCGCATCTGGCCCACCTAAACCACGGACAATATTGCCAATCTGAGGAATAACAAACACCATCAACCCAAAAAATGCAGCAATCGTTATTACTATCAGTACCGTTGGGTAAGTCATAGCGCTTTTAATTTTTTTGCGCATTGATGCATTCTTTTCTTGTTGGGTAGCAAGGCGCTTGAGGATGTCATCAAGGATACCAGCAGCTTCACCAGCGCGAACCATATTAACGTATACAGTATTGAAAGTTTCTGGGTGTTTCTCGAGGGCGTCTGCCAAAGCTGATCCACCTTCGACATCGTGGAGTAGTTCAGCGGTGACTTTCTCGAGAGCTTTACTAGTGGTGTGGTCGTGGAGGGAGCCGATAGCTCGTAGAAGAGGTACTCCAGCTGACACCATAGCACTTAATTGGCGAGTAAACATGACAAGGTCTTCGCTCTTGACCTTGTTGCTGCCAAAGCCAAAAGTACGTTTCGTCTTAGCAGGCTCTATACTAATTGGTCGCAGGCCTTGGCGGGTTAAACTAGCTAAGGCAGAACCGCGATCGGGCGATTCTATAGTACCATTGATAGAATTACTTTTGTTGTCTATAGCGATGTAATTAAACTGAGGCATAGTTACTCCTTGTTATTCCTTTGTGACGCGAAGCACCTCTTCGACGGTAGTGTTACCCCGAATTGCTTTGATAAGACCATCGGTGAGCATAGTGGTCATACCTTCGGTTATAGCTTGGTCTTGGATTTGGTTACTAGTAGCGCCTCCGACGATCATTTTTTGAATTTCTCTAGTATTGCCTAGTACTTCATAGATGCCAACACGTCCCTTGAAGCCAGTGTGGTTACATTCATCGCACCCGCCGGGATGTGATCGCCATAATTGAGCGATTGTTTCGTTGGTCGTCCCCCAGGGGGTTTCACCACCTACTTTTTGCACGATTGCCTGCGCTTCGAGTTGGTGTATGTAATAAAATGTTTGATTTGGCATGAGATGGAAAAGCCGTATGATTTCGGTAACTTCAGCAGGATCTGGCCTATAACTTTCGCGACAATTCATACAAAGTCTACGCACCAAACGTTGGCCTACCACTGCTTTGACAGTGCTAGCGATCAAAAATGGTTCGATACCCATATCCAGTAAACGTGGCAAACAAGTTGCAGCGTTATTAGTGTGAAGTGTGGAAAATACCAAGTGTCCTGTTAACGCTGCCTGTACGCCTAGGTTGGCGGTTTCACCATCACGAATCTCGCCGACCATGATGATATTCGGATCTTGGCGTAGCAAAGCACGCAACCCTGAGGCGAAGGTCATACCTGCCTTGGCGTTGGTTTGGGTTTGGTTGACACCAGGGATTTTGTATTCGACAGGGTCTTCAATAGTAGAAATATTAACCTCTGGCGTATTAAGCATCGATAAGACAGAAAAAAGCGAGGTTGACTTACCGCTACCGGTTGGCCCAGTGACAAGAATCATACCGTTTGGTTCGGTCAAAGCTTGGTTGATGACAGCTAGCGAATGGCCCCAATAGCCGAGCTCCTCTAATGTTACAGCTTGGTTTGACTCATCAAGGATACGCATTACGACTTTTTCGCCATCGGTGATAGGTAGAGTACTGACGCGTAGGGCATATTGTTTGCCAGTGACTTTGATCTTAAAGCGACCATCTTGTGGCACACGACGCTCGTCGATTTTGAGATTCGATAAGATTTTGATGCGGCTGACTAGCGCGCCGAGGACATTTTTAGGCAAACGATTAACTTCTTTGAGCACACCGTCGATCCGATAACGCACCTGCACGAACTCTTCTCGTGGCTCGATATGTATATCACTGGCATTACTGCGAATAGCATACTCTAGGAGTAAATTTACAGTTTGGGCGATAGGTGAGTTTTCGGCCACTTCAGCTTCGGTGACTTTCTGGCTCGAGCCATCATCTTCGCGCTGAATGTCAATAACTTCTTTTAATTCTTGTGTAACATCGCCACGGTATCCTTCGAGACATTCTAGAATGTTATTGTGAGGAGCAATATAGATGCGAGTGTTTGTGCCAATTTCTTTTTCGATAAAGTTGACCGCTTGGACGTCATCTGGGTCGTCCATAGCCAGATGTATGAGACCATTAGGATCGATCCGAAAAATAACCGCATTGTATTGTCGCGCTATGCGTTCTGGAATACGAGTCAATATGTCAGCAGGTATATCGCGAGGGTCGAGCTCAATATAGGGTATGTCAGCGAAATCGGAATATAATTTAGTCAGTGTTCTTTCATCAACGATATTGTTTTGAAGTACAATATCTTGGAGGCGCAGGTTAGATGTCGTAGCCTCGCTAACCCATGGCTGCAACTGCTGGCTGGTCGCTATCCCTCCACTCTCAAGTAGTTTAACTATGATTGAGTCAGATATATGCATAATACTTACGCTTATTGTAGCTGATTTTAATAAGTCTGGCTAGATATTATCGAAAAATTATCGAACGAATAGTAATAAGTTTAAAAATTTCCCTAAAAGCAGTACCACGAAACTTACTGCACGATGAACCAGTCCAAATCTACATATACCGCTATGGTATACTTTATATTATGAATTGGCAGACTTGTTCGACCGAAGAGACATTAGTGTTTGGTGAGTGTATTGGTAGGTGTTTAAGTGGTGGTGAGTGCATAGTACTAGTGGGTGATATCGGCGCAGGGAAGACGACCATCACAAAAGGAATTGCTCGTGGTCTAGCGGTAGTGGATGATATTCAGAGTCCAACGTTTACGATTAGCCGGGTGTATGATGGTCGCGATTCGATACGCTTAGTGCATTACGATTTTTATCGCCTTAGTGATCCAGGGCTCATGAAGATTGAGTTAGCTGAATCTCTAACTGACCCGCATGTAGTGACAGTTATTGAGTGGGCTCAGGATGTGTCTCATATTTTGCCAGAGGATCACCTTACTATTGCAGTGACTCCTTCGGGCGAAAAGACTCGACAATATATATGTCAGGCAGGTGGTGATAAGTCGGCTCGATTGATTAAAAAACTACAAGACAGGATGGAAATTATAAGATGATACTCCTATGGAATAGTGCCACAATGATCGTAGAAATGACGATTATCGATGACAATGGTGTGTGTGTAGATTATACGTGGCCAGCAGGGCGTGAGCTTGCACGTGATATGTTGGCGTATTTACGCGATCGTCTAGAGCAAGAACATGATGCAACATTTGCAGATATAACAGGTATCGGTGTATATCGTGGGCCGGGTAGCTTCACGGGGTTGCGCATTGGAGTGGCAGTATTAAATACTTTTGCACGAGAACTACAGATTCCTATCGTCGGGGCTACTGGAGATAACTGGCGAGACCTTTGTTTGGGACGACTTAAACGTGGTGATGATGATCAGATTATATTGCCAGAATATGGCTCGGACCCGCATATCACCAAGCCGCGTCGTTAGTAGCAAGACCCCCGTGATAGCAAACAATATTCAAACATAGTCGACAATTAAGTTGCGGAAAACGACGAAAACGCGCTACAATAATATTGTCTAGTGAAACGTTTGTGAACTCTGACAGCTGACTAACCATTAGAAATGTTGATAATACCGGCGTGGGCACGTGTAATCATTGATGTACTAGATACAACGCATACCCGGGGAAAGGAACACTATGATACAAGTTATTATCGCTATTGTTGGCGTTGCGCTTGGTTTTGCTGGGAAATATCTTTACGATCGTCAGCAAGCTTCGCGCGGAGAGCAGACAATTGCCAACCAGATCGCGCAGGCGGAGCGTCAAGCTAGTGATATCGTCCTAAGAGCAAAGGACGAGGCGATGCAGATCGAAAATGAACGTCGCAAAGAAATGCAAAAAACCGAAAATCGTCTACTTGAACGCGAGGCAAGCTTGGATCGCAAATTAGACGAGCTAGATCGCCGTAGTGAGAAATTACGTAAAAGCGAAACAGAGGTAGAGGAGCTGAAAAATGAAATCCGTGGTATTCGCGTAAAACAACAGGAAAAACTTGAAAAAATCGCTGGCCTTAAGAAAAAAGACGCTGCTGATAAACTCATGGCGATGACAGAGCGTGACATTCGTCAGGACTTGACTGGGTTGGTAGATAAATTACAGCGCGAAGCCATGGATGATGCCGAAGAGAGGGCGCAGATGATTCTGGTAACAGCAATGGAGCGTATGAGTAGTGAGGTAACTGCCGAACGAACCGTGACTGCTATTAAGCTGCCAGATGATGAAATGAAGGGCCGTATTATTGGCAAAGAGGGTCGTAATATTCAGGCGTTGCAGCGTGCGACGGGCGTTGATATCTTGGTAGATGACACCCCTGGTATGGTTGTGTTAAGTAGTTTTGATCCTGTGCGTCGTCAGGTAGCGCGGTTGAGCCTCGAAATGTTGATGAAAGATGGCCGAATTCATCCAGGCCGTATTGAAGAGGTGGTCGCAAAAGCTAATAAGCAAATCGAGAAAGAGGTAATTCGGGCTGGCGAGGATGCTGCTCGCGAGATAGGTGTAGCTGGTATACCAAAGGAAATTTTGCATTTAGTTGGTGAGCTGAAATTCCGCACAAGTTACGGACAGAATGTGCTTAAACATAGTACTGAAATGGCGCAGATAGCTGGATTGATCGCTGCTGAAATCGGAGCTGATGTGAGGACAGTCAAAATTGCCACATTGCTGCACGATATGGGCAAGGCGGTGACGCACAAGATGGAAGGCAAGCATCATCATATTGGCGCAGAGCTAGCTCGCAAAGCTGGGCTCAGCGAGGCAATTTGCCATGCGATCGAAGCGCATCATGATGACATCGAAGCAACTACACCAGAGGCGATAATAGTACGTGTAGTTGATGCAGCTAGTGCAGCTCGACCAGGAGCGCGTAATATGAGCGCTGAGAATTTTGTTGAGCGAATGCGTGATCTAGAGAATGTAGCGACGAGTTTCAAGGGTATAGATAAGGCTTATGCTATTAGCGCTGGTCGTGAAGTGCGCGTTATCGTTAAGCCAGAGACGGTCGATGACCTTAGTGCCATCAAACTAGCACGTGATATTGCTGCAAAGATCGAAAGCACTATGCAATATCCAGGCACGATTAAGGTGAATGTTATTCGCGAAACTCGGGCTATTGAGTTTGCTAAATAGCGCCGATTTACATGTAATAATACTGGTTGATGGGCAATAACTCAGGTATACTAGTAACTATGAACGACTTTTCAATTCAATCTATCAAAGCAAGACAAATTTTAGATAGTCGCGGCAATCCGACAGTCGAGGCAGACGTGACATTGGCAGATGGTACGCTGGGTCGTGCAGCGGTGCCTAGCGGAGCTAGTACTGGTGCAGGAGAGGCGCTGGAGTTGCGAGATGGTGGCGAAGCTTGGTGTGGTAAGGGTGTCAGTGGGGCTGTACGTAATGTTAATGAAGTTATCGCGCCAGTGCTAGTTGGTCGCGATGCTAGCGATCAGCGTGCTGTCGACCAGATAATGTTTGACCTAGATGGTACTAATAACAAGTCTAAACTTGGTGCTAATGCTATTCTTAGTGTTAGCTTAGCTGTTGCGAAAGCCGTAGCCAATGCAAAAAAACAGCCGCTATGGCGCTATATAGCTGATATGACAAATAGTTCGGTTAATTTGCCTCTTCCTATGATGAATGTCATGAATGGTGGTGCTCATGCTGCGTTTGCGACAGACATTCAGGAGTATATGATTATCTGCAAGGGCGCTGCTGATTTTGCAGGGGTTTTGCAGATGAGTACAGAGATCTTTCATGCATTGGCAAAAGTACTGAAAGACCATGGTTATCCGACTACTGTTGGTGACGAGGGCGGTTACGCTCCTAGTGTTCGTCAGGGTAATCGTGAACCATTAGCATTGATCAGCGAAGCAGTCGCTAACGCTGGGTACCAGCTGGGTAGTGATGTCGTTTTTGCTATGGATGCAGCGTCAAGTGAATTTTATCGTGATGGTAAGTATGAGTTAGCTTGTGAAGGCAAGAGCCTAACTAGCGCTGAAATGATCGATTGGTTGGCAGCTTTGGTAGATGAATTTCCGATCGTCAGCATTGAAGATGGTCTAGCAGAAACTGACTGGGAGGGCTGGAAAGCCCTGCAGCGGTGGTTGGGCGATCGTGTGCAGTTGGTCGGTGATGATCTATTGGTGACAAATACGGCTCTTTTGCAAAAAGCTATTGACCAAAAAGCCGCTAACGCTATCTTGATCAAGCCAAATCAAATTGGGTCACTCAGTGAAACTATCGATGCTGTTGCAATGGCTAAGGCGGCTGGATTTAATAGCGTGATGAGCCACCGTTCTGGTGAAACAGAAGATACCACCATCAGTCATCTAGCTGTTGGACTGGGTTGTGGACAGATCAAGACTGGCTCGCTATCACGTACGGATCGTATGGCTAAATATAACGAACTACTTCGTATAACTGAATCTGACGAAGCGTTGTCGTTGGCCCATCCATTTGATAGGTAATCTTATAGATTAACGCGAGGTTAGGATAAGTGAATCAATCTCCTAACCTCGTTTTAACTATGGGTGATCTACGATATAATAGCTTGTACAGTTTATTTTATATTTTGTCATGCTACGAATACAAGAAAATCACCATTTACCTCGATTAGTTCGCTGGAAGAATCTTTCCATTACAATATTAGCGGTTGGGTGTTTATTTATTGGCGGGTATTTGTTGCTTTTGGTATCAGCGCCACTTGTTGCACCGTATGTTTATACAAAACCTATCGACGTTAAGTCTTTGCCTAAACCCCAGATAACTGACAATCGCATAATCATCGGTAAGATTGGGGTGAACATACCGTATGGTACCGATGGTAAATTGTCCCTAGATCGTGGGGCTTGGTGGCGTTATCCAGAGCGTGGTAATCCTATAGATGGTGGTAACTTCATTATTGCAGCGCATCGTTTCAGTATCCAGCCTACGCCGCGTAGTACGATAGAAAAGTCACCATTTTATAATATAGATAAGTTGACTTTAGGTGATGATATTGTAGTAGATTATAAAGGAAAACGATATGATTATCGTATTACAAAAATATTTGATGTTCGTCCCAATCAAGTAGAGATAGAAGCGAAGACTAACGATAATCGTCTAACTCTCTATAGTTGTGAGCTAGGTGGAGCGGAAGCGGGTCGTGTCGTCATAATCGCTGAACGTAAGGGTGAGGTCTTAGAATAGACAACTAGATCAAAAATATAGAAATTTATGGCGAGACTAGCCATTATGCGTTAATATAAATGTATGACACAATACGGAAAACTCATAATTAGTCGCCACGGCGAAAGCGAGTGGAATTTATTAGGTAAATGGACGGGGTGGACAGATGTTAATTTGACCGACAAGGGCAAAGAAGACACACGACAGTTGGGGAAGTTTCTGCGCGATCAGGAAATCAACATGGTGTACGTGTCTACATTAAAACGCACTCACCAGACACTCGATGCGCTGATGGAGGGTGCTGGTAGTCCGCTTAGGTCTAGTGATGCTTTGGTTGTGAAATCTGCTGCTTTGAATGAGCGCGATTATGGTGATCTCACTGGCAAAAACAAGTGGGAGGTCAAAGAAGAAATCGGCGAGGAAGCTTTCAATGGTATTCGGCGTGGTTGGGATTACCCTGTACCAGGTGGCGAGACGCTGAAGGATGTGTATACGCGCGTTGTTCCGTACTTTGAGATAGAAATTTTGCCTCATCTGCAGGTTGGTGAGACTGTTTTGGTAGTGGCACACGGTAATACCATCCGTGCATTGATGAAATATCTCGATCAAATCCCAGATGGTGAAATTGGTAAAGTCGAAATGCCTTTTGGTCAGTTACTAGAGTATAAATTTACTCCAGACAGCGGATTGCCAGCAGATAAAAAGGTGCATGTTGCCAAGATTGAGCAGCCTCACGCATAATGGGCGAAGTACCTAGTTTTAGTTGGTCGCTAGTTACCACAGTAGATCATCGGGTATGTGTAGCCAGCGAGCGATAGAGTATTGCAACAAGAAATTGAAAGCGGCGTAAGCTCCACAGATCAATCCGACCGTACGAACCACCAAATCCGGTAATGGTGCAGGTCCGGGGACTATATAGAGTGCGACTATAGGTATGATGCAAGCGAGTAGCTTTATGCCTGCAGCTAGTCTAGCGCTGATAATCTTGCGTTGTTTTTTGGTAATCTTTTTATCCCTAATCACCAAAGGAATGACAGTGTCTGTCGTTTTTTTGACTACGGCAGAACCAGTTTTACCAATATTTCTCGGTAGTGTTAATAGTATGTAAACAGTTAGACCAACAGCTGTCACTAAAACGATAGTTGACAAAATTACAGCAAGTGGTTGCGGTAAAGATATATCAGTATTGGTTTGGGTGATTTGTGGTGATTGTTGTGTTGGGTCTGGTAAAAAGCAAAGAGTTTGATCATGCTGTAGCAAAGGGTAGGAGTACTGAATAATCATCCAAGCCCATAAGCACATACAAGATAAATATCCAAGTATCCCGAAAAAATGCGTAACAAATAAGCGTCGTCGTTTGGTTGACATAACTATATAATATCACAGTGTATGAGTCTCATGTGGAGTTTGATTGTCACTTCATTGGCAGTGGTTGCTATAGACGCGTTAGTAAAGGGTGTGGTATAATACAGCGGATGTTTACTTGGGTTGTTTGGGTTACCCAGTATAACGGAATTGATATCGGGGTGTGGCGCAGTTGATAGCGCGCGCGGTTTGGGACCGCGAGGTCGCTGGTTTGAGTCCAGTCACCCCGACCATTAACCTCACACTCAACCCGCGTCATGGTTGACCCATGGCGCGGGTTTTTGCTTGCCAAGGAGTGTTTGAGAGGTC
>CAMCBN010000002.1 GCA_945873065.1 uncultured Candidatus Saccharibacteria bacterium
ACGTCGGTGTGGAGAGTGAGGTAGGGGTTGATGGAGAGCTTGGAGCGGAGTCCGAAACGGACGAGGATGCTCTGTCGCTCGATATATCACCACAGAGTGCAGACGAGACTGCTGCTGAGATTGACGACGGCTCGCTAGGCGTCGACGAACAGGCGGCCATCGAAGACGTCGCCGCTCTTGAAGACGCTGCCAGCATAGAAGATGAGGGCAATGTCGACTTGGATGCTGTGTTGTCCGCTGAGCCCGAGGTGGAGGATCAGATGGGCGCAGTAGATGGCAACGATGACGAGCTGGACTTCGTATCCGAGGCCGAGGTCGCGGAACTAGAGGCTTCGCTCTCCGACAGCGACGCGGCGCTTGACGACGACTTTCTATCACTGGGCGAGCATGACGACATGGCAGTGCAAGACTCACCATCGGCTCTCGATGACACCACCGACCTTCAGGATGACTTCTTGGACGCAGACGACACTAGTAGCGTCGACAGCGTCTATGATGATTTCCTCTCCATGGATGACCTGGCTGTAGATGAGGAGGATTTGCCGGATAGCGCCGTAGACGCCGGCGACGAACTAGGATTCAACGAGCCGGCAGATGTCGGCCTTGACGCCGGCAGCGATGGTTTTGACATAGATGCAGACAGCGATGCAGATGCAACTGACATGGATGCCGATGACGACGGTGACGTGTCAGAGAGTGGAGGTTTCTCCTTATGAACGAACTATTCGCGCTATCTCGCGCCCTGCTCTCGAGTGGCAAGGGTGCCTATCTTGGGGAGGATAGCGAAGGCAGCTTGATCTACCTCCCCAAGGAGCAAACACTAACTGTACTAGGAGCTCCTCGGTCTGGCAAGTCGACTCGCGTATTTGTCCAGTCCATCGCCGCATTTCCAGGCCTTGCCGTGTGTACGTCGACACGAGCGCCTGGACAGCAGCAGCACCCAGACATCATCGAGGTCACCGAGTCTGCCCGTCAGCAGCTGGCGGATGTATCAGGCGGCAACGTGGTGCACGTCGCGCTTAATCCGGCATCACCCACCCACTACAAGTCTTGGAACTTCTTGGAGGGGTGCAAAGACTGGAAGGTTGCTGAGGAGCGCGCCAGATTCTTCGTGTCAGCTAGCCTGGTGGGTGAACACACCGTCAACAACGCCGACTTCTTCCGCGGTGCAGCCATCCAGGCTTTGGCACCAATCATGATGGCATGTGCTTTAAATCGTAAGCCCGCTAGCATGTTCGCAGAATTGGTGCGTAAGATGCGGCTACGCAGTTCGGGATCTGACACTGACGTATTTGATTCGATGGGCACCCTTAAGAATGCTTTCAAGAGGAAGCGAGGGACAACACATCCCGCGAGCCTTGCGTTGGCGAACTTTCTCTCGAAAGATAAGATCTCCGACGAGACGCGGCAGAATGTGATGGCGGTGATTGGCAATGTCATACTTCCATCGATCGAGCGATGCTGTCCGGATGGACGCGATGAGTTCACGCTATCGGAACTCTTCAACGGTGATTCGACGCTGTATCTGCAGGCACGTTCTGGCAATACACAAATCGTTGCACCCTTTGTTGCAGCGCTGGTCGGCTCGCTAGTGACTCAGTGGCGCACCACGGCGGTAGAAGAGCGCCCAACCGGGTGCATGCTTGCCCTGGACGAGGTGGCAAACATCGCCCCCATCCATACCCTGCCCGAGATCATGTCTACAGCCGGCGGCGATGGCATTACGGTTGTTCTTGGCGTGCAAGACGTCCAGCGCATGGATGCGATCTGGCCTAGCGAGGGCTACGGCATCGTGGAGGGAGGCAGCCAGTTGCTCCTACCTGGCTACCGCGATGCTGCCTACCTGCAGCGCATCTCTGAGCTCACTCCCTTAGTCAATCGCTACCACACGAACGTCTCGGTCGATCACGAAGCGCTCAAAGCCGTCCCACATCGCGGCATCACAACGACTGACCTGATCGAGTCGGCAACACGGCGAGCTCGGAGCGTTGAGCGTGTCGATCCACGCATCCGTGGCCTGTGCGACCAACACTTTCTTCGCATGGAACGCGCCAACATGCTGATGAAGGGGCAACAGATTGGCAAAATCGGCGACTCATTCGAAGAGTGGGCGCAGCACTACAACAGTGTCGTGTCGATCGACCATGTCGGCACTCTGCGGCACGCCCTTGAGCCCCACGAGCTCTTCGAGTTGCCACACGGCCAAGCGCTCGCCATCTCCGGCACAACCATGGCCATGCTCAAGCTACCCGGCTGGTGGGAGTCGCCCTTGTGGCGGGACGTGCTTGGAGTGTCCTGACGCTTGCCGGAACTACCGTCATAGAACTACCACAGTAGGCACCTGCGGCCTCTTGATCGTTGCAAAGTTTACGTCGGCACTTGTGAAATACTCCAGAAGACATGCGAAGTCTCACCTACTCGAGACATCGGAAATTTGAACGATTGACATATAACAGATTGGTTGCGGACATGGGTGCAGACCTCAGCATCGCTTGACGTTCCGTTATACTCGGCCACACTAAAGAGACTTAGGAGGTAGCACCATGCCAGCCAATGTCGAAACATACAGCGAGGACAATCGATGGAAGAATCGCGTCCTAGGCAATAAGCGGGCTAGCAACACGTTCGACACCAAGGCCGAGGCGCAAGCCAAGGGACGTGAAATGGCCTAAATACTCCTTAGCGAGCATATCATCAAGAAGCGAGACGGCACCATTGGTGAGCGCAACTCCTATGGCAATGATCCTTACCCACCAAAGGGCTAACTGAAACTGACCTCACCAAAGTACGACAGTAACTCTGCGATAAGGCGGGCACATTCTCCTTGGCCAAGGAGGATGTGCCCGCTCTCTCTCGTGGGTTCGAGGCGATGAGTTACAAGTTGATGACGCGGCACAGGCGGTCTGTCACTGATAGCTTTCGGAAACACAAAGTAACCAACTTATAAGCGGTAATTTAATGTCTTAATCGACGACCTTCGATACACCTACCCAAAGGTCGACAAATTGCCTCGGGTATGGGCGACAAAATGGCAGTGGTGCTAGGTCGCACGTGCATGGCGCTATGCTTGCGAAGGCGTCCGCTTCGGCAGGAACACCGAAGCCTCCAACGTCTCCGCTCGCTGCTTGTTCAAACTAAAATAGGAGAAAACCATGGCCAACGAGGAACCGCTCTACCGCGCCATCGTCCCCGAAGGAACCCACCTCGCACGCTCGAACAACACCGAAGGTGCGTTCCGAGGTGCCGTTCTTGACGACGAGACCAACCAGGTAAGTGGGCAGGCTGAGCTGGTTGAAGTTGATCGTGATGAGGATGATGAATCGAATGAGTCCTCCGATTTGAGCACTGCAGTTGCTATGTTGGCAGTCGCGGGAGCGTCCATCGCAGGCACCATTTTTGTCTCAGCGGTTGCTCCCAAGATTAAGACTTGGTGGGGCGACACGGCGTATCCATCATTGAAGGCAAGGCTCGGATCGCTGCTCACTCAGAAGAGTCAGGAGGAGCAGGTGGAGATTGGGGCGGCGATCGATAGCACGGCGTTGGCGAAAATTTCATCTGCCGATGCATCGACTGAGCTATCCATCGCGATGGCTGATCTGAATTTTGTTATGAGTAGCGAGGAAGCGCAGCAGAGGTTTGTCACGCTTCTGCTTGCTGCGGCCGTTGCGGCCCATGAGCTTCGTACGCTCAAGAATGCGTCAATTGCTGGTGAGTCCGAACGCCAGCAAATTCAAGAACTGCTCGACAAATTTGCCGACGAATCAGTGGTCAGTCTTGCGAACAGGGTGTTTGACTCCAATACTGGGCTAGCTGTGGTAATGGATGCGGCCTTACAGAGGGTTCTTGGCCAAAGTGGACAGAACGATGGAGCGTATCTGCCACTGCAACGTGACCATTTCCACGAGCTGCTGCAGCTGTCGTAGGAGACGCAATCTACTCACCCACCCCTCCCACCAACTCCTCCACCCGCACATCCAGCGCCGTCGCCAGGGCGATGAGGGTGCGCAGGCGCGGGTTCATCGGGGTGCCGGGGCGGGACTCGCCTTTCTCGAACTTTTGGTAGGTGTAGGTGGAGATGCCGGCAGCATGGGCCATGGGCTTCTTGGCTGAGGCCCTTGGCGATGCGGGCGCGCTGCAGCCGCAGGCCAAGCTGGCGGGCGATGGGCCACCACTGCTCGTCTTGGCTGGTGGAGGAGGAGTCGCGCACGGCACCAGCGTCGAGCGGGTGCCTACTTGGCACCACCATACATGTATGGCAATCTAGAGATGTCAGCCGAGATGGAGGGAGGTGAGCGTCATGGGTGGCGACTGACCACGCGCCCCACGTAGGGGCTACCCCATCTGTATTACCGTAAGTTGGAAAGACATGGACTATAGCGAACTCGACCAGTACTCAAAGAGTGATATCACGCAGATTGCCGATGTCATTAACATCATCGCCGCCGAAGCAAACAAGCCGTGGACGATCCTTCAGAGGCTCGGCGAGCGAAAGCTTGATGAACCAGACCTTAAAAATAATCCTGTGCTTCCATACGCTGAGCGGGCACTTGCTTACAGTTTTGTTGAGGACAAGAAGAATCCTGGGGCCGTGGTGCTTGGCGTACGTCTATCCTGCGCAAGCGATGAGTGGCCGCTAGCATTTAAAGATGTTTCCTCAATCGAAAAACAAGTTTGGTGCGAAATTGCAGAACAGTGCACACATCATCTAGCGAAGGCACACATGCTAGATGTAGCACTATCATGTGGCGCAATCCGTGGGCGCGACGTCGCTAAGGAGGTCGCCGAGCTCTATCTGACCGTTGCTCAAGATGTCAACATAGAAATATACTATCGAGGCGGCTGTCTACGTCGTTGTTGGAGTATTGCTCGTTCATATGGTTTGCATACATTAGAAGCGCAGGCAAAGAGTGCGTCCTGTCAGATGGCACACCAGATGGTGCAACTTATGTTCAAGCCACCTGAAATCCCCACAGGAATCCTGCTGCAGCCGTTTGAAATAATTACTGTTCTCCCGCAGTGTGGCGAATTTAACAATCCCAGTCGGCAAGACGTGCAGACTCTACTAAAGCAGGTTCGCTCTCGGTCGGCAACCAACGTGTCGACCCTTGAAGGTGTATCCGAATTGCTTGTCAGAGTGGCGAGCACAGATTCTGAGCGCGACGAAGCACGCCGCTCGCTGATAGAAAATTACCTTGCTTTAGGTGAAGATGCAAAAGGGATGCTTGCTTCTTCATATTTTGAGAAGGCGGCCGGAAATGCCAATAAGTACGGTTTCACTGATTTAAGAGATCGCGCAGTACAGCGGTTGCAGGCCGTACCGTATGAAGACCTCGGCATGCAAACACTTCCAATTGAGTTACGAATCCCCTGTTATGCCATTGATGCAACGCTGGATCACTATCGGCATTCGCGAGATGGGCTTTCTGCGCTTGACATCTGGCTAGCTGGCGCGTCCCCCACCGGCTCTTACGAAAGTAACGTTGCTTTTGCCAAGGAAAGTATGGATGGCTCCATTATTGCTGCGGTAACCAGAACCACTTTCTACGGAAACATGCCGACACGTACGAGTGCAGGCGTTGAAAGTGCGGTCGTCGAGGCAACTGAGCGGCAGGAACTGATCAACGTGGGACTTTATGGGCAGACGCTTGCGCATGAACTTAAGGCGATTAAGTATCAATACGGTATCGTCACGCCCACACAAATTACTGCTCATCTGGTACAGACCTATCGATGTGACTCGCAACTTGCTCTTGCGCTGGGGCACGCCATCGTTAGTTTCTGGGACGAGCGCTACACCGACGCTGGACGCGCTGCTTTTCCTCTCGTCGAAGCAGGAGCTCGAGGCGTTCTGCTATTGCTTGGTGACCCACTGTATCGGATCCAAACAGGCAACGCTGGCGGGCACTTCCCGTCACTCGAAAAGTACGCTGAAAAACTTGAGCAGCATGACTTCGACATCGATTGGCTTCGGTGCATCCGCAATCCTGTCGCCAAGTGGCGCAATGCTCTCGCTCATGGTCATCGGCTTGAACTAGCAGACTATGAGGCGGCCGTGCTGCTGCGTACCGCCGCGCTGCTCGTCGTCTTGACGTCAGGTAATTCTTCCGAAAAAGACAAAGAGGAAATCGAAATGAGTCTTCGCGACCCGGTGCATTGGGCGGCCAACCAAGCCGAACTCATGCAAAAGTGGGAACAAGTATGGGCGCCAGTATGGGAGCCCAAAATTGGCACAACTGATCTAAAGGAGTCATGATGACAAAGCACAGTGAACTGGACAACGATGAACGCATGCAGATCAGGGGTCGACTCAAGCAAGAGCAGATGATCGAATCTGCCTTCACGAACGGCGATGGCCCATGGACAATTGTGTATGACGACTGGCGTTTCGACAATAATGACAACGGCGGTCGATACATGGCGTTTGCTCAGCCGAGGATGCGCGACAAGATCCTTTCGCACGCTGGTTGGGATTTTACAAAGGGAGACGGCCACCCTGGATTCAGAACCAGTCACGACGACACAGAGTACTATCGAAGTAGCCACGCACCAGAATTTGAGCCGCTCGTAATTTGTCACTACTTTTACGGCGTTGTTCCTGATGTGCTGTATATTTCAGAAGAGTTCAGGCTGTTGATGAATCTGTGGCAAGATCCAAAGTCTGGCGACTACTATGAAATCAAAGATGACGGCTCAAAGAATCTTGCCATTAGATATAAAGGCAAGCGAATCGAAGTGCGGACACCACTATTGAAGCGCTATATGGCGGCTCGGCAACTGGATGCCGTGCTATTCATCGATACACGGACATCTGTTGAATACGGTGGCGATGTCGCGGATTTTTCGGATCTCGAGTTTGAAGGACAAATTGATGATGAGCTCATGTATCTCTCGCGAAGTGTTGGCAGGTCACCGCTTAGTGATGCACGTGTTGGCTCACTAGTATTCGCTAAGCGGATCCTTCCCGCTCCGCCTCAGGAAACCTGCGGAATCTGGCCCTGGGACGAGACCGATCCGTCGGACTACCCAGAGTTCATCATTGGCGAAGACGAGTACGGTAAACCGGTCAAGTATACATGCGATCCAGATCGTCTTGCCAACTACTTCGGCAAAAATCCAGACGCGCCACATTATCTCACGCCAGTATTCTTCAAACCAGAGGTGCTCCAGAAGTACTATGACGACTCTGACTTGTACACGGTGAGTGATGGGCATTTGTCCTGCGCTTCCATGTGGGGCGTTAAGATTGACAATGGCAACCCAAATTGCGTCGTCGTGTTTCTTGGCGATATCGGTCGCGACATTCCTGAAAGCCACTGGGCTCACTGGCTCTCACACAACGTACCACCGACACAACGCATGAGCGATGTAGGTGTGCGACGAGCCTTCTTCGGGCAGTTTGCAGAAAGTGAGAACCCAGAACACCGCTTCAAGCTGGCGTACGACCAATTGCAGAACTCGTGGGAAGATCACTGGGGATGGCGGCTCCATCGCAAAGCAGAAGGGCCGGACGCTGGCGTGCTTCAGCGTCTGCGCATCCCCGTCAACGACACCGACGCAGAACTGCGCGCGCAGTTGATCAACCTCGCACTTGTCTTGGTGGATTACCTCAATGAGAAGCAGGTGGCCTCGTACCTCTCAGACGCCAAGGGAGACAAAGGCATCGCCAAGCTCAAGAAATTCCTCGAGGCCCAGTCATACCAACATACCGAACGCGACGTCCGCCTTCTGCAAAGAATCCAGAGGATGCGCTCCCGTATTGGGGCGCATTCGTTAGGTAGTAGTGGACAGGCCTATCTCGAGGAAGAACTCGGGAAGGACACTCCGCAGGAGTACATCGCACGCCTCATGACCGAAGCAACGCAAATGCTGGATAATCTCAGGGCGTTTGCGGAGAAGCGGCCGTTGCAAGATTCAGACTCATAACCATCGAAGATGTCTTCTTTGGAAAATGGTGTTGTTGGCGGCCTTCTCATAGGCATGGGGTCCAGTTGCCGTCTAACAACCTTCATCCGGCCAGTGGCGAAGGCTATCAGCGCTTCATATGGCTCTGGGCGCTCTTTGACGATGGAGGCACTGCGCTCACCGCCGCTCTCGTCAGTCCTTGCGAGCAGCCGCCAGGTGACGCCCGATGGTCATACCACTGAAGCCCAGCCGCTTGGCGATCTCAGCGATGGTCAAGCCTTGCTGGCGGAGGAGGATCGCCTGGGCACGGTCTTCGTCGGTGAAGCGGCGGTGGCGTTCCAGCCCTGTCTGCCCGCGCAGCCGGTAGACCGTCGAGCGGTTGACGCCCGTCTGCCGGACGATCTCCTTGACGGGGACGCCAGTGCGGTACAGGTCGACCACCTGCTGGCGCTGCTCCGGCGTCAGGGGCCGGAACTTCGTCTGCTTGATGCGGTCGACCACACGCGGCGACCGTGGCACTGTGTCGGGTGCATCACTCTCACCGTTCGGCCGCTCCCCCACGCTGCTGTCCGATGCGGTGCATCGTCGTTGCAGGGACTCACCTTCTGGCTCTGCCGCATCTGCCCCGTGAAACGGCCTGGACTCGTCCGCATCGCCCACTGCGCCATCTGACCCGTCAGTAGCCGGCAGATGCGCTACATTGGGGCTGGTACACACCTGGCCGTCCTCACCGGCGGCCAGCTTCCTTCGGAAGTCCAGCAGCACCATCAGGTTGTTAGGGTCAATGGTGCGGAGTTGTACCACGATACTCGTATATGTAATTCGCATTGGGTGGGATCTTTCTTAAGACGGCTTCAGTTAATAAATACACGCTCACCCTATAGGGTGAGCGTTTTATTGGAGCGAGAGAGTGGGGGTGGAGGAGGCCAAACACCGTGTAGATTACGTTAAGTATCGGAGTTGCAGTGAACTAGCGGTGTGGACAACAGTGTGGATATTTGGTATACTTTTTAGGCGGCCTCATCGTCTAGCGGTTAGGACACTGGGTTCTCATCCCAGCAACCCGGGTTCGATTCCCGGTGAGGTCACCATAGTATAGTTGTATAATACAGTTTGCTAGTTCGGTGAGCTGTTTTTTGATGGCTTTAAATTGCCAATTGTGAGCTGGGTAGAGATGATGTTTGTCCTTTGTTATACTAAAAAGATGGTGAAGAAGCGATGGAATAAAAGACTACATCGATGGGCGCGAGCCAATCGAGTATGGCTGGTCACTGGGGTAGTGATTATTATGCTAATAGGCGGTGTCTATATGATGTGGCGATGTGACATGTTAGCTCATCTCGTTAGAACTTCACAAGCCTCTTCTATCGCACCACTGACGAATCAGGATAGCACCTTACCAGCTTGGATGCCGGACACCGTTAAGCATTGGCGGGAGGAAATTGTCAAACAAGCTAAGAAGTATAGTATTTCGCCGCAGTTGATAGCGATTATCATGACACTAGAGTCTGGTGGCGACCCTAAGGCGCACAGTGGTGTGGCTAGTGGCCTGATGCAGGTCACCGACAGTACTGGCAAAGAAATCGCGGTAAAGTTCGCCCGTCCACCCCGCACAGTTTACGATTTATACGACCCAGCCACTAGTATTGCTTTTGGCGCTGCTTACTTAGCGTATTTGCGTGATCAGCTATGTATGCCTATAGGTACATTGTCCGAGAATGAATGTGTTGAGTTGGTAGCTGCGGGCTACAACGGTGGCCTTGGTGCTGCTAATAATTTATATTATGGCCGTGGCCTGACCAGCATCGAAACTCTTAGCTATAGCCGTGATGCTATGAATTTGTGGCGTGAACGGCGGAGCGCTAGTAGCCCTACCTTTGAACGTTGGTTTGACCGCGGCGGTAGGGTGTTGGTGGAGCGAGCACGCGCTTTTCTTTTGCGAAATAAGTAGACTATATAACACCTCTCAAAACGCTTATGGTCAACGATTTATACGTGATATTTTTGTATATGTCAAAATTCATGCTACAATCGATATTGGGTAGGCAAACAATACGAGAACATATAATAAGGGGGATTTTGTGAAAGACGCTACTTTTTACAAGTTATCACATTACTTTATAAAGAAATGGCTAGTAATACTCGTTGCTGCCCTCATCGGTCTGGCTGTAGGTGGTGTATATACCTTTTTTGTTCAGCGGCCACAGTACAAAAGTTCAGCTGTAATATTATTGACCGATAGTAACCATCCCGAAAAAAACCAAAGCTCAGCTACGCTTAATACATACGCGAATTTATTTACCTCCCGGCGTGTTTTAGATCCGGTCATCGACAAGGTGCACTACGAGGGTAGTTATCAGAAGCTACTAAGTAGAACTGTAGTCAAAAATATCAAGAATACTGATATGATCACCGCCTCAATAAGTGATGGTGATGCAAAAATGAGCACAATGTTATTGCAGGCCGCCATTAAGGAATTCATGGTCCAGAAGGAATTGCTATATGGTAAGAAACCTACGCAGATAAAGGTAGTCGATGCGGTCAATACGCCGAGCGAGCCATCTAACATTGAGCCAGCAAAACAAATAGGATTTACGGTGTTGGTCGCTATAGGGTTGTCTGTCATCGGTGTGCTTATTGCCTATGACGTACAAATGTCTCGCCGCGCCACTAACTGAAACGTAAACATTGTTCAAGTGACAATGTAGATAACAATCATATAACTATACAAAAACTAAAGAGGGTTAAGGGGGTGCCATGTATAGGAAATATGGAAAACGTATTGGGGATGTTATCATCGCGACAATTGCACTGATCATTCTCGGCTTACCAATGTTAATTATAGCCATTGCCGTCCGGCTGACGTCTAGGGGGCCTGTATTATTCCGGCAAAAGCGCTTTGGCAAGAATAAAAGGTTATTCACAGTGTATAAATTTCGGACAATGTCTATTAAGGCACCAAAAAATATGCCAACAAACAGTTTTTCAGATGCAGCTAGCTATATTACGCCACTGGGGGCTATTTTGCGCAAATTGTCGATAGATGAGTTGCCGCAGATATTCAACGTGCTCAAAGGTGATATGAGTATTGTCGGTCCGCGGCCGGTCATCAAGACAGAAACGAACCTTATCAAATTACGCCAAAAATATAATGCAAATTCTGTCAAGCCAGGAATTACTGGTTGGGCACAAGTGAATGGTCGTGATGAACTAGACGACGATCGTAAAGCGGCGATGGATGGGCAATATGTTAACAAACTCAGCTTTTTGACTGATGTCAAAATTATCTTCAAAACAGCTGTTGTAGTAATATTGATGGCTGGTCAAACTGAAGGAAGCGAACGGGCTTTGGAGGCAGATGATGCCAAGTAAGGGTAAGGTGTTGTTCACCTCTCATACAGCTAATTTCCAGAAGTTCAATCGACCATTTATGCAAATGCTGCGCGATCAGGGTTGTGAAGTGCACTATGCTTCGATGGGAGAGGAGGAGATCCTCGACTGCGATAAATCATTCGTGGTTTCGTTCACTCGTAATCCACTCAAATTGAGTAATGTGACTGCTTATCGTCAGCTCAAAAAGATCATTGACCGTGAAAATTACGACATAATCCACACACATACTCCGATGGGCAGCGTCGTAACTCGCCTGGCCGCACGAGGTGCTCGGCGGCGAGGCACTAAGGTAATCTATACGGCACATGGGTTTCACTTTTTCAAAGGTGCACCGTTGTTGAATTGGTTGGTATATTACCCAATAGAACTAGCGATGGCGCACCTTACTGATATGTTGATCACGATTAATAGTGAAGATTATTCTCGCGCCAAGCAACACTTTGCGACCAATGTCGCATATGTTCCTGGAGTGGGCGTTGATCCGAAGAAGTTTGATATAGTGCTGAGCCGAGCGACGAGAGACAAGATACGCGCTCAGCTTGGTCTTGCGCCAGATGATTTCGTGCTAATATATGTAGCCGAATTATCAAAACGCAAGAACCAAAAATGGCTCCTCAGGACACTACGTGATACACTGCAACAACACACACGTATGCATCTGTTACTTGTTGGGGCCGATAGCATGAATGGTTCACTACAGAAGATAACCAAGGAATATTCTTTAGATCGACAGGTTCATTTTTTGGGTTATCGTAACGACATACCAGAGTTACTTAAAGTGGCTGACCTGTACGTATCATCATCAACGCAAGAGGGGTTGCCAGTCAACATATTAGAGGCGGTGATCAGTCGGCTGCCCATAGTTGCGCTGGATTGTCGGGGCTGTGCAGAGTTGTTGTCGCTTGTAGGTGATAAGCCTGTTCGGCGGGCGGTCGATTTTCAGTCTGCTGTAGAGTGGCATGAACAACATCACCTAGCTGCTGTTGATTACGATACATCGGCTGTGTATCAATATACGCTATCGGCCATTATCAATGAGATGAAACATTTTTATCAAATTACTAGGGATGAGGATCGTGTATGAATAAAGATACGACTACAGCAATTATAACGACTGGCCTCTTACCTGTGCCATCTGTATTGGGTGGTGCTGTCGAGAGCTTGACGCAAAATTTCATTGATGAAAATGAACGACAAAAAAAGGCTCAACTCGTGGTATATAGCGTGTTTACACCAGAAGCAGCGAGTCGGGCTGATCAGTACGATCATACTGATTTTGTTTTTATAAAAATACCAAAGTTCGTGGCCTGGCTTGATCGTATTGTTTATGGCATATTACATATCTTGATAAAAACACAGCGCATCTCGTCTTTTCGGGCTGGCTTTCAGCGGATATATTTTATGCAGTCGGTTTCTAGGCGGATCGCCAAAAATAATCATGAGAAAATTTTATTCGAGAATGCTATCGTTCAAATGCATTTGTTGCGCTGGCACCGTAATAGTCGGCGTTATGAAGGTAGGGTGTATGTCCATGTTCATAATGAGATAACTAACTTTTTCGGGGTACGCCGATACTTGGCAGACGCCAACGTCATCACTGTGAGTGAGTTTGTAAAAAATAGTTTGATAGCTAAAATGAATTCGAGCAACGACAGGCAGTTACCCCGGAGCATATCAGTTTTGCGAAATGCTGTTGACAACAAAAAGTTCACAGCTATCACCAGGGTAAATGCATCAAGGCAACTACATCATAAATATAATATAGCAGCATCAAAGAGAATACTTTTATTTAGTGGTAGATTAACGCCAGAAAAGGGGATTGATGTTTTGATCAAAGCACTTGGTCGTATCGAAAACGATAATTACCAGCTGCTTGTGGTCGGTAGCTCTTTCTTTGGTACGGACATCACCAGTCCGTTTTTGAAGGAGCTTCGCCAGCTAGTGCAGCCATACCTTGAGCGTGTGACATTCACTGGGTTTGTCGATTATAGTCAAATGCCGGTGATATATCGTGGTGCTGATATAGCGGTATTGCCATCGGTATGGAATGATGCCGCTCCATTGACGGTCATCGAATCGATAACTGCTGGCCTGCCAGTCATTACCACGAACAGAGGTGGTATACCAGAATATGCATCAGACAAGACAGCTATATTACTCGAGACCGATGATCATCTAGAACGAAACTTAGCCCAAGCGATCGATAAGTTGTTGGTCGATGAGAATACGCTGCAAGATATGCGTCAGTCGAGCCGGGTTGTGGCAAAGAACATGACTCTTAATGGATATTATAATGACCTATTGCGAAAGTTAGATGTTGATGATTAGTCGTAATTGTATAAAGAAAGCACTGTCAGTGGCATTAATATGTGTGATGTTGCTGTATTATTACTTGTACACATTGTTACCACACCTAACGGCCTTGCTGCCATTTATTCTAATCGTCGGAATTGTTTTGTCGGGGGCTGTCATCATCGACACGTTATTAACGAACAGCGAGTCTCAGCGTTATGCGAGATACGTGTCGGTTTATATTATTCTTTTGGGTATTTCGGTAATATTGCAGTGGCCTAATGTTGCTTGGCTAGTAGCGGCATCTGTTGCTTTGTTGGCATTGTCTAGGGATGAGTTTATCAAAGTATTTTTCTATGGGTCGGTAGCGTTGTATTCGTTGGTTATTATTATGGCGCTATTAGGGTATTTGCCGATGGTCTATGTGGGCTTTGATGGTGCTGAGTCTGAACGGTATGGTATGACTAAATACACGTTGGGTTTTGATGGGCCAAATCAAGCATCGTTATCATTTTTTGCGTTATTGCTGAGTGGTATGTATTTATATGGCAAGAGTCGTGTGTTTACACTCGCTGCACTGGTGTTGTGTTGCGTCGTGGGGATAATGACAGGTAGTCGTACTGGTTTTTTGGTGAGTTTGATTTTTGTGCTGGTATTTCGCTATATGATGATTGCCAGGCCCGCATATAAAAAGCCAGTTTTTCTGCAGCATCTATTTTGGGTTGGATTTGTAGTATCTTGCGTATTGGCGGTTTCGCTCACAGATAGCAGTATAGCGAATCGGTTATTGTCGGACCGACCTATGTTGGTGAATGATTATCTTCACTCTTCGTATGTGCCGTCTTTGCTCGGTACGGATGAGGTGTACAACAAAGCTGCCTATCAGACTCCACCACTTGATAATTTCCCAGTATATATTTTTGCTAGATATGGTGCTGTCGGGTTTCTGGGCCTTGCGTATATATTTTGGGCCGGTATGCGCAGGGAGCGCGATGTCAGAATACACGTAGTGTTTGTCTTTATCATGATATATGGGCTATCAGAGGCATTTTTCGATATACCAGCTAAGAATTTTGTTTTACCGATACTTATAACAACAGTACTATGCCAGAAAGGAGTTATCAATGGCGACAAACCCAGCACCACTAGTTAGTGTGATTGTCCCTGTATACAATATGGAACAATATGTGGCTGAATGCTTAGACAGTATTATTCATCAAACTTATCATAATATAGAAATCATAGTCGTCAATGATGGTTCTTCTGATAGCTCGTTGGCTATAGTTTCGGAAATAGCCAAGCAAGATCAGCGCATCACTGTTATAGATAAACGCAATGGTGGAGTTAGTTCGGCGCGTAACGCTGGTATATCAGCGCTAAACGGCAAATACGTCACATTTATAGATGCTGATGATGCTATACACCCAGCATATGTAGAGACGCTTGTCACGGATGCATTAAGGCATGGGGCGGATGTTGTCAGCACGCCAAAACATTTATTGGGTAGTGAACGACGTGTCGCATTCTTACAGGCAGATATCTCAGATGAACCACCGAGTGTTTTTGCGCCGATGGATGCTTTGACAGCCTTATATAATGGACGTCTCGAGCGAGGTAATAATGGGTGTCAATTGCTACGAGTAGACACCCTAAAACAGCATAATTTATTATTTGATACTACTATGGCTATTGGTGAAGATTTTGATTTTTTGGCGCGGACAATTATCATATCGACTCATGTTGTCGTTGATAATCGAGCCTTGTATTATTATCGGGCCAATCCTGGCAGTGCAGTACATCAAGCATTTAATATACGTCATTATGAAGCCATCAAAAATATGCAAGCAGCTGGCCGTGCTTTACCACATCCTTCTAGGCAATTGGTCGAGGCTATGGATAATAACTTATTCGTCGCTTCAGCTTCTTATGGTGCGCTGATGTACGCGAGTAGAGCACAATTTCGAAAGGAATTTGCAGAGATCAAGCACACTATTAGGCGCCTAAAATGGCGGGTTGTCTTTAGCAAAGGCATCAAATACAGTGGTAGAATTCGAGCGTTGCTTATCATATGTTTTGGAGTAAATCTTGGCTTGATTATTATTAGAAAACTCATCAAAATTTAAAAAAGGAGGATTACCCAGTGAAGAATATCGGTATTATGACCTTTCATAGATCGCATAACTGCGGTTCGATTATGCAAGCGTATGCTTTGCAGCGAGTGTTGGCAAAGCGCTATAGTGTAAAAGCTGAGTGTATTGATTTTTCAAGCCCAGGCCAGCAAAAATTGTATTCCATTTTTAATGGTGAAATGACAGCAAAAGGAGTGCTTCGTAACGCCGTAAGAGCGTCTATATACAATCGATTAAAAGAGAATGCTAATAGTTACGACAAATATATTAAACGTATGATCATAATGTCGCCTAGGAAGTTTCATTCTCAGGCTGATTTGAATGATGCTCGTTTTACTTACGACGCATACATCACGGGGAGCGACCAGGTGTGGAATATTGCGATTGCTGATTATGATCCGGCATATTTTTTGAATTTTGTCAAAGGTGCGGCACTTAAGATAGCTTATGCTGCTTCTTTTGGTGCGCGTCGTATAACAAAAGAAACAGGCAATCCAGACGAAATCGGCGCCATGATACGCGACATTGATGCCATTTCGGTGCGAGAGCCAAATGGCAAAACTTGGTTGCAGGAGGATTTCGGGATCGAAAGTACGGTGGTATTAGACCCAACACTCTTACTAGATAGTATCGACTATACAGATGCAGAGGAAACTGTCAGGGGTCAAACGGCAGATTTTTTGTTCGTTTACGCTACAAGTGTCTCAAAGAAATTCGAACGTCAAATACAACATTTAGCAAACAAAGAAGGGCTAAAGGTAGTTATTTGGCAACCAGATACATGGCTCAAGCTCGGCGGATTTGCCAAGGGGTATATATTACCTAAAGCAGAAAACCCAGGTAAATATTTGTGGTATATAAAACATGCTCGTTATGTATTTACGGCGTCATTTCATGGTGTAATTTTTTGTGCGCAGTATCGAAAAAATTTTTGGATATTGCGGAATCAGGGCATGGACTACCAAAGAGACGACCGAATCCTTTCGCTTGTAGATCGCTTGGGTCTATCGGATAGGTTATTAGCAGAAGACAATACGACAGAATTGGATACCCCCACTACATACGAAGAATTTGAGCGAGAATTAGCTAAGCACAGAAGGAAGTCGTTTCAATTCCTTGATAGGGCAATGCGTCGAGTATGAATAGAGCGACTGAATTATTAAAAAATACAGTACTGTTAACTATCAGTAAGATCGCGACGCAGGCGATATCGTTTTTGTTGGTCCCTTTATACACGTTTTATTTGTCGGCGAGTGACTACGGGCAGGTCGATCTTATCATGACTTATATATCGTTGTGCGCGCCGATCATCTCTGTTCAGTTAGAATTTGCGGCATTTCGGTTTGCGATAGATTTGCGCGATGATACCAGGGCGTTGAGCGGTGTTTTGTCAACGATTTTTGGCATAGTTATACCGGTGATGGGGGTAGCTATTGTAGGATTTGCTATAGTGGCTTTGTTTGTCGAGGTGCCATATGCTGTATTGATATGTCTAAATGTTGTAGCATCTGTCGTATCAGCTATACTGTTGCAATTTATGCGAGGAGTGGGTGATACAAAGAGCTTTTCTCTTGCTAGTTTGGTGATCGGTGCTTTGACTACCGTGTTATCATTTGTGTTTGTAGCTATATTGCATATGCCAGCCTTTAGTTTGATGATATCGTTGGTGTTGGCAAATGGTGTTGGGATAGTATATTTAGTATTTGCGATAAAGAAAAAAAGACACATCCATCTATGGCACGGAGAAAAACAGGCGTCATTACGGTCGGATATGTTGCGGTATGCAATACCTCTTTTACCTAACAATGTTGCTTGGTGGGTGCTAAATGTATCTGACCGAACGATTATTTCGATATGTATAGGTGCTGCAGCAAATGGAGTTTATGCGATAGCAAATAAATTTGCCTTTGTACCGAGCATTTTGTTCGGGATATTTAATATGAGTTGGAGTGAATCAGCGTCTTTGACTATTCACTCTGAAGATAGGGACGCGTATTTTTCGCGCGTGTCTGATGTGTGTTTGAGGGTGTATTCGTTCGGAACAGTTATATATCTGCTAGTACTTGATATGTTTTATCCGTATATCGTTGGGTCGGAGTATAGTGAGTCAAGAGAGTTGGTGCCTATTCTCGTGATCGGTGCTTTTTTCCAGGCGATACTGGGGAACTATTCTGCAATATATATTGCGAAGAAAAAGACGAAAGATGTAGCTAGTAGTTCTATAGCTGCTGCAATTATCAATATTATGATAAATATAGCCTTTGTGGGGGTGATCGGTGTATATGCTGCTGCAGTCTCTACCGCTATAGCGTTTGCGTCCATTACTGCCATACGACACTTTCATGTTCAGCGTTATGTCAAGATAAAATATCGCTCAATGAGCTTGATTAGTTCTGGTGTAATACTTATAGTGGGTTGCGTGACTTACTATATGACGTTGCCAATGTATGCGGTTGCTTTGGTATGTTTGGTGCTGATATTGATGGGTGTTGTTTTGAATCGCGATTTTATTACGGTGATATTAGCTTTGCGCGGAAAGAAGCGATATAAGAATGAAGGCTAACACTGGCAAGACAAAAGAAAGCTATATATTTTTTGCTGTAAGTAGTGTTTTGGTGTTACTATGGATGACTCTTATATATACATTGTCGAGCCAGCCATCAGGAGTGTCAAATAGCCAAAGCGATTTGATCGTCTCTCCCTTGCGTCAGGTATTGCCTAGTGCAAGCCATGCGGTGCTTACGTTTATCGTCCGAAAGGGGGCGCATGTTTTTGCCTATTGTGTATTGGGTGGTCTGGTGTATAACGCGGTACAGCAAGGTGTTATTTGTAGTCGTGCTAATTTACGTGAGCACGCTGGTAGTACGCGGGTGTCGCGCTTTGGGTTGGCTATATGTGCGACAGTTATATGTTCGCTATATGCTATGACTGACGAGATTCATCAGTTGTATGTGCCCGGTAGGAGTGGTGAGGTGCGAGATATTTTGATCGATAGTATAGCGGCAGTAATCGGAGTGCTTGTAGCGTTTTTTGTATACTGGCGGATTATACGGGTTGATGAATAGGTTTAGTTGGAATACACAGGACTATTTTGCACATGATAGGCCGCTGTATATTTGTTTCGCCGATAAAAGTCTTGTAGCAAAACAACATCAAGTATCTCTGCCTGTGCATTACCGTGGGTCAGCTCGCGATGAGTCGCGATATGCGTATACGGTATTAGCTAATTTGTTGCGCTATGTAGGTCTTGTGTATCGAGCGCAAGATATCATAGTTTCCCCCGCTGGTAAACCGTATCACGCCCAAAACGATTATTATTTTTCTTACGCTCATTCGTTTGGGCAGATAGTTTGTGTGATAGGTGATCGACCACTAGGTGTAGATATAGAGCGGTCACGGCCAGAGCTGATGGCTATACGATCTAAAGTACTGACAAAGCAAGATGTGGCACAAAAAACACCTCTTCTCTCGGCCTGGGTCGTAAAGGAGGCGTATAGTAAGTTGCTTGGCGTTGGGCTTGGCTTGTCGTTTTCACGGATATCTGTTGAAGCTATTTATCAGAAGTGCCACTGTGTAATGGGCTATACGAGTGATTATCGGTGGGCGGTTTGCTATAGCGGTCGGTCGCTTCCGTTAAGGTTCGTGAAATTGTAACAAAAAGCTAGTACTATTTTTGATAACTGGTATAATATCTGGCGTACAGGGTTACCAAGGGTATTCCATTAACTAACAGGAGGGCGTATGTTCGACAAGATACAAACGATTATACACGACGAATGCGGTGTAGCGCGTGAGGATATTGTGCCTGAGGCGGATTTACGAGGTGATTTGGGTATCGATAGTATGGCAGCAGTGAACTTGTCATTTGAGATAGAAAACGCTTTTGGCATAGTTATTTCCGACGAAGAATTAGCGACTCTTACCACGGTAGCAGACATCGTGGCATTAGTAGAGGCGAAACAAGAAAAACCAAACGATTGATTTACGGAGTATTATTATATAATGCAAAAAAAAGAGAGGGTAGCCATCCTGTTTCCGGGTCAGGGTGCGCAGTGTGTTGGTATGGCGCAGGATTTTTATGAACAAAGCGAAGTTGCGCGCCGTATTTTTGACGATACAGCATGTGATTTTGATGATAATATCACAGCACAAGAGCTTTGTTTTCACGGGCCAGCAGAAACTTTGCGTAATACTCGTTATAGCCAAGCATGTATCTTTTTGGCAAGTATGGCCATAGCTGAAACCTTAAGGCAGTATGGTTTGCAAGCTGATGCGGTGGCAGGGGTGAGTCTCGGTGAGTATAGTGCGCTATGCTACGCGGGAGCTTTTTCGGTGCAGGAGGGAGTCGATATATTGAAAGAGCGTGGGCGAATTATGGACGAAAAGATACCGCATGGCACGACGATGTCAGCAGTGTTGGGGTTGACAGCTGAGGAGTTGCAGGCATATTGTCGACAAGTTTCTACTGATGATGATCCGTGTGAGATCGCTAGCTATATCACGCCACAACGGACAGTGATCGCTGGTACAACAATGGCGATCGAGCGAATGAAGGAAAAGTGTTCCGGTAGCGGCAAACGGGTGCGGGTGATACCAATAGAGGTGTCGGGGGCGTTTCACTCACAGCTGGCACGATCGGCGGCAGATGATTTTGCTACAGTATTACAAGACTATCCAATTCGTCGGCCAGATATCCCGGTTTATTACAATGTCGATGGTAAAACACGAGATAGTATCGTTTCTGATTTTGTAAAGATAGAGGCGGCTCAGCTATACACAAGCGTACAATTTGTCAAAACCATTGAGTCGATGTATAGCGATGGTATTCTTCGGTATATTGCTGTTGGCCCAGGTGCGACTATGGCGGGTGCAGTGCAAGATATATTGCAATCCCATCAAGATACTATTGTCCAAAAAGTGAGTACGTACGATGAGATAAGCCAAACCGTGGGTGAAGGAGATTAAGCATGAAACGGCGAGTTGTAATCACAGGATTAGGCGCAGTGTCACCTCTAGGTGGTGATATCGCACGGTTGTGGCGTGGTGCGTGTAAAGGAGAAAGTGGTGTGGGGTCGATCACCGCCTTTGATACAACCTATAACCCAATAAAGATTGCTGCTGAAGTACGCGATTGGCATCCCGAGCAATATATCGAACCGCGAAGTCTCCGGCATAACGCTCGTTTTATCCAATTTGCTCGGGTGGCGGCACAGCAAGCCTACCAGATGAGTGGTTTGACGGAGGCTAGATTAAATCGTGACCGTTTCGGTGTATATGTATCATCTAGTGTAGGTGGTATAGACATGCTCGAGAAGGTCAGTCGATCGTTTCGGGTAGATGCGCCGAGTCGAGTCCCGCCATATTTAATACCGAATGTTATGCTAAATCTGGCGTCTGGTACTATCGCAATCGACTTACAGGCGCATGGCCATAACATCGCGACAGCATCAGCTTGTGCCTCAGGAGCGAATGCTATCGGCGAAGCGTTTCGAGTCATCCAGCGGGGAGAACAAGATGTGATGTTGGCCGGTGCGGCCGATGCGGCTATTACACCATTGTCACTGGCGGGTTTTGCTGCAATGAGAGCTATGTATACTGGTGATGACCCAAGTCGAGCCAGTATACCTTTTGACGCTGAGCGATCAGGTACGGTAATGGGGGAGGGGGCTGGTGTGATCGCATTAGAAGAGCTCGAACATGCTCGAGCTCGTAATGTACCGATTATTGCCGAATTGGTCGGGTATGGTACGAACTGTGACGCTTATAGTATCGCTACACCGGAGGTAGAAGGGAGATCTGTTGGGAGAGCGATGCAACTAGCACTTGATGACGCAAGGATTGTTGCGGCCGACATTGGATATATTAATGCTCACGGTACATCGACAATATTAAACGACAAAACTGAAACGCTAGCTATTCATCGAGTATTTGGTGAGTTGACAGAGGTGCCTGTATCTTCGACAAAATCGATGACTGGACATATGCTTGGTGCGAGCGGTGCGGTGGAGGCGATAATCACCACGAAAGCACTGCAGGATGGTATTGTGCCACCAACGGCAAATTATCGCGTGCCCGACCCCGATTGTCGCTTGAATATTGTGACAAAGTGTCAGCGCGCATCGTTTCAGTACGCTTTGACAAATTCATTTGGTTTTGGTGGGCATAACGCATGTTTGGTGTTAAAGAAATGGCTAGATTAGAGATTGTTGACACATTACAAAAAATGTTTCGACGTAGTGTATTATTGTACAATGAAGATACTTTTTGTATCTATATTGACGAACGTGGTCGGCGACGCGAAATAACATATCGACAGTTTGGAGAAGATGTCATTGCTTTGGGGATTGCTTTAAAAGGACGTCGGCGCAATCTTTATGGGCGACAGATTGGTGTGGTCGGCCCGAATTCGTACTGGTGGGTAGTGACGTATATGGCAGTGATAGATAATGGTGGTATTATCGTGCCGCTTGACAAAGAATTGACAAAAGAAGAGCTCGCAGACTGCTTGCAGCGCGTAGAATTAAGCAAGCTGTTTTATGCACCAACAGCTGAGTTGAATAAAAAGATTAATACTGTGAAGGAAGAAAACACCTCATGTGAATATATCCCATTTTGGCAGGAGTATGAAGATAAAGCATCGGTATCGGTGCGGAGCTTGATACGAGATGGCAACAAGCGTCGGGCACGACAATACGGACGTACGGTAGAACCGCCTTTTATACAGCCCGATGCATGTGCCGCATTGCTTTTTACCTCTGGTACAACCTTTCGGTCAAAAATCGTCATGCTATCGCAGCGGGCGATTGCATTGAGCGTACAACACGAGGCGACACCGTACAAGGTTTCTGGGCGCGACACATTCTTTTCTATTTTGCCACTTCACCATATGCTTGAGTGTAGCACAGGTTTTTTCGCGCCAATGTGTTTTGGCTCGTCGATATACTTCAGTCGTGGTGTGCGCTACACAGGCGCAGAGCTTAAGCGGGAGCGGCCAACATTTATTATTTGTGTGCCACGTTTGCTTGACGTGATACATAATAAGATATGGGCTGGTCTGACGACGCGTAAACTTACTTCATTGGTACAAAAAATATTGAGTGTATTGCGCTGGTGTCGGACCGATTCGTATGGGCGCTGGTTGCGTCAGCGACTATTCTGGGGGGTTTATAGACAGTTTGGTGGAAAAATCCGAATAATGGTGTGTGGTGGTGCGCAGGTAGACCTGTCAACTGTCCGTAATCTCACGCAATTTGGTTTCCCTGTTTACCAGGGGTATGGTTTGACAGAATTTTCGCCAACAGTATCTTCGACAACGCCAGATCGTGATGATATAGATTCGGTTGGCTGGCCGATTCAAGACACGACACTTCGCATCATTGACCCTGACAAAAAGGGAGTTGGTGAAATTGTTGTAGGTGGACCATATATAATGCTTGGCTACTATAACGATCCAGGCCAAACTGAAGCTGTCTTGCGTGATGGTTATCTTTATACTGGCGATGTCGGATACATAAAGCCAAATGGTGCGCTCAAAATAGTTGGTCGCAAGAAGAATGTAATTATCACGAGTGGTGGCAAGAAGATTTATCCAGAGGAGATAGAAGCTTTGCTGCAAAAATGCTCTGTCATAAAAGAAGTCGTTGTATTAGGAGAGCAAACTCGGTATTCTCAGCGAGTATGTGCACACATCGTATTACATCACGCAGGGACACAGGCAATGCGAGAGTTATACCAAAATGAAGCTCGTAGTAATATACAAAGGATAAATGATCAATTAGCGCCGTATGAACGTATCAACAAGATAGTTTTTCGTGATCAGGTGTTCGAGCGAACATCAACGCAAAAGATCAAACGACATAAAATTTAATGACGTTGAATTGTTCGATAAAATAGCACAAATGTTTGTATATTGTTCGATGAAATGTTACAATACGACAGGGGGGTACGAAGGTACTCTAGGTAAGATACAGTTATGATTAGCTGAGCGTGTCCTTTTACGCGCGAGCAGGGGAGCCGACTGAGGTATTCTATTAGAGATCCCCTAATTCTGCTTACTCTTCGGGCTTATTACAAAAACTGGTATAATGTATACGCAATGAATAATTCTACAAAACGAACGAAGATTCTGGCGACTCTGGGGCCAGCAACCAATACACCAGAGATGATAGAACAACTTATCCGTGCTGGGGCGAATGGTTTTCGGCTCAATTTCAGTCATGGCTCGTATGAGGAACGGATAGACCAAATCAAATGGATACGCGATGCTAGCAAAAAGGTCGGTCGTACGGTTGCGATCCTTCAAGATCTACAGGGGCCGAAGATTCGTCTTGGTGTCCTTAAGGATAATCACTTTGACGTAAAAGCTGGCGACGAAATAATCCTGGATCATGCAGTGCGAGAGCACGATGGTAGCAATCGATTGCCTATTCAGTATAACCTGGCTGACAAAGTGAAGGTTGGTGAGCCAGTTTATCTATTTGATGGCAAGCTTCGTGGCGAGATGATCGAGCGTGTGAGCGACACGGCCATCAAAGTTCAGCTGAGTAACAATGGTTTTTTGATGAGTCGTAAGGGGCTGAATCTACCCGATACCGATTTTGGCGGTGATATTTTGACACCAAAAGACTTGGCTGATATTGAGTTTGGTGCCGATAAAGATATTGATTTTGTAGCACTCAGCTTTATTCAGAGTGCACACGACATTAATAATCTGCGACAGATTTTGCTGAGTCATGGCTCGACCGCGCAGATTATTGCAAAGGTCGAAACCAAGGCAGCTATCGAACCAGAGACCCTAAAGGCGATCGCTAAGGCAGCTGATGGCATAATGGTGGCACGTGGTGACTTGGCGGTCGAAACCAGTCCAGAAATAGTGCCGATCGTCGAGCGAGAGGCGATTCGTCTATGTCGAAAATACGGTAAGTTGTCGATTGTAGCGACACAGATGCTAGCCAGCATGGTAGATAGTCCTGAGCCGACGCGTGCCGAGGTGAGCGATGTAGCTACGGCAGCTATTCTCGGTACCGATGTGGTGATGCTGTCAGACGAGACCGCTAATGGTAACTATCCAGTCGATGCAGTGCAAGTCATGGCTAACACAGTTCGTTATACTCAATCGCGCTGGCCAATGAACGATATGCCGATCGAGGAAGGCCGCACCAACCGCCGTTTGAATGCTATTGCGCACGCTGCTGTAGCGGTAGCAGCGAGTGTCGAGGCAAATGTGATCGTCGCAGAGACCCGTACTGGGGCTACGGCAGCTAGGATCGCGGCATGTCGGCCGGAACTGCCGATCGTTGCTGTGACACCCGATCCTCGGGTGGCGCAACAGCTAGCGTTGTCATACGCAACGCGTAGTTTCGTTCGGCCAGATAGCGAGACTCTTGGTAGTGACCTGACACAAGAGTTGCTGGACAACAATATGTTTGGTGACGATGTGCATGACGTAACAGCTATCATTATCAGTGGTCGGCAGCCAGGTATGACTGGTGGCACTGATACGTTAGGTGTGCGTCGATTCGAGCGTTAGTCCACGGGTAAATTTCGAAAACAACTTTATCATTAATTTGATAAAGTTGTTTTTTGTACATCAGTTTTGAAAAAATCAGAGGTACTGTTGCTAGCCGATGGTTTGCGTTGTGTTAGAAAGTGCGATACACTGGGGGAAACAACATAAGCGATACATTGTGGGCAAAAGATTGATCAGCAATAGAGAAGTCTATCATATCTCGGTGTCGAGGGGCGGTTTGCTGTGTCAGTGCGTGGGTCTTTGTCTACAAGATGGTCACTTTGCTGGCCAATACGCACAAACACAAAAAGGAATCAAATAAACCATGTCAGATATTGATTTTGACGAGCTCGACCGCGCAGTACATGATCTTATGCAGCAGTCTGGACGGGCGACTAGCGCCTCGCAGCAGAGCAATGTTATTGAGGATAATTCTACACCAGCATCAACAGTGATAACACCAGCGGTTGATGACAACACATCGACTAACGATTCTGCGACCTCATCTGATGACGTAGTAGTTCCAGAAATAGATAGCGCAGATAAGCCTGAGATGAGTACAACTATCTCTTCGGGTGTCGTAGACGTCACTCAGAAAGATGATCCGTTTGCCGCTATCGGAGAAGGTGGGCAGGATACTCAAAAATCTGATTACGAGCATGGTGCGCTACAAGATTTTTTGCAAGATACATCGGCGTGGGCTTCTGACATTTCCTCTAAGGCTGATGCTTCCACTAATGATACTAATGATAGCGTCACTACGGAGGTAAATGACCCTTCTTCGTCTACGTCGGGGCAGGATCAATCTCAGGCTGTCGATCATCCATCAAGTCTTGTTGAGCAGGCTTTACAGTCTCTTCGGCAAAGCTCAAATTTGCCGAAGCAAACATCAGTAGGTGATACTTCTGATCATATTGCCAACAAAGATAACGAATCTCAGGGACTAGCTTCTACTGCTTCGGGCGATACGACTAATCAGGCTGACGATATAGATAGCGAAAACAATAGTTTACCTGATTCGACTAAGTCAGAGTCGTTGGATGTAGACGTAAATGAGTCAGATGTGAATGATTCGCTGGCAGAGCAGGTTTTGGCGTCGGAGCGAGAACCCGATTCTGGGTTGACCTCTGGGGCGGCTGCAGATAACGCTACTGACATTGATGTAAATTCAAATGGCAGTGATCTTGCAGCACAGGCGAGTTCAGCTGTTGATTCGTGGCCCTCATTTGATTCTGTCGATGACGCTTCTGATCAGTTAATGCATAGCTTGGATGACATTATTACGCCAGCTTTCTCAAAGGAAGAGCCGCCGCGGTCTGATGATACGGGTTCGGCTATTACAGCGCCACAGTCAGCGTTTCACGAAGAAGACGAGAGTAATAAAGACGGTGTTGCCTCTTCTTCGCCGGATGTGCCCGGTGTCGATAGCGGCAATGCTACGTTGACACAAGAGAATTCTGCCACCAATAATGCTACACCTCAGACAGACAGTGGAGTTTTTGATGATGTCACGACTGGGCGTAGTGAGGTTTCCTCGGAAGAAGATAATAATAGTGCCGAAAAGTCCCAAAAAAATAATCTTGAAGCTTTGACGATAGATGCTATTGAGGCTGAACAACCGACTGGTACTTATGGTAACGCAATTCGGACAGTTTCCTCAGAAGTGAGTTCGTCGTCTAAGCACCAAGACTCCTCCTCTGTGCCAACACGTCCTGAACCAGCGATCGTAGTGTCGCCTCGATCAGATTCACAGACGCCTGTGATGGCCGATGAATCGCAAGGGGATAGTGGGGATAGTGTCGAAGTAAATACTGCCGATAATGAAGAGTCGCCGCGCTGGACGAAGACGCGTGATGGTGAACCACTTGAGTCTACTGGAGTGGCATATGATGAAGATGAGGCGAGCGATCTAGATTCCTCGATGTATACTCCTGCTTCCATATCGGAGCTACCACATGTTGACGCGATATCATCGCGAGCGACAGCGAATAGTTATAGGCCAGATGTCGTAATGGTCGAGGGTAATGACACGACTGAGGTGGAAACCTCCAAAGTTAATGTTTCAGATAACCAGACTCAGGAGGATTCGACGAAAAGTAAGGATGACGTATCTACCAGCGTAGATCTACCAGCAGACGCATGGCCGGAATTTACAGAAAAGCAATCGGAGTATCCGGACAGTGTGTCACAGCATGCATATGCGATAAGTAGCTTTAGCGACAGGAGCAATGTCGCGGTGAAGGGGGGCGAGATAGAGCCGACAGTATCTGGCAGGAATGAGTCCTCTCGTGATGAATCTCCAGCGCAAATTATTACCACACATTCGCGTCCTCTGATCGATGATAAGCGTGCTGGATCGATAGTTGAATCAAGAGATCAGAGTGCTAACTCCAGCCAATCAGATACTGACAATCAACCCAATCAAGTGAATCAAGGTCAGTCGATAGTACAGCGACCACGAGGTCGATTTATGGATATAGTAGCTGGCCCGGGGGCGACTGCGAACACGCTTGATCGGGAGGCGAAAACCTCAGTGCGTCGTCATGGCAAAATTATTACTCCGCTCGGAGCGGCGGTAGGGTCTGCTGCACCTGTCGTTGGTATGGATATCCACCCTACGAACAAGGGAGCCCGTCGGACTGTTACGAATTCATCTGAGCCTACCGTTGCACCAACTCAGCCAACTTATGTGAAAGTTGATACTACCACAGATAATGATCAGCCACGACCGCAGGTTCAATCATTGACTGCAAGCCAAGAAGTAATGTCGGGAGGTGACATACAACATGCCACCCGTACTAGCGGCCATGATAAGACTGATGATTTGTCGGATGTTAATGTCTTGGCGTCGGCTACAGAGGAGGTGGGTGCATCGGTGCATGACAGTCTTCAGCCTGGTGATGAGAAGCCGCTTGATCACAATACACCTTTTTTACCTGATGCTATTGTCGAGAAGCGCCCACTAAATAGCGATGCTTCAACTGATGCTACTATGTCAACAGTAGGTATCACTGCAGTGCCACCAGCGCCAGAACCTCTTTTTGGTGGTGGAGATTCGATGATGGGGTCGGCAGAGCAGTTTATCGATGCGTTGAGTAGTGATGATATGTCAGTGAAGTCTGATGAATCTTATGATCATGCAGGAAGTTATCGCAATAATTCTCAAGATAATATTAATGATGAGCCTGCGACAACTAATCCTGATGCTGGGTGGTATCTCCAAGAGGACGGGGATGACCCATCTACTACCCCTGTTTCATCGTATGATACAGTGGTGGATTCGCCGCAGAATCAACCCTGGCCATCAATACCTGAGGTATATGAACCAGACCGTAATGAGGTCGCTATAGCCGCAGAGGAACTGCCACTGCCTGATATTACTTCAATAAACCAAGCAGATGAAGGTATTGATTCGCGCACAGCTTGGCAAGATGATGATTTTGGACGAGTCGGCAATTTCGAGGAGGCTGCAGCGACAACCCAAAATGGTGATACGGCATTAGCACTTCATCAGGCCCTTCAGGATAGCCATGATGATCGACCAGCCGCACCAGTATATAGCGACGAGGAATATACTCATCCGCACGACAAAAAGGCTCGACGTCGCCCAGAGCAAGCGGCGGGGTGGATTTGGCTGCTATGGGTCGTTCTCTTGTTGGCAGTTGGAGCAGGGCTCGGTGCAGCTTACTTTGCGCTGTTTGGTTAAGTCGATAGAATAGGCAAGGCTGTGGTCGTCGCGTATAATGGTATCTATGGACATTCTTGATGGATTAAATGATGCGCAACGATCTGCGGTATTGGCGACTGAAGGTCCAGTATTGATCTTGGCTGGAGCTGGTAGCGGTAAGACCAAAACGCTGACGCACCGAATCGCATACCTACTCACACAACAGTCGGTATGGCCCAATGAAATATTGGCGGTGACGTTTACTAATAAGGCAGCCCGCGAAATGCGTCAACGATTGTGGCAGATTACAGATGGTATGTCTCGGGGTATTGGCGACAAAAAGTCTGAGATTAGTGACCTGCCACGGTCTTTTATGCCGTGGATGGGGACGTTTCATGGTATTTGCGTGCGGATTCTTCGACGCGATGGTGAGGCTATAAGCATACCGCGTAACTTTATCATTTACGACGAAGATGATCGTCGAGGTTTGATCAAGCAGGCAATGAAGCAATTGTCTATCAATAATAATCAGATAAAACCACAGGTAGTGAGCGCAGTTATCAGCAAGGCAAAGAATCAATTAATCACACCATCTCAGTACGCTACTGATGCTAGGTATCCATTCCAGCAGGCGGTAGCGCAAATATATGAGCGATATGAGCAGCTTCTGGCTGAAGCGTGTGCGTTAGATTTTGATGACTTGCTCATTCAGACAGTGCGGTTGTTACGCGAAAAAACAGAGGTGAGACAGCGCTACCAGCGACAATTTAAACATGTTTTGATCGATGAATATCAGGATACAAATGCGGCACAATACCAAATTGTACGTCAACTGGTCGGGCCACAGCGTAATATTTGTGTGGTGGGCGATGATTGGCAGTCGATTTATAGTTGGCGAGGGGCTGATTTTAAGAATATTCTAAATTTTGAGCGTGATTTTCCTGGCGCGCTAGTCGTGAAGCTGGAACAAAACTATCGTTCTACTGGCGCGATCCTTGAGGCTGCTGGTAATGTGATCCGCAAGAATCAGCACCGTACCGACAAGAAATTGTGGACCGCAGCTGGTGCTGGTGCGCCAGTGCAGCTGCAGCCAGTACACGATGAAGCAGACGAAGCGTACACTATCGCTAGCCGGATTAGTGCACAGGTAGCTATAGGTGCTAGACAATATGCTGACTTTGCTGTGCTATACCGAACAAATGCACAGAGTTACGCATTTGAGCGAGCGTTCAACCAACACCGCATACCATATCAGCTCGTAGGTGGGGTGCGTTTTTATGATCGTAAGGAGATTAAGGACGTTTTGGCATATTTGCGATTGATTTTTCAGCCAAATGATCGGGCAAGTTTCAGTCGCATAGCAAACGTACCAGCGCGAGGTATTGGCGCTACTAGTTTGGAAAAATTTCTGATATGGCAGAATAACAGTGGTCTTGATATCGTAAGTGGGCTAGTTAATGCTACTCAGGCTACTACGTTGACCTCACGGGCACAACGAGCATTATCTGAGCTCGGACAACAGTTGCGTATGTTTCAAGCTCGGGTCGAAGAGGGTATAGCACCGAGCCAACTAATTGATGATATTTTGACAAAAACAGATTATCGCGAATATATTATTGACAGTTCACCGCAGGCTGAAGACCGTCAGGCCAACCTCGAAGCATTGATGGCTGACGCTCAAACTTTTATGAGTGTTGCTGATTTTCTCGAGGAGGCAGCTCTGATGTCTTCGGTGGATCGGTCGACAAATGGCCAGGCGGTAACCCTAATGACTTTACATGCGGCAAAAGGATTAGAGTTCCCAGTAGTGTTCATGGTGGGTATGGAGGATGGGTTGTTTCCGAGTAGCCGGGCGTTGGAAGAAGGAGTGACTGCACTCGAAGAAGAACGCCGCCTCTGTTATGTCGGTATGACGCGAGCACGCGAGGAGTTGACGTTGACATACGCGCAGAGCCGACTGCAGTTTGGTAGTCGTAGCTACAATCCACCATCGCGTTTTCTTGAGGATATGGGGATCGGTGTATATGAAGCACCTGAGCGAGATGTCTCCCTAGAAGTTGATGTAGTCGATGATGTTATGCCGTTTGATATTGGCGACCGGGTACGTTCATTGCAGTTTGGTGCAGGGGAGGTGGTCGATGTTGATGGTATGGCAGTAAGTGTTCGATTTGATGGTGGTAGCATGAAAAAATTAAACGTTCAATATGCTAGATTAGAGCGCTGTTAACACTGGTAGGTCGGCTGCGTCGATTGACAGTACGGCGTATGTCGTGATATCATAGGCGGTATATACGTATGGTGAAATCTAATATTTCTATAATACGACCGTCAACATTTCTCATCGCGAGCGGTATTGTATTGTTGATCGGTGCGATCGTATGGCGTTTTCCTTTAGTGCACGCAGAGTCGCATCAGATGTTGGCTGGTGAGAAGGTGCTGACGATCCATGATGGTAATCAAAAGCGTGGGTTTTATACAAAAGCATCGACGTTGCGCCAGGCTTTGCAAGATGCGGGCGTACGGATCGACACAAACGATCGCACTGAACCAGAGCTGGATACCGTCTTAGAGGCGCCCTCGTATGAGGTGAATGTTTATCGAGCACGGCCAGTAGTGATCCGTGACGGTGTAGCAGACACGACAATTATGACAGCATATCGCACAGGCAAGCAGATCGCTAAGCATGCTGGTATGACAGTTCACGATGAAGATGTAATATCGTTGGTACCATCTAAAGATATTATTGCTGATGGTGCAGCTGAGGTAATGAAGATCAAGCGGGCTACACCATTGACGTTGATATTTTATGGCAAAAAAGTCGAGGTGTACACTATGGAAAAAACAGTGGCAGCTATGCTACAAGCCAAGAAAATCACGCTCGGCAAAGACGACACGCTGTCGGTTGCAGCTAACACGCCTATTACGGCAGGTATGACTGTCGAGTTGTGGCGCAATGGCAAGCAGATGGTTACCGTAGAGGAGGAAGTCGACTTTAAGACTGAACAGGTGAAGGATGCCGATCGTAAATTAGGACAAAAAGAAGTCAAAACACCAGGTAAGAAAGGTAAAAAAGCAGTAACGTATGAGATCATCATGAAGAATGGTCGCGAAGAGTCACGCCGACAGATACACAGTGTCGTAGTGCAAGAGCCAGTCACGCAAGTCGAGGTTGTCGGCACTAAGCGAGATGAGTCGAGTGTGAACACGACCTTTAGTGGTGATTTTGCTGGAGCATTAGCAAAATTACGCAGCTGTGAGGGTAGTTATACGTCGAATACCGGTAATGGGTATTATGGTGCTTATCAGTTTGATATTCGTACATGGGGTGGATATGGTGGTTATACACGAGCATCAGATGCGCCTGCTGCCGTGCAAGATCAAAAAGCTTGGGAGACCTATCAACGTCGTGGTTGGCAACCATGGCCTACTTGTAAAAACAAGATGGGGCTGCAGGATATTTATAGGTAATTGCGTGGATACGCTATAATTAAAAGACGATGAAAGACCGAATGCGATATACGTGGAATCATCGGTGGCAGATGATGGTTTGTTTGGCTGTGACATGTAGTGTGGTCGGTTGTATTGTGATGGTTGGTTATGTTTCGGCGCGAAGTGGCAGGCAAGCACCACATGATCGTCTCGTTGCTGTCGTTGATCGTGGTATCGAGCGAACAGTGTATGTCAAAGCTCAAACCGTTCGCCAGGCTTTACAGGCAGTACATATTGCTATTGATGAAGCGCATGATCAGGTTCGGCCATCACTTGACACTTTATTGAGTGACTCTACAACGACGATCACCATAACACGAGCTCAGATGGTGACGGTCGTCGATGGTTCGCGGCGCACGAAGATTTTTACTGCTAGTCGCACACCACAGCAGATCGTGCGGCAGGCTGGGTTGATGGTTTATAAAGAAGATACGATGACAATGTCTAGATACCTCGCAGATGTTGGGCTTGATGGACCCAGCGCCTTACTGACAATAATACGGTCACCACAGCGTACTGTAACAAGTGAAGAGTCGGTAGCCTTTCCTGTAGAGACGATCCGTGACAAATCGCGTTTTATTGGCGATAAACAAATCAAACAGGCCGGCCAGATCGGTGTTCGTACGATTACCTATACGGTTTCGGTAGAGAATGGTGTTGAGGTTAGTCGAAAAATTCTTTCAAGTATAGTGATAAAGCAACCAGTTAAACAAATCGAGGTCGTTGGAGCCAAGCCGAAAAACCCACTTACCAAGGCAAAGGGGGCGCACGTTTTCACCGACAGCAAGGGTGTAGCTCATCGTGAGACTTACTATGATTTGCCGATGAATGTAGCTATGGGCAACTGTGGTGGTGGATCGTATACTATTCGTGAAGATGGCGCTAAAGTCGACAAGGATGGCTATATTCTGGTAGCGGCAAATTATAACAACTACCCACGTTGCTCGGTGGTAGAGACCAGTATGGGGCCGGGCAAGATTTACGATACAGGAGGTTTTGCAGTGCGGCATCCGCATGGTTTCGATTTGGCGACAGACTGGACAAAGGCAGATGGGCGGTAAAGCAAGACGAATGGCGATGCATCAGTCGGGTAGGCGCCAGATAGGACCAAAAAAATCGTTGGGTCAGCACTGGTTGCGCGATCCAGATGTTTTGACGAGTATCGCTGAAGCAGCAAAGTTGACCAGCGATGATCTGGTGTTAGAGATTGGGCCCGGTTTAGGCACGTTAACTAGTCGATTATTGGCACGAGCGGGACGGGTGGTAGCAGTAGAGTTTGACGCAGATCTAGCTAACAAGCTGCCCGGACAATTTCCTGGTAAAAATCTTGAGGTTATATGTCAGGATATTCTACAGTTTAATCCGATGAGCTTGTCGCATAATTACAAGATTGTAGCAAATATTCCTTACTATATCACTAGCAAGATTATTCAAAAATTTTCTGAGTGTACAAACCCTCCCAGCGCGATGGTGTTGTTGGTACAAAAAGAGGTCGCTGAGCGTTTAGCGGCTAGTCAGGGGCAGTATAGTGTTCTAGCTGTGGCAGCACAGGTATTTTATGAGGTGGAGTTGGGGCAGGTAGTATCGGCTGAGCTATTCACCCCACCGCCCAAGGTAGATTCGCGGGTGGCGGTATTGTGGCGCCGCGACCAGCCATTAGTGCCAATGAGCGAACGTTCCGAATTCTTTCGGGTTGTCAAGGCTGGGTTTTCTGCAAAGCGTAAGAAGCTGCGCAGTTCGATAGCAGGAGGGTTGAGACTAGACAAAGCGGTGGTCGAGGAGTCGTTGCGGCAAATAGGTATTTCTCTAGACGCTCGGGCTGAAGATGTGACTATCGATCAATGGCGGGAGTTAGCACGGCACATATTGAGATAAATGTAGCATAAACCTAAGTGTGGGTAGTAAGTAAGATAGTTGTCGAGATTACAGCAGGTGACGACCAGGTATGGTTTGACTATAGCCAGTTTTGTGTTATTATCGTACAATATACAAGTTGTAAGAAGGAGAGAGATATGCTTTGGTTTGGCAAAAATAAACGGCGCAAATTATCATATGAGATGGGTGGTGCTGGTGATCCGCTTTTGGGGTTATTAGCATATTTTCAGGGTAAAGTTTTGGTAAATCCAGCTACCGATAATGCTACTGTAGAACTTGATCTTGACGATCATGCTCGTATAACCAGTGTGCGTGGTCAGATGCCGATTGTGCCGACCAAAGAAATGATTGCGCAGGCGAACCAGATTTCGGCGCCATTGGCTGGGCAGGGTATTGCGACGTTAACCATGAATTTTCGGCAAGGTAAGGCCAGTACTGATATCAAGTATAAAAACTCCTAGCCCTATGAGCAAGGCTACGCGGTAATTTATATTAAACCATTTGATCATCGCGGCCTACTGCAGAGCAGAGCCTCTTTGTGCTTCTTCTTCGGTAAAGTAGTAGGTGTTCTTCAGTAGTTTTGCTATGTCTGATTTTGAAAGATTTTTGTTGGCCGATGCGAGAGATTGCGCTTTCTTCTTGGCTTGGTCAATGTAGTCGGCGTTTAGGTTTGCGACAGCATTTTTAGCCTCATCTTCGGTGAAGCGCAGTCCAGGATTTTGTCGATCTAAGCCGGTGGTGAGATATTTGATAAGTCCCTTCCTAGAGTATCCGCCCCGATTGATGGCAGCCTGAGCGACAATATTGGCGTGGTTGGCGAAGTCAATACGGATACTCTCGGTCGCTGTCGTAGAATCTTCGTATGAAACATGTTTTTCTTGCATAGCCTCCATTAGTTTGGCGCGCGAAAGATGTAGACGCAATGCTTCTCGGATAACGCCGACAGCTGTTCTGTTAATGTTACGGATCCAACGTCCTTCTGCGTCAACGATATAATTATCGGGGGTAGCAGTGCTAGTGAGCATAACGCCATCACTGCCAACATAATAATCACCCACCCATTGATTGGTCAGTAGATATCCTTTATCGTTAAAGTAATACCACTTATCGTCGATCTTCTCCCAACGCTTGGTCGGATAAGAACCATCAGGGTTTTGATACCATGTACCAGTTGTATCGCTGCGCCAATTAGGGTTTTTGGCGGAGGGAGACGATGGCGATTGGTTTTTTGTGCGGTGTGTTTTTTGGGGCTGTGTGGTATTTGACACCTTAACACCATCTTTGCCAACATACGAATCACCGACCCATCGGTTGACGACTATATAGCCATTACCATCGAAATAATATTGCTTACCATTGATAGTCGCCCAAGTTTTGGTAATATAAGAACCATCGGCATTACGGTAGCGATAGCCGTGGTGGTCTTGTTGCCACATGCCAGTGGATGTTTTTGGTGTAGTAAGTGCAAAAAATAGGTGAATGATGACAAATACTACAGATAAGATAGTAACACCGACAAGAGATATCTTGACTGGCTTTGGAAGAGATTTGACTATATGCACGGCTTTATTATCCCAGTGCGAGATAGATAAGTCAAACGAGCAGTGTCGGAAATTCGGAGTATTCTACGGTCAATAGCTGCATGCTATAATACCCCTATGACGAAAACCAACGCTTATATTACCACCGCTATCCCTTATGTTAATGGCAAACCACACATTGGCAATGCTCTTGATTATTTATTGGCAGATATCTGGACACGCTATCAAAAGCAAAACGGCCGCCAAGTACGGTTCCAGGTGGGTACAGATGAGCATGGTAACAAGATCGCTGCAAAAGCTCGAGCAAATAATCTTGACCCACAAAGCTATGTTGATGGTATGTATGGTAATTTCAAAATACTGATGGGCGCGGTTGGTGCAGAATATACAGATTTCGTGCGCACAACTGACCAGCATCACGTTGCGGCAGTACAGTATATTTGGCGACGACTGAGTCAGGCTGGTTTGATTTATAAGCATACTTATGAGGGTTGGTATTGTATGGGTCATGAGGCGTTCTTTACCGACAAAGAAGTGCATGATACTAGTGGTATATGTCCTGACCACCAAACACCATATGAGCGTGTATCGGAGGAAAATTATTACTTACGAGCTAGTGCTTTCACGGAACGAATTCGCCAGGCGATTGAGTCTGGGAAAATGAAGATTGTGCCAGAGTTTCGCAAAAATGAATTTCTCGAATTAATCAAAAATGGTGTACAAGATGTGTCGATTAGTCGTCCGCGTAAGAACCTGAGCTGGGGTGTGTCGGTGCCAGACGATGACACACAGGTGATGTATGTGTGGATTGATGCATTAGCAAATTATATTACGGTCCTGGGCTACCCAGACAATCCCGAATGGCAAACATATTGGCCGGCTGATGTGCAGGTCATAGGCAAAGATATTTTGCGGTTTCATGCGGGGATTTGGCCAGCCATGCTCCTGGGTCTTGATTTGCCACTACCCAAGGTATTATTGGTACATGGGTTCGTCCATGTTGGTGGAGCGAAAATGAGTAAGACAGTCGGCAATGTTGTCGATCCGATGGAGATTATACAAAATTATGGCGCCGATGCTTTTCGTTATTTCTTTGCGCGACACATTCCTACGCAAGAGGATGGCGATTTCACCTGGGAGAAGTTCGAGAATGCCTATAATGGTGAATTGGGGAATGATTTAGGTAACCTGGTCCAGCGCGTCGCGGCGATGATCACGCGATATCAAGCGGGAGTGATCGGCAATGCACCACAGGCTGAGCACGACATGACAGGTTATCGCGATGCGATGCAGCATTTGCAATTTAGTCAAGCCCTCGATGATGTGTGGAGTTCTGTGCGTAGCCTTAACCAATATTTAGAAAGGGTCAAGCCGTGGCAGATCGCTAAGCAGCGTGCTAACGATCACGACGCAGAGGGGCATCTCAACGAAGTGCTAGCCTACGCTGCAAGTACGTTATTGCAGATAGCTGATGAGCTGGTACCATTTATGCCAACTACAGCCGAAGCGATCCACTCCATATTTGCGACGGGTATAGTCCCGGCCCAGATAACACCGTTATTCCCCAAGATCTACTTACACACCAGTAACCCACAGGCTCCCCAAGACACCAGAAAGTAGAATGATCTATGGAGGGTAAAAAAGTAAAATCAAATTCACTCCTAGCGATTGACTCTCACTGTCATTTACAAAGTAGTGAATTTTACGACGATGAAACACGCGAAAGTGCTTACCGACAGTCGATTGATGCTGGCATCGGTATGATTTGTGTCGGTACCGATGTACGTAGCTCATACGAAGCGGTAGAATTCGCGCGAACTCATGATGATTGCTGGGCGATAGTAGGCATTCATCCGCATGACGTAGAAAAAGAAGGTGATGATGGAGTCGCAGCGATTGAGACATTATTAAGTCAGCGTGCTGCAGATATGCATGGCCGGCCAGTCGTAGTCGGGGTAGGTGAGATTGGTCTGGATTATTTTTATGACAATAGTCCGCGACAGGCTCAGCGCGGAATGCTGCAGCGGCAATTAGTTTTGGCTCGTCGGTATGATGTGCCAGTGAGTTTTCATGTTCGTGATGAAAAAAGTGGCAATGGCGCTGTATGGCGCGATTTTTGGCCAATTTTTGATGAAATGCCCGTACGTGGCGTGCTGCATAGCTTTACCGATACAGAGGAAAATCTTCGTCAGGGGTTACAGCGAGGGTTGTACATCGGCGTTAATGGCATCAGTACATTCACAAAAGACAGTACTCAACAGCAAATGTATGCTGATCTTTCACTTGATTCTATGTTGATCGAGACCGATGCGCCCTTCTTGACTCCACATCCATTCCGTGGTAGGATTAACGTACCAGCTTTTGTGGTAGAAGTAGCTCGCGACCAAGCGATGAAGAAACATCGATCGGTTGACTGCGTCTACGACATAACACAAGCAAACACCCGGAGGTTATTTCATTTATGAGCAGTGAGGAACTTTCTTCAGCGCCACTACGTATAGATCATACTCAGAACAATACCGCGTCAGGTGACGCGTTTGGTATGTCTGAAGGTTACATCAATCCTGATATGCCAACACTTGATCAGCTACACGATATGCGCCGTAAGAAGAGGGTCCGTGATGCGCTTGGTGGCGTTGCCGCTGCATATAAAGAGTTAGATAAAGCGAATAAGCCGGCCAAGCCAGAGCAAGTTTCTACAGTAGAGGCGATGAAGTACCTTAGGAGTGTTGGTAATGGTATTTTGCTTTTGCGTAAGTGGATGTTAAGACACAGAGGTAGCCAAAGAGCCGAGGACATTCTTGATCCAGACAAAAATGTTGGTGCTGTGGGTAGCGTAAACGAGAGTACATTTGACGGCGATATTGATCTAAATCGTTGGTCGCAAGTGATGGATAAAGACGCGGCTAAAAAAGATTGGACTCTAGCTGCCTGATGGTTCAGCACAAAAAACGACCCAGTAATCTTCTTAGTAAGGCGTATGCATTGTTGCTCGGCGATGATGCTAAGCAGCCACAGTTTTTGAAAAACATAACGAAGCGCCCTCTCAAGCGTTATACCGAGCGGGAATTGGTTTTGCTAGAGAGTGAAATCGGTGCAGAGTTGTTTGGGCCGGTTGAGAAGGGGCACCATCGTGAATTTTTCTGCCTAGACGAGAAGACTTGGATGTGGCACGAAGAGTGGATAGACAGCAAACGACATCTTCAGGCAAATACGATTCGCTACGAAATCACCGATGAGGGTGTGCTCAAGGTCCAAGAAGGTGCCCGGTATAGTTATTTGCAGGGTGACGAGTTGCGCAATTTTATCGTGGCGACGAGGATGTATTACGAACGGGTCGCACGAGAGTTGTATAACGTCGATCCAAACACTGGTCAATATATGCCACCAGATGACGAGAGATGATATACTGAGATAGTGAATACTGATATTATATATTGTGATCATGCAGCAGCGACACCTCTTGATGAGCGTGTTTTGATGGCTATGCAACCATATTTTGCTGAGCAATTTTATAATCCGTCAAGTCCATATGCTCCTGCGGTACGTGTAAGGCAGGCGTATAGGCAGGCAAAGCATCGGTTGGCGATGGCTATCGGTGGGCAGGCAGATGACATTATCATGACAGCGGGTGCGACAGAATCGATCAATCTCATATTCGGTGGTGTGCAAGGTCATGTGGTGACAGCAAATATTGAGCATCATGCTGTACTAGAAGCAGCGCGGCGATGTGACAATTTTACCACTGTAGCCGCGAGTTCAACAGGAAGGGTTGATCCAGAGGCAGTTGCTCGTGCATTACGCCCCGATACGGTGCTGGTGAGCATCGCTTTGGCAAATAATGAGTTAGGAACCATACAGCCACTACGCGAGATAGCTACAGTCGTGCAGAGTGAGAGGCGTCGTAGAGCCGAGGCTGGTGAGTCGACACCGATTTATTTGCATAGTGACGCATCACAGGGTGTTGGTCAGTGTGATGTGACAGTAGCCCGACTGGGTGTCGATGCTTTGACACTAAATGCAGGCAAAATATACGGTCCAAAGCAAGTTGGTTTATTGTGGCTTGCACATCATGTGCGACTCGATCCATTGATCGTAGGTGGCGGGCAGGAGCGTGGCTTGCGTAGTGGTACAGAAAATGTTGCTGGGGCGGTCGGTTTTGCTAAAGCACTCGAATTAGCTCAGGCGCATCGTAAATCCGAAGTTCAGCGATTAGCTTCGTTACGAGACACTATGCAGCGAGTGATTTGCGCTGCTATACCACAGGCGATTGTGTCTGGTGATTTGCAGCATAGGTTGGCTGGGCATCTTCATATTGCTTTCCCGGGGGTTGACGCAGAGCGGTTACTATTTATACTTGAAACAAAAGGTGTTTTGGTAGCTACAGGTAGTGCGTGTGCGGCCAATAAGGGTACACGTAGTCATGTTTTGACAGCTATTGGGTTGTCTCCAGAAGTAGCCGATGGCAGTGTACGGATTAGTCTTGGACGGCTTTCGACAGAAGAAAATTGCCATCAGGCGGCTGAGTATATTATTGCAGCAGCGCAGCAAGAGTATCAGCGCACAGGGGGGTATTTATGAAAATAATTCGATGGATGGTAGGGGTGTTTGTTGGTATCATAGCGCTGGTATGGATCGGTGGTATGTATCTGACACGAGATGATCTATCTGTTTGTCAAGTCGGCCCTAGTAGTAGCGATGCCTGTCAGGCAGCTGATGCGATTGTCGCTGTTAGCGGTGGTGACACCCAGGCCCGTACTGCAGAAGCGATCAGGTTGTACAAAAGTGGTTGGGGGCGATTTATTGTTTTTTCTGGAGCTGCCGCTGACAAAACTGGGCCGAGTAATGCCGAATCAATGCGTCGTCAAGCTATAGCAGAAGGGATACCTAAAAATGTTATTCTGACAGAAGAATTAAGCGAAACAACACGGCAAAATGCTATGAAAACAGGCGAATTACTGCGCCAAAAGAATCTTGAGTCGATCATTTTGGTGACAAGCGCTTACCATTCGAGGCGTGCCTCTCTCGAATTTGCGCGGTATATTCCACAAGTTCGTGCTAGGAGTCACCCGGTAGCTACTGATAATCAGTGGAGTCATACGTGGTGGTTGACACCAAGCGGTTGGCAGTTGACGATTCAAGAGTTAGTCAAGATCATTTGGTTTACGATGGAGAAATAGCGATGAAACAGCGTGTTTATGTCGGAATGAGTGGTGGTGTTGACAGTAGTGTATCGGCAGCGCTTTTGCTAGAGCAGGGCTACGATGTAACGGGCGTATATATGAAAAACTGGAGTCGGGATTTGCCCGGTATGCAATGCCCATGGGCGGAAGATTTGGCTGATGCAAAGCGAGTGGCAGTGCAGCTAGGTATCGACTTCAAGGTGTTTGATTTTGAGAAAGAATATCGAGATAAAGTCGTCGATTATATGCTCGACGAATACCGTGCGGGGCGCACGCCAAATCCGGACATCATGTGTAACCAAGAGGTGAAATTCCGGTTGTTTGTCGACACTGCACTAGCTGATGGTGCAGACTTAATCGCTACAGGGCACTATGCTAGAGTACGATACTCAACGCAAGCGTCATTGCTCACGGCGAAAGACAAGAATAAAGACCAGACTTATTTTCTCTATCGTGTGACGAGTGGGGCGCTAGCTAAGACGCTTTTCCCGCTGGGTGATTTCACGAAGCCTGAAGTGCGCGATATGGCGAAAAAGCGTAACTTGTGGACAGCGCACAAAAAAGAATCTATGGGTGTATGCTTTGTTGGTAACGTTGGGATGCGTGAATTTCTTAGCGAATACATTACCACACACCCAGGCGATATCATCGAGAAAGAGTCGGGCAAAAAACTCGGCCGGCACGATGGCGCGATTTTTTATACGCTCGGCCAGCGCCACGGTTTGAATGTTGGTGGTGGATTGCCATATTATGTCGTTGGTAAAGATATGGATAAAAACGAAGTTTACGTCAGTAGAAATATTCACGATGAAGCAATGTGGCGTACAGAGGTACCATTGTCAAATATTCATTGGATCGGTGCGGCGCCAGCTAACGGTGAGAAGGTGCAAGCCAGATTGCGTCACCGTGGCGCATTGCTCGCAGCCACACTTGATGGTGATATCTTACATCTGGTATCGGGTGAGCGTGCTGTTGCGCCAGGACAGTCGGCAGTATTGTATCGCGGCGAGGAGTGTCTGGGTGGTGGTATTGTTGTGTCGGCGAGCGAGTCTAGTCTTAGCCTTAGCTGACTAATTGACTAATTAATCATACTAGAATCGCGCGACCAGGTTGCTATCCTACTGCGAAAAGTAGATGAGAATATGTGCTATAATTACCTCTATGAATGCTCAAGATATCCGTAATAAATACCTCGATTTTTATGCAAAACAAAATCACGCTATTGTTAAGCGTGCGCCACTGATTCTTCATAACGATCCGACGACGCTATTCACTGGCGCTGGGATGCAGCCGATGATCCCTTATCTGCTAGGTGAAGTACATCCACAGGGCAAGCGTATCGCTGATAGCCAGACATGTCTGCGTGCGCAGGATATTGAGGATATTGGCGATAATCGCCATACGACCTTTTTCGAAATGCTCGGCAACTGGAGTTTGGGTGATTATTTCAAGCGCGAGCAAATCAGCTGGATGTGGGAATTCTTGACAGAGGTGGTTGGACTTGATCCGAATAAACTTTATGTAACGTGTTTCATCGGTGCACCCGAGTATGGTATTGATAAAGATACCGAAGCAGCGGAAATTTGGCGCGAGAAGTTTGCTGCCGAAAATATCAAAGCACAGACAGCAGATATTGGTTCGGAGGAACAAGGTGCGGCGCGCGGCGTTCGTCCAGGTGAGCGGATTTTCTTTTACGATGGCAGCAAGAACTGGTGGAGCCGCAATGGTTCACCTGAGACTACACCAGTTGGTGACCCGTGTGGACCGGACAGTGAAATGTTCTACGAGTTTGATTTTATTGAGCACGATCCAGCGTTTGGTGAGCACTGCCACCCAAACTGTGATTGTGGTCGCTTCATGGAGATTGGTAACAATGTTTTCATGGCATATAAGAAAGTGGCGGAAGGGAGATTTGAACCACTAGAGAAGCCAAATATAGACCACGGTTCGGGTCTGGAGCGGATTGCGGCAGCAGCCAATAATGACCCAGATGTTTTCAAGGTAAGCTTGCTCTGGCCGATCGTCGAGAAGTTAGAAAAAATGAGCGGCAAAGAATACGACTCGCACACAGCGTCGATGCGAGTGATCGCCGACCATTTGCGTGCCGCTACCTTTATGGCGGTTGATGGTTGCGTGCCGAGTAATAAAGAGCAGGGTTATGTTATGCGCCGTTTGCTCAGGCGGGCGATTCGTTATAGTTTTGATCTCGGCATTGAGCAGAATTTCCTTGAAGAAGTAGTGCCGGTTATCGCCGACCTGTACGAAAATGATTTTCCAGAAGTTAAGGCGAATCGCGAACAAATCATCGCGGTGCTCGCCAAGGAAGAAAAAGCCTTTCGCCAGACGCTGCGCAAAGGCCTCAAGCAAATGCAAAAATATACAGCTGATGGCTTGACGGGCACCGAGTTATTTACCTTGTACGACACGTTTGGTTTTCCAGTTGAATTGAGTACCGAGGAAGCATATAAGCAGGGAATTAATTTGTCGGAAAATTGGCGAGCAGAATTTGATACAAAAATGGATGAGCAGCGCCAGCGCTCCAAGACTGCGCGCAAGGGGCAATTCCATGGCGGTTTGGAGGGTACGGATCCAATTCACCTAAAATACCACACGGCAACGCATTTATTGGGTGCAGCGCTGCGTAAAGTCTTAAATGCGCCAGATTTGCAACAACATGGCAGCAATATCACGGCAGAACGGCTGCGCTTTGATTTTAATCACGACAAATTGACGCCGGAAGAAAAACAAGCAGTGGAAGATCAAGTTAATACTTGGATTGACGCTGATTTACCGGTCAGCTATAGAGTCTATCCGACGGAGGAAGCATTAAAACTGGGTGCAATCGGCGCTTTCGGCGAACGCTACGGCGACGAAGTCAAAGTCTATTCCATCGGTGAAGCCGAAGACAGAATTAGTTTTGAAGTTTGTGGCGGTCCGCACGTTGAACGTACAGCCGAGTTGAAAGAAGACGGCAAACGCTTCAAGATCACCAAAGAAGAGTCGAGTTCAGCGGGTATTCGGCGGATTAAAGCTGTCTTAAAGTAGGAGATTTGGCTTAGCTATATCTCCTGGTATTTGACAATGAGGTTGTTGTTGACGTGGATAATCTTTAGCGATTTCACCCTAGCCGGCAAGCCCAATAATGGTATATAATAAGAAGCGAATATGGTACTCGATAGATTTATCAAACGAACAGACAACACTGGTGGTGACTATGTCGTTGGCCTTGACATTGGTACAGAATATGTTAAAGCTTTACTAGCACGAGTTAACGGTGATGATATAGAAATTATCGGTGTTGGCCGCAAACATCAGGACCGTAGTGACATGTATTCGGGCGCTATAGCTGATATTGCCGCTGTGGTGCGTAATTGTGAGGATGCTCTAGCTGAGGCAGAGGAAGAGGCTGGCGTACAGGCACGTCGAGCAGTGATCGGTATTGCGGGTGAGCTTGTCAAGGGTGTGACTAACACCATTCGTTATCGCCGCCCTCAGCCTGACCGTCCGCTAGATGAGACCGAGATGGAGTTTATTATCGAGAAAGTGCAGGATAGGGCTGCTGTGAAGGCGCAGCGACAAATCGCTCTCGAGACAGGTAATCAAGATGTCGAGGTGAAACTAGTCAATTCTGCATTGGTGAGTATCCACATTGATGGGTATAAGGTCAGTAATCCGATTAGCTTTCAGGGTAAGGATGTGGCAGTGCAGATTTATACAGCGTTTGCACCTATGGTGCACATCGGGGCGCTGGAGCGAGTCGCCGACGAGTTGTCGTTGGACTTGATCGCTGTGGCTGCTGAGCCTTTTGCGGTCAGTCGAAGCGTACTAGGTACTGATGCAAATAGTTCGTTTACTGCTATTTTAGCTGATGTTGGTGGCGGCACCACTGACATTGCAGTGGTGAATGATGGCGGTGTCGAGGGGACCAAGATGTTTGGTATTGGTGGGCGGAGTTTCACTAATACTATCGCGAGTGAGTGTGCGATCAGTCATGGCGAGGCCGAAAAATTGAAGTTAGCGCTGTCGCAGCAGACTGCACCAAAGCCAGAGTTAAAAAAACATCTAGATATAGCTATCGATAAAACACTTGACGTCTGGCTGGCTGGCGTAGAGTTGGCGCTGAGCGAATTCGACTCGGTCGACCATTTACCGAACCGTATTTTACTTTGTGGTGGTGGCGCGAGTCTACATCCGCTCGTACAGGCGCTTGAAACGCGCGATTGGTATACGACGTTACCGTTTACGCGGCGGCCGGTAATACAACATATTACGCCAAAAGATGTCATGGGCATAAAAGATACTACACAGAAGGTGAACGATCCGTCATTTATCACAGCGATGGGGCTATTACGCGTAGGGTATGATACCATGGTAGGTGCTAGCGATACGGAGACGCTACGCCATAAGTTGAATAGGATATTGAGAATCTAAATGCAAAAAGACGTCATTTATATTGATACAGAAGATGATATAACTGCGGTTGTTGGCAAAATAAAGGCCTCGCCACAGAAGATTATCGCATTAGTGCCACCTAATCGTTTGGGAGCTTTGCAAAGTGCAGTTAATTTAAAGCTAATTCAGCGTGCCGCCGACCAAGAAGGTAAGCGGATCGTTATTATTACAGGCAATCAAGCTTTGGCGGCGTTGGCAGCATCGGCGCATATTCCAACAGCGCGGACATTGCAGAGCCGGCCAGAGATGGCTGAAGTGCCAGCGCTTGAGGTAGACGACGAAGACGTTATTGATGGTAGTCAGGTTGAAGCGGAGCCAGCTACGACACCGAGTGAAGAGACTACACCAGATGCAGTACAATCACCTAAATCTTCAGAGGGTAGCTCTGGCAAAAAGCCAGGTTCGGCAGCGGCAGATTTAAAGAAAAAAGTCAAAGTGCCCGATTTCAAAAAGATGCGCAAGAAATTATTGATCGGTGGTTGTGTGGCGGTCTTGTTGATAGTATTTTTGGTGTGGGCAATCTTCTTTGCGCCTAGCGCCACGATAAAGATCGTAGCACGTACCTCAGATGCAGCACTAAACACCCAGGTAACACTCGGTAATTCACTCCAGACAAGTCTTCGTGAAGGTACGATCAAGACAGTTGCTAAGACAACGACAAAAAATATAGCGATAGATTTCACAGCGACTGGTAAAAAAGACGTTGGTGAGAAGGCTACAGGCACGGTGCGATTTACGCCATCGACTTTTGCAGTGATGCGTGATGGTGCGACGATCCCATCTGGAACGACAATTTCGACGAGTAGCGGTTTACAATTCACTACTAACGAATCGGTGACTTTTGATAAAGACTCACCAGGCTCTGAGTTAGTCCGTGGTAAGACAGTTAAGGTAACGGCGGTTGCGAGTGGCCAGAAATATAACGGAGTATCTGGGTCGGGTAATGGGCCATCAGACTTTCTAGTCTCCTTCGCCGAAAGCACCTCGGGTGGCACCGACAAGACTATCACTGTTGTCCAAAAAAGCGATGTCGAACAGGCTCAAAACAAAATGAGCAGCTCGCTTGATTCTGACAATATCAAGAAAGAGTTAGCTTCACAGTTTGGCAATGGTGATATAGTTTTGCAGGATGCTTTCCAGGAGGACAAAAGCGGCGTTAAGCCAACCATCGCTATCGGCGATGAAGCCTCTGAAGGCAAGGCTCAATTGGCAGGCCCAGTCAAGTATTCATTGTTTGGCATCGAGAAAAATGAAGCTAATACTTTTCTTGATGAGTATTTCAAACAACAGATTGATGGTAAGGCTAACCAACAGGTGCATAGTAACGGGCTGAGTAAAGTTTCGATAACCAATGTATCAGCGCGTGATGGCGGCTATACGGCAAATATGACGACTAACGGTAAAATCGGCCCTAAAATCGATAGCAATGAGCTAAAAGACTTTGCGAAAGGTAAGCGTTATAGCGAAATTCGTTCTCATGTCGAGGAAGTCGAGGGTGTTGAATCGGCTGACGTATCATTCTCACCATTTTGGGTCCAGGCTGCTCCAAACAATACAGACAAAATAACGGTAAAGTTCGACGTTAATGAATAATCGTAAAACATTGCTCGCTCTCGACGTAGGGGAGCGACGCATCGGTGTAGCTTTGGCGGATCCTTCTGTGCGAATTGCTATACCCTATGATACTATTGAAGTGGATGGTAGTGAGCTCGATCAGATAGCCCGGTTGGTAGCGAGTGAGTCTGTCGGTATTGTCGTCGTTGGATATCCACGGAATCAATCAGGGGAACCAACAGCACAAACCGCTTATGTTGAGCGGTTCACCGCACAGTTAACGGATATCGCGCCTCGATTGGCTTTTCAGGATGAATCGTTGACTAGTGTCAAAGCAGAAGAATACCTTCGTGCGCAAGGGCAGCCATACGATAAAGGTGCGATCGATGCAGTAGCTGCCAGTATTATTTTGCAGGACTATTTGGAGACACACTATGAATGACAGTGACAAAAATGATTTTCGGCGACGACCAGGACGTGGTTTTCGACCGGAGATGGATGAAATGCTATCGAGTCAACGGACTCCGATATACTCCCAACAGGAGACACCACAGTCGGCGACATCGATCCCAGTAAATCAGCAGCCGATACAGGATAGCTCGCGCAACCTCGCTTCGAGTGAATCTAGAGAAAATATATTACCATTACAAGATCATAGCTACGATCGTCAATCTACCGAGATAACTGATGAGGACCTTCCGCCTACTAGCATTGATCTAGACAGTTTGTATTCGCTAGATATTGATAATACAACGCCCGACACACCTTCGAAACCGCGTCGGTTTGGCGGGAGGAAGCACCGTAGTAACCCATTGCGTCCGCCCAGAAAGCGTCGTGGCCTAATCGTTTTCGTAGTATTAATGATAATAATGATCGTAGCGGCTGTTGTCGGCTATATGTGGTACAAGAAGAGTCTCACCCCTGTCGATGCTAATAATACGTCTCAGTCTTTAGTGACGATAACGTCGGGTGCTACGCCAGGGGCTATCGCTGACACGCTCAAGCAAAAAGGCCTGATCCGTAATACATGGACGTTCGAGATATACACTCGCACTAAGGGTGTGCGTGATCAGTTGCAGGCCGGGACCTGTCGGTTATCTCCATCTCAGTCGATGCCAGATATTGTCAATAAATTAGCTCAAGGCTGTCACGAGACTCGCATGGTCACTTTTTTGCCAGGTGGTACAGTAGTTGACTCAAAATATAAACCACAAGCACAAGACGCGACTAACGCATTGAAGCGAGCTGGATATAGTGACGCAGAAATCAAAGCGGCTTTGGCGAAAACCTACACTTCACCGCTGTTTGCTGATAAACCAGTCGGTACATCACTTGAAGGTTATATATATGGTGACACCTACAGAATCCCCATCGTAGAGGGTCCCGAGGCGGCATTACAGGCGGCGTTTGGTCACATGTATCAGCATATACGAGATAATGGTCTGGTAGAGAAATTTAAAGCCCAAAAACTCAACTTATATCAAGCGATCACATTAGCCTCTGTCGTACAACGGGAAATGGGCTGTGGTAACGGTAGCGAGGCATGTCATCAGATACAGCGCCAGATTGCTCAGGTGTTTTACAAGCGTTTACGTGAAAATAAGCCGCTTGGTTCTGATGTGACATTTATTTATGGGGCGGATTTACTAGGTGTACAACCGACAGTCAATGTAGACTCGCCGTACAACACTCGCACTAAGGTAGGATTGCCCCCAGGGCCGATAGCTTCTCCGGGGATAGGTGCGCTCAAGGCTGTTGCCGATCCGGCGCCAGGGCAGTATGAATTCTTTGTCGCAGGTGACGATGGCAATGTTTACTTCGCAAAAACGAACACTGAGCATCAGGCGAATATTAAAAAATACTGCAAAAAACTTTGCGCAGAATTTTAAACTATGATATACGACCCCTGTTAAGGTATATTGACTTTATAGCGTATTCGTAGTATCATGATCAACAGAATCGTTGGTGGATAGAAGTATTGACAGGGGGTGTTTTCTACCGATGATGTACCTTTATTTGTCGTACGGGCATCGAAAATAATCTTATAATATTATTACATAATAAAATAGGTCGACATGTATGCCCTGTTCTGTTTAGCAGAAGAAAGACAAAGGAGGTTGGCGTACTTTAGTAATAAAGTACAGGAGAACGATCATTCGTCAACAACAAGCAGCCGATCAGGCTTCACAACTCGAACTTGCACCGATTACTGTACGTAGTAAACGGCTTCAACCATTTTATTCACTTGTTTCGCCGGTTCGTATATCGGCGTATGCGGGTGTGTTTATCTTGGTTGTTTCACTAGTAGCGATGAGCTATCAGCCAGTATTAGCAGATACCGCTGCTCTTGCTAGTGTTACACCGGTTAGTACAACACGACAGACAGCAGCTACTCCATCAGTGGCGGGTGTCGATAAGGTTGTCGCGACAAATGTAGCGACAACTATCGCTGAAAGCGCAAATTTGCCAGTCGCGAACAACGTAGCTAGCTTATCGCAGTCGCTTTCGGTGGAAAATTCATTTACTCAAACGAGCGCTAATACGATTAGTAAGCCACAAATTATTCAACCAACGACAGATAACCGAGCGATTAAGAAATACAAAGTAGTAGCAGGCGATACTGTGCCAGCGCTTGCTCAGAAGTTTAATATTAGCGCACAGACGATCAAGTGGGTCAATAATCTAACGAGTGATGCTCTTGAGCCTGGTAAGGAACTTATTATTTTACCAACGAATGGTATTCTTTACACTGTGAAAGATGGTGACACTCTTGATGGTATCGCTGCAAAGTACAAGGCCAACAAAGAACAGTTGACGCTATTCAATGACCTTGAGCTAACTACCAGCTTGACGAAAGGACGCCAGCTGATTATTCCTGATGGGTCGCTCCCTACAGAGGAGCAGCCTGGATATGTAGCGCCACAGGCGGCAAATTCTTGGCGATCGAGCACGAGTAACGGTTATAGTAATAGCGCAGCAAGCAGTAACGGTACTGGCAGTTATGGTGCGGCCGTCGGATCGGCTCGTGCTTGGACTGGTGGCGGCGATGGTGGAGGTTATGCTTGGGGTAACTGTACCTTTTATGCTTATGAGCGTCGGCTTCAGCTTGGTCGGCCAGTTGGTCGGCAGTGGGGTAATGCGGCGACCTGGGCGAGTTATGCTCGTGCCTCGGGCTACGGCGTAGGTAGGACACCAGCGGTCGGTGCGGTTATGCAAAATGGTGGCGGCTATGGTCACGTTGCGATTGTTGAGAGTGTTAATCCAGGTGTCTCGGTGATCATTAGTGAGATGAATGGCTATCGCTGGGGTGGTGGTTTTAACAGAGTAGGTACTGGTGCGATCCCTTGGAATGAGGCAGTAGGTGGTAGGTATCAATATATTTACTAAAGGCTTCTGATTTCGTGATACGTGTCTCTGTTGTTGCAGAGGCACGTTTGTTATACTAAGAGTACGATGTTTGTTGATACAGCAAAAGTAACAGTACGGGCTGGTAAAGGTGGTGATGGTGTCGTCTCGTTTCGGCATGAGATTTATATAGATAAAGGTGGTCCTGATGGCGGCGATGGCGGTCGTGGTGGAGATGTTGTATTTGTCGCAACAGAGCAGCTCAATACACTACTTAACTTTCGTTACAAACCAGAGCTCAAGGCGGATGATGGTCGCTCTGGTAGCAAGCGGAAGATGTCTGGCCGATCGGGTAAGGCTCTAGTAGTTAAAGTTCCAGTAGGTACTATAGTAAAACGTAATGGGCGAGTTATTGCTGATTTGGTCGACCCTGGTAAAGAGGTTGTTATCGCTCGCGGTGGCGATGGTGGTTTTGGTAATGCACATTTTAAGTCCAGTACGCGCCAAACACCGCGCATGGCAGAACTGGGCGAGGCCGGTGAGGAATTTGAAGCGGAGCTAGAGCTGAAGCTGCTCGCAGATGTTGGCCTGGTTGGCTTTCCGAATGCTGGTAAATCGACATTTTTGAGCGTGGTGTCAAACGCGCGGCCAGAAATTGCTAATTATGAATTTACGACACTCACGCCAAATCTCGGGGTGGCTGATGTTGATGGTGGGTCAATTTTGATCGCTGATATCCCAGGGTTGATTGAAGGGGCGAGCGAAGGCAAGGGTTTGGGTGACCAGTTTTTGCGCCACGTTGAACGCACGGCAGTACTGCTTCATATGATCGATACCTATAGCGATGACCCAGCTGAAAAATATCTGACAGTTCGCCGCGAGTTGGAAAAGTATAGCCAGGAGCTAGCGGTGCGGCCGGAAATTATCGTGCTCACAAAGTGTGAAGGGCTTGATGATGAAATTGTTGCTATGCAATCAACCGCCTTGCAAAACGTGGTAAACGGCGCACCGGTGTTAGCGATATCGTCGCAGACCCACGCCGGCGTCAAGGAGTTGCTGCGTCTGGCGCGGCGCGAGGTTGAGGCTTATCGAGCCCGCGAGGTGAAAGCGGTTGAGGAGGCGACTGATGATACCGTGCCAGTTATTTCGCTGGATGCGGCGCAGTTGGCTGACGGCTGGAACGTCGAGGAATTGCCAGAAGAGACAAATGAAACTGGCGAAACGGTTAAAGTATTCTTAGTGACTGGCGCTAAAATTGAAAAGTTTGCACGCCGTACGAATTTTGATCAATTTGAAGCAGTCAATCGCCTGCGCGATATTATGAAAAAACTTGGCATTACGCATGAACTGATTCGTCGTGGTGCCGAGGGAGGCAGCCGCATTGTCATTGGCGATTCTCAACCATTTACACTTGTTGAGCGGTAGCTGGATTTTGGGTAGTTAAATTCTTTAGAGAGGAGGCGGAGCAATGACTTTTGATTTTAAGAAAGAGTATAAAGAATTCTATATGCCAAAGAATGAACCTTCCATAGTCAGAATTCCAACGACGAATTATATAGCGGTCAAGGGAAGTGGGGATCCTAATGTTGATGGTGGTGAATATAAGCAATCAATAGGACTGCTTTACGGAATAGCGTACACCATTAAAATGAGTAAGAAAGGTATTCGTCAAATTGACGGATATTTTGACTTTGTTGTGCCGCCGCTTGAGGGATTTTGGTGGCAAGATAAAATTAAGGGTATCGATTATGCGCATAAAGAAAATTTCAGGTGGATTTCGGTTATTCGATTGCCTGATTTTGTTACAAAAGAAGATTTCGACTGGGCTATTTCTGAAGCGACAAAGAAAAAGAAAGCAGATTTTTCAAAAGTGGAATTTATGACATATGATGAAGGATTATGCGTTCAATGTATGCATATAGGTCCTTACGACGACGAGCCATCCACTGTTTCACTCATGCATGATTATATTGAAAGCCGGGGATATGTTTTAGACATCACAGACGAGCGCTTGCATCATGAAATATATTTGAGTGACGTGCGAAAAGTGCCAGTCAAAAAGCTCAAGACTGTAATTCGACATCCGATCAGGGAGCTTTATAAATAATAAATAACACTTTGTCTGTAATAGTTTTTGGGCCGTGGGGTGCTAGGATTATATGGTATGTTAAATGCGTAGTATAATAGTTATATGGCGCAAACATTTTTCTTTTACGACCTCGAAACTAGTGGTCTAAATCCGCGACAGGATCGGATTATGCAGTTCGCGGGGCGGCGTACTGATATGAATCTCAGACCGGTTGGCGAGCCGGTCAATATCTTGGTGGCGCTAAATGACGATACTTTGCCCAGTCCAGATGCACTGATAGTGACGGGTATTACACCGCAAAAAACAGTTGAGGAAGGTTACTCGGAGGCAGAATTTGCGCGGATATTAAGTGAGAAGATCTTTACGCCTGATACTGTCGCGGTTGGGTTCAATAACGTGCGATTTGACGATGAGTTTGTACGGCATCTACTGTGGCGAAATTTTTATGATCCGTATGAATGGAGCTGGAAAGATGGTCGGTCGCGTTGGGATATGCTGGATGTGGTGCGGATGACGCGGGCGCTCAGGCCGGAGGGGATCAGTTGGCCGGTGGACGAGAAAGGGCAGGCGACGAATCGCCTGGAGCTGATCACCAAGGAAAATGGCATTGCGCATGAAAATGCCCACGATGCGATGAGCGATGTCAATGCGTTGATCGATGTGACGAGATTAATTCGTGACAAGCAACCACAGTTATTCAATTATTTGTACAGGCTACGCGATAAAAATGAGATAAAAAAAATAGTCAACCTTGATGATAAAAAACCATTTGTCTATGCAAGTGGCCGGTATGATAATCAGTGGAATAAAGCGACAGTAGCGTTACCAATTGCACCAGCTCCAAACGGTAATGTGCTGGTTTATGATTTACGCTATGATCCGACACCATTTGTTAAGCTAGATTCGTCCGATCTTGCTAAGAAGATATTCGCTACCTGGCAGGAGCGGCAGGCGGAAGATTTTGTGAAGTTGCCAGTCAAGGTTTTGCAGTATAATCACTGCCCAGCAGTGGCGCCGTTAGGTGTTTTGGAGCAGAGTGATGGTTGGCGAAAAATTTCGCTAGATGTAGCGACTATACAAAAACACCGAAAGATTTTGTTGGCACATCCGGATTTTGCAGAAAAGTTATGCAGGATTTTTGAGAACAAGCCTGAATTCAAAAAAATGCCTGACCCTGAGGCACAGTTATATGATGGTTTTTTGAATGACCGTGATCGAGTGCGTGTCGAAGCGGTGCGCAATGCTAGTGAACGTGAATTGACCAACTTTCATCCAAATTTTATAGACAAACGCTTGCCTGAGTTGTTGGTTCACTACAAAGCGCGCACCTATCCAAACACCTTGAGTGAAATAGAGAGTCGGGCTTGGGAGTCTTGGCGTACTGAACGTATTCGATCACAACTACCGCAGTTTATGCAGTCGCTTCAACGGTTGATGCGGTTGGATGATGGTAATGAGTTTATTGTTCAAGAATTGCAATTATGGCTGGAGTCGGTGCTGCCAGCCGATTATTCTGATTAGACCTAGACTCATGCTACAGGCACTCGGGATGTAGTCATTTGATTTGTCGCTAACTATAATATGCCATAACCAATTAGGCCATCATATTGCCGACTGCGATTAACGAAGACTCAAATGTGCAGCTATTCTCACCGCCGCCAATGATCATCAGAAAATTGATTATGTTGGTGTGCTCCTGAGAATTGAAGAGGTTTAATACATCACTAGTGTGGGCTAAGGTGTGTAGCGATCCCTGCTCTGCGAGCTTTGGCATAGTCGGATTCGCTGTGCTAATACTTTGATGATGTGGCGGTTTTTTTACTGACGCTTGGACTACCTGGACTACCTGGACTACCGATCAGTACTGGATGATTTTTGGTGTGGCGGGATAATGACGATAAGAGTAAATAGTTCGTGAACTTACTGGACGCCACCAGCTTTTAGCACAGAGTTTATACCGTTTTGTCCACCGCTGAAGCCGCTAGTAATGTAGTCGTTGACAACCATGTAGGGTAGACCATTCACACCTAACTTTAAGGCTCGATCTGTGTTATTGGCGATCTCTTCTTTGTGTTTTTCGTTTTTGACACAGTCACGAAAAGTATCGACGTTCATGCCAATAGCTTGTGCAGATGTCGTGAAGTAATCTATTGGCAATAAGGGGATCTCTTTTGGTATAGCGACATTTTTCACGCCGATGCCTCTATCGAAATAGTCGGCCTTGATGCGTGGTACGATGTGATGGGTGTATTGCCAGTACTTGTTTTGATCGGCAGCGCAGTAGGCAGCTTCAGCGCCTTGCTCGGTGTTGGGGACTTTATCTTTGAGTATGGTGACTACACGGTGCTCATAGCGTAGCTTTCCTGAAGCGATATATTTGTCTCTAAAGGATGATTCGCTGGTAGCTTTTTCGACTTCGGAACAAAATGAACAGAAGTAATCAGTGTAATCGATCAGGGTGTTTTTGGCATCTTTGTCACCCTGTGACATGGCTGCGACCCATGGCTGTCCTTTACCAATATGTTTGTTAGGTGGGCGATTGATAATATTATAGATGAATAGTCCGACGATCGCTGCAATGACTATATAGAGTGCTATACGGATCGGCTCGATACCTTTTTGATATGTCATGATTCTTTCTCCTGTTTAGACAATGTCGTGTAGATGTAGGCTATTTGGCCAGATTTGTAAAGTGATACGATGCTAAGAATAAGTGCTGCTACCAGAATGATACCACTAGCTATATTAGCAGCGGTTGCCGCTGCAGCTCCAGAGAAAAATAGTGCAATTATTGGTAAGATGAGCGATGTACCGCATGGCACACAGCCAAGCCCTATCGCTGCGGCTACAGAGGCGAGCCCACTGAGGCCGAGCTGGTTGGCTGTTGTCGCTTGATCGCGTTTATTTCTCCTCGATGTAAATATAACAACTGACAATGATAATCCCTGCATGGCTGATACTAGCAAAAGGAGCGCGCCATTTAGTGTAGTGATACTCTGCCGAAATAATTCGGCGTACATCGTACCTAGCAATACTAGTTTATCAAGGAAGGGTAGGCGTGACAGGAAAAGCGAGCCATAGAATTGCGCATTAATAGCCAGAAAGATCGCGCCCGCAAAAAGTAAGAAAACACCCACTGTCAGTGTCGCGTAGCGTGGTAGCAACAACAATCTTCCGATACCGCGGAGAGCGGCTATGGTCGATTCTTTGTAATGTCGCAGATGTCCCATGTATATAGTATAGCGCTTTGTGTACGTTTGTACAGGGGTGAAGCGCGGGTTGGCGGATGTAGAAGCCGCGATTGTATTTGATTAGCCTTCGGCAAGATAATCGCGAAGTTAATCTGGCGTGCCGTAACCAAGCAGGCCATCGTACTGCTTTTTGGTGTTAGCAAAAACGCGTATTTTAAAATTCTCATTACCACCAACGGTTGTCAAAACGCCATCATTTTCTTTTAGCACTATTTGTGTGTGGTCGCCAAATATCGGTGAACTGCGGTAAATCGCCACATCGCCAGGGCGCGGCGTGTAGCCAGAATTGACGGACTTGAATCTCCCTATTTGCTGATAGTATTCACGTAAGGTGATGGTGCCGGGGATGCGCCAGCTGCTTGTGTGTGGGTTTTTCAATTGGTTGCCACTTTCTTTGTAAACCCAACTAACGAAATCGGCACACCATGGTTCTTGTATACCTTGACTATATTTGGTGCCGGGTGGATTGGTGGCGAATTCTTGGCGAGCTACCTGGATGACTCTTTGTCGTACGGGACTAAGCTTGCTGGTGTCGATATCGGGAAAATGAGACTCGCCTTTAGAGTGATCAAACTTTACGACGGTGGTGGCTGAATGAAATTTATCTGCTACTTTATCAAATATCCTACCCCATCCGATCACACTACCGGCGATAATCACCACTAACACCACGACGCCAATGACTGATAATGTGATCGTGATTGCTGATCTCTTGCCTAATGATCGGATGATTGCCTTAATCTTCATGGCGTTCATTATAGCATAATTATTCTCTACGCTTGTAAAATTCAGGGGGGCTGGTATAATGGAAAACATAGGTAAGGTAGGTTGGATTATATTATTAAAATGCGCGAATAGCGCAGAAAGGAAGTGGAAGTATATGATCCAAACCAAACCTATTATTAACGTTAGCCATCTCGTCAAGACATATGACGGTAAGAACGTAGTGAATAACATATCGTTTACGGTGTCAGAAGGCGAAATTTTCGGCATCCTCGGGCCAAATGGCGCGGGCAAGACGACGACGCTGGAGATGATCGAGGCGCTCAGGACGATCGACGGCGGCCGGGCGGAAATTGATGGCATTGATGTGGCGAAAAATCCAAAGAAGATCAAAGAAATTATTGGTATTCAGCTGCAGGCGACGACATTTTACGACAAGCTGAATCTGCGCGAGCAATTGAAATTATTTGCCAGCCTTTACGGCGTAAAAGTCGATGCCGACGCGTTGTTGGCTAAAGTCCAGCTAACCGAAAAAGCCAAAAATTACGTTGAGCAGTTGTCTGGCGGGCAAAAACAGCGCTTCGCCATCGCATCGACGTTAGTGAATCATCCGAAAGTGCTGTTTTTAGACGAGCCGACGACCGGCCTCGATCCGCAGGCGCGCCGCGACATGTGGGATTTGATCAAGCAGATTCGCGATGAAGGCATCACTGTGGTGCTCACCACCCACTACATGGATGAGGCGGAAATTCTCTGCGACCGCTTGGCGATTATGGATGCAGGCAAGATCATCACCATGGATACGCCGCAAAATCTCATTCAAGCTCTGCTAAAGCGCGGCTTCAAGAAAAAGCAGGTGGTCGAGCAGGCTAACCTGGAAGATGTGTTCATTGACTTAACAGGAAAGGCGATTCGGGAGTAATATGAAACGATATTTTACAGGAGTTCGGGGTATTGTAGTCAGTATATTTAAGCGCTTTATGCGCGACAAAATGGCGCTATTTTTCACCTTTTTGTTCCCGCTCATTTTCCTATTAATTTTTGGCTCGATTTTTAACAATAAATCGATCTCCTTTGACGTGGCGATTATCAACCATTCCCAAACCGAATTTGCCAAAAAATTTGTTGAAGGCGCGAAAAGCGACGATAAGCAGTTATTGAAAATCAAAGATGTTAACGGTATAGATCAGGCGCGCGAAAAACTGAAGCGCTCCGAGATCAACGGTATCATCGTATTGCCGGAAGATTTCGGTAAAGCCGGCGCTGATCATCGTCCAAGCGGTACGATGAAGGTGCTTTACGCTAAAGGTTCCGACCAGGCTGGTTCAGCTCTCAGTGCGCTGCTCGGCCAGGTGACTGACGAGATCAATAAGCGTATGGGCCAGCCAGAAGCGCCGTTTAAGGTCGCGAGCGAAGAAGTCGGCGACAAAGCGCTAAGTAATTTTGACTATACCTTTACGGGACTGCTGGCGTTTAGCTTGATGAGCATGGGTCTGTTCGGTCTGGCGAATCAAATGCCGAGCGAGAAGCAACGCGGTTCGTACCGCCGCCTGCGCGCGTCGCCATTTACCTCGGGGCAGCTGCTTTTGGGAACAACCCTCGTCTACACCGTGATCGCTATGATTAGCGCCGCATCAATGATGTTGGTTGGAGCGTTGGTATTCAAGTTCCAAATGCGCGGTGATTGGCTGGTATTTATACCATTCTTGGCGCTAGCGGCCGCGATGATGACCAGCCTCGGCCTGATGGTTGGCTCGTGGGCAAAAAACGAAAATCAAGCGGCGCCGCTGGTGAATTTGGTCTCCTTCCCAATGATGTTCTTATCGGGCGCATTCTTCCCGGCCTATCTCTTCCCAGAGTGGCTAAAAAACATCAGTCAATTCATCCCAATGACGTATGTAGTTGACGGTTTTCGTTTGATCATGACCGAGAGCGCCGGCTTTATCGCCGCTGGCACGCAGTTTATCGCTGTCGCCGTAACAACCCTGGTCGTTTACATTATTTCTATTCGTATTTTCCGCTGGGAATAGACGATTTCGGCGTGCGGCATACTCTCGTGGTGGCATTGACAGAGGTAGTTTTGTGGTGTAGAATATCATTTTATGTGTGAAAATTCTCAATCATTAGAGGCAGTGTCGCTAGTCTCGAAATCTTATGAGTGTGCAACTGGTGGCTTGCAAGGAGGTGTGAAATAATGCTACATCATTTACCGTTGCACAATAAGTTGATTGTCATGTTCTCGGTGATGAGCGCGCTATTCTTGGTGGCGCTCGACCAGACGATTATCTCCACGGCGTTGGGGGCGATCGTTAAAGAATTTAATAGTTTTTCGAGCCTCGGTTTTATTGTCACGGCGTATATGTTGACCACGACAGTGACGGTGCCACTAGCCGGTAAGCTAAGCGATATGTATGGGCGTAAACCGCTCTTGCTCAGTGGTGTGGCGATTTTTACGATTGGCTCGTTGCTGAGTGGTGTGAGCTCGAGCGTCGAGTGGTTGATCGTCTGGCGGGCCTTGCAGGGTATCGGTGGTGGTGTCATCACAGCGAATGCTTTTACGATTATCGGCGACCTTTTCCCAGTGAATGAGCGCGGTAAATGGCAGGGGCTGTTTGGAGCAGTATTTGGCATGAGCTCGGTGATCGGGCCGTTGCTGGGTGGTTGGTTGACTGATGGCGCGTCGTTTTTTGGTATGACGACCGATTGGCGTTGGACGTTCTTTATCAATGTGCCGATCGGTGTAATTGCAACCATGGCACTGATTCGCTATTGTCCACAAATAAAGCACGAGACAACACACAAGCCAGATTACCTTGGTGCGGTACTGATCACGATCGCACTGGCGGCGTTGGTGTTGGCGGTAGATAATACCGAGACGATTTTCAAGGGTTTAATCGACGGAGGGGTAGCACTGGGTCTCATCAAGACGGTGCTATTTACGATCTCGGCAATTGCAACGGTGCTGTTCGTCTGGGCGGAAAAGCGGGCCAAGCACCCGACATTACCACTGCGATTTTTCCGCAACAAGACTTATAGCCTCATTTTGATCGTTGGGCTGTTGTTTGGCGCGGCGTTCTTAGGAGTAATTTTGTACCTGACGCAGTTCAACCAACAGGTGTTTGGTGCGACTGCATCGCAGGCTGGGCTGATGTTGCTACCAATGGTGGCGGGTATGACTATTAGTTCACTGTCGACTGGGCAGATCGTCAGCCGTATTGGATCATACCGTCGCTTTATATCGGTAGGCTGTGCGATCGTGGCGTTGGCTGTATTGTCGCTAATCACGCTCCAGCCAAGCTCGCCGTATTGGCACGAAGCGATCATTATGTCGATCGTCGGCCTCGGTATGGGTATGTGTATGCCGATTCTGAGCCTAGCGGTGCAAAATGAATTTACCCAGAAAGATTTGGGCGCAGCGACATCGAGCGTGCAACTGTTTCGCGGGCTTGGCTCGACAGTTGGTACGGCGATTTTTGCTAGTGTGTTGACGGCAGGGATTATAAGTAGTCTTGGTGATGTGAATAGTATGCCGTACATCCAGACGCTGCGTAAATCACCGCAAGCGGCACAGATGCTAGAGGGTGATTTGAACTCAGATAAGTTGCTGCAAATTAATAGCCAACGCGACACGATTCTGAAAGGTGCTGAGCAAGGTATGACGAAATTGCCAGCGCCGCTGCGCGATAAAGCCATCAAGCAGCTCAAAGCACAGCAGGACGATTACAATACCAAAATTTTGCAGGCGTTTAGCGACTCGCTGCATCATATTTTCATCATTAGCGCTTCATTGATGGCGGCGGGGTTCGTAATGACGCTGTTTTTGCCACACAAAAAATTATCGTCACGTCAAGATCGATAAACGATTCCATCTCCTTGTTTTTTGCGAGAAAAATGGCGCTAGCTATCAGGTGGAGTACTTTGGCAGTATAGAGTGTGGCAAAGAGCGCAAAACGTTTTGACGCATCATTAATAGTGATGCTAGAATGAGATGATATGTCAGATAGTATCAAAATAGTTGGCGCGCGTCAAAATAATCTGAAAAACGTGGATATCGAAATCCCGCGTGATAAGTTCGTTGTGGTGACTGGGCTGAGTGGCAGTGGCAAGTCGAGCTTGGTTTTTGATACGATTTACGCCGAAGGGCAACGTCGCTACGTCGAAAGCCTCAGTAGTTATGCGCGGCAGTTTCTCGGTATCATGGATAAACCAGATGTCGACTCGATCGAAGGCTTGAGCCCAGCAATTTCAATTGATCAAAAGTCAACCAGCCGCAATCCGCGTTCAACGGTGGCGACGGTGACGGAAATTTACGACTATTTGCGTTTGCTTTACGCGCGCGTCGGCGTGCCACATTGTCCAGTTTGCAGCAAACCAGTACAGCGTCGTACGGCGCAATCGATTATCGATGAGATCATGAAACTTCCTGAGGGGGCCAAGTTAATAATTTTAGCACCGATTGTTAGCCAAAAAAAAGGTGAGTTCGCGCATATCCCGGAGCAATATATGCGCAGCGGTTTTGCGCGGGCACGGGTTGATGGCGTAGTGTATGCACTTGACGAATTTCCAGAGCTGCAAAAGAGTTACAAGCATAATATCGAGCTAGTGGTCGACCGTCTGGTGTTGCGTGCGGGTATGGTCTCGCGGGTGTCGCAATCGGTCGAGCAGGCATTGGAGTTGGCGCACGGTGTGGTGCAAATTTTGGACGCCGATAGTGGTGAGATTGTAACACTGAGTCAGCGCTATGCTTGCGTTGATCATCCGGGCGAGGAAATTCCCGAACTTGAACCGCGTCTGTTTAGCTTTAATGCGCCGCAGGGAGCTTGCCCGGTTTGTACTGGCCTGGGGACGCGTATGGAAATTGATCCAGATTTGGTATTTAATAAAAACTTGACGATTGCCGAAGGCGCAATTCGTCCATATAATCGCCTCAATGTCGATAATTTCTATATGAAGAAAATATCGGCGGTGGCACAGGCGCATGGTTTTAGTACGCAGACGCCAGTTGGTCAATTATCAAACGAAGCTAAACAAATTATCCTGTACGGTACTGGCAAGCAGAAATATCGCATGGAGCTAGCGGGTGGGCGGCATTATGATACGACATACGAAGGTGTGATTCCGAACCTGGAGCGCCGCCACCGTGAGACCGACAGTGAGTTTATGCGCAAAGATATCGAGCGTTTCATGCGCGAGCGAAAGTGTACGGCGTGTCATGGTGCGCGGCTCAAGCCAGTGGTTTTGGCGGTGACGGTCAATGATCTGTCGATTATGGATCTGTGTAATCTCGATGTGGCAAATGCGCTTGATGTTTTCTCGCAATTAAAATTTAGCGACGATGAAATGAAAATCGTTAAACTGGTAATCAAGGAAATTACCGCGCGGCTAGGATTCATGAACGACGTTGGTTTGAGTTACCTGGAGCTTGGTAGGGCGGCTAATACGCTTTCGGGCGGTGAGGCGCAGCGGATTCGTTTGGCGACGCAGATTGGTTCTGGCCTGCAGGGCGTGCTGTATGTGCTAGACGAGCCATCAATTGGTTTGCACCAGCGTGATAATGATCGTTTGATCGCGACACTTAAGCATTTGCGTGACCTTGGTAATACGGTGCTGGTAGTTGAACATGACGAGGACACGATTGCATCAGCGGATTATCTGGTTGATGTTGGGCCGGGCGCTGGCGTGCATGGTGGCGAAATCGTGGCGGTGGGTACGCCGGCGGAAGTGGCGAAAAATCTAAATAGCATCACGGGGCGCTATTTGTCAGGCTCGGAGAAAATTCCTGTGCCGAAAAAACGTCGACTAGTCAAAAAAGACCACAAACTAATCGTTCGCGGCGCGCGCGAAAATAATCTGAAAAATATTGATGTTGAATTCCCGCTTGGTGTGATGACGCTGGTGACGGGCGTGAGCGGCAGTGGTAAATCAACGCTTGTCAATGATATTGTGGCGAATGAACTAACGGCGCGATTGCACCGGGCACAAACTGTGCCGGGCGCGCACGATAAAATCGATGGAATTAAGCAGCTCGACAAAACTATCGTTATCGATCAATCAGCGATCGGCCGCACGCCGCGTTCCAATCCGGCAACTTACACTGGTGTTTTCACGCAAATTCGCGAACTGTTTGCTGGCACGCCAGAAGCGAATATTCGTGGCTATAAGCCTGGGCGATTTAGCTTCAATGTGAAAGGTGGTCGCTGCGAAAATTGTCAGGGTGATGGTGTCATTAAGATTGAAATGCACTTTTTGCCTGATGTTTATATTCAATGTCCCGAATGTCATGGCAAACGTTATAATCGCGAGGCGCTGGAAATTAAGTATAAGAATAAGACTATCAGTGATATTTTGGAAATGACAATTGAGCAGGCTTGTGAATTTTTTGCCAATATTCCAGCAATTTCGCGTAAGCTCGAAACTATTAACGACGTCGGCTTGGGTTATGTCAAATTGGGTCAACCAGCGACGACATTTAGCGGTGGCGAGGCGCAGCGTATCAAATTAGCTACGGAATTATCCCGCCGCTCGACAGGTAAAACTTTGTACATTCTCGATGAGCCGACGACTGGCCTACATACTGCCGATGTGCGCAAGCTGCTTGAGATTCTGCAAAAATTAGTGGATGGTGGCAACAGTATGATTATCATCGAGCACAATCTAGAAGTCATCAAATGCGCCGATTGGATCATTGATATGGGCCCAGAAGGCGGTCAGGGCGGCGGACAGGTTGTTGCAACTGGTACACCAGAGGATGTGGCAAAAAATGCTGCTAGTCAGACAGGTAAGGACCTGCGGAAGCTTTTGACTTGAGGCAGGTTAAAGCTCGTATTTTGATACCAAAATAGAAAATCGGACTACACTACTATTTGTGGTATGGTGGATAGTTAAGATGGGTTTTTGTTTTTCTTTTTCGTAAATAAAACTCTAAATTGCTTCTTCAGGGCGGTGCGATTTGATGGATTTTTGATGGCGTGAATAATCATCGGTGATACCGACAAGAAAATAATAATAATTGCAGCAACTTCGATGTTGATACCGGCTTTGGTCAGAATTTCACCAGCGTAAAACCCTAAATATACAAATAAGGAAGACCATAGAGCACCACCGATTAAATTGAATAGTAGAAAAGTATTGTAGTGCATTTTACTAGCGCCTGCTACGATTGGCGCGAAAGTTCGTACGATTGGCACAAACCGTGCTAATACGATAGTGACTGAACCATGCTTGTCATAAAACTTCTCGGTTTTTTCTAGGTATTTTTTCTTAAAGAAGCGTGAATTGTCTTTTTCGAATAGTTTTCTACCTACTTTGTGCCCAAAACTATAGCCAACGCTATCACCCAATACGGCAGAAATAAATACCAGCAAAGCAAATAAATGAATATTTATCGGCAATATATTCTGTTGGACCATATATGCTGCAGTGAACAGTAAACTGTCGCCCGGAAAAATGAAACCGATCAGCAGGCCAGATTCAGCGAACACAACTAATAATATTATCGGCACACCAAGGTGAATGATGAGGTTTATAAATGCTTCCATATTCAAAAATTATAGCATATTTGATTGCAAAACTAATATGATAAAATAGAGTCACAGAACTCCGTAAAGGTATCTAACGAAAGGAAGAGAGAAATGGGAGAGAAAGTTACTTTAAAAATCGAAAAACGTGTAGTTCTTGGCAAGAAAGTTCGCTTACTTCGCCGAGAGGGTATCGTTCCTGGCGTAGTGTACGGAGCTGGCATCGAGTCGACGCCAGTCCAGGCTGATTCTAGCGAAGTTCTTCGTGTATATAAAGCGGTCGGCAAGCACACACCAGTACAATTAGTAGGTAATAAGCGTCGGATCGCTATGATCAAAGACGTAGATCTTCACCCAACGAAGACTGATACGATTCGCCATATTTCGTTTCATGCAGTGAGGGCTAATGATCCAGTGATCGCTGAAGTGCCGATTCGTTTGCTTGGTCAGGGCGAGTCTGAAGCAGAGCGAGCTGGTTTAGTAGTCTTGCAAGCACTCGAAAAAATCGAAGTAAAGGCATTGCCGATGGAATTGCCAGAAGTTTTAGAGGTATCGCTCGAGAAATTGGTCAAGGAGGGGGACCGAGTAATGGTAGGTGATATTGTGCTGCCGGATGGTGTCGAGCTAGTTGAGCATGATGATGGTCGCGAGGGGACTGCCGACGACGATGTGACAGTCAAGGATCTGGTCATCGCTAGTGCTTATGAGCCAGCTGCTCTTGAAGCTGCCAATGAAGCTGCTGCTGGCCAAGCTGAATCAGCTGACGCCGAACAAGTCGGGGTTGCAGACGAAAATAGCGCGACTGAGGAATGACCTAGCTAATTAATCTTCGATAAATCCACCTGATTGTCGTGCCCACAACTTGGCATAGATACCATGTTTTTTGGCTAGAAGCTCGTCGTGTAAACCATCTTCGACTATACGGCCGTTCGCCAGCACTATGATACGGTCGAGTTTGGCGATGGTCGACAAACGGTGGGCGATAACGATCGAGGTGCGACCTTTCATCAAGGTTTCGAGTGAGTTCTGAATTAGAGCTTCCGATTCGGAGTCAAGCGCCGAAGTTGCCTCATCCAAAATCAATATTGGCGCGTTTTTGAGGATTGCTCGAGCGATGGCAATCCGCTGGCGTTGTCCACCGGATAGTTTAGTGCCGCGTTCACCGACTTTGGTGTCAAAGCCATCTTTGAGTTTGATGATAAAGTCATAGGCACCTGCTTGACGCGCCGCTCTCTCGATTTCGCTGTCTGATGCATCGGGCTGTCCGTAAGCGATGTTTTCGCGTACTGAGCGGTGAAATAGTAATGGTTCTTGTGGTACGTATGCTATTGATGAGCGCAGGCTAGCTTGCGTCACTGTGGAAATATCTTGCCCGTCAATGAGAATTTTGCCCGAATCGATGTCAGAAAAGCGTAGCAGCAGTTTTGTCAGCGTGGTCTTGCCGGATCCGCTCGACCCGACCAGTCCGATCTTTTCGCCTGATTTTATGTTTAGAGAAAAATCACGAAATAGCGTATCGCCTTCACCTTCGTCGTGAGTGAAGGTTACGTTTTGCATCGTTAATTGTCCGTGCTTCACCTGTAGATCTTTGGCGTTTTTGGCGTCAGTGAGCGTCGTCGGTGTTGTCAGGATATTTACCATCTCGTGGGCGTCGCCGAGTACGCGGTTGTACGTGCGCATGATACTATTCATGTTCCATAGTTCGTGTGCCACACTACCTGTGTAGGTAATGATCAGATAAACTGCTGCGACTGACACAAAGTTGTGCTGAGCTGCATATATGGCAAAAACAATAGCGGCAATCTTGATACTAGTATTAACTGTCGAATAAATAGTACTAACTTTCAAGAATCCGTGCATAGTATCCATACTAGCGGTACGCCATTTATTGACGATTTTGTTGAATCGTCTTCCTTCTGATTGCTCAGCGCCCGATGACTTGATGGCAAGAATATTTGACATGGCATCGGCTAATTGTCCACCAACCTTGTTGTTGGCGTCGGCTTCGTTTTCGTTTAATTTTGCTAATGGCTTGGAACCAAAATAAACCACTACACCAAAAATTACCGAAAAGGCAAACAAGAACACGGCGTATTGCCAAAGTAGCGTCGCCAATACCACGACCGATCCTACTAGTGAAATTATCAGTGGTAGCATCGACCAGATAATCGTATCCCAAAAACGTTCAACCGCACCAGTCAGCTTGCTGGTTTGACTAACAAGTGAGCCGCCAAATTTATTGGCATGAAAAAACATAGTCTGCTCAGTCAATTTATTGAAACACCGTCGGTATAGGTCGCGCTGCATCGCTGTCTCAAACGTCCAGACAAAATATAACACTAACCGCCAACCAATAACCTCTGACCATAGTTGGCTAAATCCATACATACAGATCAACAACCAGAGATTGCTAGAGCTTTGTAATTGTCCACGCTGGATAATGTCGAGTAGCTGAGCGATCACTAATGGTCCGACAAAAGTCCCGACAGTGATGGTCAATGTCGCGGTGAGCAGTGCAGCATTACGTCGCCATGCATACGGTTTTGAAGCGTGCAAAAAAAGGCTAATTATTTGTTTGCTGTTGGATGATGTTTTGATTTTGGGACGATTCTTCTTTGTCAAGATGGATACCTTTCTTAAATTTTGGCTATTTATATAGAACCGAAGAAATACCACTGTAATATTAAGGGGGGGTAGGGTAGATCTAAGTTAGTCAGAGGAAACTCAAAAAGAGTTTCATAATTAGAGAAAAATTGTAACATGTATGAATATACTCGTCAACACTAGTTGGGTTTGTTCGTTATTTTCTACGATCCGGGTAAGTGAGAGTATTGATAGCAATATATTAAAAGAAGTTGCATTCTTATCGTAAATTATTTACAATAAAAATATGACGCAAAGCATCAATCGTCGCACTACCAAATATACCTGTGAGGTGTTGGCGGTTTTGCGTCGGTTGCATCACGCCACTAATGCTGAGATCGCTGCGAAGTTGCGCGAAACTTATCCGCAAGTCAGCGACACTACAGTACACAGAGTAACACAACGTTTATATGATGATCGTATGATAGGGTTGGCGCCATCGACACAACAGGGCTGCCTGCGCTATGATGCTCGGCCTGAGCGACACGATCATTTCCGGTGTGGATATTGCGATAAGCTGCGAGATATCGCGATACCGGTGAGTGTGCGTCAACAGATTGAGTGTGAATTGGATGATTGTTACTTTGATGGCCCGCTGGTAATCACTGGAACGTGTAAAAAATGTCAAAAATAAGGAGGATAATTATGGCATTGCATAATATCACAACTAGACAAGAATTTGAGGAAAAGGTTTTGCAAAGCAAACATCCAGTGTTGGTCGATTTCTGGGCGACATGGTGTCCGCCGTGCCGCGCGATGGCGCCGATTTTACACCAAATTGCCGACGAGACCGATTTTGACATTGTGAAGATTGACATTGAGGCTAGTGGTGACAACGCTGCTTTGGCACAAGAATACCGAGTGCAGGGAATCCCCAATATGAAGGTTTTCGCTAGCGGCAAAGAGGTAGCAGAGATTATTGGCATGCGGCCGAAGCAAGCTCTCGTTGATGCCCTAGAAGAGGCAGCAAAAGCCTAGGCTCTGTTATTGTTTTAGACGCAGAATGTTTGTGTCTGGCTTATATTGGTGCAGCGATTGAAAAAGAAATTTCTAAGTAGCTTAATTATAAATGAAGATGGACAATTTTTCACTACTACAGCAAGAAATTATGTCTGACCCAATGAATGCTGAGTTCACCAGAAGAGGTTGGCTGCCAGTTTATGCAGCCTCGCCGCGGTCGCGAATCGTGCTGGTTGGACAGGCGCCAGGGAGAGTCGCGCAACAAACCCATAAGCCGTGGAATGATGCTAGTGGACGATTGTTGCGTCGGTGGTTGGGCGTAAGTGATGAACAATTTTATGATGCGGATTTATTTGCGTTGATGCCAGTAGACTTCTATTATCCAGGCAAGGGTGTACACGGTGATTTGCCACCACGTAGCGAATTTGCTGCCAAGTGGCATGCACAGATTTTGGCACAAATGCCTAATGTACGATTGACTATCTTGGTAGGGGCGTATGCGCAAAAATACTATTTAGGCAATAGAATTAAGCGCAATTTGACGATGACCGTATCGAGCTTTAACGATTATTTGCCACAGTATTTTCCTCTGGTGCATCCATCACCACTTAATATTGGTTGGCGTAAGCGTAATCAGTGGTTTGAGACAGAAGTTGTCCCGATTTTGCAAGCTGTAGTCAAAGAAGCAATATTGCCATCGTGATTATACCCCTAGTGGTTTATTGTAGTGAATAATTTAGCAAAAATTGGTTATACTAAAAATAGTAAAGAAGGAGGGAGTATGAAAGGTTTTTACGGTAATATAGAAAAATTAACGGAGGAAAACACTCACTTTCGTCAAGTTATTTATACGGCGCGACATTGCCAGTTGGTATTGATGGCGTTGCCTGTAGGTTGTGAGATCGGCTCAGAAGTGCATCCAGATAACGATCAGTTCTTTCGCTTTGAGGCGGGTGAAGGTAAGGTCTTTATCGATGGTAACGAGTATGCCGTAAGTGATGGCGATGCAATCATTGTACCAGCTGGTGCTGAACATAATGTCATCAATGTGTCATCAACAGAGATGCTCAAAATGTATACGATCTACAGTCCGGCACACCACAAAGATGGCATAGTCCGGACAACTCGCGAGGAAGCGGAGAAAAACGAAGAAGAATTCGATGGAGTGACGACTGAGTAAGAGTGTGCTGGGCTAGGAGTGTCAGGGATCTAAAGCTTGCTAATTTGAGCGGATAATGCTACAAAATAAGGATGAAGAAAAGATCCGAAAATGCTTATGACACGTTGATAAAAAATAATTTTCACGAAACAGTAAAGGATGTCGGTAATGTCGACTATAACGTGGTCGGTGGATTAGGCTTGAGTGCTGTGTTAAACGCGGCCAAGCTTGATTGGGATGAGCACACTGTTCGGCTAAAACCTGATGCCTTTTTGCCGTGTTTGCGCGAAAATGGTACGGTGCGCGATTTAGATACCTTGGTTCAAAGCTCTGAGGCTGATAAGATCAAAGCTTATCGAGACACTGTAGATGCGGTGATTGGCGATGAAATGGTTGCATCGGTTTTTGGTATCGAAGACTATCGCCACAATAGGCGTGGTTGGTTCGATTTTGTTGGTACGCGTTATATCGATGATGCGGGTAGGTTGTATTGGCGTACGGGTGGTATCGAGACTGAAATCCCATCGGCGAGTCTTGAGCCGTGGCAAGTTGAGCGGGATGGTCAAGTGGTCTGCAATATTCTCAACCCAATTTCTCAAATTGGTGCCTACACTAATCGCTCAATCACAGGTGTTCGAGCAAAAGACGAGGAAAAAGTCGATGCTTTGCGGCGGGTAGTCATGCCGAATGATAAGTTAAAAGACATTCCGGCGGCTTATCGTGAGCAATATTTTGCGTTTATGGAGCAGTCGTATAAAGTGTCTAGGGCGCGTCGACTTGGTTGGCTGGGGCTAAAGGCTAGTACTTTACGAGCCCTAGAGCAGCAGTCTTGGGCAGAAAGATTAGCACAAGGGTCGTTAGATGGTGTACTAAGTGTGCTTACTGGCAAAAAATGAGATAGCAGCGGTGTGGGTGCTAGTCTGTTTTAGTCTGCTATGAACCCGCCTGATTGTCGCGCCCATAGTTTGGCGTAGATGCCATCTTTTGCTAATAGTTCCTCGTGTGTGCCATCTTCGACTATCATACCCTCGTCTATCACGATGATGCGGTCGAGATTGGCGATGGTGCTGAGGCGGTGAGCTACTACTAGTGATGTGCGGCCGTTCATTAGTCGAGATAGTGAATGTTGGATGAGTGCCTCACTCTCGGAGTCGAGCGCGCTAGTAGCCTCGTCGAGCACTAAGATCGGTGCATCTTTCATGATAGCTCGGGCGATAGCGATACGCTGTCGTTGACCACCACTAAGCTTGACGCCGCGCTCACCAACGATAGTATCTAACCCTTGTGGTAATCGCTGGATAAACTCCCAGGCGTTGGCTTGCCGAGCAGCTTCGATGATTTGTTGATCGTCCGTCGTATTTGAACAAGCATAAGCGATGTTTTCGCGTACTGAGCGATGAAATAGTAATGGTTCTTGTGGTACGTATGCGATTTGCGAGCGAAGGCTTGTTTGGGATACCTTGCGAATATCTTGATCGTCAATAAAGATACATCCATCAGTAACATCATAAAAACGTAGTAGTAGCTGAGTGATGGTAGTTTTGCCTACGCCACTTGCGCCGACAATGCCGACCTTTTGCCCCGAGGGTATATGTAGTGTGATATCTTTTAGTACGGGGTGTTTACCATCATCGTACCGATAGGTGACTGCTTCGAAGCGGATAGTGCCAGTTGTGATGGCAAGAGGTTTGGCGTTTGGCTGGTCGGTTATTTTATTTGGAGCCATTAGCATTTCTGTCATTGGCTGAGCGTCTAGCAAGGCATTATCGTATCCAGTGATGAGGTCGCCGATAACGAATAGTTGCGAGCCGATTCGCTGCATATAAGCTAAAACGAAAACCGCGATCGCTATACTAAGGTCGCCCGATAGCGTCATTTGAGCGATTATACCAACAGCTAACACCTGTACTAATACCATTAGCCAAACGCGAAGAGAGCCCTCGATAGTACTGATGCCGACGTACTTGTCCCAGACGTTGGCGAATCGCTGTGTAAGTTTGTGCAGTGTCGCTGATTCTCGGCTTTCGCTAGCAAAAGTACGAACGATGACATTATTAGTGAAAACATCGGCTACCTGCCCGTGGATAGCACCGGTCAGTTGTTTGCGCTCTTGTCTCATTTTGGCACAGAGGCGAAGACGTAGCCAAACTTGCAAAAACAGTATTACGATAAATACAAAAACTATCACCGCCACCCAAGGGGCTTGTGTAGCTAGAATAGCAAGACCGCCACCAACACTGAGCAAATTGCCTAGCGTACGGCTAACTATTAGCCCTTGTAAAGTATACTCACTACGAACATAGTCGATGTAGCGGCTGGTCATAGAGCCAACTTTATGATTGGCGAAAAAACTATGATCTTTGGCGATGAGTTTGTCGAAAGCATCTTCGCGCAAGCCAGCCATCACTTGTGCTTCATGATAGGCGATCGTTCGAAACCCGATCAGGTTACATAGTCCACCGAGAAACCCTACACTACCAGCTATCCACATAATGCGCGTTAACTCCTGCTCGTCATGGCGAGATAAAGCATCTATAGCCTGCGACAAAACGTAAGGTAGCAAAGTATCGATCAAGAGCACTCCTACTGGTATAGCTATTAATACAACGAAAAGTGAAACCTTATGTTTGCGTAATTGTGCCCAGTACAACAACAAAGTCTGACGATTGATCGACATGAAAACTCCCCGTAGCTATTAATGTTTAAAGTCTGATCCAGATGCTAATTATAGCATAATTTATGCTTTACGCCAATTTTTCTGAACTGATGACCATAGCTAATCATAGCGTGAACTGGTAAACACGATATAATGGTAGTATGAATGGCCACCTAAAAACTAAGCTAGAAACGTTACCGCGTAGCCCTGGGGTGTATTTTCATAAATCATCAGATGGTGAAGTGATATATGTTGGTAAGGCTGCAGTGTTGCGCAATCGTGTACGTCAGTATTTTCAGCAGAGTCGCCAACGCGATAACAAAACATTGGCTTTGGTGGCAGAGATCGCTGACACTGATTGGATTGAGACTGAAAGCGAGGTCGACGCACTGTTTTTGGAAAGTGAGATGATCAAGCGCTATATGCCACGTTACAATGTGTTACTACGCGACGACAAATCGCAAATGTATGTGCGGATCGACATGAAAAATGAGTGGCCAGTGGTGAGTTTTACGCGTAATCCAGCGGATGATGGTGCTGATTATTACGGACCATTTTATAATGGGTATGCGCTAAAAAAGGCCCTGCGATACCTGCGTCGGGTGTTCCCGTATTTGACACGGCAGCGCCGTCCGGGGCAGTCGAAATTGGACGAGGATCTGGGGCTGTCGCCAAAAGTCAGTGACGGTCCAGAGATATATAGGGCAAATCTACGCAAATTGATTAGTTATATCAAAGGTAATCGCAAGTCTATCGCGGCAGAGCTAGAGCACGATATGAGGATGGCAGCACAGCGGCAAGATTTTGAGATGGCAGCACAATTACGAAATAAACTTCGATCGATGCAAGAATTACAACGGCGCGTCATGTTTGGTGATAAAGAGTTTCTCAATATTTCGAAAGATAGAGCCTTGGCGGATTTAGCAGAATTATTTGGGCTAGGTTCGTTACCTGCACGTATAGAAGGCTATGATATCAGTCATATGAGTGGTCATCAGGTAGTGGCAAGTATGGTGGTGTTTACAAATGGGGTGAGTGATCGGGCGGAGTACCGAAAATTCAAGGTTGTCGAAAAAAATGATGATGCAGGGAATATACACGATGTTATTTTTCGTCGGTTAAGCGAACGAAACCTCAAGCGTTGGGGTAAGCCGGATTTATTACTGATCGATGGTGGCAAGGCGCAATTACAGGCAGCGATTCGTGCTCGTGATGAGCGGCGGGTGACAGTGCCGATCATTAGTATCGCCAAGCGGGAAGAGGAGGTTATATTACATCAGGTTAATTCGGGGATCGATCGCTCACATATTGATATATTATCGCAAAACACTGGTCGCGACATGTATACACGACGCGATGGTGAGTATCTTGTCGTAAATCTTCACCCTGATCAGCGCAATGCTGGCTCGCACTCCAAAAATCTACGTGGCAGTAATACTGTTTCTGAGTTGAACGCAGAATATATTTCGAATCGTTATGATGATATTACGAAGCTATTTCAGCGTATTCGCGATGAGGCGCATAGGTTTGCTGTTAGTTACCATAGTACACTTAAGCGTCGTACAGCGACCGCTAGTGTGCTTGATGATATATCTGGTGTGGGTCCTTCTACGCGTAAAAAACTGATCCGAGCTTTTGGGAGCACTCGAGCAGTACGTTTGGCTACCAAAGAGGAACTAGCTCGTACTGTAGGTGTAGCCCGGGCATCTAGTATTTATCAATATTTTCACGATGGTCGATGATAAAGATGATAAATTAAGCTACCCCTAAACCTTTTGAGAGTTTGGGTATTTAGACGCGAAACAGCGGAGACTATTGAATCTCCGCTGAATCACCGAGTCACTACGAATGTTTCGGTCTAGTTGCCGCTAGTCATCAGTACGATCGCAGCTAAGAAGATGGTGATGCCAATAATGATGAGTATACCCTTCTTCCTCATGATTCCTCCTTTCTTTATAATTCATCGCGTCGTCGTATGTATGAGATCGTGCCGATTAGTCCAATCAGCGTTATAACGATTGATGCGATAAGAGCATATGGTATTGCGACCTTGGCGTCGGTGCTATTGATGGTTTGTAGATAGACTTGATACGGCCACGCATATGGCAGGAGATGTAGTAGTAGCTCTCGGCCATTAGCCATAGTTGCCATCATGAATCCAGCTACAGCTACAATGATCGGTGCGCTCACCGTGCGAACGACAAGCGCTAGGACATATTGGATCGTTATGATGCCAAGTGCTGCTATGAAAGTAAAGCCAAATAGGGTGAGTGTATCAGGTAGATGGTTCACTGCTTGCGGCACGAGCTCTGCGTTCGGACGGATTGATTGTAGAATTGCTGCGCCACTGTACATAATGATCATCAAAACAACAAACGATATCAAGGTGAGAAGTGTGGTAATGCACCACTTTGCCAGGATAATATGACCTTTATTTACAGGTGTAGAAAATATCACTTTCCATGCGTTGCTGCTATGTTCAATTGCTAAGTACTGTGCAGCGATCGCTCCAATGAATAACGTCATGATAAGCTGTAGCCAGATTTGCATGCAAGAGTTGACGAATGAATCCCAATGCCAGATGATCCCACTATTGCCTTGAGAAAGATAAATTAACGAAACCATAGCGACTGGCATGATGGCCACCCATATAGTGACTGCTATCAGTGGTGTATTTTTGAGCTTTAATAGTTCTGCTCGGATCAGATTCATACTTTAGCCTCCTCGGTGTTAGTTAGTCTCATAAATATACTTTCCAGATCATTGTCAATTTGCCGTAGTTCGTGGATGGCGACTCCAGATGATACAAGTTGTTTTGTAATTTGTGCAATCTCTTCATTCGTAGAGGCGTGGATGATGACTTGTGAATTTTTTGCCTCGGTAGCAATGTTCATATCCTTTATTATGGCGAGTGCTTTATCAGTGGTAGGTGTTGTCAAGAGGAAGCTTGGATGGCTATATGATCGCAACGCTTCTTTTGCTCCTTCAAACAACAGATGACCGTGGTGGATAACGCCGATGTGTGTCGCTACTTGTTCGATTTCATTGAGTAGATGGCTAGATATGAACACTGTCATACCATGATCACGCTGGAATGATACAATTAGCTGACGCAAGTCTTTGATACCTGATGGGTCTAGACCGTTTGTCGGCTCATCAAGTATGAGTAGTGAGGGTTTGTGTAGCAGCGCGATGGCGATACCAAGCCGTTGTTTCATACCTAGCGAATACTGCCCGACTAATTTGTCTGCTGCACTCGAGAGGCCAACAATTTCTAGCACCTCACTGACGCGTTTAGCTGAGATGGTGTGTATCAGTGCGGCGATCCGGACATTATCAGCGCCACTTAAATGAGGGTAAAGCGATGGACCTTCGACTAGTGATCCAATTTGTGCTAGTGCTGCCCGTCGATTGATAGTCAATCGTTGTCCGGCGACCTCTATACTGCCACTCGTCGGCCTGATGAGTCCGAGTATGAGGCGTATCGTCGTAGTTTTACCTGCGCCATTTGGACCAAGAAATCCATAGATTGAACCCTTCGGTATGGTGAGTGACACATCAGAAATAATAGATGTACCGCCGATTACTTTTTGTACGTTTTTCATGGTGATTGCGTTCATGACGCGACTATAACAACAAAATCTCCAGAAAGTCTGGAGGCTAGAGAAGTTTCAGTCGAATCGAAAATGTTGCGCCGTGGTTGGGCTGGCTGTCAACCACTACCTTGCTTTTGTGCCGCCGGGCGATGGTTGCTGCGATCGCTAGACCAAGGCCAAAGCCCGTTGATTGCTCGGTGTTTTGTCGTGCTTTGTCGGTACGATAAAAGCGGTCAAATATATGTTTCTGTTGATCTGGTGTCAGTCCACAACCTGAATCGCGGGTCGAAAGTACTACGTGTGTACGTTGTTTATTAGCAGATATGGTGATCGTTGATCGTCTTGGGCTGAATTTTATAGCGTTGTCGAGCAGTATCGCCAACAATTGTGAGAGTTCGTCTGCTATCGCATAAACATATAGATCTTCTGATATAGAACAGGTGATAGTTTGTTGTTTTTTCTGGGCAAGTGGTTGTAGCTGCGCTTGTGTATCTGATACGAGAGAACGCAGGTCGACGGGCGCTAGGCGTGGTGCAGTCGTCGTCTCAAAGCGTGACAGACGAAGTAATTTGTCGGTCAGCGCAGTCATGATAGTGACTTGTGCAAGTGCGCGAGTCACTATTTCTTGTGAGGGTGTATGAGATTTTAATTCTGGATCTAGCTGTGACACTTCAAGTAAAGTGCGGAGTGCTGCGGTCGGTGTACGAAGGTCATGCGATATATCAGCGATAAATTGCTCTTGTTGTTTCTTGGCAATTTGCACCTTGCGATAGTTTATTTCGGCTAGCGTGACCGAACTTATTGCCCAAACCAACAGCACACCCATACCGACGATCATGCTCGTTTGTTGGCTCATGCCTGGCGGCTGTGATATGATCGCTAGCAAAAACAAAAGGGGTAACCCGATATATTGCAAGGCGATAAACCATCTACGTGAACTAGCCAGTGGTCTCATCACGTATCGTATAACCCCTTCCCCAAACCGTCTCTATGATGGGTGGCTCGTTTAGCTTGGCACGGAGATTCGCGATATGACTCTCGACAGTAGTAGTAAGTACGTCAGCGTCATCGTCCCATACCAGTGATATGATTTGCTCTTTGGTAAAGATTCGGTTTGGCTGGCGTAATAATACTTCAAGTATCGCTGACTCACGTACCGATAGTGCGACTAGCCTGCCTCCTCTCAGTGTTTGATGCGATACAGTGTTATATGATACATCGCCAACGTTCAGTATCGTAGGAAGTGCTGTTTTTGGACGCCGTAATACGGCACGCAGACGCGCCAATAATTCACCAAACTCAAATGGTTTCGTTAAATAATCATCAGCCCCAGCGTCAAGCCCTTCGATTTTTTGCTCGGTGGTATCTTTTGCGGTCAAAAGGACCATCGGTAGGTCGCGATTCGTTTGGCGAACGGCGCGACATAGTTCAAGGCCAGTTTGTCCGGGTAGCATCCAATCAATGATGGCGGCAGCATATTCACCGCTCATAGCATACGCTTCGCCTGTCTTGCCATCGTATACGACATCGACAGCGTATGAAGATAATTCAAGCCCTTTCTTGAGCGATCGGGCTAGTTCTTGGTTGTCTTCAACGATGAGAATACGCATGGTTCGTAAAGCCAATTATATCATTTGTTTTCGTAGTTATAAAAAACCGCCCTCTTGGGCGACCGTTTCCGTTTTTAGCTCCGAATTGGTGCGGGTGAGGAGAGTCGAACTCCTGTCTCAACCTTGGGAAGGTCACATAATAGCCGTTATACGACACCCGCGCGCTTTTTATATTATCATGTTTGTGTAGCTGTAGGCAACGTAGGCGGTATAACTTAGCTATTTTATGTATTGTGTAAGACATTTTGGAATTTGCGCTTAATCGCCAAGTGCTGTATAATCGCTAGTGCGGCTACTTTTAGTGGCGGTGCCAGATTTGCTGGCTCTTTAGCTCAGTTGGTAGAGCAGGGGCCTGAAGAGCCCTGTGTCACTAGTTCGAGTCTAGTAGGAGCCACCAGCAAAGCACTCTCCCATAAGGAGGGTGCTTTTCTTGAGGTGTGCGTTTGGGCGTATTATAATATAGTGTTATGAAGTCACTGCATCAGCACAGAACACGACCAGTCAGAGTATGGCACTTGGTGGTATTTGCCATATGTTTAGTAGGGGTGATATTGGTGATTTTTACCAGCATATGGATAATCTGGTTGAGTGAGAAGCAATCTGGGCAGTCTACTATCGTTGGGCAGTCTACCTCAAAAAAGGAAGTTTTTCCAGCTATTGAGGCAGATAAGCTATCGCCATTACGCGCTAAAACAATAAGTGTATTACATCAGCAATTTGATAATCCACAGCCGGGTGAATTTTATAGTCAAGGCGAAAAACAAGATTGGTGTGCAAATTTCGTTAGTTGGGTTAGTCGCCAAGCTGGTGCGCCACTTGTTAACCCGCACAGTGGTGGTTGGCGGATTCCCGGTGTGCGTAGTTTGGAGACAGCCTATCGTAATAGCGGAAAGTTTCGCGCAGCTAATAGTGGTTATCAGCCGCGACCAGGAGATACTATTATGTACGATACTACCAGTCGCCATGGTGAGCATGTCAATTTCGTATTGAAATATGATGATGGTAAAGTCACTACTATCGGTGGCAACGAAGGTAGTTCCATTAGCAATTCCATCCGTGTCCAGCAATTTGATCTTCGTAACGATGGTCCGATTCGTGGTTTTGGGGTGTTAGAGTAGATAGTGACAGTGACCCGAGTTATTCGCTAGTCGTGTATATTCTGAGATAGCTCGCGCAGTTCTTGATGGCTGCGTTGGTCTTCGTATCCGACCCTAAATGGTTGAAGTTGGTCGGGATTGTAGATGTCGGCCAAGATAGTTTTTAATTGATCGTCACTCGCATCATGCAGTGGTCGATATGATGGATAGTTCACCGGGTAGTGAGCTCTGGCGTTGGTGAGGGCTCGTTTGAGGCTATCTATAGCGAGATCAGGGTTGTTGAGATCGACTATTAAAGTTAGATTGTCTGGGAATATCTCGGTTGGTGCACCAGGGATATCCTCTGCGGTCGGTTGTCGAAAGCCGAGCCAGCGAAAGAATTGTCCGTATGTTGGGTCGATAAGATATTCATTAGATGAATCATCTCGGTAGCGCAGCATGACATGGCGGAACCGTCGATAGCTGTACTGGCTGCGTGGTGCCTGTGGTGGTGTAGTGATGACACGCTCTGTCGGTATATCATAGTATTCGTTCAAATTGTACTGCAGTAGTGCTGTGGCGATACCGCAATTCGGTATTCTAGCGTGCCAACGAGCGTCATCAAAGGGCCAACCTAATACGCCAGCGTTTTTTTGCCGTAGCTGTTCTACCGTACAAAAATGAGCTGTCTCGGACTCGATAGCTGAGCGTGAACGTTCAGCCAGGGTGGGTGGTTGATTAGTAATATGAAATTGCTCATTACGCATAAAGATGTCCTCATTATAGTATAGATAGAAAAAACTGTGAATAACCCCAATTAGCAATTTATTAAATCTATCTTGCTAGGTGGCTGTTTCTTTGGTATACTAATGGCTGTCGGTACATGCGGGTTTAGCTCAGTTGTTAGAGCGCTTCCTTGCCATGGAAGAGGCCAGGAGTTAGAGTCTCCTAACCCGCACCATTTTGGAGCTAGAAAATAGTCGTCCTATTGGGCGGCTTTTATATAATATCGCCGAATGGTAGCGATACGTATATTGACAAATGGATGAGCTCAGAGGTCTATGAAATGTTCGAGGGACAGCTATAATCTGCTTTTGCCTTGGTTTGTGCTTGTGTTTAGGAATGTGATGGTGCATAATAGAAGTAAGCTGGTACGCTACAGGGGTGCCCTTATGTCAAACACAAACAGTGCTAAAACAAAAACCGTGCCCCAGGGTGGGCGCGTAGCAGCGATTCGCCTCTAGTCATAGGGGCGTTTTTTTGGTATGGTAAAGGGGTGAGGGGCATTAGCTCATTTGGCTAGAGCGCTTCGCTGGCAGCGAAGAGGTGACCAGTTCGAATCTGGTATGCTCCACCATTGATGGGTCTTTAGCTCAGTCGGCTAGAGCGCACGATTCACATTCGTGAGGTCACAGGTTCGAATCCTGTAAGACCCACCATTTTACTGCTAAGGGATAAGATTTCCGTAAGTCTACAGTTTTTATCCTTGGCTAGTGTATGGGGATATAGCTCAGTTGATAGAGCGCAGCATTCGCATTGCTGAGGTCGAGGGTTTGAATCCCTCTATCTCCACCAGGTTTTATTTTTTGTTTTTTGTATACTGTGCTAGTCGTAGTTATTGTCTGTAGTTTTTGTTACAATAGAGAGTATGTTCAAACGGTTTATTCAACGGCATCTTGAGTCGTATGTCGTGAAGTACTTTCAGGCTCACCCCGAAGTAAAATTAGTAGTAGTCACTGGTAGTGTTGGCAAGACGAGCACCAAGCGAGCGGTAGCGACGCTTTTGTCGCAGCGGTATCGTGTGAGGATGCTTGATAATAATCACAACACAGATTTATCTGCACCATGCGGGATTCTCGGTGTGGCATATCCGGTAGGTAAGGTACATAGTGTAGGTGCCTGGCTTCGCGTATTTCGAGCGGCTCATCGCAGAGTTGTTGAGCCAACCGACGTGGACATTATTGTGCAAGAATTGGGTACGGATCACCCAGGGGAGATCGCAGATTTTGGGCGGTACTTAAGACCAGACCTCGCTATCGTGACAGCGGTGACGCCAGAGCATATGGAATTTTTTGGTTCGATCGATGAAGTGGCCCGAGAAGAGCTGGAAGTAGCCAGTTATTCTAGACAAGTACTACTAAATCGTGATGATATTGAGGGACGGTTCGCAAAATTTATTACAAATCCAAACTTTAGCACTTATGGCACCACTGGTCTAGGTGAGTATCGATTTGAGCAACATGATTTCACAGCTGAGTCTGGTTATCGTGGTATGGTAATAACACCATCAGAGGTGTCACCATCATTTATGGTATCGATCAACGTTGTCGGCGAGCATAGTCTCCGGCCAGTCATGGGGGCTGTAGCAGCAGCGCTTCATTACGGTGTTACGCCCGAAGAAATCGTAAGGGGTCTGCAACTGATACGGCCTGTACCAGGGCGGATGAATCCACTGATTGGTATCGGTGGCACGACGATTATTGATGATACATATAACTCTAGCCCAGCAGCAGCTTTAGCGGCTTTGCAAACATTGTATAGTTTTAGCCAGGCATCGCAGCGTATTGCTATTTTGGGTGATATGAATGAATTAGGGGCCTCAAGCCAGTCTGAGCACGAAAAACTCGGTGCTGCCTGCAGCTCGAGCTTGCTTGATTGGGTAGTGACAGTTGGCCCTGAAGCTGGTAAATATATTGCCCCAGCAGCACAGTATCGAGGATGTCAGGTGAAAGTGTGTCGTGATGCGATAGAAGCTGGACGGTTTGTTCGTTCGGTTAGCCAAGCTGGATCGGTCATCTTAGTGAAGGGATCGCAGGGTGGTATTTTTCTTGAAGAAGCAGTTAAGATTTTATGCGTCACTAGTGAAGATGTCGAGTTGGTTCGACAGTCTCCCGAGTGGATGGCTATTAAGGCGCCATACTTCTCACAGTATGAAGATTTCGTTGGTGGCAGACGCCGTTAGGAAATCATGATATAATAGCTTGGTAGATAATATTTAGTAGTGGAGTGTGCGTTATCATGGCAGACAAGAACACAACAAAGAAAAAAACAGTGGACGATAGTGAACAGCAAACCGTTACTCCAGAGGTAGAGACATCGACGACATCGACACAGCCTACTCTGGTTGGTACACCTGCCAAAAACTCAAAAAAGAAATTAATCATCGGTATTGTAGTTGGCGTGAGTACACTGATCGCATTGATTGTTGCAGTAGTACTGTATTTCGTGTGGTATCAAAACCCGACAAAGGTCGTGAATGATGGACTCGTCGGGCTTCTCACTAGTAAGACCGCTCAGTATAGTTTTGATGGTAGCGCAAGTGGTTCTAATGGTAACTCTGATGTGAAAATCAAAGCAGATTTTGTTCGTGGTGAGTCGGCTTCTGGTGGTACAGTTGATCTGAAGTTGAAGTTGCGTGATGTCGATGATGAGGTCGTAGTCAAGGCCGATGTCTATATGGATAAAGAGGCTGTCTACTATCGTGTGCATGATTTGGAAAAGGTCATTGATGCTATGATTGATGACACTTTGAATCGACGGTATTATTCTCATAATACACGAAAAAATCAAGTCAAGGTTCAAATGAAGGCGCAGTACACAAAAATAATCGAAGCGATCGACAACAAATGGGTGAAAAACACCAAAGAATACCTCAGTCGTAACAATCAAAATATTTCAGGCTGCTTTGATGCGATTGTTTCACTGCAGTACGATCAGCAAGAGCGACAGAATCTCGCTTCTTTGTATCAGAAATATCCAAAGATGATTGACGTGGAGAAACTTGACAAATCTTCATCTGATGGCACAGTTGGCTATACTATTACCAAGGGAGATGAAGATCAAGCCAAGGCGGCTTCAGATGAGTTGAAGGACTCAAAGGTTGGTCAGTTAATATCGAAATGTTCGCTAAACTCTACACGAAAAGTAACATATACTTACCGAAATGGTACTCGGATCACAAAGCGTACTACTACTTCACGTACAAGTATTGGCCTTGATAATATAAACAAAAACTCGTCGATTGAGTTGTGGGTCAGTCCAATCAGCCATCAAGTCAAGCGAATCGTTATCGTACCAAAGAAAGGTAATAATAGTCCATTAACTATTACGATTGGCAATAAAGCACAACCGGCCAAACCGACTGATACGGTATCGGGTTATGATGTTGAGCAAATCATGAAAAAAGACTATTCTCCCGCAAATAGTTCGACGAACACCGATACTAGCGGTGAAGCTTAAGCCCTTTGTCGATATAAATGCAGCTAGTGCCCTGGTGTTACACCGGGGCACTAATCGTATATCCGAGTCGGTGACTGATGTGATAGAATGAGAAAGATGAAACGTTATAATCCTTCTGAAATTGAGCCAAAATGGCAGCGTATCTGGGCTGATGACGCTCGATATCGTGCTGACAACGAGTCGACAAAACCAAAATATTACATTACCGGGATGTTTCCGTACCCAAGTGGTGCTGGTATGCATGCTGGACATTTCATGGAGCACTCTATCGTTGATGCCGTAGCGCGCTTTCGTCGGAGTTTGGGGTATGAAGTGTTGTATCCCATGGGGTGGGACAGCTTTGGTTTGCCTGCCGAAAATTATGCAATCAAGACTGGTAAAACACCACAGGAAACTACCGCTACCAACATAGCTAATTTCAAAAACCAATTGCAACGTGTTGGTGCTAGTATTGATTGGAGTCGTGAAATTAATACTACAGATCCAGAGTATTATAGGTGGACGCAATGGATATTTACGAAGTTATTTGAGCGCGGACTTGCTTATCAAAAAGATTCATTGCAATGGTGGTGTCCAAAAGATAAAACAGTGTTGGCGAATGAGCAGGTGATCGGTGGCCGGTGCTGGCGTTGCGAGGAGGTAGTCGTCAAAAAGCCAATGAAACAGTGGTTCTTTAAGATTACCGAATATGCCGATCAGCTACTAGAAGATATTCCTGCGCTTGATTGGCCAGAGAAAATCAAGTCCGCACAGATTAATTGGATTGGGCGAAGCGAAGGGGCTGAGATTACTTTTCAAATAGCCGAGCAGTTAGAGAGTGGTGCGTCAGAGGAGAATATAACAGTATTTTCGACACGGCCTGATACAATCTTTGGTGCTACTTTTTTGGTGTTGGCGCCAGAACATTCTCTAGCGCGGCATTTAGCGGTTGGTGATGCTCGCTCGGCGGTGTTAGCGTATATTGATGAGGCAGTAAAGAAGTCAGATATTGAACGCACCAACGACAATAAGGACAAGACAGGAGTGTTCACTGGTAGCTACGCTATTAATCCGGCCACAGGTGAGAAAGTACCGATATGGATTGCCGATTATGTCCTCGGTGGCTATGGCACAGGTGCGGTGATGGCGGTGCCAGCTCATGATGAACGCGACTTTGCTTTTGCCGAAAAATTCGAGTTGCCGATCATCAAGGTAGTCGAACGGCCAGAGACAGACTCTGGTGTAGATTCGTGTTATCACGGTGAAGGAGTGTTAGTTAATTCGGGTGCGTTCAATGGTACGCGCAGCGAAGACGCTCGTGAGCAGATCGTAGCCTGGCTTGAGCAGGAGGGGCGAGGGACGCCAAAAGTTACCTACAAAATGCGTGATTGGCTGATCAGTCGACAGCGTTACTGGGGTGCGCCGATACCAATTATTCACTGTCCAGAACACGGGGCAGTGCCAGTGCCAGCACGGGATTTGCCAGTATTGCTGCCCGAGGTGCGAGACTTCCAGCCACGTGGTGATGGTAAGTCGGTTCTCGCCGCACAAGAACAATGGATACAAACGACATGTCCAGTTTGTGGTGGTCCAGCACGTCGTGAAACTGATACTATGGATGGTTATGCTTGTAGTAGTTGGTATTTGCTGCGTTATACCGATCCCCATAATAACGAGCAGGCATGGGATCCGACAGTTACCAACTATTGGGCGCCGCTCGACATGTATGTCGGTGGTGACCACGCAACGGCACACTTGTTGTATGTTCGGTTTTGGACTCACGTATTCCGAGACCTTGGCTTGACAGACTTTGCCGAACCAGTGCACAAGCTGGTATATCACGGATTAATCCAGGCCGAAGATGGTCGCAAAATGAGCAAAAGTTTGGGTAATGTAGTTGATCCGCTTGAAGTGATCGATGCAGGGTACGGAGCTGACGCATTGCGTACTTTTGAATTATTTTTGGGACCTATTGACGAAAATTCGAGCTGGAGTAGTCGTGGTATAGCTGGGGTGTATCGTTTTTTGAATCGGCTATGGACGCTGGTGCAGGAGTTTGATGATTGGCGCAATGATAGTCAAGCAGTTGAGTCTACTGCTGTCACCCATTTAGACTCTGTAGTCCATGCTACCATCAAAAAGGTGACTGGTGACATTCATCGCCTGAGTTTTAACACAGCTATAGCTAGCCTGATGGAATGTGTCAATGATCTCTACAAGCTAAAGACTCAAGGTTTTAGTAACGATTGGCAGCAGGCACTAGAAAAGTTAATCCAATTAGTTCAGCCTTTTGCACCGCACATGGCTGCTGAGTTATGGCAGCAATTGGGCCATAATGATCAGCTAGATTTCGTCGATTGGCCGCAGTGGGACGACGCTAAGATAATTAGCGACACGCGTGTGGTCGTAGTGCAGGTCAATGGTAAGTTGCGCGCAACCCTTGAAGTAGCACAAGAAATCTCAGATACCGATATCAAGCAGTTAGCGCTCGATGATGATAACGTTCGACGCTATGTCAAGACAGAGCCGAAAAAAATCATCATTGTTAAGGGCAAGCTGATCAATATAGTTGTGTAGATGTATCGCTGGATCAGTTCTTGGGTTGACTCTCGTAGTTTCGGTCGATTAGGTCAGGTGGTGCTCTCGTGTATTTTGCAATATTTCTCTAGTGAAACACTAGAGAAATATACCACATTGGCGTATAATAGTAACAAGTTTTATGCCAATCTAATCAATAAGGAGAGATATTTCTATGGCTCAACCAAAAAAGCAGAGCAGCCCTCGTAAAACTGGTCTACGGCGCAGCCATTTGCGCTTGAAGTTAGCCCGTGTTGTCAATAAAACATCACCTGTGAAGGTAAAAACCACCAAACGTGAGACTGGTGTAAAGTAATATCACGGTGCGTGTAATACAAGAATTTTAATAAAAGAAAGAACCAACATGGCTTCCAACCGCCACTTAGGGCGCATTGTCGCGTTGCAAACACTGTATGAGTATGAGTTTCGCCATCAATCAGGTGATGCGCAGGTATCGCTTGGTGATATTGTGTCGCGTAATTTAGAACAGTATAATGCTGTTATCGGTGATACCGCGTTTGTTATGTCGTTAGTTACAGGGGTAGACAAAGTACGAGCTGAGCTTGATGCAAAATTACAGCCGATTGCCCCAGAGTGGCCACTTGAGCAGATAGCGCGGATTGATCGCAATATTTTACGGCTCGGTTTGTATGAGTTGCTATACTGTCACGATACCGTGCCACCGAAAGTTTCTATCAATGAAGCGGTTGAACTCGCCAAGGCGTTTGGTTCTGATAATTCGAGTAAGTTTGTTAACGGTGTGTTGGGAACGGCATATCGTACCTTACTGGAGGAGAAGCCAAACAGTGCCAACACCGCCGTTTGATCGATTTAAGAAATACTTTAGTCGCCGTCGGCCGGCTATCCAAGAGATTGTTCGCGAGCCGACTGCTGGTGGCATTGTATTTCGACATAATACTGATAATAAAATAGAAATACTGTTAATCCAAGATTCTAAGGATCGCTGGACTATACCGAAGGGGCATATCGAAGAAGGTGAGACGGCGGTTCAGACTGCCCGTCGCGAGATCGGTGAGGAGTCTGGCTTGCACGATGTAGATATGTTGGGCTGGCTCGGGAAGATCCATTTCCGGTATCGTCGAGTCGATAAACTCGTCCTGATGACAACGCAGATCTATCTCGTGCGTGTCCGTACGAGTGGTAATGAGATCCAGAAAGAAGATTGGATGAATGGTATTAAGTGGTTTCCGTTTAATGAAGCACTTGAGTTGATCGAATATGAGGACATTGCGAAGCTTATGCTCAAGGCTAAAACGCGGATTCGTGAGGAAAAGCTATAAATGCCTGCACGGGTAATGTGTGTGATGAAAGGAGTGAGTAGATTATGTCGGGCATGCCAACAGGTCCATATCAGGAATGGGCGCGGCAACAATTAGGGTTTGAATATAAGAACATCCAGTTGCTAATCACGGCGTTGACGCATCGTAGTTATGTAAATGAACACAAAAAATCGGTGCATGAGCATAATGAGAGGCTAGAGTTCCTCGGCGACGCAGTGCTAGAGCTCGTGGTGACAGACTATCTGTATCATAATTATGATGAACCAGAGGGGATATTGACGAGTTGGCGAGCAGCTTTAGTGAATACTGAAAGTAATGCCGATTCCGGTGAATCTCTGGGTTATGCGCCATTGATTCGGATGAGTCGTGGCGAAAAACACGGCAACAATCGAGCACATCGGCAGATGCTAGCCAATGCGTATGAGGCAGTGATAGGGTCAATTTATTTAGAGCGTGGTTATGCTGCAGCAGCTGAGTTTATTGCAAAACACACGATTAGCAAATTACAGTCTATTCTTGACGATGGATCATGGCGCGACCCCAAGAGTCATCTACAGGAGGTGAGTCAGCGAGTCGATAACGCTACGCCAGTGTACCGTGTATTAGCCGAAGATGGGCCTGATCACGATAAGGTTTTTACGCTAGGTGTTTTCGTGGCAGAGAAAAAAATGGGCCAAGGAATTGGTCCGAGCAAACAGGTAGCACAGCAGCAGGCCGCTCGAGCGGCGCTGGCTGCGTATAAGCAGCGGGTGAATCGGGCCTGAGCTGTGGCAAATTGACATCGCTTGTCAAACAGTGTAGACTTATACAGAACGAACTAATGCAACTAAAAAAGTAAAGGAAGTTTTAATATGCTCGCAATTCGTTTGCAACGCTTGGGTCGCAAAGCTTACCCAGTGTATCGTTTAGCCGTACAGGAAGCCCAGCGCCACCCCTCTAGTGGTCGAGTTGTAGCTTATATCGGAAATTATAATCCTCACACTAAGGAAACTCACATCAATACAGAGTTGGCCCAGAAGTATCTTGATAATGGTGCTCAGCCAACACCGCGGGTGGTCAAGTTATTGGCTGGTGCTAATGTGAATCTACCGAAGTGGGTCAAGCAGCCAACTGGCAACAAACATAAAGCGACGCGCAATCCGGATAAATTACGCAAGAATCAGCCTCAAGAAGAAGCTGAATAGTGGACACTTAAAGTATTAGCCATTATAACCTCCTCTGTTAGGGGAGGTGTTTTTGTGGACAAATATTGATCGAGTGAGTATAATACGTACATAACGTAAGCGGGGGATGTATGAAAGACAGAGGGGGATTTACGATAGTTGAGTTGTTAGTGGTTATTGTCATTATCGGTGTGTTGGCGGCGATCACGACAGTTATGTATGTCGGTATTGAACGACGAGCCAAAGATGCAGCGACTGATGCTAATATAGCTAATATCCGCAAAGTTGTTGAATCTTATATTGCGGATCGTGGCAACCCGCCTTATTGTCCAGGTAGCGCCAAAGAATGCCCGATAGAGGCTGTTTATCCTGCGCTTCGTCAGTATGAATCGGCACTGCCAGTAGACAAAGAGCATCCCTATCAGTGGCATGCAGATCCGAATGAAGGTGATAGCTGGGGCGTACGAGTATATAAATATTCACGGAATGGTTACTGCAGAGCTGGTAAAAATATGCAGCAAGGTTGGTGGGGAGGTATCGCGCAATGTTAAGGTGATGTTAGCTCTGTTTCAGAGGTGAGATTTGATGATAATTCTCAACGTATGGTACAATGAAATAGTAATATCGGAATGACAGAACAAGGAGGGATACCCCAATGACAACAATTGATCAAGAATTTGTTGAATATATTGTAAAATCGTTAGTTGAACACCCAGAAGACGTGTCGGTTGATCGTATTATTGACGAGAAGGGTGTTTTGTTGACGTTGACCGTCAACCCAGAGGACTTAGGTCGGGTGATTGGTCGGCGTGGTAGCACAGCCCAAAGTTTGCGGACATTATTGCGTGCACTTGGTACAAAAAACAGCGCTCGTTACAACCTCAAGGTTGCCAATAACGATGAGCCACGAGCGACAGCTGCCTCATCTGTGGAAAACACTACCTCTGATGGAGTGGATAATAACCGTGATGATACCTCAGATTTCGCGAAAAAATCACGTCAGGAGCTTGCAGAGCTAGACGACCTTGATATATAATACCAACAGTTCACGAAAACGAACTGCCAAAAAATAAACGCTCATTGCGAGCAAACCAGTAGGTTTGAGAGCCTTATTTGTGTAAAAAAACCGCTTGTGGAGGCGGTTTTTTTATTGCGTCACTAAAATCTGTGCAATTGACCCTCGTTGCTTGCATAGGCAAGGCAGTCGTATGCATATGTAGACGCCACAGGTGATACCTGCTACACTCGTAGATGATGCGAAAGATTCAGGTCGTCACATTATTCCCTGAGATGTTTGCCGGCGTGTTCGGTAGTTCTATGATGTGGAAGGCGCAAAAGGATGGCTATGTTGAGTTATCGACTATTGATTTACGGCAATTTGGACTCGGTCCACGACGACAGGTAGATGATACGCCGTATGGAGGTGGGGATGGCATGCTATTAATGGTCGAGCCACTGTGGCGTGCAGTGCGGCAGGCAAAAAAGAATGATCCAACAGCCAAGGTGCTTATTATGACACCGCGGGGTGCGCGCTGGAAACAGGCAATGGCCCAACGGTATAGCGAGGATGAGCAAGGTTATATATTCATTTGCGGGCATTATGAGGGGTATGATGAACGTATTATGGCACTAGTCGACTGTGAGATTAGTGTAGGCGACTACGTGCTCACCGGTGGCGAGCTACCAGCCATGACTGTTATCGACTCTATAGTGCGGCTTATCCCTGGTGTACTTGGTGGTGAGAATAGTGCTATTATTGAGAGTTTTAGTGATGGCGAGACACTTGAGTACCCGCAGTACACTAGGCCAAAAGAATGGCAGGGTATGGTTGTGCCAGAGGTGTTATTGAGTGGTCATCATGCCAAGATAGCACAATGGCGAGCAGATCATTCATTGCGACAGAGAAATAGTTAAATGAAAAAGAACCCAGAATGACCTGAGCTCTTTTCCGCGAATGTTATGGTGGATATATCGAAGAGCGATCGATACAATATGTTTGTTTTTGTAACTTCGCTATCGCTATGATAGCGTAGAATGATTAACGACACAAGACCCTTGGTGTCTATATCAAGATTTTGCAGGGTGGTAGAGTACAAAATGTGTCATCTATCTGGTATGATAAGGGTATGGCAAAACGACAGCAGTTGGATGTGTTCGCGGCGCTGCGAGATATATTTCCACCGACCTTACGGCGTGATCCGCTGTATTGGCGGAGGTTGGTGTTGGGGCTAGTAATAATTATTTTGATCATAACGCAATTATTTACGTTCGAGAAATTCCCAAGTATTACGAGTACGTGGCAGTTTCCAGGAGGGGTGGTTGTTGCAGCTATATTGGCAGGATTAATACCGCTTCTTGAGGTGTTGAGTTTACCGTTTTTGCTGTCGATGCAACTGTCTCGTAGTCTATGGCGCGTTTCGCAGGGTAGCTTGGTTTGTGTTAGTACGATGTGGTGTGGTATATCACTGTGGTGTACGTTGACACAGCCGTTGAGTGAGTCTGGTTTGCTTGGTGCTACATTGCCACTGGTGAATGGCTGGTGGACTGTTAGTTTTTCGCTGCTTTTGTTGATGGCTGCATTAGTCGTTGTGCTGCAACCTCATGACTATGAGCGATAAGTTCATGACGAAGTGCGCTAGGCTTGAGTGTTGGTGACGATGGTGATATAATGATCAGCGTGCTGCAGCGATGGGTCGTCGCCAAGTGGTAAGGCACTGGGTTTTGGTCCCAGCATTCGCAGGTTCGAATCCTGCCGACCCAGCCATGTTTTGTTATTTTTAGGCATCGATCCCACGAAGTGGATCGATTTTGTTTTTTATATTAAACACTGGTAGTATCTGGTGTTATAATAATGGACATGGAATGGCTAGTTCGTTTAGCTGCTGATGGATTGATGATACCTATTATTGGCATCGCATTATATGCGCTGATTGTTTTGGCACCGCGGCAGCCGGTGCGGATGAGGTACGATCGGTATACACGTGTGTTTATGGCTGGGCTAATGTCGTATTGGTGCGCTAAAGTGATCGGTGCATTATGGCAGCCAGAAGTCTTGCGGCCGTTTGAAAGGCTCGGTAGTGAGGCTGGAGCGTTATATCTTAATAACCCCGGCTTTCCGTCGGATCACGCACTGTTCGCGATGTTTTTGACTATTGCTGTCTGGTATGTGACACGTCGGCGGTGGTTGTCGTTGGTGCTGCTTGTTATGACTATAATTGTATGTATAGGACGGGTGATCGCATTGGTGCATACGCCACTCGATGTTGTGGGTGGTGTGACTATAGCTGGTATCGGTGCCATATGGTATGCTCCATCGTGGCAGAAGTTGCGACCTAGGCTAGCAAAAATAGCGAAAAGATAATATAATAGCCCCAAAGGGAGTTATTGGATGAATATGGATGAGCAAATATATGCCCGCACAGCAGGCCCAGATGAAGTAGCTGAAGCGGCGAGGCAAGCAAAAAAGGCTAAGACAGCGCGAACCGCTACGATCACGAAAACAGTGCTTGATGATGGTCAAGACCATAGTCAGGCGTTTAATAACCCGTTTGCAAAAGGAGGGTTATTCGATACGACAGATGAGAGCGAGCACATAGTCGATGGGTCTATTGAGGAAATGTCATCAGTCGCAGTCGGCGCAGTGATCACGGGTGTCGTGGCAGCTGTTGTTTTGTGTTTTATTTCAGCGACGGGCATCTTTGCTAGTGTGTGTAATCAAAGTGTATCAGTGTGCAGTACGTCGGTATTGTATGGAACTATCGTCACAATGGTAGTGTCAACTATTGTCGGGCTGCTGATGTTGGTGCAGCGACGTGTGTATCGCCCGGCGTTGGTGATGCTCGCTACTGTAGTAGCTATGTGGCCGGTCGTTGGCTGGATGTTGTATGTGCCGTGGTATATTGCGCTAGTTGCGATTACCTTACTCTTTACGATTAGTATTTGTGTATTTACGTGGATTGCTCGACTGCGTAATGTAGCAGTGGCACTCGGAGCAGTGGCGGCTATCGTAGCGCTTGTGTATATCGCGACTCTATAGCTTTGGTCGTGTCTCAGTAAAAAGTCTTGTGATGTTTTCACGAGACTTTTTCTTTGTAGTGCCCTATGATGGATAGCGGTCGTTCGGTATACTAGGTGTATGATGTATATCGGTATTGTGATAAGTATACTGCTTTTGTTGGTTTTATGTATTCTGGTCGGAGTGTTACTCTATAAAATGCGTAGTACTGATATAGACCAAACCTCGGTAGCTCTACTTAAGACAGATATAACCGAACTAACGCATACAGTGGCAGCGATGCAGCAGACGGTGGGGGACAAATTGGAGCAGTCGGGCGCTGCGATGCAGACATCAATGCAAAAGCAGCTCAGTGAAAGTGCGAAGTTAATTGCTGATGTGACGCAACGCTTGGTGAAACTTGATGAGACAAATCGCCGCGTAGTCGATGTGGCTGATGAACTGAAAACACTACAGAATGTCCTGCAGAATCCCAAACAGCGCGGTGTGTTCGGTGAGTTCTATCTGGAAAGTGTGTTAGAAAATGTGTTGCCACCAGCCCAGTATCAGATGCAGTACCGATTCGCCGACGGAGAAATCGTTGATGCTGTTATTTTTCTTGACAAGGGGCAGATTCTACCGATTGATAGTAAATTTAGCCTCGAGAACTACAATAGGATGATCAACGCCGAGACCAAATCTGAACGCGATGCGTTATTGGCACGGGTGAGGGCCGACCTAAAACAGCGGATCGATGAAACGGGTAAATATATCCGCCCTAGCGAGCATACGATGGATTTTGCTTTTATGTTTATACCAAGCGAGTCACTATATTACGACCTACTGATTAATAATGTAGGGCAAGGTGGGTCGAGTCGTGATTTGATAGAGTATGCCTTTCGTGATCGGCGAGTAATCATAGTGAGTCCGACTAGCTTTTTGGCGTATTTACAAACGGTACTGCAGGGTTTGCGTAGTCTGCAGATTGAAGAGCAAGCTAAGGATATCCAGGTGCGGGTGGGGCGGCTCAGCACGCATATTAAAAAGTTTGATGAACTAATGGATAAGATGGGCAAAAGTCTTGCAACGACAGTTAACCATTATAATACGTCGTACCGTGAGCTCGGTAAGATTGATAAGGACGTGGTAGCGATCGCAGGAGGCCAGCGGCAGACCGACCCCGAGCTATTAGAACGTCCCCAAAGAGATTAAATACTCACCCTGTAGGGGGTGAGTATTTACGATATTTAAGAGCTGCGTACCCGTAGAACTTTGCTTTAGTCGTTTTTGCGCTGGCTAGCAATGAGCAAGTATAGATTACCTCCTAGTGCGGCGCCTATCAGCGTACCAAAGATAACTTCGAGGCTGAAGCGGCTGTGCGGAGTTTCATTCGGATTTGCGGCAGCACCAGTGAAGCTACTATCTGCGGCCTCTGTGGCAGCGATAGCGACTGCTGGGTTGAGTGTAGCACCTTTAGCGCGTAGTTCGTGAGGTAGCTGTTGGACGTTTTGGACCGATGATGTATCAACGGTAGATTGAACTTGTGTCAAAAGACCACCAGCCAGTGCAGCGGCAACTGCTAGCGACAGACCAATACCAACCGCTTGCCCAGATGGTTTAAGCTCTGAACGCGATAAAACTGCTGCAATGCCAAACATTAACACGGCAGTACCTATCAACTCAATACCAAATATTGACCAACTGAAGGTAGAGAAGTGGTCGAAACTGAGCTTGAGTGCGTTACCACTGAGTCCGTTTACTGTGATAACAGCAAGCGCACCACCGAGCAATTGGGCTATCCAGTAAAATGGTACGAGCACTGTTTTGAGGCGGCGCATCGACCACAGCCCGAACGTAACAGCCGGGTTTAGGTGAGCACCAGAAATACCTCCGATAGCCATAACAGCGACGAGCAGAGTTAGGCCTAAGTATAGTGGAGCAAACTGTGTGGCTACGCCGATAGCGACAACAGTTAACATGAATGTAGTGATCAGCTCAGCGAAAATGATACTGAGCAGATTGCTTGGTAAGGTTGATTCGCGTCGTTCACGGACGACAGTTGTGGTTGTTGGCGCAGCAGCCGTAGCTTTTTCGGTTGATTTAGCCTTAGGTTCTGTGGCTGATTTCTTGGTGGCCGACTTTTTGGTCGAAGCGGCTTTTTTGGTAGCCATACACCCCTCCTTGGTATTAACATTAAGTGATTTACGTCTCCTAGTATAACATACTTGACCGATATGGCCTGATTATTGCGTACCTAGAAAAAACACATGCCGTATGCATCTGGTGTATACTAGATGTTATGGGACGATTTATAGAACAAGATCAAGCGCGCAGTCGATTGCAGGAGCGAATCGCAGCCGATCTACGAGCGAAGGCTGTTGAGCGTAGTCATGACGAGGGTGATGGTAGCACTCCACCGACGTATGATCCTACTGATCCATATCAATCAGAATACTTGAAGGGGACGAAGCGGACGACATCGCTCGCTGCGGTATGGTTGGTAGTGGGATTATTGTTTTTGATAGTACTTGGATTTTTTATCGCTATGACTATAGCAGGAAATGGATATTAAGGATTATCATGACAGAGTTTGAAGAGGTTTACCATCAGCTAAAAGAAGTGATCGCGACATCGACAACACCGAGACAGGTGCTACGGAGTTCAGAATTGCAGAATTTATATGGGCGCATTAGACAGCTTCCGGTTGAGGATCGTAGCGTCTTTGGGCAAAAAGTAAATGCATTGAAGCAAGAGTTAGAGCAAGCGATTGCTGTGCGCGAAGAAGAACTATCGCGAGTGGATTTGCCGCCGATTGACGTGACGGCGCCGATGGATGTTAACGCCGAGATCCCATCGCTTTTGCCGAGCGACCAAGGTTCGACTCATCCACTGATGCGCGAGATCGAGAAAATTTCCGACATTTTCAACCGAATGGGCTATGTCATTGAAGAATCGCGCGAGATTGATGATCAATTTCATATGTTTGAAAGCCTGAATTTTCCGAAAGGTCATCCGGCGCGCGACGATTACGACACATTTATGACCGAAGAAACTGACAAGAACGGCGACCGTTTGATTGCGCCGGCGCACACCTCGACCATGCAAAATCGCGTACTCAAAAAATACCGCGACAATCTGGAAAAGGGCGAAGCGATTGCTGCTATCGTGCCAGACCGCGTCTTCCGCAACGAAGACCTTGACGCGCGGCATGAACATACGTTCTATCAAGTTGAGGGCGTGTACGTAGCGAGAGGTGTTAATGTCGGCAATCTTATCGCCACGTTGCAGGAGTTCTTGCAGGAATATTACGGCAAAAAACTTGATGTGCGCGTCAATCCGTTTTATTTCCCATTCACCGAACCGAGTTTTGAGTTTGCTCTCAGTTGTCCATTCTGCGAAGGCAAAAATTCTGACTGTAAAGTTTGTTCTGGCGAGGGCTGGGTCGAGTTGCTGGGCTGCGGATTGATCCATCCGAATGTGCTGCGCGCCGCTGACATCGACCCGAACGAATACACTGGCTTCGCTTTTGGTTGCGGTATCGACCGCCTGGTGATGATGAAATATGGCATCGAAGACGTGCGCCATTTCGAGAGCGGAAAGTTGGACTTTTTGCGGCAGTTTTGATATGCGTCTAGATTATCAACTTACTATTCATCATAATAAAAACTTGACAACCATGAGAGTAACTAAAGAAACTTACAGAAGCGTCCCTCTCCAAAACTTTACTCCTAATTCTGACATCGACTGATCCAAATCAATCCCCGAGATCGACCGTTAACTTTATGCGAAGTATAGCTTAAGCCAGCAAGAGATTACTTTTATTGAGGAAAAAGTAAAGGCGATGGAGTAAAAGAAGAATGTCTATAGATATGAATCGTGAAGACTACACACTAGTGACTGAAATGTCGGCGAAAAAGGCAAGAGGATATTTTTATAAACCAGAGTGCTATGTCAATTTCAAATTACCATACTATGTAAATTTTAAAGAGCTACTGAAAAATGCCCGTGATATTACAAAAGGTAAAAACCAAGTAAGTGATATGTGCGAAAAGGACGAGTATGGTAGGCCGATATATCCAAGTAGACTCCCGGATGTGAACCATACTATATTAAAGAATAAAAATAGCAGTTTTGCGTGGCGTCCGCTTCAAATAATTCATCCAGTTTTATACTCTGAATTGGTGAATCATATAACATCCGAGGATAATTGGAAAAAACTCCAGGAATTCTTTCAGAAAAGAGATAAGTCAAAAGTCAAGTGTGCGAGCATGTTATTTGAATCGAATACGTCCCAGTCAGATCAAGCTATGCAGATTGTTAATTGGTGGAATAACGTAGAACAAGAAACACTACGTCGGTCGCTTGATTACAGTTTTATGCATCAGACTGATATATCGGATTGCTATGGATCAATTTACACTCACTCATTTGAATGGGCGCTCGCTGAAGATGGTCGACTTGGCGTCAAAAAGGAAAGGGAAGGGACAGGAAAATCAAGTCATAACTTAGGCACGGAAATTGACAAAAGGCTAAGAAATATGAACCAGAACCAAACAAACGGTATACCGCAGGGTTCTGCTTTGATGGATTTCTTGGCAGAGATAATACTTGGCGGTGTTGACATTGAGCTAACAGAGAGAATCAACGAGGATGCTAGCCTTAAAGATGCGAAAGGTGCGCAAGGTGAGAATTTTAAGATAATTCGTTATCGAGATGATTATAGAATTTTGTCTACCGAGAACTATACTGGGCATCAAGTAATGAAATTGCTTAGTGATGTGCTGATGAAATGGAACTTCAAAATGAATAATAGCAAAACGTTTCAAACAGATGATATTATATCGTCAGCAATAAAACAGGAGAAGCGTGATGAGGTATATGAAGCTCCAGCGAGATTACCGTATCAGAAAGAGGCGATGAGGATATTCTTGCTGTCAAGAAAATATCCAGGTACCGGATTGATCTCAAAACAGTTGGCGTATTATTATAATAGGATCAATAGAAAGAAGCCTTTAAAGAATATTGACTATGAAGCGACTATCTCTATTATAGCTATGATCGCATACTATAGCCCAAATTGCATTTCGTCCGCTGCAGGTATAATCTCAAAACTTATTGAAAAATCTGAAGGTGTGGTGGATCGCAAATCTACTGTAGAAAGAATAATTGAGAAGTTCGCTGATATTCCGAATACAGAATTTGTTAATATTTGGCTGCAAAGAATTATGGATGGGGATACGGCGATGAGTGATGTGTTTGATAGCGAAATAACTAAGGTGATAGCTGGAAAGAAGGATGCTGGTGTGTTATGGAATTCCAAGTGGCTTACGGACGAATACCAAGAGCGGCTAAATGTTAAAATATCTACCCTCAAGGAAGATGTTGAGTCGGGTGAATTTAGTCCAGTTATGGAGCAAGAAGAGTTTCAGATATTCGACGACATACCGTCTGCAGGATAGGTAAGGAATTATAGCTATGGGTAATCTCGCAAATCCTGTGCTAAAATTTGCGAAAGAAGGGGGTCGTCAAAAAAATTAAAGACTGCTCGACAAGTGACTTAATAATCGTGTCGATCTAATGAAGACTGGGTGTACTAAAATACTTTATTGAACTTACTTTTGCGGCGCAGAATGTGTGCTAAGATACTCAATTCTACTAGTGATTTGTATATATAATTTATCAATAATCTGACGATCTGGACGCTCTAAACCTCGTTCGATCGCTATATAGTCCTGGTCAAAATAATCAAACATATCGTCCCAAACAGTCCTCTTGTCGTCTACCTCGAAGACTCGAGCTAGCGAGAAACAGATACGGCTTAACGATTCTAAGACTCCAGCGTCGTCTGGCATGTCATAATACAAATCAATAATTTCGCGAGCAGTTATATATTCATCTCGTTGTTTATTCATATATTCAAGTCTATCAAAGTTAGTGGACAGTTTATAGACATGTCCAGGTCTACAGTCATCTACAGATGACGATTCGGATGCTTTCTCCTGAGATTCTGATCTGTGGAGTGCATCGACCCCAGCTCGACACCGTCGATGGAGCCGTTGGTGTCCCAAGAAACATGGGTGTGCAGCTATGTGACATCCTGTGTGCGACGAGCTAGAATAAACACAAGGGGGATATATGAAAGATACATCACTACGTAAGCAACTGGAAGCCTACGCTAAAAAGAAGTATGCGGTGGAGGCTGAGCAGTTACCGTTTAATCGCGAAGACTATGCCATATTGAGACATCAAGATAGTGGCAAGTGGTTCGCTGTGTTTATCGTAAAATCGCGCCAGCAATTGGGATTGGACGGGAAGGGTGATGCTGAAATTGCGAGCCTCAAGATACGTGATTCATCATTGGTCGACATGTTGCTGCAGCAGCCTGGTTATCTTAGGAGCTATCCGAGTTCTGGGTGGGGTTAGGTTTCTGTCGCGTTGGACGGAACCGTGCCCTTTGAGGACATCTGCCGATGGATGGATGAGAGCTATAGTGTGACGATATCAAAGACGAAAAATAAGAAAGTCCCGCTGGTGAAGAGGAATTAGATGTATCAGCGGCGAACATTTGAGGTTCAGCTTTTGATGCGCCCCCGGAATTGCTTCAGTAAAAAGTGAAAGTATTTTTCTAATTTATGTGCTAGTTTCTCCTTGAGTATGATATAATCGTATTCACATGCGGATGTGGCGGAATTGGTAGACGCGCTAGCTTCAGGTGCTAGTGTACGCAAGTACGTGAAGGTTCAAGTCCTTTCATCCGCACCACGACTCCCCTATACGAACCCGCACCAAGCGGACTCGGCCCGGGAGCAGTCGCAGCCAACGAAGTGCGCTCACCCGTCAGGGTGGGCGCTTTTCGTTGTGGGGCTAGTACATCGGTGTGGTCGTCTGGGTCTGGTTGGTGGGTGTCACCGTTGCTCTTCAGACTGGACTGCGGTCCTGCTTGACTGTGGCATGCAGTCCACTGCAGCCTGGAGCTGGTCAACTGGTCGAAGGGGAAGTTGAGGCTAGCGGCAGCACTGGTGGTGCTGGTGTGGTCGTGGACGATGACCGGCGCCACGGACGGTACCGACTCCTCAGACCTCTCCACGTTCTCCTCACTCTCACTCTCCACACCCTTCACCTTCTCGTCACTCATTGGCCCGCTCTTCGGTTCGCCCGCCATGATGACTCGCCCGTGCTCGTCGATCTCCGGGTTGACCAGTACCTTCTCGAAGAAAACCTGGTTGAGCTGCTTCTTGAGGTGGTCTGGCGCCGCCTGGTACAGGCGGTGGCAGTCCTCGAGGAGGTCCAAGCTTTGGCATAAAACGCCCCATGATATTATTTTGGGTATTACTACGAAATGTATTTGGTTTATGATACTGAGCGCCCACCGCCTAGGTGAGTTTTGTGTATCTTATATTGGGTTGAGAACACTATACATCTGATGCTTTAATATGTTACAATTCTAACAACAAAGGGAAGCCTGCTTAAAATTCAGGCTATATTTTTATGAAAGAACCGAAATTTATTCGCAACATTGCTATCATTGCGCACGTCGACCACGGTAAAACGACGTTGTTAGATGGACTACTTAAGCAATCAAACACTTTCCGTAACAATCAGGCAGAGATGAGCCAAGAATTAATCATGGATTCGGGTGACCAAGAACGCGAGCGCGGTATCACGATCACCGCCAAACAGACGACAGTTTATTACGAATATACGGACAATGCGGATGCTCCTGCTGGCACTTATAAAATCAACATCATTGATACGCCAGGACACGCCGATTTTTCAGGCGAAGTTGAGCGGACACTGAATATGGCGGACGGTGTTTTGCTCATCATTGACGCGCAGGAGGGCCCGATGCCGCAGACAAAATTTGTGCTTTCAAAGGCGCTGGAAATGGGACTCAAGCCTGTGGTGGTTATCAATAAAATCGATAAACCAGCCCGACGTATCGCCGAGGTTGAGGACGAGCTAGCCGACCTTTTCCTTGAACTAGCGACCAATGAAGCGCAGTTACACTATCCGATTTATTATGCAGTGGCACGCGACGGCAAGTCTTGGGAAAGTATGCCGAACGATCCGAGCGAAGATGCAACGTTAGAGCCGATTTTTCAAGCAATTATCAATAAGATTCCGGCACCAACAGTTGAGGGTGGCGCGTTTCAAATGCTGGTTACGGCGCTGCAATACGATAACTTCCTTGGCAAGTATGCGATCGGACGGATTCATCGCGGCAGCGCACGGCGCAATTTACCGATCACATTGATCAAAACAGACGGTTCGACACAAAACGCCAAGATTGATAAACTTTTTATCAGCCGTGGCCTCGCAAAAGAAGAAGTCGAAGAAGCTAGTGCGGGCGATATCGTCTACGTCGTTGGCGCGACTGAAGCGCGCATCGGTGAGACACTGACGGATCGCGACCACCCAGAAGCGCTACCGGTGATAGAGGTCGAAGCACCGACTATTAGCATGTACCTAGGTCCAAACACCAGCCCGATGAAAGGCCGCGAGGGCGAATTTACCACAAGCCGACAAATCGGCGATCGATTGACACGCGAGCTGGAGACCAATGTGGCACTGAGAGTGCGCGAAAACGGTATCGGTTTCGTAATTTCGGGACGAGGCGAGTTGCACTTATCTGTCTTGATTGAAGCAATGCGGCGCGAGGGTTATGAATTTGAAGTCGGTCGTCCTGAAGTCGTCACTATTACCGAAGATGGAATCGAAAAGGAGCCAATTGAAGAATTATTAGTTGAAGTCGACCAAGAATTTGTCGGCGCTGTCAGTCAGGAGCTAGGCAAGCGTAAAGCCGAGCTAATTAAACAAGAGCAAACTTCGAGTGGCGCAGCGCGAATGACTTACATCATCACCACACGCGCCTTGATCGGGCTACGCAATACCCTGCTAACCGAAACCAAAGGCACGGTAATTATGTACAGCTTGCCACACGGCTATCAAAAAGTTAGCGGCAAGCTAACATCAACGCGCAATGGTGTTTTAATCGCCTTCGAGCCAGGCACTACTACACCGTATGCATTAGAGAACGCCGAAAGTCGCGGCGAGTTGTTCATTGGGCCGGGCGTGGAAGTATATGCTGGTATGATCGTCGGACTAAACAATCGCACAGAAGATATGGAGATCAATGTCTGTAAGGCTAAACATCTAACAAACATGCGCTCAAAATCTTCAGACGGTTCAGTGCAACTGACGCCACCAACTATTTTAAGTCTAGAACAATCAATTGATTTTATCGAAGACGACGAGCTACTCGAAGTCACACCGAAATCGCTGCGCCTGCGCAAAAAATATTTGGATGCGAATGAACGCAAGCGCGCGAGGAATCGTCTATAATCAGAAAGATCTTGGCGTATAAAAATCACTCCATCTTTGGGGTGATTTTTCACTTTCAAGCCCAACTGAAACTAATCAACGAGCGTTTCCTTAACGCGCCTTGAAATGATAAAGTAGAGCGCAATCAGAACGTGAACTATGATTGCCACCATGATACCGCTAACAAGGAGAGGTAGTGTATCCTCAGAACGCCAGTAGCACACACGACTTGAGTGTTCAGAACAAAGATAAGCGCCTGTTTTTGTATTATCAACCATGTATGGAACAATTAAAGCAAGCACTGAATATACACCAGATATACCCAAAGTGATCAAAGCAAAAATTTTACCTAGCTTTTTTTGTAGTGAAATAAGAACGATCGAGGCGATGTAGCCGGCCGCTAAAATTGGTGCAAAAATAAGCGTAACAATTGCTGACGCTGCTGGTAGTGCTAGCATTGAAGCGAAAAATAGTGTCGTGCATACTATCGATGCCAAACCAAAACAAACTAGGAAGAAGGTCAACCAACCACCAAGGCCTTTGAGAGACTGTTGCACAACAATATATTGAACTTGCTGCACAGGGGCCTGACCACCCGCTGGAGCAACAGTTTCTGGCGCAGTTGGTTGCGGAGTAGGATTTTCTACTGTTTGTTGCTGTGATTTTTTCGTTGGCACAAGATGTGACATCTCCTTGCGATTATTATGTGATTTTATTATACCATAGACATAATTTTCCCTGTTCGCACCTTTATTGTTTGATATACTAGGGTTAGCATGGCTTTGAAGCGTGATAAAAATATACTGGCACTCTGCTTATTGATTTGTTTCTTATGCTTCGCGGTTCGGATATGGGAATTTCTAGTTCTTCGCACCGACCAGTCCCAGATTGGCGAAAATTTTGTGCATAAACTTTTCGGAGTTTTGGTCATTTTTGCCTGTCTAAAAATGCTGCGCTGGCGGTGGCGCGATATTGGTTTTCGTCGCAAACAATGGGTGAAAAATATCTGGCTCGGGCTGCTTCTGGGATTCTCGTTTTATTCGGTAGCCTTTTTGTTTGAATTTTGCTTTTTGCATTTTCGCGGTGCGGCACCGCAATTTTTGGTAAGTTCCGGCGGATTCTCGCTGACGAAAACTGATCAGTTCGTCGGCGTCGGGCTGGTCGCGATCGTTTTATTCAATATCGTCAACGTCTGGATGGAGGAAGGATTTTTCCGGGGGCTGCTGGAAAAAATTTTACGCAAAAAATACAGGTTTTTCATCACAATTCTCATAAGTGCAACGCTGTTTGGACTTTGGCATTTGGCGATGCCGTTTCGAGCGTTTCTGGACGGCGAATTTTCGTTCATGCAAATGGCGTTTTTTGGAATTGGTTACGTTCTGCTTGCTTTAATTTTCGGATTAAAGATGAGTTTGTTATACAAAATGACGGGTAGTTTGTGGCTTGGTATGGCAGATCATTTTTTCAACAACACAATAATTAATGTTGTGCATATTACATCAATCGAAGGTAATGACCATCTGCAGACTATACGAATCGTAGCGGCACAAGTTTTGTCATTTATTTTTGTATTGCTATTGTGGCTGCGACATAACAAGAGGCGTCCGACTCAAAGCACGCCGCTGACCTCGTCTGGCAAATAGCCTTTGCCGTGCTTAAAACCAGCCTGCCATTTATAATCTTTGCCGTAACCGAGGTCTTTCATCAGTTTGGTTGGCGCGTTGCGGATATGAAGCGGCACGGGTGAGTTGGGGAATTTTCGCGCCAAATCTTGCGCTGCATGCATCAAATCGGTCGTTTCGCGCGATTTGGGCGAGCGCGCCAGGGCTACCGCGCAATGATATAAATTGTAATTCGCTTCCGGCAGCCCCACGCGTTCGACCGCCTGAAACGTGGCAACCGCCAGTGCCAGCGCACCATTGCCCGCCAAGCCGATATCCTCCGAAGCAAAAATCACCATTCGCCGGGCGATAAATTTCGGATCTTCACCAGCATCAATCATTCGCGCCAAATAGTACAAAGTTGCCATCACGTCCGAGCCGCGCATCGACTTGATAAACGCCGAGATGACATCATAGTGCATATCACCCTTTTTGTCATACCCTGGCACTTTTTTCTGAGCCGCCGCCTTGACAACCTCGGGCGTAATTTTTTCACCAAAGCCTAGCGCTAATTCCAAATTTCCCAGCGCCACCCGCGCATCGCCGCCTGATAATTCCGCCAGATAGTCCAGCGCTTTTGGCGTCACCGCTTTACTTTGGCCAAGTAGCTTCAGTGCCCGTTTGAGAATGGCGATAATTTCTTCCTTCGCCAGCGGTTGCAGAACCAAAACCCGCGTCCGACTGAGCAGCGGCGTGATAACTTCAAAGCTGGGGTTTTCCGTCGTCGCGCCGATGAGTGTGATTAACCCCGATTCAACATGCGGCAAAAATGCGTCTTGCTGCGCCTTATTAAAACGATGAATTTCATCAACAAACAGAATTGTCCGTAGTCCCAAATTCCAATTCTGGCGAGCGTGTTCGATAACTTTCTCGACATCTTTTTTGCCGCTCGTCACGGCCGAAAGTTCGATAAATTCTGCCTCAACCTCACGCGCAATAATCCGCGCCAATGTCGTCTTGCCCGTTCCTGGCGGCCCCCAAAAAATCAAGCTGACCGGCTCTTTTTGGCGCACGATCCGCCTGAGTAGCTCTCCGTCGCCCAGCAGATGGCCTTGCCCGATGACGGCATCGAGCGTTTGTGGGCGCATTCTTTCGGCGAGGGGTCGGCGACTTTTCACGACTTTATTATACCACTTGTCAATTAATTACAGGCGTTACCTTAAATTTTAAATACTATAAGCCAAGGAGAATGTATGAATGAAAATGCTGCTGGTGCCGCTGTCGCTCTGATAGTGAGCGGTAAAGAAGCGAGATCAAAACTTGCGTTCATGCCATGTTAAAATGACCTAAGGGGAGGAATGATTTATGAATAATACAGTATTATTGATTGATGCAGCGGGGCGTGCTCAAGAGAGGCTATTACAAGCGCTGGACGGGCTCAGCCCAGAGCAAATCAACCGTATACCAGCACCAGAGGTCGCACCAAGCATTAAGTCATTAGCCTGGTTGGTGTGGCATGTGGCGCGTGAGATGGATTTTCAGATAGCAGATCTATTGGGTGTTGAGCCGCTGTATTTTAGCGAAGGTTGGGGTGATAAATTTGCGTTGGACTTACCTCCCGACACGCAGGATTGGAAGCATACACCATCAGAGGCGGCGAAAGTCATGGTAACTGATATACAGTTGTTGCGCGATTATCTGTCGCGAGCTACGGACTTTGTTATAGACTACTTGGCACATGTTAGTGCGAAATCACTTGGCGATATCATCGATGAATCATGGGACCCACCAGTGACACGGGCGGCACGATTAGTTTCGATCGTTGATGATGCTATTATGCATTCTGGGCAAGCTATTTATGTTAAACGATTGATTAGAACTTGAGCTATTTCGCTTGGTACGATCAGGTCTCGTGATGTATGTAGAGTGTCTGTAGATGGCTGATAAAGGTATAATATACAACGCTTGCGCATACAGATATGACGTGAGATAATTAACGTATAATTTTTTAAAGGAGATCTCGATGGAGTACATAATTATTGGCATAGTACTGGCGCTTATTGTGCTAGTGTTGAGTGGTGTTAAGGTAGTCAATCAGTATCAGCGTGGTGTAGTGCTGACACTTGGTCGTTTTTCGGGAGTGCGTGCACCGGGTTTGCGTGTGGTAGTGCCAGTATTTCAGACGATTATGATGGTCGATGTGCGTTCGACACCGATTGATGTGCCGAAGCAAGAAGTCATTACTAAGGATAACGTTACTGTTGGTGTCGATGCGGTGGTGTATTTTCGGGTGATTAATGCTCCAAAAGCTGTGCTTGAGACGACTAACTATATCTACGCGACCAGTCAGTTTGCTCAAGCCGCGTTACGTGATGTGACTGGTAATGTTGACATGGATGATCTCTTGGCTAACCGGGAAGGTATTTCGCAACAAATCAAAGAAATAGTCGACGCCGAAACTGATAAGTGGGGCATTGATGTCGAGAACGTTAAGATTCAGAATATTGAGTTACCGGGCGATATGAAGCGTGCCATGGCCAAACAAGCTGAGGCTGAGCGTGAGCGTCGCGCTAACATAATTAATGCCGATGGTGAAAAGGCTGCTGCTGAGACGTTAGCTGAGGCAGCTGGTATATTGACGAACACTCCTGGGGCTATCAACTTACGTACATTAACGACGCTGGAGCGCATTAGCACTGAACCGAGCCAGAAGACAATGATTTTGTTCCCAGCTGAACTGACCGAGACGCTGAAAGGTCTGAAGCGCTGATGATTGACTTTCGCCAAAATCGAGCGCGTCTCGTTGAAGCGCTGGAAGGTGGGTTGGTGGTCGTATCAGCATATGATGAAGTGCAAGGGAGTGGCGATGAGCCAGCTCCCTTTTGTCAAGAATCGAATTTTTGGTGGTTGTGTGGTATCGAAAGGCCAGGCTGGAAATTGATAGTCGACGGCTTAAGACAGCGGACGATATTAGTAAGGCCGCATGTTGATCCAGTGCAGCAGACGTTTGTCGGCGAATTGAGTCGGGCGGAGGCGATGGCTATCAGTGGTGCTGATGCTGTGATAGATGCCGGCGAATTTGAGGCGGAGTTACGCCAATTGACCAAGCGGCACACAGTGGCCTATGAAGTAAGTGATCAGACTGATTATGGATTTATCCTCAACCCAGCTCCACGCGATCTAAACAGAGTGTTGCGGCGGATTTTCCCATCAGTGCAGTCATGTTTGAGGCATATGCGCGAGCTACGGGCAGTCAAACAACCGGAAGAGATTGATATCATGCGTCGGGCGATCGCATTGACCATTGCAGGATTTCAGCGAGCCAAAAAGGAGTTAGACACCTGTCAATACGAGTATGAAATTGAAGCATTGTTTGGGTATACTTTTCGGCGGCATAACGCTACCCATGCCTATAGTCCGATTGTAGCCGCTGGCGGTCATGCTTGTACGCTTCACTACAGCCAAAATAGCGGTAAGATTCAGAATGATCAGATGATATTAATCGATATCGGAGCGCGACTACATGGGTATTGCTCTGATATCACGCGCACGTATAGTCTAAAGCCGACTCGTCGTCAGCAAGAAGTACATGCTGCGGTGGTGCGAGCAGAGCGTCGTATCATTGCTTTGCTTGAACCAAATCTACCATTGGTCGAATACATCCAAAAGAGCGATGATATCATGCGGGATGCGTTAGAGAGTCTGGGGTTGCTTGGGAGTCGCCAGGATGAATCAGTTTTTCGTCGTTATTGTCCGCATGCGATAAGCCACGGTTTGGGTGTCGATACACATGATAGTCTTGGCTCGCCTAGGTATTTTCGCCCAGGTATGGTGTTAACGGTCGAGCCAGGTATTTACATTCCCGAAGAAAATATAGGTGTACGGATCGAGGATGATATTCTTATTACCAAAGATGGCTACGAGAACCTTAGTGCTGACCTATCGACAAAATGGTAAAAAACAACTATACTAAAAGCAAATGAGGCGACAATTTTTTATATTTATTATCCGGTGGGTACTAAATTCGTTTGGTCTGTGGATTGCGGTGCGTATTCTCGGGTCGGGCTATAGTGATGCCCAGATTGATGCAGGGTTACCGGTGTTTTTGATGGCTGGGTTGATATTTTCGGTCGTGAATGCTGTTTTTAAGCCGATTGCCATTATTCTTTCATTACCAGCGATTTTGATAACACTCGGATTGTTTACTATAGTAGTAAATGGCTTTATGGTGTATATTTCGTTGAAGTTAGCTCCAGGTTTGAGTATGTCGTTTGGTAATTCTATTATTACAGGTTTGATTATGAGTTTGGTAAATTATATAGTCAGTAGTGCACTTGAATTAGATTATGGTAAAACACAGGAGGAGAAGTATGAATCTTGATGGTATATTACAGGCTGTTATGGTCTGGTCGGCTATTTTGATGGTGATTGCGATTTTATTGCAGCAACGTGGTGCTACATTGGGAGCTGGTTTCGGTAGCTCGGGTGAGCTATATACCACGCGCCGCGGATTAGATAAGAACTTATTTGAGGCCACTATCTTTTTGGCTGTACTTTTCGTTGGTTCTATCCTGGTATCATTATTGTTGCCATCAGTGGGGTAGTATGTCTGATAATCAACTGCAACGCCGCCAGGTTGACACTGACCTCGTTTCGAATGGAGACTCTGTATCAGCTCGTGAGGCAAAGTCGGTGCCTTCGCGGCGTAAACGCCCACGGCGAGACTTAAAACAACTCGAGGAAAGTGCGTCGCAGCATGCAAATCGATTTTTGGGCAGTCGATTTAGTAGTTTACGCCGAGCGAGACGACGTGTTTTGTTCTGGTTGTTGCTAGTTGCATTGATTATGCTGGGTACAGCGACACAGCTTTTTATACGGCGCGATACATCTGCTGTATCGGGAAGTAATGGTGGTACGTATATCGAGGGGTCTCTTGGAACCATCGAGACATTAAATCCGCTCTTTGCGACGAGCAACACAGAATTATCAGCTAGCCAACTCATGTTTTCGTCACTTTATAGGTATGACACATCTGGGTCGTTACATACCGACGTTGCTACGGGTTTTACTTATAGCGAGCCGAATAAAACATACACCGTTAAGTTGCGTGATGATGTGCGGTGGCATGATGGGCAACATCTCACCGCGAAAGATGTCGCATTTACCATAGGCCTGATCAAGAATCCGTCTGTCCGTTCGCCACTACGAGTCAACTGGATAGATGTAACGACAAAAGTAATCGATGACTTTACGATACAATTTACCTTACCAGCCACATATGCTGCCTTTCCGCACGCCTTGACTTTTCCGATTTTGCCCCAACATCTGTTAGGGTCTGTGGCGCCGAGTGCAGTTCGCCAAGCGTCGTTTAATCAGTCGCCAGTGGGAAGCGGGCCATTTAAGTTTCAAATATTGCAGTCCACAAATAAGTCCAACCGCATGAAAGTCGTTCACATGACAGCATTCGACGATTATTATGGTGGGCGGCCAAAACTTGATCGATTTGAGCTGCAAGCTTACAACAGCCAGCAAGATATAGTCAAGGCGCTACAATCAGGAGAATTGAGTGGTGCTGCAGATATATCTACTATTTCACGTAGCCAAGTTTCGCAGCATCAATATACGACAACTGTTACGCCAACGGATCGTGGAGTGTATTTATTGTTTAATAACACCTATCCGATGCTAAAGGATCGATCGGTACGTAAGGCTCTACAACTGGCGACTAATACGACAGCAATTCGTGAGGCAATTGGCGGCGATGCTGTTCAGTCGCTCGACGTGCCATTTATTCCCTCGCAACTTGGTGGCATCCAGGTGCCTTCGGCTGATGCGGCAAACACCGCGAAAGCAGTGGCGGTTCTGGAGGCTGCTGGGTGGAAACTAAACGGTGACACACGAGTCAAAGATGGGCAAAAGCTATTAGTTACGATTACTACGACGAAAAACGCTGAGTATGAAGCAGTGTTGGCGAAAATAGTTGAACAATGGAAGCAGATCGGTGTGGTAGCCGTACCGCAAGTAATTGATCGTTCAGCGACTTCGTCAACGTTTGTACAGGGTACATTGCAGGGGCGCGATTTTGAGGTGCTACTATACGAATTAGCTATTGGCGCTGATCCTGACGTTTATGCTTATTGGCATTCGTCGCAGGCTACTGCTAATGGATATAATTTCGCTAATTACACTAATAGGACAGTCGATGCTGCACTTGGAGGTGCGCGGACGCGCACTGAGCTAAAATTACGAGCAGCGAAGTACAAATCTTTTGCTGAGCAGTGGTTGTCTGATGTGCCAGCGATCGGATTATACCGATCTGCGTCGGTGTATGCAACTGGGCGAGGAGTTCAAGCGTTGCGCTCTGGTGACATGCTGGTGTCGAATACCGATCGTTACTTTGATGTTGTGAATTGGACAGTCGCGACACGTGAGGTTTACAAAACACCGTAGATACATTATAATGAACAGCGCAGATAGTCATGCGGATGTGGCGGAATTGGTAGACGCGTCAGCTTGAGGGGCTGGTGGGCATTATGCTCGTGGAAGTTCAAGTCTTCTCATCCGCACCACGATAGATGTTTGAATCGTCGCCCAGAGGGGCGGCTTTTCGTTAGGCTCCAAAAAGAATTAGTGTCTATGTGGTTTTGATTTTACCAAACTTGCGTTTGAGATGGTGCCGCACTGCCTATCGTCCTATGATAAATTAAATGTAATGAGTAAAGGAGGGGCAATGACAAAACGGCGATGTATTGATGCGAGGCGGAGGCTGGCAGTATGAAACAGGTTGAGAAGCATATCAAGGAGGCGCTTTCATTTCGCCACGCGACGAAAAAGTTTGCTGCCGATAAACGAATTAGCGATGAACATATGCAACTCATTCTTGAGGCTGCGCGTTTGGCGCCAAGTTCCTATGGATTTGAGCCGTGGAATATTATCGTGGCGCAGGATGAGGCGCTGCGCGAAGCGTTGAAGCAGCACTGTATGATGAATGGTGCGCGCTTTGAAGCCAGTCATATGTTAATTTTTACCGCCAAAACTGGTCATGAGTTGACGCGCAAGGGCGGCCATATTGATCACGCGCTTAAAGAGGTTTTACAAATGAACGCGGTGGCGCGCCTGGCTTATAAGACGTTCTGGAAGAAATGGGCCAAAAATAATTTTCGGCTCATGCGAGCTGAGGGCGATCTTCATGCGTGGGCAGCGCGCCAGGCGTATATTGCACTTGGTTTTTCTATGTTTGCAGCGGCGGAGCTACATATTGACTCATGCCCGATAGAAGGATTTGATATTGACGGCGCGGCGAAAGTGCTAACGAATTATAAGCTCATTGATCCAGCAAAAGAGCAGCCGGTAGTATTGTTAGCCCTTGGTTATCGTGCTGAGCAGCCGCATCAGCGCCATCGCCGTAATCTGGACGAGATCGTACAATGGCATTAAAAGGAAAGGAAAAACTATGCAGCGAACTATTTTCGACGACATCGTAGAGGGCAAAATGAAGTCTGGGAGGACGAAAAGTTTTTGGCGTTCCTCACGCCGTTTCCGAACACGCCGGGCGTGACGGTGGTTGATCCCGAAGCAAAATCCGGGAGATTATGTCTTCTCAATTGATAGCGTTGTGTATGCTGAATTTATGGCGGCGGTGCGAACGGTTGCTAACTTGCTAGAGCGAGCATTTGATACGCCGCGGGTGGCGCTGGTATTTGAAGGTACAGGCGTGGCGCATGTACACGCAAAATTATATCCTTTGCATGGTGATTTGGCAGGCAGGACCGATGTGTGGTCAGAAAATGCAGAGTTTCACGAAACGTATCGCGGCTGGCTCGCGACCACCGAAGGCCCAAAGATGGATGATGCCAAACTGGATGAAATCCAGGCAAAAATTCTGGCGGCCGCAGCCTAAAACTTTAATTTTCTAAGCGGTATCGACGTCTCGGCTGACTGGTTCGTGGGCGCTGGTTGTCACCATAAAGGCATGCGGGTCGACAGCGTGGACAGCCTGCTGAACTTTCATTTCATCCAGGCGAGTAAGGACCACGAACATGACGGTATAGGGTTCGTGTTCAATTTCGCGAAGGACTTTGCCATCAAGATAGGTGATGGAATGATGAACGATATTATCAAGCGAGGCGTGGACTTTGTGCGGATGAGAGGTAACGATCCACAAGATACGCGATTCATCAAAACCTTGCGAGGTAGTGTGGATGGTTTTATGGATGACGTAATAAGCGACCAGCGAATACATAGCATTTTCCCAGCCGAAGACGAAGCCGCCGCAGAGGATGATCAAGCTGTTGATGGCCAGCACTGCTTCGCTAACTGAGAAGATGGTGCGCTTATCGATGAAGACCGCGACAGTATCTGCACCATCCAAAATACCGCCGTAGCGAAAAACGAGTCCAGCACCGATACCAACGACAGTACCGCCGAAGATGGTTGCTAGAATTGGCACGTCAGTAGCTGCGGTATCAATATGTACAAAGGTTAGTGCGGCGAAGGTGATGATACCGATGATGGAGAGTCTGGCGAACTCGCGGCCAAATTTACGGTAGCCCATGATGATAAATGGGACGTTTAGTATGACGAGAAATGCGCCGAGAGGTAAGCCGGATAATTTCGCGCCGATGATAGACAGGCCGGTGACGCCGCCATCGAGCAGGTGATTTGGTAATAAGAAAAATTGCAAACCGGCCGCCGCGACGCTGGCACCGATGATGACCATGATAGTGTTTTTGATTTTTTCGATAAGCATAATCTTATTATAACAGATCGTAATCGTCGTGATAGTAATGACGCTGCTTGAAGAAAATGCTATAATTATTTATTGTATGGAGATCGCCAAAATTGCCAAAGGAGATATATGAAGAAAGCTAAAGCCGTCATAATAGTCATTGTTGTAATCGTCGCTATCATACTTGCCTTTGCGGCGTGGGCATTCTTTTGGCCGAGTCAGAGCGCTGATCTGCAGAAAGCGAATATCGTGCGGCGAAATTACGAGCAGTCAGTAGCGGACATTAATAGCATCGTAGCGCGCGATACAGCAAATAACGATGTAACTGAGTCGTGTCGCCCGATAATCAAAACACACAACAAAAAGACGGCTAAAGCTGTAGTATTGATCCACGGTGTGAGCGGCTGCCCATCGGATATGGCGGCGTTGGCCGATTGGTTTTTTGAGGCAGGGTATAATATTTACGTACCGCGCACGCCACACCACGGCTTGAGGGATAAAAGCGAGCATAGTAATGTGCGCGCCTCAGAGCTGGCGTCTTTTGGCAGTGAAAGTGTTAGTTTGGCAAGTGGTTTGGGCGATGAGATTGGCGTGATCGGTCATTCGGGTGGTGGTAATCTGGCGACTTGGCTGACGCAGTATAGCGATGGCGTTGTATCACGCGTGTTGCTGCTAGCGCCGTTTTATGAGCCAGATGCATCTCAGGCACCGAAATGGCAAATACCATTCCTGCGCAATTTGCACGGTAATCATCTCATTCCAGATCAGCGTTATGAAGAGCTATCGTATCGAGCATTGGCAAATTATGTTATTTTGCGGCAAAATTATCGCAGCGACTTGAAAGCGAAAGAGCTAAAGCATATTGGTGTAGTAGTCGCTAGCAAAGACCATCTCATCGATGGTGATTTGGCTCGTAATATACCTGAAAAAATAGCCCAGGCCAGTGGTGCTAGTTTTACATATGAGGTAACGCCGAAGGCTTTTGGGGTTGATCATTTAATGCTAGATCCAGCCTATAGTCAAGCGGTCGCAAAAAATAAACAAGCGCTGTTTTCGCTTTACCAGCGGGCGTATGAGAAATAAATTAGAAATAAGGACGAGAACTAATTGTACTCAACGTGAAATTGCTGGGTTGTCTTCTGGTGTAAATGAATTAAATAGAATCCATACGACATCGTTGCTATAGCACCCCAATTCCCGCAATAGAGAAGATCTTTAACTAATTCATGTCGGAAGTAAAGGCAAAATACAAAGCTATTGATGAAGAAATAATCGGAATTGGAGCGATGAAATAATCAATGCTTCGATTCATGATTTTTGCTTGTGGAACAAAATGTAACCCAATGACCAGCGTTACGATAGGTAGAATGAATTTTCTTTGATGAATTATGAGTAAAATTATGATGAGTATCCAGATGCTTGTGTAGGTAATCTCACCTATAAAATGCTACAATATAACTAGTATGAAAGTAAATCTAAAGACAATTGAAAAATTAGCAGGCTTTGAGCTGCCGAGTATTGACGAGCTGGCGGAGCGAGTGAATGCGCAACTTGGCGGCATCGAGGAAATTATTGATCTGGGTGCGAAGTATGGCGGTGCGCGAATTGTGCGGGTAGTGGAATGTATCAAGCATCCTGATGCTGACCGTTTGAGTGTGACGAAAATTGATGATGGCGGTGCGGCTGCCGATGTGCCGCGCGACGAGAATGGCTTGGTGCAAGTGGTGTGCGGTGCGCCAAACGTGCATGCGGATATGTGGGCGGTATGGCTGCCGCCAAAGAGCACGGTGCCGGCTAGCTTCGACGACGATGAGCCGTTTGTGCTGAGCGCGCGTCCACTTCGTGGCGTGTTGAGCCAGGGTATGCTGGCGGCGGGCGACGAGCTGGGGTTGAATGACGATCACGATGGGATTATCGAAATTACTGAGCGCGACGTGCCGAGCGGCGTGGAGCTGAAACCAGGTGCACGTTTTGCCGAAGTGTTTGGGCTGGACGGACATGTTCTTGACATTGAAAATAAGATGTTCACGCATCGGCCGGATTGTTTCGGGCAGTTGGGTGTGGCGCGCGAAATTGCGGGGATTTTTGGGCGGAAATTTACCAGTCCGGATTGGTATAAAGTCGCGCAAGAGTTTGCACCGGGCGATAGTTCTTTGGAGTTGGTGGTCAAAAATGAAGCGCCAGACAAGGTGCCGCGGTTAATGGCGGTAGCGATCAAAAATGTGACGGTTCAGCCTAGTCCGCTGTGGTTGCAGTGCGAGTTAGTGGCGATGGGCGGCAAACCGATCAATAACATTGTGGATGCGACGAATTACATGATGTTTATGACAGCGCAGCCAACGCATGCCTATGATTATGATAAACTGCGCGGCCATGCACTTGGCGCGCGGTTGGCGCAGTCGGGCGAGACGGTGACGTTGCTCAACGGTAAGACGTACGAACTCGACACGGATGATATCGTCATCGCTGATGGTGAAGGTGTGATTGGCCTAGCGGGCATTATGGGCGGCGGTAATTCGGAAGTATCGAACGAGACGAAGAATATCGTACTGGAATGCGCCAATTTTGATATGTATGCCTTGCGCAAAACTGCCATGCGCCACGGGATTTTTACCGATGCATTGACGCGATTTAATAAAGGGCAATCACCGCTGCAAAATGCACCTGTATTGAGACAGCTGATGGGTATGGTCGGCGGCGAGCAGGCGAGTGAGGTGTTTGATCGGTGCGACGACAGCATCTTTGTCAGAAAGCCAATTTGCGGTAAGGCCATCACGCCAACATTTATATTTGAGCGGTTAGGTATGAGGCCTGATAATGCTGAAATTAAAAGGCTATTGGAAAACGTTGAAATGAAGGTAGAGGAGCATACTCTCTACAGCAATGATTCCATGGAAAAACCAGATTTTGGCGATATTCGTGAGGGACATGACATTAACGAGGAGGAAGATGCGCTCTACATTAAGCCACCATTTTGGCGCACCGACATTGACGAGCCGGAAGACATTGTCGAAGAAGTTGGGCGGCTGTACGGCTTCGATAAATTACCGCGCGAATTACCGCGCCGCTCTGCTAAGCCGGCGCCAAAAAATTCACGCCGCGAAGTCAAGCGAAAAATCCGCCAAAGTTTATCAAAAGCCGGCGCCAACGAAGTTCTGACATATAGCTTCGTGCACGAAAATATTTTGAAAAAAGCTGAGCAAGACGTCGGTCAAGCGTTTAAACTATCCAACGCGCTGAGTCCAGATTTGCAATATTATCGCCTAACAGTGTTGCCGAGTTTGCTCGATAAAGTCCATACCAATATCAAGGCAGGGCATGACGAATTTGCCTTGTTTGAAATGGGCAAAGGTCACGATAAGCAACTGCCATCGAGTGATGGCGAAAAATTGCCAGGCGAAAATCATTTTACCGACCTCGTATATGCTGCTAAAAAACCAGGTAAGGGCGCGCCGTTTTATAGAGTACGCCGCATAGTTGAACAACTCGGCCGCGACTTTGGTACTAAATTTTTGTTTACTCCGATTAACGAGAAATCAGCAGGTGTTTTGAACAGTTCATTCCACGCTAGTATTGTTGCGCCGTTTGACTCTGAGCGTTCGGCAGTGGTGATGACACTGGATAGAAAATGCATCGGGGTGGTTGGCGAACTCAAACAATCAGTTATCAAGAATTTCAAATTGCCTAGCTATGTCGCAGCGGCGACACTAGAAACTGCAATGTTTGAAGAAATACTTGCTGTTGGTTATCGATCGTACCATCCACTAAGTCGCTATCCATCGACTAGTCGGGATATAACGTTCAAAACAGATGCAGATATATCGTTTGGCGTTATATCTGCCGAGGTTGATAGGATAGCAGGGGAAATCACGCGTCAGGATGGATATTCTAGTGTCCATATTTCTATAGCTCCACGCGGAGTATATCGATCGACACCGGACGATCCTCAAAAATCAACTACATTTCGTGTAACATTCACGGACTACGCACAGACGTTAAATAGTAATGAAATATCCTCCATCGTGGAGAACTGGTTTGTAAAAGGTTTGCAGGAGTACTGTGGGGCTGAGCTCGTATAAGCCCGATGAAGTTTGTTTATTTCGTTTGTTGCTGTGCGAATGTTTTGCGGCGCGACCGTGGCTTGGTGACGTGCAGTGGTCGTTGTGGTAGGTTGTTGCGGAGTCTGATGAAGCTACGCCTAGTCGGTCGGCCTATCAATGTACCGAAAGATGCTCCAGCGGCGATTGCTATAGCGATGAGTACTGCGCGAAGTAAGCTATTGTCGACTGCGTTAGAAGAGACAACATTCATAAGCCCATTATATAGTGTGACTCCAGGCACTAAGGGAACGATCCCCGCGTTAATAATAGCAAGACTGGGTATGTGTTGTAGTCTTGAGGTGAGTGTACCGATAAAGCCTACGACAAGCCCTGCAATAGCGCTGGCAGGTATAGCAGATAGGCCTAGGCCTGTTATTGTCAAAAAAATGTCATAGCCAAGGACACCGACCACGCCAGTGATGATAACACCCAAAAGCTTTGTGTGGTTACCTAAAGTAAAAGCGGCAGCAATAATAGCGGCTCCTATATATTGATACTTTGCACCAGTCATCTGTAACTGCTCAGGGCTAGCGATAAAGTTAATGCCCATTCGTCGTGCGGCGTATAATCCGATCATTACTCCAGACACGACCCCCATTGTCATCATGACCACTTTGAGTAGTCGCCCAGCAGCGGTAATGTAATACTCGTCGATCGCGTCTTGGAATGCACCGACAATCATCATACCAGCCAAGAGTAATACGATACCACTAACAGTAATGATGGTGGGGTTTACAGCGCCAACTATATCGAGATATCCGTGTGTAGCTAGCCAGGTCATGCCAGTGGCAATTAGTGTGATTGCCAACGCAGCAATGATCTGTGTGAAAAATACAGGTAGAGCTAGCCGGTATAATTTGGCCAACAGCCACATAATGATAGTTCCTGTAAGAAACGATACCAATATGATCGGTAGCGAAGAGGTGTAGATAAGTGCCGAGCCAGCACTTAACCCGCCGCCAGCAGCATATATCACCCACTGTGGGTAACGATGTGGATGAGCAAGAATATCATCAAGTCGGCGTTCAGCCTCGTCAAGAGTGAGTTTATTATCGTCGATAGTCGCTACTAGGCTTTGCAGGTCTTGCATGAGCTGGTAATTTATCTCTCGCGCTGGGACTGTGCGGAGTAGGGTGAGTGGCTCTTGTTCGTTGCCACGATCTTGCGACAAAATTAGCTGTGATGAAATGATGTCGATATGAACTTTCCGTGTACAATACACACCGGTAACCTTTAGTGCCATATGCACAACACTTTGTGCCGGTGTACCCATCGATATGAGTTGTTCTGATATGCTCATCGTGAGGCGGAGAGCTCGCATATTGGGCGTGAGCGTACCATCAAGTTTTTCTATAGTAGAGCGAGAATTAGCTCCTTGGTCTATAGCCAAGCGAGCGAGGAATGGCGACAACATAGTGTAGAGACGATTCACGCTCTTTAGTATAACGATAAACTCAGGCAATGCAAGAAAAACACGCGATATTATCGCACAAAATAATGCACCGCATAAACACTGTAGTAATACGATGTGTCTGTTTATGATATACTAATATACACAGCACAATTATAGGATAAAAGGGAAATTATGGCAACAACAAAGGCGCAACGGTGGGGTATTATTATAGTCCTGCTTGTTACTGTGAGCGGAACTCTTGGTTCGTTTGCGGTGATGGTATTATCGACAGAGAACTCCAAAAAGGATCAGGCCGAAAGACAGCGTATTGTCGAAGAATATCAAAAGATTCAACAAAGTTACCAGGCGAAGGTTGACACGCAAACCAAGCAATTATCAGATAAGTACTACCCGACCTTGATTCAGTACAAGGACCAAGTCGCCACTTTTGATCGTGATGGAGTAACCACTATGCAAACCGAAGACTTGCAAGAGGGTACTGGTGAAGAAATCAAGGATACGACAGCGTTCGCTGTGTATTACATTGGTTGGAATCCGAAAGGAAAAATTTTTGATCAATCGATAGACAAAGATAAACTCAAAGCGCCATTGCTTGTAGGACAGGGATTGAAAAATGCTAGTGTTATCACCGGCTGGAAAGAGGGGATTAAGGGTATGAAAGTCGGTGGAGTACGCAAACTCGTTATTCCTTCCGATAAAGCCTACGGCGAGACAGGTCAGGGTGACGATATACCGGCGAATACGCCGCTGAGCTTTGTAGTGATGGCTATACCGATGCCACCTACTATTGCCCAACCTGATACATCAAAGTTAACCGAAGAATATATGAGGTTGCAATAATGAGCTCAGATGAAGTACAGTCGTATGACGTAGTGATGATTGGTGCTGGACCAAGCGCACTTTCGGCAGCAGTCTATACTACTCGTGAAAATCTCCGTACTGTCATTTATGAGAAGGCGGCGATCGGTGGTATGGCAGCGATTACTGACCGGATCGATAACTATCCTGGGTTTGCTGATGGTGTTGCGGGGATGGAGCTAACTGAAAGATTCCAACAGCAAGCTGAGCGGTTTGGTGCGCGAATAGAACTTGGCGAAGTGACGGATTTATATACAGATGGTGATAGCACAGTCTTGACAGTGGATGGCCGTAAAGTGCGAGCCAAGGCAGTATTGATCGCGACAGGTAGTGAGTACAATAAATTGAATATCCCTGGTGAGGCTGAATTGTATGGTCGTGGCGTGCATTATTGCGCGACATGTGATGGCGCATTTTATAAAGAAAAACACCTAGTAACCATCGGTGGTGGTAACTCTGGCATACAAGAGACGATATTTTTGACAAAATTTGCTAAGCATATTGATCTACTGGTGCGCAGTACTATCAAGGCCAGTGAAGTCCTCCAGGACGAGCTTCAGCCATATATCGATAGCGGTCAAGTGACGGTACATACGCATACTACACCTACTCGTATGGTCATACGAGATGGTATGATAACGGGTGTGTTGGCGGAGTCCGATGGTAGATCGGTACAGTATGATTGCGATGGTGTTTTCGTGTTCGTTGGACTAAAACCAAACACAGGTTTTTTGCGAGGCACATCTATCAAACTTGATGAGCGTGGCTTGATCATAACAGATGATACTCTTCAGACTTCGATGCCAGGGGTTTTTGCGAGCGGTGATGTGCGCAGCGGTGCAACAATGCAGATAGCGACTGCGGTGGGTGAAGGTGCGACGGCAGCCTTATCGATCCGTGAGTATATTCAACATCGTGCCGCCATTAGTAAATAACGAGTGTTTCAGATAGCATTAGTTGTGCTGGGCTTTAGACCAAAATAACGTGGCTAGCTTCGTCACATGACATGTTGTTTCGCGAAATCCTCTAGCATAGTAATAATTTTTGGGTCTTTTGTTTCAAGGGCTATCTCTCGTGTACCGATCATACCACTGCCCTGGACGAAATTATGAGAGCCAGTTATAGCGACTCGACTACCATCATTCATGGTGAATATGATGAATTTAGCGTGTATGTAGGTACTATGGTTGTAGCTGTTGTGTAAACGATTGAAAAGCCCGAGGCTAATAATGATCGAGTTAAGAAATGACGCATTTTGCATATGGTTGACGTACATTTTGTATTGTGGACAATGACGGATCGCGCGGGCTAGTCGTCCAGTCGGGCGGTATTGCGAGACAAAAAGGATACTTTGTGCTTTTGCAGCTAGCTGACTAGCTCGAGAGTAGACAAGGGAGTTAAAAGGCAGCCCTCCATCTATCAGTATTGTGCCTAGTGGATTTTTGAGCCGATGGTTACGCATGCCTCGACCAGATTCATCACTGCGACGGACATTATTGTGCTCTTTGTAGAGCTGTTTGGCTAACTCATCCTGTTGTATTCGTAACATGTAGTCTGTGTTTTCGAAACTCATCAAGTCTGTATTGACTCCACCAAAGGTGTAAACGATATCGTCGGCAATCAGCCACTTACTGTGGGTGCGACCCGCAAAGCCGATATTGCTATCGCGCCCGAGCCAATGAAATTTTACACCAGCCTTACGTAGACGTCGTTCTAAGCGTAGAGCGTGAACGCCACGCTGTTGTTGTTTTTTCATGTCAAGGATTGACCCGCGGATTTCGGTATAGGTGAGGGTATCGACTAAAAGCGATACATGAACGCCTCGTTTGGCGGCAGTTTCGAAAGCTTCGATGAGTTGGCTCGTTTCTGGACAGTCATCGTGGAATGTAGTTGTGACTAATGCGACAGTATGCTGGGCGCGATTGATATCGCGAATAGCGTGAGTAGTAAAGTCGCGCGCTAGCACGAGCGATAGGGGAGATTTTCGTGTCATATCTTTGCTATTGTAGCGCAGGTTTTGCTAAAATAGAACTAGTACGAAAGGAGTTATATTAAATGGCAGATTTTAACAAAGTATTGAGTCCTGGTGATGTCGAGGCTGGCGTTGTAAACGTAGTGGTAGAGATTCCTCAGGGGAGTTACCATAAAATTGAGTGGAATCGTGATTTAGCGGTGATGCAGCTTGATCGGGTAGAGCCGGCTATTTTTGCTAAACCTACCAACTATGGCTTCATCCCACAGACGCTCGATGAAGATGGCGATGAGCTTGATGCTTTGATAATCACCGACCAGCCACTCACGACAGGAGTAGTGTTAGAAGGGAAAGTGATCGGTGTACTCGAATTTGTCGATGACAATGAAGTAGACGATAAAGTGATCGTTGTACCAGCAGACGACCGCAATACAGGTGATTCTATCAACTCTCTTGAAGATTTACCAGCCAACACATTGAAGCAAATCGAGCACCACTTTGGGCACTACAAAGATTTGAAAAAACCAGGATCAACAGTAGTAAAGGGCTTCGGCGACGTTGAACGGGCCAAGGAGATCATCCGAGACTCTATCGCTCGCTGGAATGAAAAATAATCTTTAATGGACCGACCTTCGGCATGAATAAACAGTCATTACTTGATCAAGCACGGTCGTTTTATACAGAAGATCAACTATTTGAGATCGACCATGCGATTGATTTTGCTACTGAAATGCACGAAGGTCAAAAACGCAAGAGTGGTGAACCATACATCACGCACCCACTGAGTGTAGCGTCGATTTTGATCGAGTGGGGGATGGATAGTGACACTATCATTGCAGGGGTTTTGCACGATACTGTAGAAGACACTGATGCAACGCTCGACAAAATCGAATCACTCTTTGGCTACGATGTTTCATTTCTTGTGGACGGTGTGACGAAGATCAGTCAGGCGCGAGCTGGTATGCGCGATCTAGAACAGTACTTACCGCAAACTAAAGATAATCTCACGAAATTACTCATCGCAGTCGGTCAAGACGTACGTGTGGTCATTATTAAGTTAGCCGACCGGTTGCATAATATGCGTACTTTGCAGTACAAGTCATCAGCGAAACAACAAAAAATCGCTCGCGAGACGCTAGAGGTATTCGCTCCGATGGCTGATCAGCTCGGTATGGGTCGTGTCCGGATGGAATTGGAAGAAAAGTCGTTTAGTTATCTAGATCCAAAAGAGTTCAAGCGACTAGAAAAGCTCATGCGTCAGCGTCTGGGCAAAAGTACGCGTAAACTAGGGGCGGTGCGTCTTGAAGTAGAGCGAGCACTCCAGGCTGAGGGGCTTGATTTTGAGGTGAACGGTCGAGTCAAAAGTTTGTATAGCCTTCACAAGAAATTGCAGAAACGTGGACACATCGATAATATCTATGATTTGATGGCTCTACGTGTAATAGTCCAGGACAAAGAACAGTGCTACCGCGTGCTAGGTATCTTGCATGGCATGTATCAGCCGATGGTAGCGCGAATCAAAGATTATATATCGGTGCCAAAACCAAACGGCTACCAGAGTTTACATACGACTGTTATCACTCCGAACAAGCAGATCGTTGAGTTTCAAATACGTACGCGTGGTATGCACGAGTATGCCGAGCGAGGTCTGGCAGCGAGCTTTCATTATCAGCAGCAAAAAAATTCGAAAGAATACCAAAAAGGAGACTCTCGTCGAGGGGTGTCTCAGCTACCAGCTCAATTACAATGGATCAGTCAACTACAGGAGATAGCTGCCAGACTACGAGCTGGTGAGGATATCCCACGCCAGCAATTATCGATCGATCTTTTTCGCAATCGTATCTTCGTATACTCGCCGAAGGGGGATATATATAACCTGCCAGAAGGGGCTCTGCCGCTTGATTTCGCCTATGCGGTTCATTCTGATGTAGCTAAGCATGCTTATGGGTTTCGTATCAATGGCAAAATGGAGTCGTTTGAGCGGCCGCTAGAGAATGGGGATGTGATAGAGGTGTTGACTCGAAAGTTATCATACCCCAAGCCGGGTTGGGCTCAGCTAGTGACGACGAGCCATGCGCGCGATAAATTACGTTTGCAGTTAAACAAAGTCCGGGTTCAAGCTGTAAATGAAGCAATCAGTCTGACAGACAAGATCATACCAATGCGACCGTTTACCAAGCGTAGTAAGAAATAAAAGAAGGGTTTTAATATCCGTTCGCTGGGCAAAGACCAGATTGTGGTCGAGACATGGTGGTAGTAACAAAATAAACGATATCGGTGTGATTGTTTGATTTTATTTGAATACAAAACCGTGTTCTATCGGCGTTTGTCACATAATGTGCTGTCATGTCCTTTGGTGTTGTGTAACGTGCATCTGCCAATGAAATCGGGTATGTGTCATTATTAGCGTTCGCGTGATCTATTTTGATCGCATTGAGTGCTTCGGTAGCCGCTGCCCGAGTAGCCGTATCTACCGATCGGCGCTGATATCCAGTATACGCTACAATCGATAGTGTTGATAGTATACCGATAAGGACGATGACGACGAGTAGCTCCACTAGGGTGAATCCGGTCATCGATTGCTTTTGATTTGTTGACTTTATTTTGTTGGTCACCTCATAGTGTTTTTGCATATACCCCTCCAATAACATAAGCGTCTTGCATTTAGTATACTGGCAGACAGGGGGGTGACGCAAGTAATTATGTCAATGGAGGGTAGTAAAATAGGTCTGGTAGTAGATTAGTGTAATATTGACAACTAATGTAGTTTGATGTATATTCGTCGCATGGCAGTTATAGCTCCAGTTATCTTGAGTACAAGTGTTGATAATTACAAAAAATCCGTTGAGCGCTTATTACCATTCGCTAAGCGGGTTCATATTGATATTTCAGATGGTATTTTCACACCAACGCAGACAGTTGGCATTGGCCAATTATGGTGGCCACAATCATGGACTGTCGACATTCACGCAATGGTGTCACGGCCGAGCATCTATGTGCAGCAGTTGATCGAGCTCAAGCCGCATACAATTATTTTTCATGCTGAAGTAAAGGAAGACCTTCTCCCGGTGCTGCAACAGGTCAAGCAGGCTGGTATTCACCCAGGTGTAGCCTTACAAAGGACTACAGTACCAGAGGCGGTTGCGCCGTATATAGAACACGCAGACTATGTGTCGATAGTCACAGGAACGCCAGGCAAACTAGGCGGGAAAGCTAGTTTGATGCAAATCGAGAAGATGCGCTTGGTACGAGCCATTCATCCACGTGTAGAGATTGGTTGGGATGGTGGCGCTAATATCAGTAATATTTTTGGCGTAGCTCAGGGCTCGGCTGATGTGATCAGTGTGGGTGGCGCGATCAGTATGGCGGACGATCCGCAGGGCATGTACAATAGGCTGCTGGCTGAGATGGACAAGCAAAGCGTGATTTAATTTTGTGTACAGGAGTGCAAAAGCGAAAATTAATGTCTATTGACCCCCTCTTTTTGTAGCTGTATTATGTGTGCACAATGTTAATGTTTCTGTCGAGGAGGATGGGAATGGTGTCACAAAATAACAATAGCTCTCGATCACAGATAGTGAGTCTGAGTCGTAGTAGTCGTAAATACAAGATAGCGCTTGCTGTATTGTCGGTGGCTCTCTTATCGACCTTGGTGTGTATCGCTTATATGATAATGGTGGGAAAGGAGTCTAAAGAGCAGATAAACTCGAATGGTGGCTCAAAATCAGTTGCTATATCTAGCGCGGCTAAAACAGACAAACCTCAAATGAAGGAGATTTGTGGCACAAACGAAAAGCTTTGTATAAAATATCCGGACAACTGGAAGGCAGAAGCGGAGGATGCTGTCCATTCAGTTGGCGATCAGTCAAATGGGGTGTATCATGCCGATAAAATCACCTTGACCCATTCGAACGGTCTGAAGTTAGCGTTTGCGAGTGGACTTTCTTCTCTGGGTGGAGCATGTACAGAAGAAGATAACAACCTTTCGGTCGAAATTGTGCGTAAAGATATGACCAACCTCAAGGGATATCAAGCTTATGTACCTGCTGAATACTCTACTTACACCAACGATTCGGCCTTCGCATTGGGGGTGATCGTACCAAATACTGACGGGACGAAGTTTACTCCAGAGATCGGTTTGTCAACCGCTAACAAACTGATCAACAACAATCAGGCTAAAGTATGCGACGTGAAGATGCTTGGGGTTATTAATGCAAAGAATACTAACATAACTACGAAAAGTTCTGGCAGCCCAGATCATGGTCAACTATTCATAGGTACAAAAGAATTTAGTGGTTATACTGCCAGCTTCCAAAACAAATCATACAATACACGCGAAGAAGCGAGGAAGGCCTTCGAAGGAGAGGATTACAAACAGGCTTACGAGATAATACGTAGTGTTTACTACAAATGAATGACCACCAAGCTACGTCAAAGTGTAGTAGTATAGAGAGGTGGATATGTTTCATCTCTCTTCTAATTATCAACCTACTGGTGATCAGCCAGCTGCAATTACACAGTTAGTTGATGGTCTAAAAAAGGGTCAGCGCGAGCAGACTTTACTCGGCGTGACAGGCAGCGGTAAAACCTTTACGATGGCGAATATCATCGCTCAAAAAAATGTGCCGACGCTGATCCTAGCGCACAATAAAACTCTGGCGGCGCAGCTCTTCAGTGAGTTCAAGCAGTTTTTCCCCGATAACGAAGTTCATTATTTTGTCAGTTATTTTGATTATTATCAACCGGAAGCTTATATTGCATCGAGTGATACCTATATAGAGAAAGATTCGGCGATCAATGAGGAAATCGACCGCTTGCGTCACGCTGCGACAGATGCGTTGTTGACACGCCGTGATGTCATAATCGTAGCGAGCGTGAGTTGTATTTATGGACTCGGTTCGCCAGCGGATTATTATGATTTATCGATCACAGTGAAGCGTAGTGAGCGGCGTGTCCAGGATAAGTTTTTGCGTCAATTGATGGATATTCAATATCACCGCAATGACATTGATTTTGCGCGTGGTGCGTTTCGTGTCAAGGGTGATGTCGTTGATATCTTTCCAGCTGGTGGTGAAACAGCGTATCGAGTAGAGTTTTTTGGCGATGAGGTTGACCGCATCACGCGTATCGACCCGCTGACCGGCGAGATTTTGGAAGAGCCAGACTCTTTTACGATCTTCCCGAGCAGCCACTATGCTACGCCGAAGCAAAAAATTCAGGCGGCTATCGAAGGCATCCGCACTGAATATGAGCAACGTGTTGAATGGTTCGAAAAGAACAATAAGCTACTCGAAGCCCAACGTCTTAGTCAACGTACCAAATATGATCTGGAAATGCTTGAACAGACAGGTTTCGTCAAAGGTATCGAAAACTACAGCCGCTACCTAACAAATCGCGAGCCAGGCGAACAGCCAGCGACACTATTAGATTATTTCCCTGATGATTTTTTGATGATGGTTGATGAAAGCCATGTCACGATACCGCAGGTGCGTAGTATGTACAATGGCGATCGCGCGCGCAAGGAAGTGCTAGTCGAGTATGGTTTTCGTCTACCTAGCGCGCTGGATAATCGCCCCTTGAGGTTTGATGAATTTGAAAAGCATATCAACCAGGTGATTTACGTTTCTGCTACACCTGGTGATTATGAGCTCAAGCGCAGTCCGACGCCAGCACAGCAAGTGATCCGTCCGACGGGGCTGCTAGACCCGGAAATCATAGTTCGCCCGACTGAAGGACAGGTCGACGATTTGATTGCTGAGATCCGCGACCGTATTAGCAAAAAGCAGCGTGTACTAGTAACTACCTTGACGAAGCGGATGGCGGAAGATTTATCGACTTATCTTTCGGAGACAAATATAAAGACGGCGTATATCCATAGCGAAATTGACACACTGGAGCGTGGTGATATCTTGCGTGATTTGCGTATGGGCGTGTATGATGTGCTGGTTGGAATAAACCTACTGCGCGAAGGGATAGATCTGCCCGAGGTTAGTTTGGTGGCGATTATGGATGCTGACAAGGAAGGTTTTTTGCGCAGCGAACGAAGTTTGATTCAAACGATCGGGCGGGCAGCGCGCCATGTTGATGGTAAGGTCATAATGTATGGTGATACTATGACTGATAGTATGCGTTTGGCGATCGACGAGACGCGACGTCGACGTGACATTCAAGAAAAATATAATCGCGAGCATGATATCATGCCGCGTGGTATTACTAAAGCGATCGACGAGGGTCTGCGTGCTATCATTCCGCAAAAAGAAGACGACAAACCAAAGCTCGACTTGCGTAAAATACCGCGAGATGAGTACAAAAACCTGATCAAAGATTTGACTGCGCAGATGAATCTAGCTAGTGCTAACCTAGAGTTTGAGCGTGCTGCTGATTTGCGCGATTTGATCGCAGAAATTCGCGAGAAGATATGATTGTTTGCCGAGCGGATCCAGATACTGACAGTTAGCTTTGGCATTGTGACACATTTAACCTTTGTCGTATATCTGATACTGCGTTATAATAAAGAGACAATGAGCAATATTACTACAGATGATGTGCAATATTTGGCACAGCTGAGCTCTATTAGTGTCGACCCAGCTGATGTTGAGGCGTTGCGCCAAAACCTTGAGGATATCGTGCACTATGTCGAGCAACTATCTGAGCTTGACACTAGTGGCGTTGAGCCTACTTATCAAGTAACTGGATTGTCGAATGTTTGGCGAGCAGATGAAGTTCAGACAAGTAGCGTAACCAGCGAAGAGCTGTTGGCACTTGCTACTGATGAAGTCGACCACCAGGTAAGGGTGCCACAGGTATTATGATGAGTCAAATTGAAACTATCGTTACCGAAGTAAAGAAAGCACAGACGACAGCACGAAATCAGGTAGAGCGAGCTTTGGCTAAGGCTGAGCAAATTACCGAGTATCATGCGCTATTGAGCTTGACAGCTGAGCGAGCATTGCAGCGGGCTGATGATATAGATTTGGCGATAGCTCGTGGCGAGTCGGTAGGTAAGTTGGCTGGTGTACCGTTCGTAGTAAAAGATAATTATTTGGCATTTGGCGCGCCTACGACAGCAGCTAGCAAAATGCTTGAGAACTTTGATGCACCACTACAGGCGACAGTAGTAGAAAAGCTAGAAGCTGAGGGGGCGATCTGTATCGGTAAGTCAAATCTAGATGCTTTCGCACACGGTGGTAGTACCGAAAACTCTTACTTTGGTGTCACGCATAATGCTATTGATGAGAGTCGTGTAGCGGGTGGTTCGTCTGGTGGATCTGCGGTAGTGACAGCGCTTGATGTAGTGCCATTTGCTCTGGGCACAGACACTGGTGGCTCGATTCGTCAACCAGCCAGCTTTAATGGTGTATATGGTATCAAACCAACCTATGGCACAGCCAGTCGTTATGGTGTGGTGGCTATGGCATCTAGTACAGATACAATGGGTTGTTTCGCTAAATCGGCTGAGGATGTAGCGCTGGTGATGAGCATTATGGCTGGCCGAGACGAGCGTGACATGACGACCCTCCCTGATTTTTTTGATTCAACCGTATCGGCCCAACCTGGTCGTCGTATTGGTGTGATAAAAGAGATGTTAGACGATGGTGTCGATCGAGACGTGGTGTCGGTGACGCGTCAATATATCGATCGTTTGGTAGCGGCTGGTCATTCAGTGACAGAGGTCAGCATGTCGATAATTAAATATGCTTTGGCTATGTATTATGTTATCGTACCAGCAGAGATATCCAGTAATCTGGCTCGTTACGATGGTGTGCGTTATGGTCATCGCGCTGAAAATGCTAAAACGCTAGCCGAATTATATGGACGTAGCCGTAGCGAAGGGTTCGTTACCGAGAACAAGCGTCGTATTATGGTGGGCAGCTATGTGTTAAGCAGCGGCTTTTTTGATGCGTATTATCTGCAGGCACAAAAGGCACGAACATTGTTAATCCAGGCATATAATGAGTTGTTTGATCAGTACGATTTTTTGCTTACACCAACGGCTCCAACACCCGCATTTGCAATCGGCGAAAACGCCAATGACCCTGTCAAAATGTACCTTGCCGATGCGATGACAGTACCACCGAGCTTGGCTGGTCTGCCAGCAGTTAACGTGCCAGCTGGTATGAGCTCAAATGGTTTGCCGATCGGAGTCCAAATCATTGGTCCAGCGCAAAGTGATGCGGTGATCTTGTCGTTGGCTGGACAACTTGATCAGGTAGACGGAGGAACTCGGTAATGTCAGGTGGTGTAGGGATATTGTTATTTGGAGTCCTAGTAGTAATAGCGATTTTCGTTGCGGTAGTGGTGTTGACGCGTCGTGGCGGTGAAGTGCTAAATGTTGAGAAGTATCAGTCTAGTTGGTTAATGATCGAAAATAGTCTTGATAAAACGCAGATTAGCACGTATCAAGTGGCTATTTTTGAGGCAGATAAATTACTTGATTTAGCATTGCGTGAACGTGGAATAAAGGGTGAAACTATGGGCGAGCGAATGAAATCAGCCCAGTCTCTGTGGAGCAACACAAATCACATCTGGGGAGCGCACAAAGTACGTAACAAGTTGGCGCATGAGACGAATGTACGACTATCGCGTGAGATTGCACTACGTGTGCTAGCTGCATACAAACAGGGCTTAAAAGATTTAGGAGCGATTTAGATGAGTGTGTATGACGATTACGAAATGACGGTTGGTATTGAATGCCACGTGCAGCTAGCCACAAAGACCAAGCTGTTCAGCCCGGCAGACAATGACGCGCGCGATGCCGAGCCAAATAGCAAAACCCACCCGATCGATTTTGGTTTGCCTGGGATGTTGCCGGTACTAAATAAAGAGGCTGTGCGTTTGGCGGTGCGAGCCGGAAAAGCTCTGAACGCGCCGATTGCACGCGTTAGCCGCTTTGACCGCAAACATTATTTTTATCCAGATTTACCGAAAGGTTATCAGACGAGCCAGATGTATCAGCCAATAATCTTGGCGGGCTATGTGGACGCGCCGCTGGATGACGGCTCGACGAAACGAGTGCGAATCGAGCACGCGCACATGGAGGAAGACGCCGGTAAGTTGACGCACCACGATGGCTATTCACTGGTTGATTTGAATCGGGCTGGTACGCCGCTGATCGAGATCGTGTCCGAGCCCGATATTCATTCTGCCGCCGAGGCGAAAGCGTACGTTTCAGAGCTTCATAAATTGATGACCTATGCTGGCGTGACGCACGGCGATTTGTATCATGGCAATATGCGCTTTGATGTCAATATTTCGGTGGCAAAAAAGGGCGCGGCGGAGCTCGGTAAGCGTGCTGAGGTGAAAAATCTCAATTCATTCCGTTCGGTCGAAAAGGCGGCTGAATATGAGTTTAAGCGGCAAGTTGATCTGCTGGAGCGCGGCGAGCAAGTTGTTCAGGAGACGCGCGGCTGGAATGATGCTAAGCAAATCACAACGTCGCAGCGGTCCAAAGAGGATGCCCAGGATTATCGTTATATGCCGGATGCCGACATTCCGCCGATTGTGTTGAGCGATGAGGAAATCGCCGATATGCAGGGTAATTTCCCGATCATGCCTGGCGAATTTCGAGACTATTTCTCGGTTTTTGGGCTGGATAATTCGGTCGTGGAATATGTGCTGCGCGACTATCGCCTGGCGTATTTGCTGCTATCAACCTGGGGTGACGGCCCATGGCCTCGTCCGCAAGCAGATCTAATTCGCGACGGATTTGAGATTGAAAAGTATTCGCTAGAAGAGCACAAGGAAAATATGAAGCGGATATTTAATTGGTTTGCCTCAACGCCATTTGAAGAGCTTGATATGGAGAAGGTGGGTAATGGGTTTGTCGGCCCGCGCCGTTTGACGCGTCTCGCGCACCTTGTTCATGAAAATAAAATTAGTTCAAATTCGGCGCGAGAAATTTTCTTATCACTATTTGAGGAGTCGACTATCGGTAAAATGCCAGAAGAAATCGCCAAGGAGCGAAATCTGCTTCAGGTGTCTGATGAAAGTGCGGTCGCTGCGATCGTCGACGAAGTGATGAACGACCCAGCTTCAGCGGCGTCCATCGCCGACATTAAAGCCGGCAAGGATAAAGCCATTGGCTATCTAGTCGGGCAGGTTATGAAAAAATCTAAAGGCCAGGCGAATCCAAGTTTGGCACAGCGATTGATTCGCGAGAGATTACGCGGTTAACTCTTCAGTTGATGGCTGTTTCTTGCTATGTAGCGGTCAGCAGTAGTTACGTATTTGTGATATTATAGCAATAATTGGAGGGATAATTTAATGTCCTAACGAAGGAGGAAAAGTATTATGCAACGACCAACGAAAGCGATTATCGCTGCTGCTGGATTTGGTACGCGTTTTTTGCCGCAAACCAAGGCAATGCCAAAGGAAATGATGCCGCTTGTCGATAAGCCGATTATTCAGTACGTAGTAGAAGAGCTTGTCGAAGCTGGTATAAAAGATATTATTTTGGTAGGTAGTAGTAATAAGCGTGCCATTGAAGACCACTTTGATGTACCGAGTGGTGATTTGGTGGCGAATTTGACTGCTGGTGGTCCTAAGAAAAAACCTTTACTTGATCAGGTGAACCAGATAGCTGATCTAGCTAATTTCGTATATTTACGTCAAAAGGGCCCGTATGGCAATGCTACACCGATCGCTTGTGCAGCGCATTTGATCGGCAACGAGCCCTTCATCTACACCTGGGCGGATGACTTTTTTGTCAGTAAGCCAGGGGTAACGAAGCAGCTGATCGAGACCTATGAGCGGTATGGTGGGAGTGTTTTAGCCTGCAAACGAGTCGAACAGGACGATGAGTATGATAAGTACGGTTTCGTCAGCGGCGATGCCGAGCAAACAGGTGAGATCAAAGTGCAACGTATTATCGAAAAACCTGGCAAAGATAACGCTCCGAGTGAGCTTGGTAGTGTGAGTGAATATTTGTTTACACCCGAGTTGTTTGAATATTTAGAGCGGGCAGAGAATGAGTTTGCTGGGGGTGGTGAGTTCATGATTCAACCTGTAGTGCAATCGATGATTGAGGATGGTTGGGGTGTGTACGCTCGTGAGATCAGCAATGGGACTTTTTACGACACTGGCGATAAATTGGAATACCTCAAGACTGTGGTTGATTTTGGACTAAAAGACCCCGTACTTGGGCCAGAGTTTGCAAAATATCTTCGGACTCACTATACTGAAAGCTAGGCGGGCTTCGCCGACTAATAAGAGAGGAGATAACCAATGGAGTGGGCGCAGATATTGGTCGTACTATTGTCGGTCTTGCTGTCACTATTATTGATAGCGGCGATTGTGCTTGTCGTACAGCTGATACGTATCACTCGCAAAATCAACGAGGTCGTTGATTCGGCTCAGCGGATAACTTCTACTGTTGAAGAGGTTACTGTTAATGTAGCTAGAGTGACATCACCTGTTTGGTTGGCGCGAGCGTTGTCATCATCGGTGAAACGGATGTTTCGTAGTAAAAAATAATAAAAGGAGGGAATAATTATGTCAAAACGTAAATTTTTGCTTGGAGCTGTTGTTGGGGCAACGGCTGGTGTGGTAGCTGGTGTACTGACAGCACCAAAGTCTGGTAAGGAGACTCGTGCTGATTTGAAAGAAAAAGCGCGGCAGCTTAAGAGCGACGCTAATGCAAAGGGTAGTGAATTGCGTGCTAAAGGTGAACAAGTTTACCACGACACGAAAAAGGTGGCACACGATCTCCAGCAACGAAGTGAGCGAGCGGTTCGTAGTGCTCGTGAAGAGTTTCGTAAGGAAAAATAATTAAAACGTTATAGGACCAGCCAGAGACGTTACTATGTTTTTGGCTGGTGTTTTTGTAATATGTCGCAGAAATATAATGCATCACAGGATCAGAGGGCGCGTACACAAAAAGCCTTACTTTCGAATGATGAGCAGAGTCCGCCACATGATACTGCCTTTGACAAACTGAAGCGCGATAATGAGAATGGTTCACGTCAGGCTATTCTCGAGGATTTATTTTACGATTTTCACCGAAGTCGGGTAGAGGTGTACAAGATGAACTTTATCCGTGGTGTGTTTTTTGGTTTGGGTAGTGTTCTAGGTGGAACTATTTTGGTGGCGTTAACAGTGTGGGTGTTGAATGCGATCGGTGTGCTAGTACCGAGCTTGGCTGGCTTTATTGACAGTATCGTGCGGTTGATGAGCACAAGATAGTGAACAGATGTAGCTAATAGCAAAAATACTTCTCATATTGTTCAAAACGAAGCTAGGCTGGTCGGGCACACTTTGCGTCAGTTGATCAAATTAGTTATACTGAAAGGATCTATGGAGGAGTCTATTTTGTCATCTTCAACTACTAAGCAGTCGCTTGTGCCGAGCGACTTTGTTCACTTGCATAACCATACACACCATTCAGTTCTCGATGGTTTGACAAAAATCAATGATCTGGTTGATAAGGTCAAAGAATTCGGTATGGAGGCCGCTGCGGTGACTGATCATGGTACGATGAGTGGCGTTCTCGATTATTATAAAACAGCGAAAAAAGCTGGCATCAAACCGATACTCGGTATCGAAACATATGTGGCGGCCCGTTCACGCTTCGACCGTGATCCGGCTAGGGACAAACAGCGCTTTCACTTGACTGTGTTGGCTATGAACGAGACAGGTTTTCATAATCTGATGCGGCTTTCGACACAGGCAAACCTGGAGGGGTTTTATTACAAACCACGGATAGATCACGATCTTCTCGAAGAGTTGAATGAAGGTTTGATCGTGATGAGTGGCTGTGCTAGCGGTGAAGTTGGCGAGGCGCTACGGAATGATGATTATGTCAAAGCACGCGAAATAGCTCAGTGGTATAAGTCAGTGTTTGGTGATCGCTACTACCTGGAGCTGCAAGACCACGGCCACCCCAAGTCAAACACACATTGGGATGTACAGGCAAAAATTAACGAGGGGTTAAAAAAACTCGCCAAAGATCTCGGTATCGAGATGGTGGTGACCTGCGACGGACACTACTTGACACATGATTATCAGGATGCACATGAGATTCTTCTGTGTGTTGGTACAGGCTCGTATTTAAATGACACCAACCGGATGAGTCTGAAAGATTTTGAATTACATTTGACTGATCCACGTGACATTATTGAGCACTGGGGTGATGAATTACCAGAAGCAATCACTAACACCAAAAAAGTCGCTGATCGCTGTAATGTTGATATCGAACTCGGCAAAATACTTATCCCAAAATATCCACTGCCCGAGGGCGAGAATGAGCATTCGTATTTATTGAAACTAGTCTATCAGGGGTTGGCGCAGCGTTATAATGGTGTGTCGGCCGACGAAGTAGTGGCACAGACACCCGATCAAATCATCCCTACTCTAGCTGATGATGTCCGTGAACGAGCCGAAATGGAGTTGGGTGTAATGGCAAATATGGGCTATGAGGGATACTTTTTGATCGTTCAAGACTTTATCAACTGGGGTAAGTCACAGGGTATTGTGTTTGGTCCAGGACGCGGTTCGGCGGCTGGTTCTATCGTAGCGTACGCGCTTAATATCACTGATCTCGACCCATTGAAATATGGGTTGCTGTTCGAGCGCTTCCTTAATCCTGACCGTATTTCTATGCCAGATATTGATGTTGATATCCAAGACACGCGCCGTGATGAAGTAATAGAGTATTGCGCTAATAAGTATGGCAAAGATCGGGTGAGTAATATCGTTACCTTCGGTAAAATGGCAGCACGTGCGGCAGTACGTGACGTAGCGCGAGTACTTGAGGTGCCATATGCCGAAAGCGATCGTTTGGCAAAGATGGTGCCACCACCGGCTCAGGGGCGACATATACCATTGGCGGTCAGTGTCCGGGAAGATGCTGACCTCAAGCAAGAGTACGAAACTAACCCCACGGCCAAGCAGGTTTTTGATTACGCCATCCAGCTAGAGGGAACGATCCGTAGTCATGGCGTGCATGCTTGTGGTGTAGTGATTGCGCCAGACGAATTAGTCAAGTATATACCACTTGAGCAAGCTCAGAAGGGGGTGGTAGCGACACAATTCCCGATGGGTGAAGTCGAAGACCTTGGCTTGTTGAAGATGGATTTTTTGGGATTATCTAACCTGTCGATCATCAATAATGCTATGAGAATAATTCGCAAGGCCTATGGCGATACAATCGATCTATCTACTTTGCCACTTGATGACGAAGAAACATATAAATTGTTTCAGCGTGGCGACACCACTGGTGTGTTCCAGTTGGAATCTGCTGGTATGAAGCGCTACCTTAGGGCGCTGAAGCCGACTCGTTTTGAGGATATCATAGCTATGGTGGCGTTGTATCGTCCGGGGCCAATGCAATTTATAGATTCGTTTATTCGCCGCAAACACGGACAGGAAGAAATTACCTACCTCCATCCTGGCATGAAGAATTCGCTGGAAAATACCTATGGTATTTTGGTGTATCAGGAACAATTTATGCAAATTTCCAAAGAGTGGTGTGGCTTTACCGGCGGTCAGGCGGACACACTACGCAAGGCGGTCGGTAAGAAAAAAATTGACCTCATGAAAAAGGTGAAGCCGGAATTTGTCGAAGGGGCGGTGAAGGTCGGCGGTGCCACGCGCGAGACGGCGGAGACATTTTGGTCGCAGCTGGAAGAGTTCGCTAATTACTGTTTCAACAAGAGCCACGCTGCGTGCTACGGCCTGATCGCCTACTGGACGGCGTATCTCAAGGCGCACTATCCGGATGCTTTTATGGCGGCATTGATGACTAGTGATCATGATGATGTTGATCGATTGGCTATAGAGATCACCGAGTGCAAGCATATGGGTATCACAGTGCTCAACCCAGATGTGAATGAATCATACGCTGAATTTGCGGTAGTACCAGGTGAAAACAAAATCCGCTTCGGTATGACAGCTGTCAAAGGAGTCGGTGTCGGTGCAGTAGAAGAGATCGTTAATATGCGTGATCGTGATGGGGAGTTTGCTAGCGTGGAGGATTTCGCCAAACGGGTAAGTACTAGCAAATGCAATAAGCGAGTGTGGGAGTCGTTGATTAAGTCTGGCGGCTTTGATGCTCTCGGTGACAGGTCTGACTTGTTGTTTAATCTTGAGGCGATTTTGGCTTTTGCTGGTAAACTGCAAAAAGAGGCTCTCAGTGGGCAGACGGATTTGTTCGGTAGTTTAGCGGATAGTTCGGAGCAGATTATACCATCAATCGACATAAAAACAGCGCCGACCAAATATACCGATAAAGAGAAGCTAATGTGGGAGCGTGAGCTGATCGGGCTATATATCAGTGCTCATCCACTTGATGCGTACGACACCTTTTTCGCTGAACAGACGATACCGCTCCGACAGGTGACACCACAGATTGATGGGCAAAATGTAGTTATTGGTGGGTTGATCACGCGTTTGCGGACGATTATGACGAAATCTGGTGGTAAAATGGCTTTCGTCGGGATTGAAGACAAGACGGGTGAGGGGGAAGTGATTGTGTTTCCGAAGCTATACCAGCAGTTGGGCGCTCAGTTACAACAAGATGTTGTAGTAAAAATTTCCGGTAAAATTAGCGCCCGTGATCGTGATGGTAATCTTGGTGATGATGCTAAAATGATCGCTAACGAGATAGATGTCATTACCGACAAAGAACTAGCCGAATACGAATCGACTGGCCAGGTAATGAAACAACCAACTGGTCCGGTATCGCATCGTCGATCGGTGCGTCGGAGCCAAAAAGGAGCGGCATCGCAAACGCCGGCTGTGACACCAAGTGATGAACGTGTGGCTATGTCAAAGTCGACGTCTTCGGTAGCACCTTTACGGCTACCAACGGTTTATGTTCGTGTGAAAGACCCTAGCGACATGGAGGCGTTGACACAATTCAAGCGTATTTGTACACAAAATCCTGGCCAAAGTGAGATCATTATGATGTTGGGTGATGACAAATCATCAGCCATTCGGCTACCGTTTCGGGTCGACGCGGTAGATGAGCTAAAGCAGCGGCTAGGAGATGTCTTAGGCGAAGACTGTGTCGCACTAAAATAAGGTATCCCACGCCGCCCTGCGAGGCGGTCAACTGCGCGTGTGCAAGTGCACTTGGTCTTAGCCTTTTTCGAGCAGCAGCTTCTCTAGCAGGACGGCGTGGGGTCTTGTGGCCCTGTTACATCAAATATAACAGGGGTGGTCGACGAGAGCTACAGCTCGATCGTCTATGTATAGTATAAGTATTTATAGATCATAACGCAAACATAGGTTTTGGTAATGAAGAAGCATCAGTAGCTAAAATAACAAGGTGTCGGTATACTAGATCTATGAAACATTCTGAACACCCTGAAATTATCGTGATAGCACATAATATTCGATCGACACATAATGTTGGTGCTATATTTCGTACTTGTGAAGGTTTCGGGGTGTCGCGACTGATATTGAGCGGCTACACGCCATACCCAGACATGACATTATGTACGGATAACGACAGTCATCGTTCAGGAGTCGATCCGCGACTACCACATATTCGTCAAAAAATTACTAAACAAATTCGTAAAACGGCACTTGGCGCAGAATCTCTCGTGCGGTTTATCCATCAAGAGGAGCTTGACTTGTCTGTAGTGCGAGGGTATCGGTTGGTGGCGCTAGAACAGGCTAGTAATTCGATCGCACTACAGCAGTATCGCCCACCAGCGAAAGTAGCACTGTTACTTGGTGAAGAAGTCTATGGTATTGTGCCAGAATTATTGTCCAAGGTGGATGATATTATCGAGATACCTATGTATGGGCAAAAGGAATCATTTAATGTTTCGGTAGCGGCTGGAATTGCTTTGTATGCTTTAGTGAGCAATCCACCAGCGTAGGGCCGAGGGTCTAAAGATAGCAATATGTTTTGCCCTCTATATTTATTTAGCACGAGCTGTTTGCTATACTGAAATATAATGAATGAAGCAGAAGTACAGCGTCGTCGACGCCAACAGGATGAAGCATCGACCGAGCAACGCTCGCGTATATTAGGGCTAAAATATCTTGATATGCGTCCTATCGAAGAAACATTACCATTGGCGTGGGATATTATGTCGATCGAGGATATGCATCAGTTTTATATGCTACCGCTGACTGAGGGCGATGAAAATCAGCCATTTCAGTTTGGAGTCACCGCGCAGACACCTCAGTCGGTCATCCAGCAAAGACGAAAACTATATCAGGACGAAGGGCAACCAGTAGAGTTTTATCTGATCAGCTTGAGTGGGTATCGTGTACTCATGAATCGTTTCGACCCGCCGAAAAAAGTCGTCTACGATGATATCGAAATCGCCCAAGCCGGTGATAGCGAGACGATTGGTCGGGTCAGTCAGACTTTAGAGCAGGTCAGTAGTGAGGAGGTGTTCGACTATATTATAGATCAGGCCGATATGCTGGGCGCCAGCGATATCCACATTGAGAATGAACGTAATGATATACGAATCCGTTTGCGTGTCGATGGGGCGCTTCACCCAGTGGCACGCTTGAGTAGGGATCGATACCGGGTGATCATGGGCGAGTTGGCTAGTCGGGCTGGTGTATCGAGCGCTTCGAATCAACCGCAGTCTGGGCATATTCAAAAAGATATCGTCCGTGGCAGTGCGTCACATCTACTTAATATACGTGTCGAAACAGTACCAACGATGTATGGGCAAGACGCTGTATTGCGTTTGTTTAATTTCGATGAAAGTTTACTGAATCTTGATCTATTGGGTATCCCCCCGAAGCAGCGCCAGGAAATCGATGAAATCATTAGCCATCCACGTGGCTTGGTGCTGATGGTCGGCCCGACTGGGTCGGGTAAATCCACTACGCTTTATAGTATGCTAAATGCGCTTAATACTACCGATCGTAAGATTATTACCCTAGAGGACCCTATCGAATATGGCCTCGGTGGCATCTCGCAGATCCCGATTAATACTTCGGGCGGTGGTAGTTTCGCAGCAGGACTTCGTAGTGTGTTGCGTTTGGACCCAGATGTCGTGATGGTGGGTGAGATTCGTGATGTCGATACTGCACGGACAGCTATTCAGGCATCGATCACTGGGCACTTGGTGATGTCAAGCTTTCACGCCAATAGTACCAGTGCAGCGTTTAGTCGTATGATCGACCTGATTGGTATTAATCCGATTTTTTCCAGTGCTATTCGCTTGGTGATTGCTCAGCGCTTGGTGCGGCGCTTGGTAGATGAAACAAAAGAGGCTTACGATCCAGATGATGCGACTCGCGCTTACGTAAAGCGTGTGCTTGAGGGTATACCAGATGATGTTGAGCACCCTGATCTTGACACGTTTCAGCTATGGCGCCCTGTGACAAGTGATGATGCACCATTTGGTTATAAAGGTCGTGTCGTTATCATGGAGCAACTTATCGTGACAGAGGCGATTCAATCCTTTATTCGCGGTGATGCTGGTACTATCAACCCCGACCTTATCGAAAAAGTCGCCAAAGCAGAAGGTATGCTCACGCTCGAACAGGTCGGTGTGCTAGCAGCGCTGCGCGGCGAGACTACACTCGAAGAAGTGAATCGAGTGATCTAGTTGGGCGCTTCTAAGGGATCCGTGTATTTTTGCTAAATTACTTTTTATAGTGTATTGTATATTACAATGACAAGGGAGTATTATCATAGTACGCCTAATAGCTTGGGCATGGATGCCCCGAGGTGGGCTCGTGAGCGGCCCTCGGATTATCATAGTACGCCTAATAGCTTGGGCATGGATGAAGGTGAATCTGCGACAGATTGGCAGAGTGCTTTGTATGAGTGGGATGAATATTACCCAAAAGTTACTGCACTAGCGACAGCAGATGATTATCCTGCAGAAGCCGATAAAGAGCAGGATATGGGGCCGAAAATTTTATCTATAAACTCTTCTGAAATTGCGCCGTGGCTTAACGATGAGGAGCGGTCGAACGGACTGCCGATATTACATATAGAAGATAGCGGTAATCATTCGGTAGTAGTAGTCGATGCTAGAACAGACCGATTGAAGGATATCGAGGCAAAAATGGCTCGAAGAAAATCTTTGAAAGATTTTGAAGGTACAGGTAGATCTACACTTTCTGATACATTAAAAGAATTAGGGTTGGTTGCTCGACAGTTGAGTGGCTCATTAGATGGCAATATTAGTGGAATGAAATCTATAAGTAGTAAAAATCCTGCATATCCTCTTACTATCTTCTATAGAAAACGCGTAGCGCCAAATGTACCACGAGTGTACGTATGCCAATCGCCAGTCGATTATATGCCGAAAGGGTCAGTTGCTTATGATCAGTTACGGGGAATGCATATTGATAACGTGTTGTTTTTTGTTGCAGCCTGCGTTAAACAAACTCAGGTGGAGACGTTGGCGTTGTTGACAGGATACACTCAGAGACGACTGCGGCACACGAATCGTGCTGGAGCTGTGTAAGTTTAGTTTTTTGCACGACGAACCCTACCCTAAATACTACTTTGCAGCAGTATTTAGGGCGTTATTTGATGAAAGTCATAGAATCTTAACGAATGATCGCCGATACAGCTGAAACGACCCGTTCATCGAATGGTGATGGGATCACTTCGTCGGCGGTTGGGGTCTCGACGAGGCTTGCTAGGGCTTCGGCAGCAGCAAGTTTATGCTGATCGGTGATTTTTGGCACGCCATGATTAAGCGCGCCGCGGAAAATTCCCGGGAAGGCCAGGGCATTATTGACTTGATTCGGAAAGTCGCTGCGGCCAGTGGCGATGACGGTGACGCCGGCCTGCCGAGCCACATCTGGCATGATTTCTGGCACTGGGTTGGCCAGGGCGAACACCACTGGTTTGTCTGCCATTTTTGCCACCATTTCTGGGGTGAGCAACCCTGGTTTTGATACGCCGATGAAAATATCAGCACCAGATATAGCGTCGTCGAGTGTGCCGCTGATATCTGTTTTGAGGTACTGCTTGAGGGCGGTTTTTTCGACGTTCAAATCGTCGCGGGTGTCGGAAATAATACCGCGGCTATCCACGGCATATAAATTACGCGCGCCGTGAAGATGCAATAATTTCGCGATAGCCGTGCCAGCTGCTCCCGCACCGATCATGACGATTTTACTGTCCGCCAACGTTTTACCAACTACCTTCATAGCATTGATCAACCCCGCCAGTACTACTACCGCGGTACCGTGCTGATCATCGTGAAAGACTGGAATGTCTAGTTCTGCCTTCAGCCGCTCTTCGATCTCGAAACATTTTGGCGCAGCAATATCCTCGAGGTTGATCGCCCCAAAACTTGGCGCAATAGCCTTCACTGCAGCGATAATTTCCTCTGGCTCGTGGACATCCAGTACGATCGGCACAGCGTCGACACCGGCAAAATGCTTAAACAACAGTGCTTTGCCTTCCATCACCGGCATAGCCGCCTTTGGCCCAAGATCACCGAGACCCAAAATCGCCGAGCCGTCAGAAATCACGCCGACTAGATTGTTCGTCCAGGTGTATTTCGGTAAATTTGCGGGATTTTCAGCGATTGCTTTAGAAACCGCGCCAACGCCTGGGCTGTAGTAACTACTGAGTTTATCGCGGTTAATTTCGCCAGTGTCGCGCAGCGCAGTAGTAATTTTCCCTTTATGTTTGGCATGTAATTCTAGTGCTAATTTGTTGTAATCCATAGCTCTAGTATAGCGCATTGCACAAGAAAGGGTCGAGTAGTTATTACGTTGCCAGAGAAGAGCACGACAGTAGTGGTATTGAAAGAGGTCGCGAGCCAGCCTGACGGGACGCACTCACTACTCGACGAATTGTTAAATTGCCCACCTGATCGGTAGATGTTACAAGTTAGATCGTTTGCGTAATATCGAGTTATAGTGTATGATTTAGATAAATGGGTAAAAAGAAAGGAGCTATTAGACATGGCGAGCAATGGTGAGACTAGGTATGGCGGGAAAGAGAAGGCCTTAGCTTCGTTGGCTACGATTGCGACAATGTTTGGTGCGGCGGCTTGCAGTAGTGGTGAAACGACTAGCTCTCCAGCAACTTCACCTGTCGCAGTGGAGACATCGTATGCCGCTGGTAGATCCAGTGACCATGTGACAACATCTCCATCTCCTGACCGCCCGAGTCCAACACCGACCCCATCTTCTACGCACCGTGAGGTGTCACCTCGTACACCATCACCTTCACCTAGCGCGACTGAGACAATTTCTTCAGCGGAGGAAATGCAACCACCTTCGGCCGCAGAAGTCGCGAGCCAGATCGAAGCCAGTGGTAATAGAGCCTGGATGTTGTATGGCGGTGTGTTGGTAGAGGGTAACGAAGCGTATGTTAACCCTTATGCTGTTGTACATAACTACGAAACGGGCGAAGACAGCGTGGGCTGTTCTGGGGTAAGCCCAAAAAAGACCGTGGCAGAGGTGGAGCAGTTGATTGTATTTGATGAGAACGGGGTTCCACAGACAGTCGATGATTGGTCGGCAGCTTATTGGAATAACGGCGAGAAAATAGCTATTAGTAAGCCTCAAGTCGTTTGTGTTAAATTCGATGCAGACCCTACAAAAGATCCGGGCAGCCTCGGTCGCGACCACTATCTGTATATAACTACTCCGGATGGAGAGCAAGTAAGCATACCGGATGGTGGAAGCTTCAAAGATTCTGAAAGTGAAGACCGTGAACGGTTTGACACCGGGTATAGAACGAGTGACGACGATGATCCTAGAAAGGTTAAGATTGGCGCCAAAGTTACGCTTGATTCTAACAAGCCGTCCAAGGAAGATATCCAGCGGGCTGCGAGAGCATACTACTAGGATCTATCTTTGTTATTTACGTTACTTGCTATCCTGTTATTTTTCTATTCTTAATTATGACACAACCTGAATCTGTACATACCATACCTTCATATGACAATGGCTGTCGATGGCGTAGTCGCGAGCGTAATGCTAGAGACTTGGCACTGCTAGAGGGGTACCTTACTGAGACAAATAGTCAGTTGGATGATATTCAAAGCATTATAGGCGGTATGTTGGATGACGATAACTATAGCCAAGAGAGACACTACGTAGATGCTGCCTGTCGTCTTATCACCGCTGAACAACGACAACTACTTGCTGAATACGTCCAGAATGGCGACAAACGTAATATACCCTCAGGGGTCGTTACGGCATACGAAGGGGCGATCCGTGAGTGTGACATTCGTCGTGAGCAATTATACCAACATGAGGAATATCAGGCGAAGAAAATACAGCCTACTGAGCAGCTGTTACAGAGGCTAGGTGCGACAGCGATAGAGCTCGACGAGATTTGGAGTAATAGCCCTGTTGCGCGTGAGCTTAAGGTAGAGCACGACCGAATCGATGACACCATTGCTGATATTAATGCCGAGATGGCCTACTATATGGGCCTTGCAGTACCACCCCGAGCTATCGTGCCAGAAAATAAAATCAAAATGCTGTGGGGTGATAGCGACACAAGCCTCCCTTTGTATATAGACGATTTCTCTCCCGAAAGCGATACCTCACACCACATTGGCGGTGGCTCTCAAGAGGGCGTGTCGCGGGTATGCCTAGAAGAGCATTTGATTGGTGCGAGTCGGAGTTTGGCAGGGCTTATTGCCCAGGTTGCATTCAAGGCGTGGACTCCGCAAGAACTCGGTGATAAGTTGTATAGTGATAGCGATGAGCCTCCAGCAGTACGATCAGGTCGGGTGCGTTCACTTTTGGGTAACGCTAAAAGAGGGGATGTCACTATTATTAACGATGAACTTAGTCGTCGTGGTTTAAAACTGCAGAGAGGCACTCGTTATTACGTTGACAAGGATGGCACAACAAAAAATCACTCTCGTGTTTATCGAGCAGTACCTCTTGAATCTGAAGATTATCGACAGACCGTTGTCGAAAAACAACCTAGTGATTCATCATGGATAGAGTGGGACAGTGATGATAGTGGCGATAGTGATGACGCTGCCACACTGGTAGCCGTAGATGTAGGAGGGGGAGCTGAAGTTATCTCATCAGTCGTCACGCCCATTGATGACGATAGGCCAGTCGATGGGCCAACTGTGACAAATGACAAGATTGGGGCGATACCAGAGTGGTTGGAAGAGATCGCTTCGAAAGCTGATGTTTATATCAAAAAACTCGTGAGTCTACAATATCAGCCAAATCGTAAAGATATTCATGTTGGTGTGTTGTTGTCTGATATAGGAGAGCACGATATCAATCGCACTACACTTCTGAATAAGGCTCGACGGGTTGGTTTTATAAATAAAAAAGAGCAGCGCCAGCAAGTTGTTCAATCTATCGAGCGAGCGATTGCTCTTTGTTTGGTCGTGTCGCACGAGTCCGGTGAGAGTGTTGAGTTTCGTCGCTCTGAATGTGAGCAGATTTTGTCCGAATTGCGACGACAATACGAAATATCATATGAAGAATTAGGTGTTTAAAAAGTCTGATCGCCGGTAAGAGACTTCTCATAATGTTTGTTTTGTGCTAAAATAAACAACCGAATGTACACGAATTAATATCGTGCTAGCTTGTGTGGAGCCGCAGAGGTACAACTGCGTGGCCAGCTCGCGAAGACGATAGATAAAGGGATATACTAGATGAGTTTTTCATTAATTCAAAAGGTTAACGATCAACAAAAAAAAGACGCGGTAGTAGATGTTCGTAGTGGCGATACGGTGCGCGTTCATCAAAAGATTAGGGAGGGCAACAAAGAACGTATCCAGGTATTCGAAGGTGTAGTGATCCGGACCGATAACAAAGGTCAGCACACTAGCCGTATCACCGTTCGGAAAATTGCTAGCGGTGTTGGTGTAGAAAAGGGCTTTTTGTTGCATAGTCCATTAGTAGAAAAGGTGGAGATTGTTCGTCGAGCTAAGGTGCGTCGCAAATTCTTGAGTTTCTTGCGGCAGCGCAGCGGTAAATCAGCTCGGCTCAAGGCGGTACAATTCGATCGAGCGGCGGTAAATAATGTCCATGACGCAAAGGCCGAAGCTGAAGAAGCTCGCCTCAAGGAAGAAAAGGCTAAAGAAGCTGCCGACAAAAAAGCAGCCGAAGAAGCAAAGCAGGCAGAACTTGATGCTAAGGCTGCTGAAGTTGCAGCGCGCCACAAAGAATCCTAAGCCTAAGATTGGCGCCAGGATGTTAACTCTAAGGTGCATTTCATCGGCGAAGGCGCGTTTGGGTTTGGTATTAGTGCTAATCGCATAAAGAAGGGGCAGCGAATGACTGCTCCTTCTTCACGTTCAATGTATTATTTATTATTTGGATAGATGTGAGAATTTATCGTCTGCTAGCTTGCTGACCGTCTCATCGATATGAGTAAGTCGTTCGTTGATTTGGCGAGTACTTCGTGCGTGTGCGATAAGCCAGCGAACGACAAATATAATGAGAATAATATATATGATGTTTAGAATAACGCCTAATGCTATTATGCTGACAGACTCTTTTGCGTGTAATGCCGCGAATTGAGAAAACATCGGTACGTTCATGCTCGTGTAAATCCTTATAATTACAACTTAATAATATGCGAGGTACCACCCATCCAGCTCTATTGTACTATATAGAACTGGATGGGTGTGGGTGACACACTACCTCAAACGGGCACGCAGGACCACCCGTCAGACCATCGCTCGTCGGTCACCATGGCTACTGAGCCAGGAGCCTTGACGTTGCAATAGTTCTGAATATCGAGAGCTCCAGCATCACTGAAGGTGACACCCAGGGGGATAGATACCGACGTATCATAGCACGCCCAAGTGAACAGCTCATCGGCGATGTTGTAAGCACCCGAGTGGCCCTGGAGACGGCACACCTCGTCGAAATTGACGGGGAGCCATCCATCAGTGTCACTGTCAGCGCTGGCGCTAGGTGCGATCAGGCCAACTGCCAGAACAACCGCGCCACACATAGGCGCAATCTTCCGGAACTTCATGTTATCCTCCTCGGGATCTCGGGAGTTCAGGTTTGTCCCAAACTCGACCAACATGACAGTTTGACTATAATTGATATATGTATATACATCAATACTTGTTAGGATTTTTAGCAAATATATTATGTTATACCTCTGTGAAATGATGTTTATTTTACAATGGAAAATATAAGTATTTATAAAATATAAAATATAATTGGTAAATGATCGTAATCACTTGGATATTAAGATTTGCTACAATGTACTCATAATTCTCGGTATAGATGAAGTTGGGTGCGGATCGTTGGTGGTGGTGTGGTTATTTTGGGTGATGTCAATTTGCTGGACTGGGTGATAGTAAGAAATTAACTAAAGAGCAGTGTGTTATTCAAAACTCCCGACTATAGTAATCGGGGGTTTTTGCACGCTAAGGACACGTGCTATACTTAAGCCATGCAGATTTTTCCTATCATTTCAGTCGCGGTGCCAATTGTGCTGGCGATTTGTGTTCCGCTGGTATTACAAAAATACGGGCATAAAAATGAGCGAAAGCACCGTTGGCTTCTGTACGGGGCGTGTGTTCTATTCTTTATTTCGTGGTATCTGCCATCGCCCCTGATCGACGGTCAGGACACGAGTTTTACGACGCATTTTGTCGGCGGCGGTGTGTTCACGGGGCTGTTGTGGTTGTATTTGAAATTGGCTATAAAATGGCGTGATCACTGGCTTATTGAAGTTTTCTCGCTCTTCGCCCTCGTCTCGGCGCTTGGCTGTATCAACGAGCTGGCGGAATTAGTTATGGTGAAAATCGGTTTGGCGCGGATCACTTTAACCGATACAAGTTGGGATATTGCGGCAAATTCACTCGGGGCACTGGCGGTGTATATTGCGTATCTAGGTGCAAAGGTGCTGCGAAAGAAATAGCCTAGATCATTTCTGCTACACTAGATATATGATTCTCGGTATCGACGAAGTTGGGCGCGGGCCGTGGGCGGGACCGCTGGTAGTTGGCGCGGTGATTTTGGGCGATGCGGTGATTGATGGACTGAATGACAGTAAAAAATTGACGGCGAAAAAACGCCAGAAGCTGGATGTCGAAATTCGTGAAAAGGCAGCTGCTTGGGCGCTAGGCTGGGTGAGCGCACGTGAGCTTGATGAGATCGGTATTAGTCGAGCACTAAGGTTGGCAACGCGGCGATCGGTGAAGCAGATTCAAAAACAAACGCGTGAGAAAAATCTGGCGTTTGATGAAATTATCATTGACGGTAAAGTGAACTTTTTGGCAGACACGAAGCTAGAGAAATATGTAACGACGCTAGCAAAGGCTGATGGATTGATTCCGAGTGTTTCGGCGGCGTCGATCATCGCTAAGGTGGCGCGCGATCGTTATATGGCAGAGCAGGATGTGCGCTATCCAGGTTATGGGTTTTCGTTACATGTTGGGTATGGTACTGCCAAGCATCGAGCAGCCATCGAAAAACTAGGTGTTACGCCGCTGCATAGATTGAGTTTTGCGCCACTACGTAAATATACGGCGAGCGACTATCGTACGAAACGAGTGCTGCAAGAAGATGATCATACCGCTGTGGAGTTAAGACAAACTGATCGACTCCACGACTCGATGACCAAGCAATATGAAGAAAGGTCGACCACTCGTAGTATTGGTGATATTGGCGAAAATGTAGTAGCTGATTACCTCCGAAAAAATAATCACCGCATAGTTGCTCGTAATTGGCGGACTAGATATTGTGAAATTGATGTAGTGAGTCATTGTAATGGTACGTTATACTTCACAGAAGTAAAGTATCGCAAGAATGCTAATTTCGGTGATGGTTTAGCTGCTATCACAGCCAGGAAACAAAAGCAAATACGTTTTGCGGCGAAATTATTTGTGGCGCAACACCGAGAATACCGTGATAGTAGTATACGACTGCTGGCGGCAGATGTTCGTGGAGCACCCGCTGAGGTCATTCAAGTAGTTCCAGTAGAGTAAGTTTGTGGTTACTTGGCATCCAGTAGTTTTGTCGTGACCGCTGCCTGATCGCGCTCGATCAATTCTACTCGAGCGGTAATATCGGTGATACCCATATCAATGACACGGGTAAGGGCGGGATCGTCTCGTAGAGGAGTGAAGAAGTCGCGGTATTCATCAAGTTGAGTGCGTGTAGCAAGGATATTGCCAGCATAGCGAGGGAAGTAGTCGAAGCTTTTGTCACTACCATATTGTTGGATGATCCATTGCCAGCTATCCTGCAACCAACGCCATGTTGTATCGCGCGCAAAGCGATTACGCAGCAGGTCGACGAACCAAAACAGCGTATCTTGACTGCGGATGATTTCTGTATCTGTCAGTAGTGAAATGATATGTTTGATACTATCTGGTCGACGTGTACTAGTGACAGCGGCTGTAATGTCTTGACGCAAGTCAGGGCTAGCTGTGGAGCGATAGAGTTCTAGCAATGTGTCAATATCTTTCTGAGGGTCGTCGCTGTAGCGAATGGCGGCACTAGCGATAATGCTACGTAGTTCGCTGTCTATTTCGGCAAAATTCTGTGTGGCGAAACGCTGTTTGGCCTCGTTTATAGCTGATTCATCTTCGCTGTAAATCATCTGTGCGATAACGGTAGAGCGGAGCTTGGTGTCATTTTCTGATTCACCCGCGATAGAATCCCAGCCTAGGCGTATGAAGTTGGCGCGGGCTATATTGCCAGCTAGATTGCGTAGAGCTCGCTCGGCCCGACTATCAGTCTCGACGAACAGCCGTAAATAAGCTAAAGTACGTGCTACATTGTTCCAAACCTGCTCATTCGTCTCGTTGATGTAAGACCCTAGTAAGTCGACGAGACTAGCACTAGACACCATGCCACCGCGAGCGAGTAATAGCTGCTGACTCAGTAGTAGTGACCGATCAGCGACAGATAGGGTGCCATTGGCTATTTTGTTAGATAGACTTCGTAGGGTCGATGTGTCGTAATGTGTTATGAAATGAGAAACATTATTGCAATTCAGTTGCAAGTTGGCCTGGGATGGGATGTCTTTTATGGTCTGCTCGGTTTTTTCTAGTATATCTGGTAGATTAGGGTCAGCGGCATGTAGTGGGATGCGCCATACCATCGCATCGTCATGGTGTGGGCCGACGAAAAATCGTCGTTGATGCAGTGTTACATCGGACTTATGGCGCTCGATGTATACGACGGGGTATCCAGGGGTATTTATCCACTCGTTCATCAAACCAGCAACATCGAGACCGCTTGCTTGACCGAGAGCTTGCCATAAGTCATTTCCCTCAGCGTTAGTGTATGCATATTTAGTGAAATAATCCTTGAGTCCTCGCCGAAAGGCCGCTGTGCCGATCCAACGTAGCATCATATAAAGTAATCGACCACCCTTGGCGTATACGATAGCACCATCAAACAAGGTGCTGATTTCATCAGGGTGGTATACATCAGTCTGGACTGGTTGAACGCCATCTATAGCATCACGGCCAAAAGCTAGGGCGCCCTCGTTGTTGCAAAATTGATCCCACATATTCCATTCTGGATGGATAGCGTCGACAGCAAGATACTCCATCATGTTGGCAAAGCTCTCGTTAAGCCAGAGGTTATTCCACCATCTCATAGTGACTAGGTTGCCAAACCATTGGTGGCTTAATTCGTGGCTGATCACTGTGGCGATGTATTGTCGGTCGCCGATAGTAGCAGTGTTTGGGTCGGCTAATAGCGCTGATTCGCGGTAGGTGACGAGACCCCAGTTTTCCATAGCGCCGCTACTGAAATCTGGTACGGCGACATGATCGGACTTCGGTAGTGGATACGGAGTGTCGAAATAATCATTGAAGAATTCGATAGATTTGACGGCGTGATCGAGCGCGAAGTCGAGGCTGGCGGGTGATTGGGCTGGTGTCGCCCATACAGATACTTTGGTGCCGTTATTGGTAAAGGCAGTCTTGTGCTGCAGCTCGCCGATGACCAGAGCAAGCAAATACGTGCTCATACGCGGTGTTCGCTCGAATGTTACAGTTTGCTTATTACTATCGGTTCGTTGACTTTTTACTGGCATATTGCCTAGTATGGTGACACCAGTTTCGGTCGTAACAGTCACGTCGAAGGTCGCTTTAGCCTCTGGCTCATCTATGCAGGGGAACATTTCACGAGCATGATGGCTTTCGAATTGAGTCATCAAAAGCTCCTTTTTTTCGCCATCGTGCTGGTAGTGGCATGGATAGAGGCCGTGGAGACTATTCGTAATCTTACCGTAGTATTCGATAGTGATAGTGTGATAATTTGTAGTTACTTCTGTAGGGAGGGCGATAGATAACTCGTCGTTGGCACCATTCGTGTATCTAGCTGGCTTATTGTCGACGTATACATGCTCAATGGTGAGGTCTTTAGTGTGGAGATGAATATGTTGGTGTTGGTCTTGTACTTGCCCGATGATAACGACTCGTCCGCTGAAGTGTCGCTGTGTTCGATCAATATCGAGAGATAATTGATAGTGGTCGGGTGAAAAAGAATGTATAAGGCGTGGAATCTGTTGCATACTACCAGTATACGTGACGCAGATTAAATTCTAAAGGTCGAGAATCCCCGAGAGGGTGTAGCTTGAGTGTAAAGTATATGATGCGATATACTAAGAAGTATGCAATACCGTCGCCGGCGGATAATAGCAGTGATAGCGCTGGTAGTAGTTGCTTTGATCGCAGCTATTATCCATGATGTGTATTTCTCGCCGAAGTCACCAGTGTCGTATGATGGATCATCGGCTTTAGCTAAGTTAGCTCAATTACCGGTCAAAGGCCGTGCACCAAAAACAGGGTATAAACGATCGCAGTTTGGCGATGGTTGGAGTACCAAGCAGGGTTGTGATACGCGTAATATTATTTTAGCGCGTGATTTATCACAGTCAACTATTGACGAGACCTGCAAGGTGGTACGGGGTCAGCTCAACGACCCATACACAGGGAAAGTGATACAGTTTACACGAGGCAGTAATACTAGCTCTATGATACAGATTGATCACGTGGTAGCACTGAGTGATGCTTGGCAAAAAGGCGCCCAGCAGCTGTCGTTGGAGGAGCGTATACAGTTAGCTAATGATCCATTAGAGCTGTTGGCGGTCGATGGTGCGGCCAATCAGGCAAAGGGTGATGGTGATGCGGCTACTTGGTTGCCAGCCAATCAATCGTTTCGCTGCCAGTATGTTTCTCGCCAGATTTCCGTTAAGCACAAATACCGTTTGTGGGTGACAGGTGCAGAAAAAGCAGCGATGGAGAAAGTACTACGAAATTGTCTTTGAATTTTTCGTAGCGACTTAACAAGTTTCTAAACGATGAACCAAAACAGTGTCATTACATACGCTATTTGACAGCCTCAGTCCTATTTGCTAGACTAAAGTAGATCCGGCCGGCAGGTCGGAGTTTTACATATCAGGAGCTGATAATGGTCTACGAAAAATAAATAATTTAAGATGGTAGCTGGTAGTTATTGTATTCTAGACAAATCGAGTTATTAATTAAATAAATAAAGGAAAGAGGGGTTATGGAAGACCTTAATATCAAGCAGCTTACATTAGCGTTACGGACTATCGCTGAAGAAAAAAACTTACCAGAAGATGTGGTACTAGATGTAATCGAGCAAGCGATAGCCGCGGCCTGGCGTCGTGATAACGGTGAGCGTGATCAGCAGGTGCGGGCTGAGCTTAATCTAAACGATGGCACCGCCCAAGTATTTGTCATTCGCGACATTGTCGAGGAAGTGTCGTTCCCATCTACAGAGATTAGCCTTGAGGAAGCTCGGTCTATCCGGGCAGATGCTCAAATTGGTCAAACGATTGAGGAGCGTCACTCTGTGACGAGTTTTGGTCGAGTGGCGGCGCAGACTGCTAAGCAGGTAGTGCTTCAACGGTTGCGTGAGGCGGAGCGTGAAGTAGTGCTAGCTGAGTTTGAGGACAAAATTGGCACAGTCGTCACTGGTGTAGTGCAGCGAGTCGAGCCTCGTGTAGTGCGCGTCGAACTGGGTAAGGCTACGGGTATTTTGCCGCAAAGCGAACAAATCATGGGTGAGCGCTATATACCAGGTAGTCGTATAAAAGTATTTATCAAGGATATAGAGCGCGATAATCGTGGTCCACAGCTTATTTTAAGTCGCGGTAATGAAGCTTTCATTGAGTACTTATTCCGCCAGGAAGTGCCTGAGTTAGAAACAGGAGCGGTAGAGATCAAAGGCATTGCGCGTGAGGCTGGTCGTCGCACGAAAATCACTGTACAAAGTACGGTGCCAGGTATTGATCCGGTCGGCACTCTTGTCGGAGGTCATGGTACACGTGTGAATGCGGTCACAAACGAGATCGGTGATCAAGAAAAAATCGACATCATCATGTATGATGAAAACACCGATACGTATATACGTAACGCCTTGAATCCGGCTGAAGTCGTGCGAGTCGAGATTGATCGTAGTGCGAAACGAGCGAAAATATATGTGACAGAAGATCAACAGTCGATCGCTATCGGTCGGGGTGGGCAAAATGTTCGATTGGCAAGTCGATTGACGGGTTATGAACTAGATATTGAGCCAATCATCAATCAACCCACTGAGCGAAAACCGCGTAAGAATATCGAGGCAGATCTGTTTAGCGCTATTGAAAGCCAAGAGTAGTATTGGTGTATCGGGCATAGTTTGAGTTAAAATTAGCACTCGACCTTGACGAGTGCTAATTTGCTGCGTATACTGAGATAAGTGGCTAGCGTCACAGATTGGAGTAGGATATGGATGACGATTTTGCAGACTTTATTAATCACCTCAGCGACGATGCTCGGTTGAGTGTTCAGTATGCCGATGCGATTGCACGAGGATACGGTAATCCATATATCGGTACAGAACATCTGTTATTGGGCATATTAAGTCAACACACTAGTGTCGGAACGCGTGTTTTGGAAGAGGCTGGCGTGACGTTGCGTTTGGTGGAGCAATCGCTTAATTTGCAGCCTATTCGTGGTATTACTGTGAGGACAGGTGGTGCTACAGGTCTGTCTGAGACGGCGGTACTAGCGTTACGGATGAGCTGGGAATTTGCCAAAGAATATAATTACGACGAGGTCGGTACTGAGCATATTTTATACAGTTTGTTGAAGCAAAATAATGCTCGAGCAACAGTCGTATTACGAAAGATGGGTGCCGATACAGAGGCGATCGCTACCGAGCTAGAAGCGCGATTCGATGAAGGCCGTGGTAATCAGGTGGGCGATACAAGTACGATGAAAATGAATGTGGGCCGTCAGCGATCGACAAATGGTGGCATTATCGAAAAGTATGGTACTGACCTGACAGCGAGAGCGTCAAATGGTGAGCTCGATGCTGTAGTAGGACGGACACGTGAGACAGAGCGTTTAGTGACGATCTTGAGTCGTCGGACGAAAAATAACCCAGTATTGATAGGTGAGCCAGGTGTAGGCAAAACTGCGGTGGTCGAGGGGTTGGCACAGCGTATAGCTCGTGAGGATGTCCCCGATGTATTACTTGATAAACGCTTAGTGATGATTGATTTACCGGCGATGATAGCTGGTACAAAATATCGTGGTGAGTTTGAAGATCGTTTGACGAAGCTTGTAAGAGAGGTAAAAAAACAGGGTAATGTTATTATCTTTATTGATGAACTGCATCTGTTAGTGGGTGCGGGCACGGCGGAAGGTGCCTCTATGGATGCAGCGAATATCTTGAAGCCGGCACTAGCCCGGGGTGAGCTGCGATTGATCGGGGCTACCACTATTGATGAATACCGTAGGCACATCGAAAAAGATAGCGCGTTAGAACGTCGTTTACAGACAGTATTGGTGAAACAGCCGACTACGAAAGAATCGATAGCTATCCTCAAGGGTTTACGAGGTTATTACGAAAAACATCATGCAGTTAAGATTAGTGATGAAGTCATTGAGGCTACAGTTTATATGGCTGAGCGGTATATCGCTGATCGTTTCATGCCGGATAAGGCGATAGATGTGCTCGATGAGGCAGCAGCGTTGGTGCGAGTGAAAAAAGGTCATAAGCCGAGTAAACAACGGGAATATGCTCGTGAGCTAAAGACTCTCAACGGCAAAATGGAAGACGCAGTCGCAGCGGAAGACTACGAGCGAGCCGCACTATACAAGCAGCGCATTAGTCAGCTGACAGAAAAACTAGACGAGGAGGCTCAGCGCGAACAAGCACACAAGACGCCAACGGTGCTAAAGGAGAGCGACATTGCCCGTGCGATCGCTGTTATGACTAGCATCCCCGTTGAGAAAGTCCAGACAAGTGAAGCAAAGTTGTTAACGAAGCTCGAAAAACACCTAGGCAAGTACATCATAGGTCAGGAAGAGGCTGTGCATACAGTCGCAAAGGCGATCCGCCGTAGCCGTAGCGGGGTGGCTAGCTATAAACGTCCGATCGGTAGTTTTATATTCATGGGTCCGACCGGTGTTGGTAAGACAGAATTAGCGCGTGTGTTAGCGCGTGAAGTATTTGGCTCTACTGACGCATTGATCAAGATCGATATGAGTGAATTCGGCGAAAAGCATACGACTAGCCGTCTTGTTGGTGCGCCAGCTGGCTATGTTGGCTATGAAGATGGCGGTAAGTTAACCGATAAAGTTCGTCGCCAACCGTATAGTGTAGTTTTGTTTGATGAGATTGAAAAAGCACATCCAGACGTGTTTCAGATGCTATTGCAGTTACTAGAGGATGGGACGCTGACAGACTCAAAGGGTCGAGCAGTAAGCTTTCGTAATACTATAGTTATTCTTACGAGCAATCTTGGCGCTGATAAGATGCAAAAAAGCACATCACTTGGTTTTCATTCTCACGTTGGCGATGTAGCAGATGATAACGTAGCGCGACAACAGCGCAATGAGGCTTATACTCGCGAGGCACTCGAAAGATTTATGCGGCCAGAGCTTATCAACCGATTTGATGGTATCATTACCTTCCGACCATTGACGCGACGTGAAATAGGTAAGATATTTGACCTGCAAATCGCCAAGCTCAACCGTCGACTCGCTCGCCAAGGGCTTGGTGTGGTCGTGACAAGTGCGGCGAAGAAATGGCTGGTCCAACGAGGATATAGTCAAACGTTTGGTGCTCGACCACTGCGCCGAACTATCGAGAATGAGCTCGAGCATAGTTTGGCAGAGGGTATTTTGCTTGGTCGCTATAAAAAAGGTATGGTACTTAAGGTTGGTTATACGAAGGGGGCGTTGACTATTGAGCCACACACCGAATCCGCGTAGTCGACTGTTGTCGTCGTTGATAAGCTTGGTAATCATTGCTTGTGTAGCTTGGGGCGGTTTGACGTATGGTTCGGACATATATGATGCTGTGGTGGCAAGCCAGTATCAGCCCAGTAGTGCTATGCAGGAGGTGATTGATCAGCTGGAGTTGACCGACAAGGGTAAACGTTTACTTTATGCTAGTCAGCCTAGTCTACAGGACAAGGCAGAGTTTAATACTAGTTGTCAGTCGACCGAACGCACAGCAGCTATCTTGGGTTGTTATCATGTACGTCGCATTTATGTGTACAACGTACAAAATCAAGAATTACGTGGCGCGAAGCCAGTAGCGACAGCGCATGAGTTGTTGCATGCTGCATATGAACGTTTAAGTGCAAGCGATCGTCAGCATGTCGATGAGTTAGTCGAGGCTGAATACCAGAAAATCAAGAATCAGCCAGTTATCGCTTCGATGGTGCAGTATTACGAGCAGGCCGAACCAGGTGAACGAGTAAACGAACTCCATTCTATTATCGGGTCGCAAGTAGGCAACATTGGTTCGAAACTAGAAGAATACTATAGTCAGTATTTTCGTAATCGAGCAGTAATTGTAGCATTAAGTGATACTTACCAAACGGTATTTGATAAAGTTGAACAAGAAGCAAAGTCGCTCCGTCAGTCGATCTCTAGCGAAGCTACGCAATTGAAGGCCGACCAAACCCAATATAAGGCTGACATCGAACAGCTCTTGGCTGATATTAAAACTTTTAATACTCGTGCACAGAATGGTGCATTTCAGAGCCAGATAGCCTTCCAGCGGGCGCGTAGCCAGCTAGTCAGTCGGCAAAAACAACTCGAGCAGCGTCGGTTGTCGCTAAATCAGCGAGCTGATACTTACAATGCTAATGTCACACGACTAAACCAATTGTCAATACGAGCGCAAGAGCTAAACCAAAGTATTAATGGCATCGAACAGCCGAAGGGGCAGTTGTGATGTCTCGTGCAAAAAACCAATTTGTCTGTCAGCAGTGTGGAGCGACCTACTCAAAGTGGTCAGGCCGTTGTGAGAACTGCGGCAAGTGGAATACTTTGATCGAGCAGGCGTTGTCTTCTAGTGGTTCATCGGCTGTAGAGCGTAGTGTCCTTGGCGGTACGAAACTACAGCCGCAGTCGTTAGGTAATATACAACAAGAAGATGTAGCACATCGTTTGTCAACTCATATTGATGACCTGGATGTGGTGCTTGGCGGCGGTATTTTACCTGGTGGCGTGATGCTATTAGCTGGCCAACCAGGTATCGGTAAAAGTACACTATTATTACAAGTAGCGCATGCCATTTCTGAAAGGCATGAGGTATTGTATGTAAGTGGCGAAGAGTCGGCTAGTCAGGTGGCGCTACGGGCGCAGCGTTTGGGGGCGACTGAGCATGATAGGCTGTCGTTTGCTGCTAGCACTAGTGCTGACGATATTGCTGCTACGATCCGGAGTCGTCAGTATCGATTAGTGATCGTGGATTCTATTCAAACATTGAGTTTGGCTGAGGTGGCTAGTGCTCCGGGGACAGTCAGCCAGATTACCAATGCAGGTAATGCTATCATCAGGGCAGCGAAACAATCTGGTGCAGCAGTAATATTGGTCGGTCACGTCACGAAAGAAGGTACGATTGCTGGACCGAAGGTACTTGAGCATTTGGTAGATGTAGTATTGCAGTTTGAAGGTGATCGTTATGGTGGATTCAAGGTGGTGCGCGCAGTCAAGAACAGATATGGTAGCACTAGTGAAGCGGCGATTTTCACTATGAGCCAGCATGGGTTGACCATTGTCGAAAACCCTTCCGCGGCACTTTTAGCTGAGCGACAAAATGCCGATGGCTCAGTAGTGTTGGCGACGCTTGAAGGGAATCGACCAATTTTGGTGGAGATCCAGGCACTTGTCAATTCGACACACTTCGGTTATCCTAAAAGAACGGCCAGTGGCTTTGATTTGAACCGTCTTAATCTTTTGATTGCCGTGCTTGAACGGCGCACCAAGCTGGAATTATCGGATAAAGATATCTATATTAATGTGGTCGGAGGGCTAAAATTAGCTGATAGGGCGGCAGATCTTGCTGTTATCATGGCGATTGCTAGTGCTGCAGCTGGGCGTAGGCTCGATGATGGGTTGGTCGTCTTCGGTGAAGTTGGTTTGGGTGGAGAGATTCGTAGCGCGCAAGCGGCTGATCGTCGGATAGCCGAAGCGCAAAAGCTTGGTTTTACGCAAGCGATTTCCCCGCCATCTGGGGTAGAGAATGATTTTATTCACGCTGTGCGGGATGTACGCCAAGCGCTGATTAACTATTTGAAAACATAACATAGAAAAGGAAGTAATCATGGATGTATATGATATTGTGGTGCTTATCACAACATTATTAACGCTGGGAGGGGTTGGTTTCATTATCATGAAACTGCCACGTACCCACTTAAGGACAAAAGGACGCGCACTATTGGTCGATACGTCTGTGTTGATGGATGGACGTATCGTTGCTGTAGCAAAAACTGGATTCATCGGCGACACACTAGTGATTCCACGTAGTGTGGTGGGTGAATTACAATTTTTAGCTGACCATGCTGATAGCGAGAAACGAGCTCGGGCGCGCTATGGCCTTGATGTAGTGACAGAGCTACAAGGTATGGATCAGGTTGATGTAGAGTTATTACAAGATGGCAGCAAGGCGCGTGAGGGCGTAGATGATCGTTTATTAAGCCTGGCGAAACAGCACGGGGCATGGATATTGACCATCGACTACAACCTTAACAAAGTGGCTGCCGTTGAGGGTATAGGTGTGTTGAATATAAATGAATTGGCACAGAGTATACGGATGGCGCACTTACCAGGTGAACATCTGATGCTTGAGTTGATGCAGAAAGGACAAGATGCACATCAAGCAATAGGCCATTTATCAGATGGTACTATGGTGGTGGTCGAGCAGGCAAGCAACCAGATTGGCCGAACAGTTGAGGTAGAGATCGTTCGCAATCTGCAGACAGCAGCAGGCAAGATGATCTTCGCTAGAATCTTCAAGGAGAGCCCAGCGGTATCGCAAAATAATCAGGTCACGCTGATGAATAGCAAGAGTAAAAAAGTAAAGTTATCACCTTCACGAAAGCAATCTTCATCAGTGCCAGGCCGTGAGGCTAGCGCTAGACAGCAAACTAGCAAAAAATCTAAAGAAACTGCGAACGACAAGAGATCTATCGCAGTATCTGCGCTACAGCTCAAGAGCACAAACACAAAGAGTGCGCGCAAAAATAATAAACCCACAAAGATCACTAATTCCACTAGTTCCACGTCTGCATCTCGCAGCTCTCGTTCGAATAATCGCAATCAGCGCCGCAATAGCAAACTAAATCATCCTTCATCTTCGCGTCGGATCGATCATGAAGCAGTATTGCTTGATTTGGTTGAACGTCAATAAGAAGTTAATTTTAAAAAGCTATGTTGTGACTTGTTGTCGCCGTCCGTTCGCTGTCGATGAATCGCTGTAATAAGCCGAGTCGGTCACTGTAGCTGTAACAGTAAAGTCGCTACCTACGGATGATGGAATACTGACATTACTCCAACTACCATTGCTGGATATTCGCTTGGTGCCGATAATATTGTCTCCCACTGATAGCTGCACCGTTTGTAGGGAGTGTGTGCCTTGTTGGAAGTATACATTGGCATACCTCCCGTCGGCATCAACAGAAACTGAAACACTTGGTTTGGAGTCGCTGCACTTATGTATATCGTCTTCGCTGTCGGCATCATATCCAGAGGGTGCTACGACCTTTGAGCTGCCGTTTGATTTCGTGACCGATAGCTCTACCCTAGCTGTAGCTGGTGTACAGGGCGTAGCCCTTTTTTTGGAGACTTTGTCGAATGATACTTTGTTACTTTTGTTGTTTTGGCTTTTGTTGTAGTAAGAAGGATAAATCTCACCGCCAATTCGCTGAATACCAGATGGCATAGTAAACCAATCACTGTAAGCGGCTTTGTTTTGGCTGACATAGTATTGAGTTGCATCAGCCATAGCATAGTCGAGGAACATTGCCGGTATGAGCGAGTTACCGTTGCGCAACGGTGAAGTGTCTGAGTTGCCAAGCCATACTGCCATAGAGAGCGAAGGTGTGTATCCGACCGACCAGATATCTTTGGCCACCACTTTGCCTCTGATTTCGGAGTTTGAGGTACCAGTTTTGACAGCGATCTTCGCCTTGAGTTGATTCATACGTGTGATGTAGTCTTGTCCACCGCCTAGGTGGGTGCGAGCCTTCGTGTCTCCGAGGATATCATTTACAATATAAGCCGCTTGCTGGTCGATCACTTGCTTACTACTTGTAGTGTATTGTTTTAATGTTTGGCCAGTACTATTAGTTACCTTTAGAACGCTTGATTGTGGCATGTAAGTACCCATGCGTCCGAGTGATGCCATAGCATTGACGTGATCGACCAAGCGAGTACCACAACCACCGATAGAACTCGATAGCCCAGCTTGCGAGTCGTTACCTTGAGTGCAATAAGCACTATCACCCATATCGCGGATAGTTTTCCAGGTGCTGCCTTGCTCGTTGCGCTCGTTGATTTGCATAGCTTTGATAGCTGGGATATTTCGTGAGCGTGCTAGAGCTTGACGCAAGTTTATATTATTTTGGAATTTGCCATCAGCGTTTTGTGGAGTGTATCCACCAGGGAAAGTTGTTTTGGTGTCTGAGAGAACAGATCCGCTACCGTAGTTTGTTTTGCCATTACCCTTGTTTTGGAATAATTGAGCGTAGACGAGCGGTTTGATGGATGATCCAGGTTGGATAAAGGCGGTAGCAGCGTTGTCCTGTCCGAAGCCAGCATAGCGAAAGTCGCGACTGCCGACAAGAGCGACGATTTGTCCGGTTTTGTTGTCTTCGATCGCAGCAGCGCCATTGGTGAAACCAGCATACGTAGCGCAATTAGTCCAACTGCAGTTGCGTCCAGTTAATTTACCGTTGAAAAGGGTAGTCATTCGATCCTCGAGCTTGGCTTGTATCGTCGAATCGAGTGTTGTGGTGACGGTCAGGCCACCTCGTCCAACGGTTGATTTGCCTAACTCTTTTTCGAGCTGATCGCGTACCATTAACACGAAATGTGGTGCCTTGATATCAGCTAGTTGATCAGAAAGTGGCTTGACAGTATCGAGAATGGCAACTTTTTTAGCTTCATCGGCCTGCTCTTTTTTGATGTAGCCCATTTCAACCATACTGTTAAGCACTTTGTGCTGACGAGCTATAAGAGCTCGGTGTCCAGCGTTATTGTATGGGTTGTAGAGGCCAGGACTATTCGGGATGGCGGCTAATAAAGCCGATTCGGCTAAAGTGAGGTCTTTGGCAGATTTCTGGAAGTAAGTCCGAGCGGCCGACTCGACACCATTGCGTCGACCACCGTATGATGATTCGTTTAGGTAGAGATTGAGAATCTGCTCTTTGCTGTACATGCGCTCGACCTCAATCGAGAGAATAATCTCTTTGATTTTGCGTGGTATACCATTGATACCGCGTTTTTGTGCTTCATTGGCGTCGAAAAATGCCTGCTTGACGAGTTGTTGAGTTAGGGTTGAACCACCTTGCACAGCGTTGCCCTGAGAGTTACTGAGTAGCGCACGGGTGATACCAGAAATACTGATACCGCTGTGTTTGTAGAAGTCGCGATCTTCTATAGCTACGGTTGCCTTTTTGATATAGTCGCTGATTTGGTCGCCTTGTACTACCAACTTGTAGTCGCCGCTACCCTTGTCCTCCCAGAGGAGGTTGCCGTTACGATCAAGGTATTTTGTGACTGTGGTTTGGACACGTTTATCGATCTCGCCAGGTCGAATGGCATCAAGATCTTTGCGGAAGTAAAGGAATAGTGCCCCAATGATTAGCGCAATGATTAGTAAGAATCCGCCAACAATCTTGGCGATAGCGATCGCACCTCGCTTACTGAATAGAAAATTTGCGACACGTCGTGGGTGTATCCGGTAAAAGAATCGCTTGATCGGATCCTTTGGTAAACTGGCTTTGTACTCGGCTCGTCGGCGTGCTTCGGCGTCTTTTTTAGTGCGTCGTTTGGTTGCTAAATTTGAGTAGACGCTCACTCGGTGTGACAAACTTTTTTTAACCACAATATACTATTCCCAATAAACAACTATTTATAAGCATTATACCATTGTTCGATCGCATGCGCCTAGTCCTTATGCTAAAATCAAAGAGATACAATTATAATCAAGGAGCACTGCATGACATTAAGTCAAGAACTGTCGTGGCGTGGATTTATCAACCAGACGACGTTTACAGATATTACTGACATAAACGAGCCACGAACATTTTATTTTGGTGTTGACCCTAGTGCTCCTAGTATGACGATCGGCAATTTAGCAGCTATGATGTTGTGTCGGCATTTCGTTGACCATGGACATAAGGCGATTTTATTAGCTGGTGGTGCGACTGGTATGATCGGTGACCCTGATGGCAAGAAACAAGAGCGCGATCTTCGTGATGCTGAGGTGGTGGCGCGGAATGTTGAAGGTTTGGCATCGCAATTTCGACAGATTTTCCGTGGGCATGATTTTGAAGTCGTGAATAATGCTGATTGGTTCTCACAGATCAATTACATCGATTTTCTTCACAAGATTGGCAAGCATGTCAGCATGACACAATTGCTGGATCGCGATTTCGTTCAGCAACGCATTGGTGAAAGTGGTACCGGTATTAGCTATGGTGAATTTAGCTATGCACTGATCCAAGGTTATGACTTTCTCCACCTATACCGCGAAAAAGGCGCAACTCTGCAATTGGCGGGTGCTGACCAATGGGGTAATTCAGTGACTGGTGTATCGCTTATCCGCAAGTTGGAAGGCGGCGTGGCGCATGTCTTGACTGCACCGCTCGTCATTAATAAGCAAACTGGTGTGAAGTTTGGCAAGAGTGAGGGTGGCGCTATCTGGTTAGATCCACAAAAAACTAGCCCATACAAGTTTTACCAGTTTTGGCTGAACTGCGACGATGAAACTAGTGAAGATCTAATAAAAATTTATACGTTGCTTGACCAGGAAACAGTGGAAGCGCTGATCGAAAATCATCGCGCTAACCCTGGTGAACGGGCGCTGCAAAAAACTTTGGCCCGTGAGGTGACAGATATCGTGCATGGTCGTGAGCGTCGTGAGAGCGTAGAGAGAGTGACGAGTGTATTGTTCGGTGGCGATGATATCGCTACGTTAAACGAGAGCGATCTTGATGAGTTAGCGTGTGAGATTCCGACGGTTGATCTCGATACTACGGTAGTTGCTGCGCTAGTCGATAGTGGAGTGGTGGAAAGCAACAGTGAGGCACGACGCTTGATCAAGAATAATGCCATCACTATCAATGGCGCAAAAATCGCTACTGATCTACCGCTAACAGAAGTAACTCTATTAAAAAAGGGTAAAAATAATTTCGTTCTCGTACGATAGTTGCACAATGCAAATTTCATGATACGATAATGTACATAGTAAGTATAGGAGAGAACTGATGAAAAAAATATTAGCTTTTGACTCGGACGACACTATCGTAGTATCGAAGATGCCAGCGACCGCATGGATGGCACAATTATTGGCAGAAAATCTGAAATATCGCGATGTATGTATTATTTCTGGCACAGGATTCGATGTGATCTACCCAAATACGGTGGCGCAAATTGAAAAAATTCCTGGTGTTGACCTGACGCGCCTACACATTATGCCAACATGTGGCACGCGTTATTATCGTTATCAGGATGGCGAGTGGAGATTGCAATATCAAGAAGACTTGACAGCTGAGCAAAAAGCACGAATTTTTGAAGCGATCGAGACTTCAGCAAAAGAACTCGATATGTGGACAGAAAATCCAGCTGGTGAGATCATCGAGGATCGCCTCAGCCAAATCACTTATTCAGCACTCGGGCAAAAAGCTACGCCCGAAGACAAATACGCATGGGCAGAAGCGAATAAAGAAAAGCGTAAGTTGCTTAATGATACTGTCAAGGCCCGCATCCCAGAATTTGAGGTTCGTACTGCTGGCACCACTAGTCTCGACATTACTAGGCCCGGGATTGATAAAGCGTATGGCATGAAAAAGCTGATGGAAGCGACAGGTGTATCTAAAGAGGAAATTCTTTACTTTGGTGATAAGCTCGAAGAGGGTGGCAACGATTATCCAGTGAAGGCTATGGGTGTTGATTGTATTGCGGTGCGGAATTGGGAAGACACAGCTTATGCATTGAAGGGTATCGCGGCAGTATCGGAGTAGGCAACTAAGCAGCAGCTTGGATCGCTTCATGGTAGCGTGCTATATATTGCTTGGCCATGAATTGAGCGGAAAACCTAGCTTCAACACTAGCTCGACAAGCAGCAGGGTCTATTTCGTCTACACGATTTGCGTACTCAAAGAATTCTGCTTCGCTATTAGCCAAAAAGCCAGTAACGCCATGATCGATAATTTCTGGCATAGCACCACGATTCATCGCTACTACCGGGGTACCACAAGCTAGCGCTTCGATAACGGCCATACCAAATGGCTCTTCCCATTCAATAGGAAAAAGTAACGCTTTGGCGTGTGACACGAACTGCATTTTACGTTTGCCGCTGAGGTTGCCAGCGTAGGTGATACGCCGATATTTGATGGTTGCAGGCCAAATATAGTCACTGTAGTAGCGAAACTCTTCATTTTTACGATAACTGCTCAGTGGATTGGCTAGTTCGAGAAGTAATTTACGACTCGAGCCGATGCCAGCTATAGTCCCTGCCATGCGTAGGCGTTTTCTGTAGGTGGCAGCAAATTTCACGGCAGTGGCTTGGCCTTTGTCTTTGGTGAAGCGGGCTAGGGTGATGTAATAATTTTGTTTGTGTGATTCGAACGGGAACTGGCTGAGCTCGATAGCGTTGTGTACCGGGGCTAGCAAATGTGGCCGAATTTCGCGTGGGGCTTGCTTGGCCATAGCTTGGGAAATACAAGTCATGTATAGCCGCCCTAGATTCATGTGTTTGAGCTGTGGACGATTGTCCATTTGGCCTTCGGCGATTGTCTCTGGACTGGAGAATGGTGGCCCATGGAAAGTGTGCAGTACTGGTGGTATGCTCGGTATGCGACTAGCTAGCGAAAAGTAAGTCGGACCAATGTAGGGGTTATGATCATGAATGATATCGAAATCACCTGCTGCCTCTATGTGTTTGAGGGCGAAATTAAGATGTGTTTGCATCACTTGCAGCGGCGCGTCGTAATAGGGGAAATCGATAGTATCAAATAGCTCCTCGCGGTATACAGCATGTGTGGTGATGCCACGCATACGGCGAGCACCATTAGCGAATAGCTCTACTTGTATATTATCCGTTGCTTGTAATTCTTTTACTAAGCTTTGAACTACGAGCTCGATACCACCGTATCCTTTGATCGGCAGAGCCAACCACGGTGGAGCAATCATAGCGATCTTCAACGGTTTATTGTTGGGTTGAATATTCATGAATCACCTCCCTGTCATGCTGGGTATATTTCACCTAAAGCTATTATACCATTTAGAATTGCGTGGGTAGATTTTGTCAAATCTTTAGATCGTCGTGCAATGCAGCATATACACCATTGGTCCAACCGAAGCCATCTTGCAGCGGATACTCGCCGCCTCCACCGACACGAGATTCACTAGTTACGTCATACTTTTCGATCATTTTATGACGCTCAACAAAAACAGTCTCTACTGAATCCATCCAGCGTCGACGAATAGTATCGGCAAGATCGTCATAGCCATAGTGTTTAAGCCCTTGAATCGCGACCCACTGTAGGGGTGCCCAGCCATTTGGTGCGTCCCACTGTTGTCCGTTATCTATGAGAGTACTAACTAGCCCACCACCGGCCAAAAAATCACTTTCTATCTTTTTGACAACATCAGTAGCTTGTTGTTTGGATGCAATACCGCTATACAGCGTGAAGATAGCTGCCAGTGTTGCTCGACCGGTTTGTTGACCAGTACGAAAATCATAGTCATAAAAAAATCGTTCACTTTCATTCCAGCAATAGCGGCGAATAGCTTCGGCTCTTTTTTGAGCGAGACGGTCAAACTTCTTGCGGAGTGCTGATTGCTGTATGATGCTATAGCAATGTGCAATAGTTTTTTCTAAATCGTACAAAAGACAGTTTAGATCGATTGGCACTATATCTGTAGTGTGGATCGTTTCGATATTATGACTGTCACGAAACCAGCGTGAGCTAAAATCCCAGCCACTTTCGGCTCCTGCACGTAAGTCTAGAAAAATCTTCGCCTTATCGAAATTAGCGCTCTTGGCGGCTGTTTCTAGATCTTCGCGTTGACTCTCTGGTCGTGGTGTTGTTTTGTTATCGTAGTAGCGATTAAGGATCTCACTTCCCGGCATGGCTACTACGCGAGCATATGCTGGGTAGGTGACAGATGACACCTTGCGACGTCCTTTCATCCAAAAGCGATATTCAGCCAGAAGAGCTGGCAGGAATTCTAAATAAGTTAATCTGGAGTGGCGACCTTTGGCTAGTAACTTGACCATGTGGGCAAAAAACGGTGGCTGTGAACGGCTGAGGAAGTAACTCCTATTAGCAGTTGGGATGTAGCCGAATTTGCGGATCATGTAGGTGTAATTTTTCATCATACCTTCGATCAGCTCCCATTGTTTGTCGGCGGCTAGTCCAAGCATCACAAAATAGCTATCCCAATAAAATTGTTCCTCAAACCGTCCACCCGGCACCACATAATCGTAGGGTAGGGCTATGAGAGACCCTTTGTTTTTCGGTGCGCTACGGATCAATCGTGGCCATAGATTGGTCACGTGTTGACGAGCAGAGTTGGCGACAGGTAGAGTCTGGTGGGTTGACTCGGTGTCGGTAAAGTCATAAAAGTGTCGCTTGACGAAATCAGCCAAATGAAAATCTGGATCCTGCGAGGCTAGGCGATACTCACGTTTGATCTGTCTCAATCGGCGTTTTGGTGTCATGTCGGCGAAAGTTTTGCCATCACTGTATAATTGTTTGACTTGTACTTCACGAAATAATTGTGCTAGTGTTTCTTCGGGCCCACGCTTGGGTGGTGTTTTGAGCTGTAACGCTGCTCTATACAAAGACCGCCTGATTTGGTGAAGATGTTTTTTGCGCGACATAATTATACTAATAATAGACTACCTCATTGGGGTTTGCCAAGGATGAATATATTTTCTTGATAATATTTGGTGTATGGTGGGACTTGGCTTAGACTCGTAATGAACCATTTTCGCGGAATTTTTGTATATCGTTCGGTGTGAGTGAGATCGGTTGTCGTTTAGTTTGTCCTACGTTCTGATTGATGATTCTATCGAAAATTTCTGGATTTTGTAGAGATAAAATAAGTCCACACGTTCCAAGTTGAAGTATTTCTAAGGCTTGAGTCCTACTTTTACGGCGAGTGTTGGGTCGTATGGTAGCGCTACACGCACCGGTAATGTTCTCCCTCTCTTGTTTATTGGTGGGTTTATCTACCCAAGCTCGCATAGTATACATCCCAAAGGGAAGTGAATACTTGGGCGAGCCAGTTGGCTTGAGGAACGAAAGGCCGCTAATATCTCGTTTATTGATGGTACCAAATCTGATCGCACGCTCGAGAAGGGGCGCATGCATACGTTCTACGATCCGGCCGATTAGCAAATTGTAGTATATACGATCGTCTGGAAGTTTCTCGATGGTTGCAATTCCAACAGGTGGCAGCCCGTCGGAGTCATCATCGCTAAGATTGGTTGCTTCAAATAAGTATTCCATAGTATATGAGTGTACCAGGGCGCTACCCGTACGTCTATGCTTGTGAACAAGCTAAAATGTCAGTGGTGAACTTTTGTACGACACTGACGTATACAAGTGACCCATTCGTTGGGCCTGTATGCGGGCATCAACTGTGGCGCATGTGGCACCCGATTGACTAGTTTGCCTGGAACGCATAAACATACGCCCCGCTCGACATCGATAAACAAGCGATGTGGTAGCTATTGAGGACGCGCCTAGCTTCAAAGGTATGCTTCACATGACACCGCGCCTGCTCATGTGTGGCCGACCACACTAATCGAGCTCGCTCCGACGTAGGGGTATTATGATATTCAGTTAGAAATGTTCGTAGAATGCCACTTCGGTCGTATTTAGTTACACGCTCATCTGAAGGCGACACCTCCGCACAATCCGACGAACAGTCGGTAAATACACCCCGTGACCGAACATCTTGTCGATTTTGTTCAGCTGAAATTCTCCCGATAACAATCCCGTTTCGATACCGATCACCCGGAATGATCGATCCAGTAACTAACGTCGAATGGGTTACCGATAATGATTGTGACACTTCACGACGGAAACATCCTGCATTCGCGCCATTGCATTGTCTCGCGCCAAGATAAACAGAAATGCGAGTACCGGTACAACTATCGGCAACAACCCTAGAATGTAGGGAAAGCGATACCAGGTTGCTTTGTTTGTATCTGACTTGCTTACAACTACTATTTCCTCTGCCATGCCACACCCCCCTTCGTGCTGTCGATACGGTCCCCAGATGGTGCATCCAAGTTCCTTCAGATGACAGGTACGAAACACTACTGGTGATGCAAGCAGTTTCTTCCGAGTGTTGAGGTTATCTATAGTACGCCCAATTTGCGAATAGACTAACCATCCTGTACAACCATATTCACATTGGCGAAACAGTTGGTTATTTATGATATGCTGACGTGCCGCAGTATTGGTGACGGTACAGATGATAATACCACTTTAACCGTCAATGTTAATAAATTCTCCGCGATGAAAAACTAAGTCGAGAGACCTCGTTACTCTATCGTTAACGCGCTGCGACATTATATGTGTTGCGTTTGTCCATAGGGCTCTGGGCGTAGTTCGCGCAGAACAGCACTAGTGCCAATGCATATAGCAATAAGAAGACACCCTGAAGTTAAATTAAAGGAATAATAAGTTGGGCGCAAAAGTACAACGAATTTGACGAAGACGCTCTGCATACGTTTTGTTATACCTTGTTTCCATGCAAACCACAGGCATCAAGACCCAGAAGGTTTATCTCTACCTTCCATAAACAAACTGATAGAACCGTGTCCATGTTTTGCTGGGGCGCTTCGCTGACTGCTGTGCTCTGTCTAATTCATTCCAGCACAACCTTATGTTTTCTCGTAGCACTGAAGATTGCACTTGGATAGAACGATCATCTACTACGCGATAGTGAAGCCAATGGTGCTGGAAGCAAGAAACAACATCGTCGAATAGCTGCCGCTTCGACACATTTTCAATATTAAGCACCTCCTTAAAGTCACCCGACGGGGGTATTATGTATCGATCGACGAGCGCGGCGCCAATAAATGAAAGCGGTGGCACGATAATTACCAACACGATGGCTAGTATAAATACAACCAAGGGGGTGTGATTTTGGCTTTTCTATGGAACAGCTCATCTACTTGTCCATGATATGCGATTTTAGAGTTGAAGGCAATATGATAGTTGAGCGGCGAAGCCTCTAGTTCCGCGACCTCGGCCTCGGATACGAAGTCCAGCTCGTCATCGTTGCCATCTACTGCGCCCATCTGATCCTCCGTCGCAGGCTCAGCGGACAGCGCAGCATCCAAGTCGATATCGCCGTCGTCTTCTATGCTGGCAGCGTCTTCAAGAGCGGCGACGTCCTCGACGGCCGCCTGTTCGTCGATGTTTAGCGAGCCATCGTCAATCTCGGCAGTCTCCTCAGCGCTCTCTAGCGATAGGTCGGACGACAGGACGTCGCTCGCATCGGACTCCGCTCCAAGCTCTCCATCAACCCCTACCTCACTCTCCACACCGACGT
>CAMCBN010000003.1 GCA_945873065.1 uncultured Candidatus Saccharibacteria bacterium
GACCTCTCAAACACTCCTTGGCAAGCAAAAACCCGCGCCATGGGTCAACCATGACACGGGTTTGAGTGCGAGGTTAATGGTCGGGGTGACTGGATTTGAACCAGCGACCTCACCGTCCCGAACGGTGCGCGCTACCAACTGCGCCACACCCCGATGTTTCTATTATTATACTCTTGTAATTATAGAAATAAAAGGTGGGGTAGTAGGAGTAGACTCTAATTTAGCACTAGCGTAATGCTTGATGCTTGTGCTATTATACCTGGTAACGTGGAGTAATCATTTAAGAGAGGTTTTGGGGGAGACTCTAGATGATAGGGGGTGCAAATAATAAAAATCAATTTCGTAGCCGATTATTAATGGTTTGTCTGGCGTGCCTGATAGTGGCCGTTGTAGTTTTATTGACATGGATGATCCCGTCGAATCAATATTCTTTTGATGTATTCACTCTACCTCTTCAATATTTATGGTATAGTCTCGATGTAGTTTTATTTGTATTAGTTCTTGGTGGTTTTTTAGGCTTGGTAAAAAAGACCAAAGCGTTGGAATCGGTTTTTGCCTGGCCACTGCGATGGATAAGACGGCATAAACTGTGGTTGCTGCCGATAGTCATGCTGTTGTTCGCTATAGGTGGAACGATCTGCGGAGTATCATATCATGTCATCGCATGGCAAGCTTTAGCGATCATTGTTCTTGTGACAGTGGGCTTCGAGATGCTGATATCGGTAATAGCTATCGTGTTGGCGACTGGTATAGGGATAATTGGTTCTGTCATAAATCCAGCTATCGCAAGTGCAGGTGTTTCTGCTGGTTCTATCGATACAGCTTCTTTATTTGTGCAAAGTAGCGCCCTCATCGTATCGCTAATAGTATTCAGTGTGATAGTCGTTAAGTATGCTGTTCAGATAGAGTCAGAAAAAAATCTGTTGGCAACTTATCAGGCGAATATAGAGCCACTCGCTATTCAAAACAATTCTCTAGATAAGACACCGCAACGCTATGCTGTAGTCGGTGTGGTATTTGCTGCATTTGCTTTATTCTTTTGGTTGATATTCACTCGGCGTAATTTTTGGGAGATAGCGGGTCTATTTGCCGTAGCTGCAATACTAGTAGTTGCAATATACTATCGTAAATATAGGCAAGAGCAACTTTCGCCTTTTTTGGTATTCGCAGAGGGTGTACGAGATATTCTCAGTTTGGTGTTTGTGATTATAGTAGTGGCGATCATCGGTATCACAGTAGACCACGGCACCATTGAATTAAAACCCCGGGACAATCCAAACGCTCCGACACGACCTGGTATGCCACCAGGTAAAGATTCGGATTCGACAAACGACCAATCGAAACAACACCAACACGATGAACAAAGCGATAAATATACGAAAAGAATAAGAATTTCCGTAGATAATAGGTCGAAGCGTCGCATTTCGTCGCAAAGGCCTGGGGGACAATCAAATATTAATAAAACAAACGACGATACACATGGCGGTGTCGTAGAAGATAAACTCAAGCATGCCCGTGTCGGTGAAATACTCAAAGTTGACATCTCTGATCCAGATGGAATGCCAAAGGTCGGGATACAATATCAATGGTATGTAAATGATAAGGCTGTTCAGGGCGCCATATTTGAGGCATATCGTATCCGACCTGATGACGTTGGTAAAAAGATCAGTGTTCAAGTAAGTTACACTGATAATGCGGGCAACCACGAAATGACAGACGTTTTAGTGGTAGTAGATATCGTTGACAATAATCCCTTAACCGTCTCATCATTAGGCAATAAAGTTTATCCACACAAACAATATGGAAAGTATGTCGATGCGCGCGACTTTGGTGTCGATCCGACACGAGCGGACAACACCATCGATTTAAAGACAGCTCTCAAGGCCGCAGACGATGAAGGCGCGGCGCTGTATTTAGGTCCGGGAACACTGAAAATTCACGAGCAGATTCGCATCGGTAAAGATGTATACAATCGTTCGGGGGCGCTCATAAAAGAGGGATATGAAAATGTAGTAGCATTGTTTGGTGCTGGTGCTGGTAATACTGCTGTTATGTTTGATTGGCAACAGGAGGGCAACTACAACCCATCGAGAAATGTGATAGATGCAATAGCACTGGGTGGGATTTTGATCGACAGCGTAAATGACAAAAGTATCGCTGACCTGACAGTGAAATACTTGCCAAAGACTGAGACGGATTTTTATCGCATCGGGCAGAGTTATTTTGGTAAGATTAATGGTATCGTGGTGTCAGATGGTGATAATATTACTATCGATACCGTTGAGGTGACCGGTGCTAATCGTGCTGGTGTGTTCTTGACCTCGCTAGAAACGTCGACATCAGGCAAGCGCGATGCACTTATTCGCCACGAGATCACTGAAGATCAGGTACCGACTGGCGATAATAATCGGATAATTTATAGTCACTTACATCATAATCGGGTAGCTGGGGCGTTGTTTGGTTATCAGCGCAACTTCAAGGCAGATAGTAACTTGCTAGAGCGTAATGGCCACGAAAAAGATGGCGGGACTGGTTATGGTATTGGTGGTTTGGGTGGTAGTTATAATTTTGGTGTAACATATACACGCAATACGACAGACCACAACTACCGTAAGGGTCTAGACACACATGAAGGCAACAATATTTTGGTGGAGAATAATCTAATGAAGGGTGACCGATTATATGGCGGAGGTTTTTCGGGGGATCAATTCACCTTAGATAAGGCCGCATTTCGTAATAACATTATCATAGCCGACCCAACATTTCGGGTTGATGTAGATGATGGACAAGATGGTTCGGGGTCGGAAGATTATCACGCTTATCAAGCGATGAATCTGTTGCCGAACATTTCTGGCGACAAATTGGACTTACGGAGCAAAGGGCCAGGAGACTTTGAGTTCAGTGGTAATGTAATTCGTGGCATAGAGGTGTACGATGACTCACCAGGTACTTATGCATTGGTTTTCCGCAATCGTGAGCCAACCATGGATTATACTATCACTATGCGCGACAATCAGATCACAGCTTCATCGCTTAAGTCAATTTTTGTGATAGTCAATGACACGCGCCTGAGGGATGGTAGTCCAGGTCGCGGCTCTGGTACGATCATCATTTCTGGGAACACGACACACATCGATAAAATGCAAGGAATTCCATCACCGTTGTTTTATATTGCCGAGCGTACTCACGATGGCACCTTGCGTGGTGGTGTAACGGTCAATAATAACCGTGTAATAGTAAACAACCGAATGGACGGTGGCAATATCCTATCTGCAGAAGGTAACGCGAAAGTATACGAAGTAAGCAGTAATGTATTTGAGACTCGCGGTGAAGTGGGTGGTCCTACATTGATCAATATCAATGGCCAGGGTAGCACAGAAAAACCAATGGTGATCATCAAAGACAATATATTTGTCGCCGATAGAAACTTACTTAACGGCCCTTGGATAATGAATTCTACGAGAAATGGCGGAGGTGCCGTTATTCAGAGCAGCAACAACACATATCGCAATTGATAATGCCAAGGGGTGCGGGATAGACTCGAACTATCCATGCTAACGTCTGACTTTCACCGGTGCCGGCTGTCAGCTTTCACACGCCAGCGATCGTGGCGTGGCGGCGATCCAACGCCGACAGACCGCCCTGAACCAAGACCTGACCGACACCCAGCAGCTCATCCGCCAAGCCCTCGACCTGGCCCAGCACGCCGCCACCGCCTACCACACCGCACCCGACCACCTCCGCCGCCTGCTTAACCAAACCCTGTTCGACAAGATCTACATCACCACAAACCCAGACACCGGCCACCTGACCACCACCATCCAGCACCAACCACCCTTCGACAGCATCCTGACCTGGACTCCAACAGACACAGACACAGGCACAGACGCCCTGGACACGCAAGAGGGAGACGAAGAGCAGGAGAGAGACGAAGAGCAAGCGGCAGCCGCAGAGCTGGGCACCCCAGGCCCAGAGGCAGGGGTCCACGAGAACGGCTCAAGGCTGGGAGTCGACCTCGTGCACCCCCACCAGACCCGCCAGACCAGGCTCACAACCACCCCGCAGGCCCCTCAAACACCCCTTGGTAAGTAAAAACCCGCGTCATGAGTCAATCATGACGCGGGTTTGAGTGTGAGGTTAATGGTCGGGGTGACAAGACTTGAACTTGCGACCTCACGGCCCCCAGCCGTACGCGCTACCAACTGCGCCACACCCCGATCTCTATCGTAGTATAGCACAGTTCAACGAGCTCTAATATGTATCTATACTATACGTAATTGCCACCAGCCACATTAAAGTATACCTCGAGAGTTTGGATGCCCTTACGCTGCATATCTTGAGCAATATGTCGCCCAACGTACCGCCAATGCCACTGCTCGGTGTCATATCCAGTGATGTGATAAAGATTGGTCGGGTAGCGCTGAATAAAACCATATCGTGCTGCATTGCGCTTCAGCCAAGCATAGGCTGGAGTCCCAGCAAAACATTGTAAATAACAGGTGTCGACACGCAAATCAACCACGAGCCCTGTTTGATGCTCGCTAAACCCTGGTCTGGCGCTAACACGATCAGCCACTTCTTTGCCGCTTTGATCTACCCAATAATTATAGGTCGTCACTTGATCTCCATACGAACGGTAGCTGCTACTAATCGAAAATCCAGCCCCAGCTTCGGTAGCAGCATGCTGCATAGCCCGATAGTGAGCTGCGGCCTCGGCACGAAGCATATGTCCGGGCTCAACCATTTGCAGGTCAGTCGGCGACCAATCAAGCGGGGCAAAACAGTGTTTTTTATTGATGATGACTTTTGTTGAGTCGGGTTGAACAGGGAAGCAAGGGCGATGGTGGTCGGGTTTAGCCTGAATAACGGGAGTCGATCGTGCCACTTGTCGTCGCGCATCAGCCTCAATTTTTAGTTGGCGGTCGAGTTTGTCGCGAGCTTGTCGTACGCGAGCAAATTGATCATGTTGGGTATTTTGCTGGCTTGAACTTGTATGAGTCGATGGTGGTCGTGTAGAAAGCCAACCATACAATAAAACCAGAAGTAGCACTACACTATACAGACCAAGAAGAGCATAACTAGGGTAGTGAGGAGCCTTTGAAGTTTGCGTTTTTGATTGGGTCTTTGAGTTTTTCTCCGCCTCTGTCATGAACGTATTGTAAAACTACCTGTGTACATGGTCAAATATACAGCTATGGGTGGTGTTTTGTTGCCGTATATGCTATAATAGCGGACGTTTGTACTAAGCGTGGGAGACCAACCAGTCGATTGCACCACAGAAAGGATTAATTCTACTATGGCTCTAAAGGCCGATATATTAGCAAAAGCACAGGAAATGGGTTTGGCCGTTACTGAGGCAAATACAGTGGCCGAGATCGAGGCAGCTATCGCTGCAGCGACCGACAAGGACGTAATAGCCGAACGCAAATCGACTATCGCAAAGAGCGGTAAGCGTAGCCAAAAAGCCCTAGATGAGGCAGAGCTCAAAGCTGAGAAAGAGGCTCGCAAAGAAGCAGGTGATACAACTCCACAAGGTGATGTTGATGCTGCTATCAAAAAAGGTCCTGCGCCAAAAGTTCGTCCACTGATAGAGCGACGCGGTAAAGCTTATCGTGCTGTCGCCAGCAAGGTCAAAAAAGACACAGTCTATAGCTTAGCAGATGCGATGAAATTGGCCACCGAAACCAACCCAGCTAAATTCGATGCTAGTGTTGAAATCCACGTTCGTCTCGGTGTTGATCCGCGCCAGGCCGATCAAAATATTCGCTCTACGGTAGTGTTGCCACATGGAACGGGCAAGTCGATCCGTGTCGCTGCGCTGACTATCGACGAAGACAAAGCTAAAGCACTCGAGGCTGGCGCTAATATTGCTGGCGAAGAAGCGATATTTGCGCTACTTGACAAAGGTACGATCGATTTTGATGTACTGATCGCCACGCCGCAGCTAATGGCAAAACTCGGTAAATATGCTCGTCTGCTTGGCCCGAAGGGTTTAATGCCTAACCCTAAGAGTGGTACAGTTGCTGTCGATGTAGTCAAAGCTATCACCGAAGCAAAAGCCGGCAAGGTTGAGTATCGTGTTGACAAGCAGGCTACAGTCCACCTAGGTATTGGTAAGGTTAGCTTCGGTACTGATAAGCTACTCGAAAATGCAAACACTTTTTTTGCTAGCTTGCAGTCGCAAAAGCCAAGCTCATTGAAGGGTGCATATATCAAGTCGATCGCCGTAGCTACTACTATGGGTCCTGGCATGAAAGTCGAAGTCACTAATTAGTCGATCCCGATAGCTTTAAGTAAGAATATATGATTTACCAGACGCCACCTCGCCTACGTCGTTACATCCGATCAAGCGGGGTGGTGTGTTTGTGTTTGGCCTTACTTATAGGGATATTTGGCTATTTTGGGCAATCGACTATACCAAAACCAAAAACCAACTCAGTGGTTATCGGTAACCCTCACGCGACTTGTCAACGCAATGGATACATAGCTAATCAGACCTATTCGTACTCGTTGTTATCCAAACAGCATATACAGCGCCACTATTTAGTACATACTCCAGCTGAAACTGATTTTGGTACCAATAGTCCGACCGAACCTCACCCAGTTATTATGGCATTCGGAGGGAAGGGGATGAATCAGCGGACATTTGAACAAGTATCTCAACTAAATCAACTACCAGCGTTAGTCGTTTATCCTCAGCCACTTTTGGGTAAACATCGACAGCGAGCCTGGCAAGGTGCGCCATACTCAAACCGATCAGATGATATTGCATTTGTAAAGCAAGCGCTACGCGAGGTCAAAGCTAGATTTTGTGTTGATACCAACGCTATATATAGTGTTGGTTTTTCGAACGGAGGTGGGTTTTCGTGGTTGTTGTCTTGCTATGCTTCGCAAGAATTCCGAGCTTTCGCTATGGTCGCTGGGGCCTACTACTATCCAGAGTCAAAATGTAAGCCAGCTGTTCGTCGTTCGATAATGAGTGTTCATAGCCAACGTGATTCCACCGTGCCGTATAATGGCTCAAAAAAACGTCATTTGCCATCAATCGAAAGCTGGATAGCTCGCCGGGCTGCCAATAATCGATGCCACCCGCTCAAACCTCAAGTAGGGTATTTAAATCGAGGTGTCACCGCGCAGGTGTGGGACAACTGTGCCGACAATACTTCTGTAGTAAACCTCACACTGCGTAATGCTGAGCATGGATGGCCACTATTAGCAGGCTACTCGACATCAAACGTCGAGATTCAAACTACCACTACCACTCAGCTTATTTGGGGATTTTTCACTAGCACACAACATCTTGATCAACCATCGCAACAGGGTATAACTAGATCCATTCCGCCGATACTGTGACAAGATTTCAAGATTTGGTAATCATCTAGCCTAATACAAACAAACCCAAGGCTGAATTTTTAGTTTCTAGTAAAAAGCCAAGCCTTGGGTCTATCTACTATTTATTTGAACACTTAATCTTCGGTGGAGGGTTGACTCGACTCGAGTTCTTGCCAAGTTATCGGATCAGTCAAACGTTCCAGTGTGACACCGCTATCACCGACCATAGCGCGGCGCTTGTCGCTAGGCAGTTTATTAAACTCTGTAGCATCTGTAATGCCAGCCCGCCTTAGAGCTGCAGAGGCTATTTTCGTAAAATCACCAAGGACCTTTAGGTTATCAGTTGTTTGCCTTTTCTTGTTGGCATTATTCCATAAGCCCTCAGTCTTTGGATTTGGGGCTTTTGCTACGATTTTACCTTTGTCTGCCACAATCACTTCTTGATCCGGCAAAGATGGTTTCTCTTTACTGACTCCGATGCGCAACGAATAACCAGAAAGTCCTGCCCCCACGCGACCAATGCGCCGTCTAAGAACATTCCAGCGCGAGGTTGAAGGTGTTTTTTCTGGCCTAGGCTCCCGTACGCGCGACTGCACGGTCATAATACTACCCAGACTATCGATGGCTGTGAGCCTGATTGGCTGTTTTCGCTTAGTTGTGGAAGGTGAAGGTGTTTGATCTCGTAAATATCCAGCTACACGACCAAGTGCTACGCCTACCTGTAGTGCTTCATTTGGTATTTGATGCTCTTTACTGTGTCGGCTCATATGCCTCCCCTTCTATCATCATTACGCCTAATCTATGCATAATTATTGACGATTAGTATATTATGTGACTGTAGTGTAGCAGGTTTCTGGCATAACGTCTATGCTCCTTGCGTGAAACGAGTACATTGCCATATACTGTATGTAAATAACCTAGTCGTACTACGCAAACAAGAGGGTTGCAATATATCAAAATTAAATGACGATGGAGATTTATAGCTATGTTACATGCTTCATATGTGCGCAGCCGCACGACGACGAAACAGTACGCCTGGCATACGAAAAAGCGCCACTACACAAAAGAGAAAGCCACTGAATGTGATTTTTGCACATTACTAAAGCACCCTACAGCACAAGTTGTCGCTGTATACGAACATTGCTCGGTGATCAAAAATAATTTCCCTTACGATATGTGGGACCATTATGGTGTGAACGATCACCTGATGGTGGTGCCAAAGCGTCATGTCGTTAGTCTCGGCGATCTCACGCCAGAGGAGCAACTAGATTGCCTAAAAGCGATTACCAAATACGAAGCTGATGGCTACTCTATCTACGCTCGTGCACCCAGCAACAAAGGTAAATCTATCACTCACCAACACACCCACCTGATCAAGACCGATGACAAACGCAAAAAATTCATTCTTTATTTAGCCCAACCATATCTTAGACTCATGCGATGAACTAAAACCGTGGTATTTTATTCTACGGCAGATTCTGTATAGTAGTCTACCAATTTTTGCTCTAGTTCATCGCCACCCACATTCGATTGACCGTTTGTTTCGTAGCTATGTGGGTCCATTCGGCTACGGCGCGCGTGGATACTTTCTAGAATCTCGACGAAGTTCTTGCGTGTAGCTCTGGCCCAGGCTGCTAGCTCTTGCTGACGTTTTTCTTTTTGTCTGTCGCTCATGCCACTGTAGTCCTCACGCTTGATACGAGTATCGATGTACTTATACGCTATATGAGCGATATCGCCCAGACGCGAACGTCGTCTCTCAGCCTTCGTGAGAAATTGTACTTCTACGGGTATGTTAATTTTTTTGCTTTCTTCACTAGAATCTTCTAGAGGTAGTACAAAAGTAGCTTTAGCAACATTCATGATCGCATAACCATTAGATCCGACATCTTCCTCAGTTTGTTTTTTTACCATATATGATCTATTGTCACTTATAGATTCAACGCAGTGAGATGTTTCGAATTCATCGCTGCTCTCTAGTGCTTGATCTTTGTCGTTTAATGACGCTACCATAGTATCAACATAGTGATCTGAGCCTTGTATGTATATGGCAGCACGTTTACCACGAGCGGGCTTGAGATGTAATTCGTTATTTTTTGCGCGTTGTTGTATGTATTCACAAAAGTTACCAAAGTCACGTCGAGACTTCTCTTCGTCATCTGATATCACCATCAGACCGACCATATCCATCGGATCTTCACCTTCGTAACGAGCATACTTATCTGCACATGAACCAACTGTCTTCAAGCGATAATTACCCGAGACTAACGAGCTGTCATCAGCGGCAAAAAGAAATTCACCGACCTGTACTGGCAATTCATTTCGATCTTCGTAATCAGGCTCAACGACTCGCACCATAGTCAGTTGGTCTTTGTTCTTGCCCAGGGCTTTACGTATGACATTAGCCAAACCGGCCCGATCGATATCTGCCAAGCGGGCCTCGGCTTTTTTGATTAACTCACCTTGTCCTTGCTTTTGCAAACGGATGGTCTTGGCGCGATCCATCAGATACGATCCAAGCCCTTCAAGCCCTACTACTTCACAAATTGGTGCATAGAACGACTCTGCCTCTAACACATCTTGCAACAATGCCGACTCGCGCTCAGATGATGGGTAGCGAAGGTTATCGACCAGCTCGCAGGCCTTAATGATAACGGATTCGAGATTAACGTTATTTAGTAAACGACGCATGTCATCGCAGTCGATAATAGGCTCGGCTGTTTTCCACACTTTAGCTGGTATATTACCCTTGTAACCGTTGACTATCATCTCGACTATCTCATCATCAAGCGGGCTATCGCCGACCTCCGCCTGGCGGGCCATTTCTTTGCGGTGTTTGCCAGCTGCTACTTCGATATTATCGAGGTCACTTAGTACATTACGCGTAAATTGGCGTCGATCTTCCGGAATCTCTGGATCAGACAGGTAAGCCAAAAGAGCTTTGGCAGCAGCGGCTTGCGATTTAGCGGTGTATTTTTCGTTTTTATTAAGAAATCGTGACACCACATCGTGCAATAAAATAGCATCGCTACAATCTGGTACTAATTTACCAGCGAAAGCCTCTACCAAGCTGCTCGTACGCAGAGCATGTTCCTTGAAATCGGCACGCTCTTGCTCGGCGTTCGCTAAGTAATCTTCAACAATAGCATCAACGGCGGTGAGATGCTCGCCATTACATTCCACTTCGGCTATAGATACCGATGGGCAGACCTGCAAAGATTCAGTCATAAGATCCTTCATTGTAGATTATTTACTTCTGTTTGTCAACTACTGATTGCCTTTCATTCTAGGAGATGATACAATGCCTAGTAGACATTGCCAAAGACAGTAGCGGGCGATTGAGGCCGATAAGAATGCTACCGAGGATTTCGACACACTGTCATACACATATCCAATATATGACAGCAAGGGTGAAACACGAACCGTCTTTGGCTTACGAAGGCGTTTTTTGTTGGCAGTGTCGATCTTTAACAATGCGGTCGTATTATCAACACTAACCAAAGGAGTATTATCGATGGCTATTTCCAAAGATAAGAAACAAGCTTTGGTTGCTGAGATGAGTGAACTATTTGCGAATGCAAAGGGTACCGCTGTCGCTAAATATCAAGGTACTAGCGTAGCTGATTTGCAGGAGCTACGCAAAGCTGCTCGCGAAAATGGCATAGTCGTCAAGGTGGTTAAAAACCGCCTGGTGCGCGTCGCTTTCGCTGAGCTAGATACCTACAAGGACACTGACACATCTGCACTGCAGGGTCAGCTAATTTATGCGATTTCAAGTGACGATGAAGTCATGGCGGCAAAAGTCCTTAATGATTTCGCCAAAACTCATCCTAGCGTTGAGCTGGTCGCTGGTTTCAGCGGCGAAGGTTTGGCACAAAGCACTGCTGATGTTACAGCACTAGCAGGCTTGCCGAGCAAAAATCAGCTCATCGCCGAAACTGTCGCGCAACTGCTTTCACCAGTGCACGATGTTACCAACGCGCTTTCTGGCAATTTACATGCATTGCTAGATGGAGTCGAAGCCAAAGCTGCTTAATAACTAATTACCAAGGAGAATAACTATGGCAGACGTAAAGAAACTTGCCGAAGAACTGACTAAACTGACAGTTCTAGAAGTAAACGAATTAAAGAATGTCTTAAAGGACGAATATGGTATCGAGCCAGCTGCTGCAGCAGTCGCTGTCGCTGGCCCAGCCGCTGGCGGTGAAGCTGCTGCCGAAGACGAAAAGACCGAGTTCACCGTCACCCTGAAGGATGCTGGTAGTCAGAAGGTTGCTGTCATCAAGGCTGTCAAAGAATTGACTGGACTTGGCCTCGGTGAGGCAAAAGCTTTGGTCGACAATGCACCAAGCCCGATCAAAGAAAAGGTCTCCAAAGACGACGCTGAAGCTGCCAAGAAGGCTTTGGAAGACGCTGGCGCTAGCGTCGAAGTCGCCTAATAAATTCATTACGAAACGACCGCAGAATAACACAGCACTCCATCAGTCACGATGGGGTGCTTTACTTAGCAATAATCGCTAGTCCACGACAAGAATGCCGTATGAAGGTAGGCGAATTGGGTCAACGATTATTTTTACAACGAATTAAATCATACATCTGTTGCCGCTGTGGATAACTCTCACGCGTCTTGACAAAAGGGGGCTCGTCCTCTATATAATAGATTGATATCAAAAACAGACAAGGACTGCGAGAAATATGTCTGATTTACCAGAAAAACAAGTTAAGCGATTACGATCGCTTATTCAGGAGGCCGAGACGAACCTCGCCGCCGCCAAAGAATTATTATTAAGTATCATTGGTGATGATGGCACAGCTGTCGTCACGACGAGCGGACACGATACGTCTGTCTCGGGTAAGGTTGTCGAAGGGGTGTTTGATGGGCAGGTTATGGTCGGTCCTGATGGCAAGAACTATCCAGTACCAGCAAACTACGCCAGTAAATCCAAGCTGGTCGAGGGCGACATCTTGAAGTTAACTATCGCTGATGATGGTGGCTTTATTTACAAGCAGATTGGCCCAGTAGTGCGCAAACAGATTATTGGTACATTGACACAGCACGATGGAGTGTACTACGTCGAGGCCCAAGGTCGGGAGTATCGCATATTACTCGCTAGCGTGACATATTTCCGGATCGAGATCGGCGCCCAAGTGACGATTTTAGTACCCGAAGACAACCCCGACGCTACGTGGGCAGCGGTCGAGGCGGCATTGTAACTTCAGGCGCGGGCAAAGTGGCGCACAAATTTATCGATTTGCCAATTGGAACATTTCTACTCACCAGAGTTAGTTTTGATAGCGAGCATAATGCACCGTATCTGCGCTTGATGAACGAGGCTGGTGAGTTTTTATATGCGCACCCAGGCGGTCAATGTACGCTCGAATTTAACATGCACCGCAAACGTTGTATCGGCTGGTATGATATGCGAGCGGGCAATTGTCATTCATGCCCAGCCGAGCGTGAGGTTGATGATAAGTATGAGCAATGTCCCGAATGCCAGCAAAAAACTGGCTTCAACCCAGCTTTTTATAACACCACTGAACTGAGCCAGCAGCAAGCCGAATTAAACGCCAAGCCGCACATATTGTATCTGGCGTATTTCGCACCGCATGTTATCAAAGTTGGCATCACGTATGCCGCTCGTAATTTGGCGCGGCTACTGGAGCAGGGAGCGCGCAGCGCCGTCATTCTCGAGACCTTTCCCAGCGCCAATATAGCGCGGCAATACGAAGCACAGATTGCTCGGCTGCCAGGAATATGTGAAAGCGTACAGCTACGTAAGAAAATTAATTTATTGACCGAACAGCGCTACGATCAAACGACAGCGCGCCAATCATTAGAGCAGGCAGTGCAAGAAATTACAATGCGCTTGAATGTATCCTTTGAAGACTGCGAATACCTGGAATTATCTCGTTACATGTTGGATGGGCCTGAATTTGACAGCACGATGTTAAGCGAAATCAGCGAGCCGAAAATTTCCGGCGAATTTGTCGGGATGATCGGCTCGCTAATCATTATGCGCTACGGCGAACGCCCAATCTTTTTGCCGCTAAAAAAGTTCATCGGCCGCGACGTCATCATCTCGCGCGAAACTGTCCCGCTTGAACTCGCGCCGCTACAAACGGCGTTGTTTTGACCAACTGTTGCCAGGGCCGTATGCTATTATTAAAGCATGGATAGCAAAAATATCTTGAATAGCCTTCATACCCTCGCTACTGGCAATGACGATTACGCTGCATTTAATCGGCGCATCGTCAATACGCAACAGGCGGTGCTCGGCGTGCGCGTGCCAGACATGCGGCGACTCGCAAGAGCCGTCGCGAAAGAAGCGACAGCTGATAATACCCGCAAATTACTTGACGAGAAATCTAATATTTTTGAATATATTTTCACGGTTGGGCTCATTATTTCTTACGCGAAATTAGACGACGCAGCAGCAATTACTCTAACGCGGAAATGGCTAGGGCAGGTCGACTCGTGGGCACAGATTGATTCGGTAGCAGATAAAAATCGACGCTACATGCACACGGCGTGGCGGAAGTTTGTATTGGAATGTCTGGAGAGTCAGCAGGAATTTTCTGTGCGATTTGGCGTAATTGTCTTGATGACGAACTATTTGGACGAATCGCACATCGACGAAGTTTTGGATAAGCTACGTGCCGTGAAACATGATGGGTACTATGTCAAGATGGCGCTAGCCTGGACATACGCGACTGCGGCGATCAATTTTTTCGACAAAGTTATGAACGAGTTGGCGAGCGGTGCGATTGATCCGTGGACGACCAAAAAATCCTATCAAAAAATGCACGAATCGCGACGATTTACAGAGGAGCAGCGTAAAGTTATTGATCAAATGCGCAGCAGGGCACGATAACTACCCTATTGAATGTTATTTAATAAGCTGACGCTTAGAACGCAAGAGCTCATTAGTAATGTTAGCTCGTCGACACGCGCCGCAAAAATTGCTATAATCACTCGAAAAGGAGCAGGGGAGTGAGTCAGGCATTATACCGAAAATACCGCAGTAAGTCGCTCGACGAGATCGTTGGGCAACCACATATTACGACGATCCTCAAACGGGCTATTGCTCGTAGTGTCATTGCTCATGCATACTTATTAACCGGACCGCGCGGCGTTGGCAAGACATCAATCGCTCGAATTTTAGCTCATGAGATCAATCATATACCATATATCGGTGAGTCGACTCATCTCGATATTATTGAAATTGATGCGGCCAGTAATAATTCAGTAGAAGATATACGCGACCTACGCAAAAAAGCACAAATCGCACCAGTCAGCGCCGCCAAAAAAATATATATCATCGATGAAGTACACATGTTGAGCAAATCGGCATTCAATGCGCTACTAAAGACTCTAGAGGAGCCCCCTGAACACGTAGTATTCATCCTCGCTACAACTGACGCTGACAAGCTACCAGCCACAATCTTGAGTCGGGTGCAGCGTTTTAATTTTCGGTCTATCAGCGTGGGTGATATAGTACATCATCTGACGACGATCGCCAAATCTGAGCAGATCGATATTACCCCTGAAGCACTAACGCTGATAGCACAGCATGGCGATGGGAGTTTTCGTGATAGTATTAGCCTGCTCGACCAAGCACGCTCATTAAGCGATCAGACTATCGACTACGATATGGTAGCAGGCATGCTAGGATTAGCTGACGAAGCGATACTATCAAAGCTACTGGAGGCTCGTCAGACGAAAGATGTAGCTAAGATAGCTCGATTGATCGATCAAGCCGAGCAGAGCGGGGTGCCAGCTGATATCTTGGCTGATCAATTAATACAAATGATTCGCCAGCAGGTAGTGTCATCGCCTACCCTCGTCCCTCTCCTCGATGAATTACTCGAGGTGCGACACGCTACCTGGCCACAAGTCAAACTACTCACAGTCCTATCGCGTCAGGCATCGACTGAATCGTCTGAGCAATCAAACGCACTACCTCAAGAGGATGTTTCGCCAACGACAGCCACCAGTCATGTCGAATCTCCGCCAGCAGAATATCATTACCACACTTCGTCGGATCTAGATCAGTCTACAGAGATCGAGAAAATACCTACTCCTACACCAAACACACAAAATACAAATACCGGTAGTAATCCCAGCTCGATACTACCACCAAAGGAAGAATCACCACATACACCGCCAATTCATGAATTTCCTTGGCAAAAATTCACCGATGCATTAAACGGAAAGATAGGCGCGTATACTATGCTAGTCCGCGCTGATTATATCTTTGACGGGGCGACTTTGCAAATTTTTGCGGGTCGGAAATTCGCTAAGACACAACTAGACAAGTCATTGCCGATCTTGACACAAACCGCCCAATCGCTTGGATTCAACGATATAGACATCACAATACTACCATCCGCAAAACCACCACAGGATAGCCAAAAAGCAGCTATCCTTGCTATGATGGGGGGAGGAGAAGAGATCACTATCGATGCCGAATAATAACACCCAAACCAATCCAGCTAAAGTCCCCCCACAAAGTCTTGATGCCGAGATGAGCTTACTCGGAGCAGCGCTGATAGATGATAATGTACTAGCCGATGCTAGTGAGTTACTGACATCGAAGGATTTTTATGATAAGCGTCACCAATTAATCTTCGCCGCTATGATGCGGCTATACGAACGACATAAGCCTGTTGACCTCCTCACGGTAACAGACCAGCTGCAAAACAAAGACCAGCTCGAGACTATCGGTGGATCGGCTTATCTCACAGAATTAACGAACTATGTACCGACAGCCGCTCATGCAAGGAGCTACGCCGAGATCATCGCACAAAAAGCAGTGCGACGCCGATTGATCAAGGTGAGTGCCGATATCAGCCAACTCGGTTTTGACGAGGAAACATCGACACAAGAGCTGCTAGAAAAGGCCGAGGCAGAATTATTCAGCGTATCCGACCAGTCACTCAAGCAAGATCTAGTCAGTCTAGAAAGTATCCTGACTGACAGTTTCGATCGAATCGAAGAGCTGCATCGCAATAAAGGGCAGCTACGTGGCATCCGGACAGGATATCGTGATCTTGACACGATGACAGCTGGATTACAGCGTTCAGACTTGATAGTTATCGCTGCTCGACCAGCGATGGGGAAGACTACTCTGGTGACAAATCTCGCCTACAACGTAGCAACGATAGCTAAACTACCCGTACTATTTTTTAGCTTAGAGATGAGCAAAGAGCAGCTAACTGATCGTATGTTAGCCGATGCCAGCGGTGTAGATAGCTGGAACATCCGCACCGGTAACCTCAGTGACGATGACTGGGCAAAGCTGTCCGACGCGATGGGAGAAATGGCAGAGGCACCGATTTTTATTGATGATACACCAGGGTTGAGTGTCCTTGAGATGCGCACCAAAGCGCGCCGTGCCATGCACGATCAACCACTGGGACTGGTGATAGTCGACTACCTTCAGCTGATGCAAGCTAATGGTAACCATCAGGGTAATCGCGTACAAGAAGTGTCGGAAATTTCTCGTGGACTGAAATTGATCGCTCGTGAACTTAATGTACCAGTGATCGCTCTTAGTCAGCTTAGCCGTACAGTCGAAAGTCGCAATCCACCGATACCGCAATTAGCCGACTTGCGTGAATCCGGGTCGATCGAACAGGACGCCGACATAGTCAGTTTCATCTATCGTCCTGGTTATTACGAGCCCGACAACCCCGAAGTACAAAACATTACCGATCTCATCATCGCCAAGCACCGTAATGGACCTGTTGGCAAAATTCAGCTGTACTTCCACCCTGAGCGTTTACGCTTTATGAGCCTCGACAAACGCCACGAATAGACTTAGCGATTGAGCCCCCTTGTCCAAGAGAAACACACTACATGAGGGTAGCTGGTATTTCTGGTATAAGGTATAATAACTACATGCACAGACAAGTGACTGACTACACCTTATATCGCTGGCGTTATGGTATCGCCTATTGTTTTGCAACTATAGCAGTGGTAGCTGCTGTACTTGTCGCCGGATTATTTATTCCTGGAGAGATACGGTCGGGCGAAATAGAATCTTCTATAACGAGTAGCGAGCTGTCCTTTCAAAATCTAACCCCTGTCATGATCGTTGGTTCGCCGTACTATATTTTGCAAAAAGTGAGCTTTATTCTGCTAGGTGTTACGCCGCTGAGTATCAAGTTACCATCGATGATATTAGCGCTGGCGACAGCTCTCGGCCTGTTATTATTGTTTCGTGCATGGTTTACGCGTAGTATTGCCATTATTACGATACTTTTAGTGGCGCTGTCGGCTCAGTTCCTATTTTTGGCACAAGATGGTACGCCTAGTATCGCCTTTAGTTGTCTTACAGTATGGCTTTTGTATGCAGCGACGCAGGCTGTTCGTACCAAAAAAATGTCATCGACTTTGTGGAAAGTAGTCGCTTGTGTGCTAGCGGCGTTATTGTTGTATATACCATTAGGTATATACGTAGTAGCAGCTCTTGGTGTGCTGGCAGTATTCCATCCACATGCTCGCTATACAGTGCTGCGAGTGCAACGAACACGGCTTTTTGCTGCGGTATTGGTCGGTGGCATCGCACTATTACCTCTGATTTATGCTATATTGACTGATCACACAGTAGCCAAACAGCTACTAGGCCTACCGCTACAAGCGGTAGATGTCGCGGCGAACGTTAAGCAGCTGATCATTGCGCTATTTGGCGCTACTGCTCCAGGTACATCATATCTCGTACAACCACTCCACTCGATCGGCATGGTTTTAATGATGATCATCGGCTTTGGCTACCTCATAAACCATTATTACACTGCACGAAGTTATGCGTTGCTTTTGATAGGTTTGTCGCTATTCGGGATAGTGATCATCAACCCAGAACGTATAACAGCACTCTTCCCAGCGAGTGCGATTTTGGTAGCATTTAGTGTTGCTTGGCTAGTAAATCACTGGTATAGCATGTTTCCACGTAACCCATATGCTCGCGTGACAGGACTACTACCAATAGTCGTACTAATTAGCGGTCTAGCTTTTGCTGGTATAAATCGATATATAGAGACCTACCGCTACAATCCAGAGATTTTAGCCCACTACTCAAGTGATTTACAACTCATCACCAATCGCCTACAACGCCAAGATGTCCAACCAGACCAGCCGCTCCTACTCGCAGTCACAGATAACGAGCACTTACTATACCACATTACAGCTCGATACAACGATCGACTGCGTGTCACTACAGCGGTCCCGAAAGGACAGAAGTTCTTGGCGACGCGCGCCTTTCGTCGGCAGCACAGCCTGGGGCAGCCGAGCGACATTATAGCAAACGCTCGATCAGTCGATAGCGATAGATTTTATGGCTATAGTCAAATACCGTGAAGTGGCGTGTGTGCTATTTATATAGTTCGTGGGGATCCTGTTTTTGAGTTGATGTCACTGATCGTGTATAATAAGCAAGAATGACAATCAAAAACGGAGGAATATCAATACGATGGCGTTTGATCAAGTGAAAATGCTGCAAAAACTGCGTAAGGCGCAAAAACAATTAGGCAAAGAAATCATTGAAGTTGAGGCTGGCGATGGCGCGGTTGTCGTTCAGGTGACTGGCGAACTGAAGATTAAATCGGTGAAAATTAACCCGGAGATGGTCGACCTTGACAATATTGAGCAGCTCGAGCACTGGGTTCAAATCGCGGTGCGCGATGGTCTGGCTAAGGCGCAAGAAGTTGCCGCAGAAACTATGAAGCCGCTGATGGGCGGGCTGGGCAATCTAGGCCTATAACAATTTCTTATGGCAACAAAAATTTTGCCAGCGGCATTAGAGCGGCTGATTGAGGAATTTGGCAATTTACCAGGCGTTGGACCGCGCACAGCGGAGCGCTATGCATACGCCGTTTTGCGGCGCGACCCAACTCAGGCTGAGCGTTTGGCGCGTGCCCTTAATGAACTACACCGTCGGGTTAAAACCTGTCCGGTGACGTTTGCCTTGATCGACGCCGAAGAAGAAGTATCGCCGCTATATACGGATGAGGCGCGCAATAAACAGCTCGTCTGCGTGGTCGAAGAGCCGCTCGACATCGTGGCGCTGGAGCGCACGGGGCAATACCACGGCACCTACCATGTGCTGGGCGGAGCGATTTCGCCGATTGACGGTATTGGGCCGGAGCAATTACATATTCCCGAACTGATCGAGCGCTGCAAAAACGACCAGGTCGCCGAAATCATCATAGCCACCAACGCCTCCGTTGAAGGCGAATCGACCGCGCTTTTCCTCCAGCGCTATATCCAAGAAGCCAGCCTAAAAATTACCATCTCGCGTCTGGCTCGCGGCATCCCCGTCGGCGTCGACCTCGAATACGCCGATCAAATCACCTTGACGCACGCGCTGGAAGGGCGGCGCACATTGTAGATCTGTTATAATTTATATATGTTTGATGAAGCGAAGCAACTGATTGGTGCAGCGACGAAAATTGTCATAATCCAAGCCGAAAATCCCGACGGCGATAGCTTAGGGTCGGCACTGGCGCTGGAGGAAATCCTCGGCGACCTCGGCAAGTCGGTTTGTTTATATTGCCCAGTCGATATTCCGAAATATTTGCGTTATATCAAGGGCTGGGATCGAGTTTTGGGCGATTTTCCATCGGGCGCAGAGCTAGCGATCATCGTTGACACTAGTGCAGATATATTGCTCAGTAAAGTTTTAGAGACGCCCGGTGCGCGGCATTTTCTCGAGACGCACCCGGTACTAGTGCTGGACCACCACGCCACCGACAGCACGCTGAGTTTCGACCATACCATGATCAGCCAGAACGTGGTAGCGACCGGGGAGCTAATTTACAATCTGGCGCGCGAGGCTGGCTGGGCGATTAATCCGCAAGCCGCCGAAGACTTACTCATTGCCATCATGTCCGACAGCCTCGGCCTGACCACGCCAAACACCAGTGCCGCAACCTTCCGCGTGGCGGGCGAATTAACTGCGCTGGGCGCTTCTAATGCTGAGATTGAGGAGCGCCGCCGTGAATTTATGAAAAAATCGCCGGAGATTTTGGCGTATAAAGGCAAGCTGATTGAGAGAATCGAATATTTGCTCGACGGGCAATTAGCACTGGTGCATGTGCCGTTTGAAGAAATCCAAGAGTATAGCGATGCCTACAACCCGGGGGCGCTGATCGGCGACGAACTACGGCTGGTCGAAGGCGTGGCGCTTTCTTGCGTCATCAAAACCTATCCCGACGGCAAACTAACCGCCCGCCTGCGCGGCAACCTGCCAATTGCCGACACCGTCGCTGGCTACTTCGGCGGCGGCGGACACCCGTACGCAGCGGGATTCAGGGTGTATGAAGATTATGACACTATTATTCGCGAACTGGTGGAGGCGACAGATAGAGCTTTGAGCGAAGTAAAAATTCTTAAATAACCAAAACCTTACCCGATTTTGGCATCATTTTTGACAAAACCGTTGACTTTTTGTTCTATTATTGATACATATATCAGCTTTTGCAATCAGCGAGAGCCGACATCTCCTTCATAGCCATTGAAGTTGAGATGTGTCATTTCGCGGAGAAATACGTTTTCTTCGCCCGACTCCATGAGGAGTTCATCATGGCAAATCCGCAGACCGACCCTAACTTCGGCAACGGAGAGGTCGGAGGAGACAACAGCTGGATGTCGCCCGTCTACGGCACAACTGCCGACGGCGACCCGGTGACTGTCTCTTTCGGTCAGGGATCTCGCGACGGACATATCGGTATCGCCAGTGGTCACGTCAGTGGCTCTGAGTACTATAGCCCTGGCGGGCACGACCATTTCGGCCCGAATGGTGAGCCGTTCGGAGATCGCGGAGCCTACAACGGCTAGCCGTGTCAGTCCTGAGTATGACGCTAAACTGCTCACTTGCCTTGTAGTAATATATAATTATGAAAGAAAAACTACTAGATCTAGCCGATTTACTGGCAAAACGAAACGACGCCGAAGGACTGACGCTTTTGCGCAATATTACGCTTGAGCTATTTTCTTCGGGGTATAAAGTTGAGGGTCTTAGTTTACTTGAGCTAAACGAATACATCGACGAGGCGCAAGCGGTGATAAAGGCTGGTAAAAGTTCAGAGGAAATCCTAACATCGCCGATTCGAAAACTTATCGATCAATAGAGATTCGTGAGCTGGTGGTACATCTTGTCGGTATTTATTGCTAGACGTAATGCACTATATGTTGATACAATTTGGCACAATAACAAACATGGACACTCCTCGCGCTACTCAGCTTGTACGTCAAGCGACGGCCGATTTTTGGCAAGAAAAAACAGCGGAGATTAACGATGTCGCTAGTTTGGAAAAATTTGTCAATGATTATCTTGCGCTTTTGGGATGTGAATATGATTTTGCGGTAGCGAAAGCTCTAACTCAACTGCGAACCAACAGTCTAGCCGCACCGTTAGCGGAAAAAGTCGCAAAAATTACACTGCTAGCAAACGAAATTTGTGCCAAACCACCCGCCGAAAAGCGCCGCACATTATGGCAGAATATAGCTACAATCACCAACTATGCCGAGCCAATACTCGCCAGTCTCGCCATTAAACTTCAATCACGCAAAGATGTCGTGAACTATTTACAATCTACAATGGAACACTCGGTGCTTTGGCCTAAGAATGATGTCGCTTATAAGATCGTTAACGTTGCGGCTCATTACAATATCGACGAGAACGATCAACCATTGTACAAAGTGTGGGATTTAGCAACAGAGCTAGAAATAATGCCACCTGGCGAAACTGTATTCGATGAAAAATGGCAAAGCTTGGCGTCTTTGGTTACTTCTCTAAAAAGATGTTAGGGTGGACGAACTCTTCCGTCCACATCACCTGTGTTATTATCAAATTAATGAAACGACTTTTATTACTCAAGCAAACCAATTCTCCCGTCACAGCACATTTGTATGAGCATATGACGATGAACGCCCTGAAAAGGCTCGCTTGTAAGGCGGATCTTTTTAAGCAGATTGATTATTTTTTCCTTGGCACAAACTATACCAAAACGGGGCTTATAACTATCGATATTGACCTATATACAGATGAGTCAACCAGATTAGAAAAATCACTGCAAAATATAAAAACACCAATCACCGAAGAAACTATCCAGCTAGCTATGCAACAAATTGCTGCCGAAACCGAACAAATTATCGTCTGTGACGATGCGACCAAACTGAAGCATAGCCTTAACACCCTTAACGACAAAGCTTGGCAATCTCTTGAGACAGCGGACACCATAAATACGACCAACCATCTGTTCAAAAATGAAAACATAAAACAAGTCGACGAACCTGCGCTGACGGTCGATCACATTACGTATGCATTGACTGGAACGTTGCCGGATGACGACACACTGAAGCCGCTGTTTTATTACCTGACTAGCGCTATCCACAGCACAGTAGCAGATATTGCGAATCATCAACTCGGCTATTACGAAACGAGTAGATCTTTTAGTTGTCATGGAAACCGCGCAATGTGCACTAATGAGTTTGCTGCAATGCGTCATCTTATTAATAATGTAGAGCTAGAAAGATCGTATCATAACATCATCGAAAAGATAATCAAACCAGCCAATCTATCTCGTATCATAGGGCGACTGAAGTCTTTCTCGTATACAAACGGAACTCTAGACACCCCAAACATTGATCTATTCGAAAAAAACGTTGGCGTAATTATTGGTCCAAAAATCTGGCAAAATCTAGCAGATGAAGGATTGATCACAAGGCTATTGACTAACTTTAAACTTGAGCAAATATGACTAGCCTGATTAGTTCATAATACTGAAACAGAGCAAAAATAGCTAATCCTGCTATTTTCCTGTAAAATAAAATAGATGAAACTCTACAACACCCTGACGCGCCGCAAAGACGAACTGAAGCCGCTCGATGGCAATACCGTAAAAATATACACCTGCGGGCTGACAGTGTACAGCCAGCCGCACATCGGCAATTGGGTCGGCTATATTTATTGGGACGCGTTGGTGCGTTTGCTGCGCCATCAGGGTTATAACGTGATTCGCACGCAGAACATTACCGATGTTGGACACTTGACTAGCGACGACGATAATGGCGAGGATAAGATGGAGCAGGGCGCTCAGCGCGAGGGCAAAACTGCGTGGGATGTAGCCGAGAAATATATAGAAATCGCCGAGCGTGAGGCGTATGATGTTTTGAAATTAATTCGGCCAGATCATTTGGTGCGAGCGACGGATTACATCGACCAGCAAATTGCGTTTGCGCGCGAGCTAGAAGAAAAGGGATTTACCTATATCATCGACGGCGACGGACTGTATTTTGACACCAGTAAATTGGCAAACTACGGCGCGTTGGCGCGGCTGGATATCAACGGTCTAGAAGCCGGCGCACGGGTCAGCGTGGCAGGCAAAAAGAATATCACCGACTTTGCCGTCTGGAAATTTTCACCAACCAACAAACGGCGCGACATGGAGTGGGACAGCCCGTGGGGCAAGGGCTTTCCAGGCTGGCATCTCGAGTGTTCGGTCATTGCCCGCGAAACCTTGGGCGACCAGATCGACATTCACACTGGCGGTATCGACCACATCCCGGTGCACCACGTCAACGAAATCGCCCAGACAGAAAGCGTGACCGGCCAGCAATTTGCCCAGATGTGGCTGCACAATAATCACATCAAAGTAGACGGGCGCAAGATGAGCAAGTCGCTCGGCAATATTATTACGCTGGATGATATCACGGCGCGCGGCTTCGACCCGATGGCGTTCAAACTGGCGATTCTCAGCAAACACTACCAAACGGAGGGCAATTTTACCTGGGAGATTCTGGAAGCGGCGGCGGCGCGGCTGGACAATTGGCGCGGGCGTGCGGTACTGCGCTGGCAAACGCACGACACGTTGGTGGACGATGACGACAAGGATGAGCGCGAGGGCAGCGTATCGCTACTGGCGGCCAAGCAAGCGCTGATTGAACGATTGGCAGACGACCTGGATACGCCGGGCGCGCTGGCGCTGATTGACGAGAGCTTCAACCGGCTGGATCATGTCAGGCTGGAGCGAATTCACCGTGCGGCGCTGGTGGAATTTCTGGAGCTGATCGACGAACTGCTGGGATTGGAGCTATTGAATTCGACGCCGGATATTTCTGATGATGCTAAACGAACGCTGCTGGCTCGGCAACGGGCGCGCGAAGATAAAGATTGGACGAGCGCCGACCAGCTGCGAGGAGAATTAGCAGAACAGGGAATTGCGGTGCGCGACACACCGGGCGGGCAAATTTGGACGTACAACGCACAGTAATTTGAGCCCGAAGTGCCACTTTTTCATCAGGTTTTCCATTAAATCTCACCTCTGTTACAGCCAAAAGTCAATGCAAGAAGCATTGACTTTTGGTTTCAATATGATACATATACATTAGCCTTTTTGATAGATTTCAAAAATCTGTCAAGTGGCGCTTCGTCCTTGGAGCAGATCTCCAGGGGCTTGAGGTGCCAAAGGCTGGCACCTCTACATCGAAGAAAGGATAGCATTATGTTTAATGCGTTTCTTTTCAGCGCAATCGTTATGACTGCGACGCTCGTCTTTTTACTCCCCGTGACAATCTACAGGGTCGTTAAGGAGGAAAGACGGTGGCGCGAAGTTGCCGCTGGTTGGGGCTTTCTCGTAGCCCTTGGACTTGCAGCAATAGTACACGCATACGCCGCTATTGAGTGGCACACCGTTAGTGGAGTAGTGGCAATAGACGCCATCGGGCTAGTACTAACATCAGTGGCACTGCCATTCCTCATCTTTGACTCGACGAACGAGAAGAGATGCAAATAGGAGAAAGATGAGCTGACGTGCCTCGCCGCGCCCAGCTGGTGGGTGCAAAAAGCTAACTTCAGTTAGTAACCAGTAAAATCGCCTGAAACCCAGGCGTCCCCGCACGAAATGTGCGGGGTTATTCCTTTGTGGTTCACCTCGCCTTAAGTCGTGTTATAATACAAGTTATGAAGGTAAAGATAGAGATCGACACCAGAACTTTCGTGCGATTTTGGTTAGTAGTGATTGGTTTTGCAGCGATAATCTTGATGATTTACTTGGCACGTACAGCGCTATTTATTCTCGGCGCTTCCGGCTTTTTGGCTTTAGCGCTGAACGGTCCAGTCAATGCTATCGTCGAGCGCCTACCTAATCGTAGCCGCACATTGAGCACAGCATTAGCCTTTACAGCAATTGTAGCCATATTGGGGGTCGTGCTATTTCTAGTAGTACCGCCGATAGTCGAGCAGACGACTAAATTTATCGACTCTTTGCCTAAGATGATCAATAACGCTGGCGAACAGTGGCGCGATTTCGGAACTTTTATTGAGCAATATCACATAGAGGCTCAGGTCAACCAGGTGATTGATGGTCTTCGCAACAGCGCTGAGTCGTGGACGCGCAATTTTAGCAGCAACCTTATCTCTGGTATTGGCTCATTCTTCTCTACGATAGCTTCAGTGTTTTTGGTCTTGGTATTAACTTTTTTGATGCTTACCGAAGGACCGGCCTGGGCAGAACGTTTTTGGGGGTTGTATCGCGACCAAGCCAAGATGGAGCGCCACCAAAAATTAACCAAGCGTATGCATGCAGTAATCTCGGGTTACGTAGTGGGGCAACTGACCGTTTCTGGTATAGGTTCATTATTCGCCGGAGCAGCGGTTTTTATCCTGAGTTTATTCTTCACTGCTATTCCATCCAACTTAGCTTTGGTGACTATAGCTACTAGTTTCGTGCTATCACTGATACCAATGTTTGGTGCGACTATCGCTGGAGTGTTGGTGTCATTGTTACTGGCGTTTAATGCTTTGCCTGGTGGTATTATTTTCGCTATTTTCTTTATCGTCTATCAGCAAATAGAAAATAACTTCATATCGCCAACTATTCAGTCGCGCAAGATTGAACTCACCCCTCTACTGGTACTTGCAGCAGTGACTGTTGGTTTATATATCTTTGGTATTTTAGGGGGGTTAGTCTCTATACCGGTCGCTGGCTGCTTAAAAGTTTTACTAGAAGATTACCTAGAATACTCACGTAAAGCCCGCGAGGAATCTACTAAGCCGCTCGCTAAATTAGCTAGCAAAATTCGTAAAGCCTAAAACCAAAACGCTCCATATTACACGAAATCTTCTCTCGATGGAGCTAACATAGGTGTTTAGTGCAAAACTACGTGAAATTGACCATTATACCCAGCAAAGTTATAGCGGTCGCAGCTAATACTGAAATAGCCACCATCATACGATTTGGGTAATAATCAACTTTGGTAGAGGTAGAGGTGTTAGTGACGTACTTACGAGTCTTTGTAGCTTCACGTTTGACACTCGACGTAGATTTAGTCGGTCGTTTTTGATTATTTAGGGTTTTCTTTTTCTTTACGCTCATGCTTATAGTATACTGGGTATTAAGATGAATTACTATAGCAAAACCACCCAACAAGCTTTAGCCGAGCTAAAATCATCGGCCGATGGTCTCAGCCAGGCTGTTGCGTCCAAACGCTTGCAGCAATACGGCATCAATAGTATCACTGTACGTGGTGTACCGCTGTGGCGACGGTTAATCGAGCCATTTTGCTCAGTGTTTATGACGGTGCTGTTCGTGGCGGCGATCATTAGTTTCATGCATCAAGCTTTCGTAGATGGAATAATCGTTTTAGCTATCATCGCGATAAGCGCTATCATAGACTATACTCAGCAATTATCAACCGAGCGGATATTGCGTTCTTTACAAAAGAAGTCCTCACTTCGCACAGTAGTCCGTCGCAGTGGTAGCGAGCAAATCATTGACTCTGAAGGGTTGGTACCTGGTGACATAATCCTCCTCGAAGAAGGCGATAAAATTCCTGCTGACGCTCGCGTAATAGAATCTCACTCTCTACGTGTTGACGAATCGCAACTGACAGGTGAATCTTTGCCAGTCGAGAAAAATAATGATATCGTAGCTAATGATGCGGCCGTTTATGAACGATACAATAGTCTATATCAAGGCTCATTCATAATCGGCGGACATGGCGTAGCGGTCATTACCAGCACTGGTAACTCTACTGAGTATGGTAAATTAGCCGCTTTATCTAGCCAAACTCGCGAGCCTAGCCCAGTGCAGCGCAAGATAGACCAACTGATCAACAAGATCATTATCGCTATGTTAATAATAGCCGCTGCTACCTTGCTATTAGCGCTTTGGCGAGGTATGGAGTTTAGTCAAGCTGTACAATTTGTCATCGCACTGTCAGTGAGTGCTGTACCAGAAGGGCTACCGGTGGCTATATCAGTAATCGTAGCACTCGGCATGCAACGTATGGCACGGCGCAAAGCACTCGTCCGCACCATGGCAGCTATCGAAACTATCGGCGTCATCACCACCATAGCTACCGATAAAACTGGCACATTAACAAAAAACAAACTTACTGTCCAAACGACCTGGGCTTTACGCGATCCCGAATTGTTAGCCAAAACGATTGCTAATAGCACATTACCACATGTCAGTGGCAAGACATACGATCCGCTAGATAAAGCTTTCGCTGATTATCGCACTAGCCAACACATCGTCCAATCGCGAGCGTCCGAAGTAGTGGTTTACCAATTCGAGCATAGTATCGCTATGAGTGGTACACAGCAGCTATCATCAGGTAAATATACTTTATCGATCAAAGGTGCGCCAGAGGCTATTGTCGCACACTGTCGCCTTAGCCCCAGTGAAAGTAAAGCTATTACCAAGCAGCTACAACAGTTGACGGAGCAGGGTTATCGCGTGCTAGCTTTGGCTTACGCTAATCGTACTAAACCGCTCAGTTCGTTGACACAGTTACCGAAACACGAGTACTTACAATTTGTTGGCTTGGTGGGCGTAGCGGATGTTTTGCGCCCTGAGGCTCGCACTTCAATAGTTAAGGCTCAGCAGGCTGGCATCACTGTGCGTATGATCACCGGTGACCATTTTGAGACAGCCTACCAAATAGGGCAACAGCTGGGGCTGGCTCATCAACGCGAAGAAGTGTTCGACTGTCGCCAACTAGATGATTTATCAGACAAAGAGCTTGCTCATCTAGTCAAGCGAATTCGGGTGTTTTCTCGTGTCATTCCAGAACAAAAACATCGTATCCTAACAGCTCTCAAGGTCACTGACATCACTGCTATGACGGGCGATGGTGTCAATGATGTACCAGCCCTGACCAATGCCCATGTTGGCATCGCTATGGGCTCGGGGTCAGCGATCGCCAAAGATGCTGGCGATATTATTTTACTCGATAATAACTTCCGCTCCATCATCAGTGCAGTACAAGAGGGGCGTACCATTTATGCCAACATCAAGCGAATGGTAATGTACTTATTGTCTACTAATTTAGGTGAAGTGCTGGTGTCAATAGGCTCGTTGATAGCTGGCATGCCCATACCATTATTACCAGTACAGATTTTATGGGTAAATCTAGTCACCGATACTACCATGGTCATCCCGCTCGGTCTTGAGTCCAGTCAAAAACACACTATGCGCCGCCCACCACACCGGCCAGACGCACCTTTATTGAGCTTATTCATCCTTGGACGTGTTATTCTGATAGCCGCCACCATGGCTGTAGTGACACTATCTTTGTACGCAATTTATAATGCAAGGTATGGTGTAGAATACGCACGTACAATTGCCTTCGTGGCTCTCGTCGTCATGCAGTGGGCCAGTGCTATGACTGCTCGTAGCGAACATGAGCCAGTTTGGCGCAGAATGTTGCGTTGGAGTCCGGCTTTTCATGGAGGGTTGATAGTTTCGGTAGTATTGCAATTGGCTGCAATGTTTGGGCCACTTGGCAGCCTATTACATGTCACGACAGTAACGCAATACGATTTACTTATCACCTTTGCCATCGCCTTGATAGTGCCACTAGCTGTGATAGAGTGGCACAAATGGCTTGGCCGACAGAATTTGTCGAAGAATGATCGTACTGCTTAAAATCTAATAAAGTCGGATGATATAGATCTTGTAACTATGCTAGCAGAAGGTCTTTTCCGTCACTTCGCTCAGTGTCGATCTTAATGTTTCTTCATGTATTGCTGTAGTAGCTCAATATCCGCCAAATCCTTCGCTCGTCCTAAGTGCTGTTTGCATTCTATCAGATCTGCGATACCCATAAATGACACATCATGGTCTGAAAAGGCATGTTTTTTTAATGTACGTAAATTTTTGCCCATCCATGAACGCATAATATTATATCCATCATGCGACAAAATCCGTTTACCATTATCTTGCACATATTCCTGCCAGTGTTTAGTATCGCGAAAATAGCTATAAACATCATCACTCACCACTAGGTCTACGTCGACAGTAGAGCGTAATCCCAGTACTTCCATGACACCACCACCGATCACTACATAATAATCCGAGACAAGCCCGAGGCGATCGACCATTTCGATTGTCGATCGCCGTGCATTATCCTGATGCAGAATCGCATCGTTGAGCGTCTCAAATATATTTGCCTCTCCGACCAAATTTGTAATCCCATATGAGTCCAGCTGATGTCGTAATGTCGGCGGGACATGTGAGAAACAAAGGCGAATACCATCACTACTCAGCCTACGGTACCACCGTTTGATAGCACGAGTCGCCGTATAGTCCATCGTACTTATCGCTCCCGCATCAATGATCACGCTATGTATTGGCTGCTGTGCTTGGCGAATAGCTAGATTCAGCCTCTCCTCGAAATACGCAATATTTTCGAAAAACAAAGCTTCGTCAAATCGATACGCCAGCACACCTACTGGGCTAGAGTGATGGCGATGATGCCGATCAACACGCTGCCTAGCCCAATTTGAGAGCACACCATCACGAAGGAGTACTTCATCACGAGGGTGATATTGCCTACTTAGACGTTCTACCAACGATACTATGATAGCCATGAGTATGCCATCACGTACTCCAAGAAATACCACACCTAGTAACGCCAAAATCGCCACCACAAACTCCGCTCGGTGTACAAACCAGATCTTGCGAAATTCCTCTAACCGCACCAAATGCCACCCGATCACACAGACGACCGCTGCTAGTGCAGCCTGTGGTATATACGCAAATATCCAGCTACCGCAAAGCAATAACACACCAATATACACCGCCATAAACACACCCGTCAACCTTGAACGAGAACCAGCTAAATCGGCTACTAACGAGCGAGGTGGACTACCGTTTACCACAAAACCATAGGTCAATGCTGATGCAATATTGGCTGCTCCGAGTGCTCGAATATCCTGACGCAACTGAACTGGCTCATCGTGCTCACCAGCAAGACCACGTATCAGCATTGAACTTTGCGCCACAATGACCAATGCAATAGAAAGGGCAGTCGGGAACAATTTCACAGTAGTGTCAAACGAAAAAACTGGCAAGGATAGCCCAGGTAAACCTGATGGCAATACACCGATTGTCATCACCTCCACGCCTGTCATGCGTAGACCAGCATATACGATTGACGCTACACCAAGTGCTACCAGTGCCGCTGGATATCGTGAACGACGAAGCAAGATCATTACAACGATAGTCACCACGGCAATAACTATCGCCGCTGGTTGAATATGACTAGTAGCCGTGATCAACTGATGCAATGACCCCTGATGTATTGTTTGTACACCCAATATCTCTGGTAATTTCGCTGCGATCAACTGTACACCAATACCGGCCATAAAACCCACTACCACCGGTCGAGATATTAGATCAGCCACAAAATCAAGCCGCAACCCAACGATTATCAATAAGATAATCGCTACCATCGATGTCAGTAGTGCCATCACGCCACCATACTGCGCCGATCCAGCACTAGATATCAGCCCAGCACCAGCCGCCATCAAGACTGCAGTCGCTGAATCTGCACCAATAATTAAGCGCTTCGTCGATGCGCATAATGCAAAAATGATCGGCGCCAACAACGCACTATACAAACCAGCTTGAAATGGCAACCCAACAATAGCTGCATAGCCCAATGATTCTGGTACAGCAATAGCAGTCACTGCTAACGCAGCCACCATATCATGACGCACATAACCCATCCAAGCCGTTAGGCGCCAACCCGCAAAAAATTGCTGAAAACGTTTATGCATATCTTCACCTTATCACACAGAGAAAAATCTTGATACACAAAAAAACACTCGAAGCATGAAACCTCGAGTGATATTAATCTCAGACTTGGCTGGGGTGGAGGGATTCGAACCCCCGAATGCTGGGACCAGAACCCAGTGCCTTACCACTTGGCGACACCCCATCGCTGTATGTACTCTAGCACGAACCGTAGATATTTTCAAGCGAACAAAGGCTAACTACCTCACTACCAAAAAAGATAGAGAGCCCTATGGGATCCGTCTTTTCCGGTTAATATATCTTCTCGTTATCTTTTCGTAAATTGATCCAACACCTGGCCAGCGACATACAGCATCGCTAGGCCGACCAACAAAGTGACGAAAGAAGTAACTATTAAAGCTGGTGCAAGGACAACATCAAGCAATACTCCAACAATCGCAAACCCTGTCGAAATCAACAGTGCGAGTACTAATAAAAACCAACCAACACGCTTCTGTTGCTTGAGACCAGCAGTAGCCAGGCCAAGTAATATAGCCATACCAATAGCCAATAGCATCGACACGACCAGGTGCAAGCGCAAGAAACCGACCATCCCACCGTTATAGTAATCCATGTACACACCCATAGCCCGAAGTGTATTAAGGAAATTACCCAATAAGCGCAAAGCGTTTAGACCAGCAATAATAGCCATCACTAGGCTAATGATCCACAGGTTAGACCGAAACCAAGCCTTTGTCTTACTATCAAAGCTTGGAAAAGGTTGGCTTAACTTTGTGACTAATGTAGTAATAAAGTCAGACATATAATTATTATACCATACAAAGATATAACCGCACCCATTCTTCAGAGGTTAGCGCAGAAGGTTTTCGCTCAGGATTTATACCAAACTTCGCGCGAGGTAGCTTCGTAAATGATGAAATCGATGCATAGTGTTGCGCGACAAACCTTTGATAGGCTGTCTGTTCGGTGCGAGGTATAAGAGACTGAGCACGCGGTAGTAATTCAAGCAAAACAGTGTCTACTGCTGGTGGTGGAGTGAAATCGCTGCGCCGTAAGCGATAGCGGATACGCGCTTGCCACCATGGAGCGAGCTGCATACCTAATGCAGCGGTAAAATGTTGATCGCTCGGTACGATTTTTTCGGCGAATTGTCGTTGGACGATCAGATATATTGCCTGAGGTGGATGTATCGCAGCCGTGAGTTGTCGGACGATAGTAGCACTTAGCCGAAAGGGTATATTAGCGAAAACTTTATATGGTGTATCTGGTAATCGTAATCGCCGAATGTCGGCCGCGATAATTCGCACATTTGGCTGTGATCCTAGATGAGATCGTAATTTTTGTAACGCCTGCAGCTCTACTTCGACCGCTACTACTTGGTGACAACGTCGGGCCAGTACACTGCTAATCACACCACTACCAGCACCTAGATCATACACGGTATCACGCCGACGGATAGACGTATGACCTAGCAGCATTGCTACCGTATGCGGACTACGAAGAAAGTGCTGATCGTGTGTTTTGACGAGACGTGGCATATGATTAGTGTAACAGAATCATAAGATAAATCAGTTACATCGAACAACCTTAAGAAATTTATCATTAGACTGGCACCGGCAAACACAAGCGTGTATACTAAAAATCGTATGGATGGGCATCAAACAACTGAGGTCGATACTACTATCCGTGCAGCTCACGCAATTGTAGCAGCGCGGTATTTTTTGCGTAGCGATTCAATACCTACAGGTGCACCTTTATCAAACGATATCATTCACCCCATCACCAGTGCCAACAAACGACAACTTGCTAAAGATTTCGCCTTTTCGATAGTGTATGCAAACTTACGACAATACTATACGCACAGTGATCATTCGTTGTACATTACGACTGAATCTTCTCATCGTGTAGCGCTAGAAGCGCACGCTTTTCTCGAAGGAGTATTACACCCAACACGCCCTGACACTACTAGTCTCACATGGTTTCACAAGCAACCACTCGACACACCTCTCGTGTTACCGAACACAGCATCAGTAGGGCATCCAGACACCGGTGGAGCGCTAAGTATCGCATACGGTATGACATTGCACAACCCTCAACACTCCGCGATTTGCTTTATCGACGATATGATTGCCGAAACTAGCTCCGAGAATATTGCCTGGCATACCGTATCATATCGATCAAAACCAACCGATCATGGTGCTATATTGCCGATCCTAATCCTGAGTGAGAATTCGCCACTGTGGAATATTAATACATACCAGCTTCTTGCGCTATTTATTGGGCGAGGGTACGAACCACGCCTAGTAGACTGCACAGCCAGTCTTTCATTTACACAGATAAATCAGACTATAGCCAAAGAAATAGCTTGGCTCGACCAAACTGCGACAAAGTATACCACTTCATCAATATCTAGTCGTAATACACCACGACAGCCACTACTGATCATTAGGCCGCCCGCACAACCTTTTGTAGCCCAATCAGACAAACCATCAAATCAGTCAAGTACCAAGCGTACCCTATTAGACAGTTCTGTCGATCAGACTACTATCGAGTATTTAACAAGATTATTCTCGTGGTGTAATAGCCTAGATTCATCCTACCGGACCGAACCACGCGAAATATCACAGCGATCAGCATGGTATAGCGGCGCATCATCCCAGCACGACGACGCTCAACCATCACGTCAAGCCTTGACGTTTCCACCGATTGAAGATGTGACCGTTGTAGCTACGCCACCAGGTAGTACTCAAGCCGATACGATCAGTAGCGCATATGCCTATCTACGCGCCATGCAACAGAATAATGACAGTTCTCAATTTTGCACAATCTACAGCTCAATAACTAACGCCTTACCATTTATCGAAGACACGGCAAAGATCACAGTTCCGACTCCGCTACTCTATGGTATAGCTCAAGGATATATAGCATCTGGCAGGCAGCCGTTTTTGCTGACTCACGCACGTGACACGTCGCGCCTTGCGTCTGCTATCGGGCAATACCACACTTTGCTGCCATCCGATGGCACAGATTCGACGAAAAACACACCGATCACGAGTTACAATCACCTCATTCACAGTACACCACAGCAATCTCTTGATTGTCTAGACGAAATACTAAGCCAACCACACACATCGACGACCATTTACCTTCCAGCCGATGCTAACTGCACTGCAGTCGCTACAACACTGGCACTGACGAGCCGACGACGATGTAACATTATTTGCGCTGGAGCGGTGAATCAGCCTAGTTGGCTAACTACCAAAGCCGCCCGGGCACAAATGTTAACAGGTCTGGCTATCTGGAATTTTGCCAGCCACCCTGACCCAAACATTGTGCTGGCTGGGGCAGGTGACACCGCCATGGCTGAGATTATCGCTGCGATAGGCCTTGTCGCGGCACACTGCTCGAAAGCTCATATTCGCTGTATCAATATCTCAAGCTTCACCCCGACCAACTTTGGTACTGCTCAGCGTCAAATACCCCAGCGGGTATTTAACCGCATCTTCACCAAAGATAAACCAGTCATCATTAATTTCATTGGAAGACCTTATATCATGTCAGCATTGCTCAGTCAATATGCCGTAGATCCACATCGTGTAATCATCCATGGTCACACGGTAGCTATGCCGCACGCCACTGTGCAAACCACCTTACGCAACAACCATACTAGCCGATATGATATAGCTACTTCGACCATCGCTAAGTTGAAACAAAACGGTGTCATATCAGCCGAAGAAGCACAGCACGCTACACTTGCTATTAACAAAATACAGGATAGATCCTCACGTCAATAGCAGCATATCATTTGAATGCAGCCTCTGCTATGCAGTATACTCATTGATATGAAACAACCTCAATTTGTAACATTGAAATTAGAAAAAATCGTTGGCGGCGGCCAAGCTATCGGTACGCTCGAAGACGGGCGCAAATGTTTTGTATGGGGCGGCCTGCCGGGCGAGACGGTAACAGTGCGCATTACCAAAAAGAAGTCGCGTTTCGTTGAGGGCGTAGTGGCGAAAGTTTTGGCTCCATCGCCCGAACGGATAGAGCCTCGCGACCCTGATAGTTATCTTTCAACCAGCCCTTGGCAGATTATGAGTTTCGACGCCGAACAACGGCATAAAGCTGCGCTGATCAAAGAAGCATTTGAGCTGCATAAGCTCGCTTTGCCGAATCCGATCGAAGTCTTTACCGACAGGCGAGAATTTCAATATCGCAACAAGGTTGAATTTAGCTGGTATAGCGACACGGTCAGTCTCGAGCCGCCTCATCCTCAGGACGATCTAGGTCAAAGCAGAGCTGTCCCGACAGATGATAGTGGTAAAAAGACGACGGACGACGCACGAGACACCCTCGACCTGGCATTCTTTCGCCGCGGCTCTAAAGGCAAGATCGTCGTGAACGGCACATCGCTGGCACACCCCGAAATTAACACTTTAGCCCGCACCATCCGCGACCTCCTGCGCACTAAGCCCGTCTCTGCCCGCAACCTCAAAACTCTCCTCATCCGCTCAGATAAGCAAGGAAACTGCGTCTGGCAATTATATCTCAAAGATGAGCTGCTCGACCTCGTCACCCCCGATGAAGCCGCTGCGCTACCAGCCCAAGGCGGGGAAATTATTTATTCTGACCCCAAAAGCCCCGCCAGCCGCGTCACCAAGCGCCTGACTGCCTTCGGCGACACCACCCTCGCTGACACCATCCTCGGCGTCCCATTCCGCTACGCTTGTGAAGGCTTTTTTCAAGTTAACGTACCTGTGTACGAGCAAGCGCTGCGCGATATGAAGGAGTGGGTCAACGGCTCAAGTTTTGAATCGTCTCATTCTCAAAACAATCCGGAGCGAAGCGGAGCTGTTCTGATGAATGACGATAACACAGAGGCGGCGAATAAGCAGGGAACATTAGACCTCTACTCCGGCGTCGGTACCATCGGCCTAACTATCGGCGGCTCGCACGTCACCCTCGTCGAAAGCAACGAACATGCTGTCAATGAAATGAAACGCAACATCGCCCAGCTTGGCCGCGAAAACACTGCCCGCGCCGTCCTGGCGCCCAGTGAAAAAGCCCTCGGCTATATCACCAGCGACCAGTTGGTCATCGTCGACCCGCCGCGCGCCGGCCTGCACGCCGATGTCATCGCCAAACTCCTCGAAGCAGCCCCGCCGCGCATCATCTATCTCAGTTGCAACCCTGTTACCCAAGCCCGCGACGCCGCCCTCCTGGCCGCCAAATATTTCATCCGCGCTCACCGCGGCTACAATTTTTTCCCGCGCACACCGCACATCGAACACCTCGTCGTGTTAGATAGAAAAATGTGAACTACTCACAAACCTACCGTCCATAATACACCTGTCCGGGAACTGTATTACCCAGTAGCATATCGATCGTTACGAAACCATACCCTTGTCGGCTCAGTGCATCCAAGATACACGGGATAGCATTGACAGATGTAACATGAATATCATGTAGAAGAATAATAGCTCCGGGACGAGCGTTCGCTACAGCGCGACTGCAGACGATCGAGCTATTGCGATCTGCCCAATCACGAGTATCTACCGACCACAAAACCGACGACATACCGAGCCTTCCCAGCTCAGTGTTAACCGTTTGGCTGGTGGCACCATACGGTGGGCGAACGATCTTCGGGGTATATCCTATAGCACGCTGAATCGCAGCATTAGTATCGCCGATCTCTTGGCGAATACCAGCCAAACTTAGCCTGGTGAGGCTTGGGTGACTCCAAGTGTGGTTGCCGATCTGATGACCGCTAGTTTGCATTCGCCGCAATACACCAGCCTGCGCATCGACTTTGCTACCGATCACAAAAAAGGTAGCCTTCGCACCACGCTGGTCGAGTATATCAAGTAGTCGCATAGTGTGCGCCCCCGGCCCATCGTCGAAAGTGATCGCGACACATCGCCCGCCTGGACAACTGGCACCAGTCCGGGGGGCTGGGGTAATCGGTGTAGATGGCACCGGTACTGGTTTTGGTTTTGGCGGATCAGGTACAGTGAATAAACTTTTAGCGAGCGGATTTTGCAACTCTGCGACGAGTTCATTGACAGATACCGAGAGCTCTATTTCACCCTGCGATGATGCTAATACCATGCCTTGTCCAAATGGCCATCCTATAGTCGTAGAGCTATTGACGACAAAGTTTTGCAACACTGTTTCATCGATACTATCATCGACCGCAGCATCAGGCTTTTCGACTTCAGCTAACGCTTTTTTAGCAGATTTTTGAGCAAGCGCTAAAACTTTCGCCACGCTAGCATCCGAGCCACCGACTAGCTCACGGAGTGTAATAGGTTTACCGCTCTTTTTATCAAAGGTCCAAAAGTAACGCAACGAGGCCGGGTGAGCTCCGTGGGTATTTTGCTTGATCGAGATGATGAGCGATAGATGTTGAGCTGAATTGTAGGACACCTGGTAACCGATAGTTTCTGTCATTGGCTCGGAAATGCTGCTGCCAGCCTTGACAGCCTGTGTGAAATCTTCATCTGCTTGATCGATGGTTTTGCTAGCGAGCATATCGATCGACTTGATACCAGTGATCGGATATTCTATGGAAACCTTTTGCTTGGTAGAATTGCGCGTGACAAACTTCGAGCGTATACCTTGGTATTTTGAATCAGCAAAATAATATCGTTCATCAGATGGGTTAGTCGGCGATTCAGTCGAACGTGATGGTGGTGAAGGCGGTTTCTTCCACAGACTCAAGACGAAAAAAGAAATAACTACTATGATAGCGAGACCAGCGAAAATAGCAAGTCGTCGGTGCGATACCGAGTAGAGACGCCGTTTAGAGGATGATGCTTTCATGGCTAAATTATACCATAAGCATAATTGTCAACGTAAACAATATCGATATCGACACCACGAGAAGGGAAGAGGGTTCTACCTTGAGAGGCTACGAGTTTTTATGCTGGTAGCGTCTACCGACCCATGTCGCATACATCCACTGAGCTACTGCCACCAACACGAGCACTATTATCACCGGCCACAACGCCGACAAATCTGGCGTAGTAAAATCAAAGAAACCGCGCAACGGTGTTACCACAAAACTCATCGCTACCACCAGCATCACAGCCGCTACATATAATGACCGACCAAACAGCGCGTGTTTATCTAGAGCTACACCAAACATTCGTCCCGCCAAAAAAACTACATATACACCGAAAAATGTCGCTACTAATACTGTCATAGTGGATACCATCGCTGAGTGGCCTGGTTGAGCCTGGCTCATCATCCAATACGACAGGCTGACTGCCAACCCTGACACTACAGCAATCGGCGCAACCGCCAACAGAGTGTCATGCCAGAAGCGCTGTGGATTGATCCGATGGCGTGGTGTAGGTGCAAATAATGTCCACATAATAGTCGGCATCGTCACCAAGAAAATATTCATAAACGTTAGATGGCGTGGTGCATATGGGTAGACCATCCCCAAGGCTAGTGTGACCGATAATAGCACTACACCATAAATGATCTTATGAAAAAACAGCACACCTATCAGTTCGATAGCTTGCATAATGCGATTACCCAAACTCATACCGATCGGCAAAGAGGTAAATGAGTTATTCAGCAAAATGACATCAGCTACACGCCGACTAGCTGGTGCGCCATCATACATCGCTACGCCAAGGTCTGCTTTCTTCAGCGCCAGTGCATCGTTGACACCGTCACCGACCATCCCTGTGAAAGCCTGTTGTGAAAAGTGGGTGATCAAACGCTCTTTTTGCTCAGGCAAAACACGCGCAAATATAGTATGCGTATCAGCGGCAGTAGCAAAATCTGCGTCGCTCAGTTTGGCCAGTTCAGCGCCAGTGATAGCCTGGTCTGGATTGTGTATACCAGCTTCGCTCGCGATATATTGTACTGTACGTGGATTATCACCACTGATAACGCGGATGGTAACACCTTGTTGTTGCAAAAAATCTACCGTATCTACTACGCCATGGCGCAGACTATTACGCAAAACGACCAACCCCAATAACCGGCTAGAAGCATTTTGGAGCTGCTTGAGTGGGCTAGTGATATCATCGGATTCTGCCAGTAGTAACACTCGCAGGCCAGAATCAGCTAATTCGTCTACCTGTGTCTGCTGCTCAACAGATAGTGGCGTGATCTGACGAGCGACAAATTCTGGCGCACCTAGTATTAATGTACGCTTAGTATCACCGATACGCGCTCTCACCATCGCCATCTTACGACTAGACGAAAACGCCATTACGTCTAACACCTGCACCCCAGTCGGTGGTTGAGCCGCCGCCAAGATGGCCCGACCAGTTATATTATTACCGCTAGTTTCACGCGCTACCAGCGCCGCCAAATTCGCTACATTCACCAGTGCTAGCGTCAAATCGGGGTCTACTGGCTGGATATCGCCACGCCCCTCGGGGCTGCCCACATTACCAAAGGAAATAGCCCGCTCAAATGTTACCTCATCGCTAGTCAATGTACCAGTCTTGTCGACACATAGTACCCCCAACAACGCCATCGCTTCAATCGCCGAAAGTTTTTGTGGCAAAACCTTCGCCTGGGCCAATCGCAACGAACCAAACGCTAGAAGTAGTGAACTAGCCAACAATAGCCCTTCTGGCACTACTGTTATCGCTGCAGTAATGATCGTCTTGAGAATGCTCACCGCCTGCAGCCCTGCGAAGGAGTAGCGAGCAAATATCAATATTGCCAATGCCACTGCACCGTAGGTGAGTACCGTTATCGCCTGCTGAATGGCTCGTTGCAGTGGCGTTAGCTGCGGTGTATACCGTTGCAGCACCCGACTAATCGCACCCGCCTTGGTATCGTCGCCTAATGCCACGACACGCGCTCGCCCAGACCCAGCCACTACTGTAGTAGCGGCATAGATTGTATCACCACGATTTTTATCGACAGCTGCTGATTCGCCAGTGAGCATACTCTCGTTGACTTCTAGACCCTGCGACGATGACACTATCGCATCAGCTGGTAACTCATCGCCCGCTTGAATGATGATTTCATCATCCAGATGCAGATCGTCGTACAACACTTCGATCGTCTGTCCATCACGCTCTACTCGAGCTCGTGGCGCGCTCATGAGTTCTAGCTTGCGCAAGGCATATTTAGCACGAATCTCCTGAATGGCTCCGATCAACGAATTAATAACAATCACCACCGAAATAAACCACGCATCACGATATTCACGCACATACAGCAACGCCATCGCCAATAGCAAAATCGCCAATGTGATCGGCGAAATAAAATTACGGCGAATAATCGCTAAATAATCACGCATCAGCCACCTCCACTTGATGATAATTACATTTTGCGGCTACCCGCCAACCGCTACGTGAGTCGCTATCAGCTTGGTAAATATAGCCATCTTTTACCTCAGATATCCGCACCAAGGCTGGACTGTATGGTGCCAAAGTGCGATAAAATACTATATCACGATCGGTCACCCGACTAAACCCAGGAAACATCTTTTTGAACTTTTGCCGGCCAAACTCATCGAAATAATCGGGCTGACCTTTTGGCGGGAAGAACTTTGCTGGACGTAACCCGATACGCGTGACAAGCTTTTTCACATCGCTCAGTAATAATCGTGATGGACCATAAATACAACAATACAACTGCCCATCATCCGCAAAAAACACTGTTGCTCGTGCTGACAATCCAGCCGCAATATTATGGGCGACCATCTTATCGATCGTCAACTGCACCCCGAAGCGTACCATCAGCAAACGCTGCATCCGTACTGTGTCGAAATTACCAGAGATATCCATACAACAAGTATAACAAAGTCACGAGAGGACGGCGAGAGAAGGTAGTGTGAGTTATACTGGAGGTATGACTGATTTTTCTACTCGCTATTCGCACCTCAATACTCACCAGCGCCAAGCTGTAGATGACATCGATGGGCCGCTGCTTGTTATCGCTGGACCAGGCACTGGCAAGACTGAATTGCTGAGTATGCGCACCGCTAACATCCTCCGTCAGACTGATACGCTACCCGAAAATATTCTCTGTCTTACTTTCACCGAAAGTGGTGCGATGGCTATGCGTCAACGGTTGCGTAGTATTATCGGAGCAGATGCTTACCGCGTAGCAATACATACTTTTCATAGTTTTGGTAGCGAAGTTATCAACCAATATCGCGAATATTTTTATCATGGCGCCCAAGTAGAGCCGATCGACGAGCTAGGTACGTTAGCTATTTTAGATGATATCTTTCAACAACTCGATCATCGTAATCCACTCAGCAGTAAACAAGGCGAGAAATACACCTATCTGCGCGATACTAGCCGTAGCATTAGCGAACTCAAGCAGGCCGGTCTCAGCCGCAAAGAATTACTGCGCGTCATAGAGGCAGACGAAGCTTTGCTGGATGAAGTAGAGCCAGCTCTGACGGAGGTTTTCGCCAATCGCATCACTAAACAAATAGCCGGCAAGCTAGCCCCAATAGCCGGTCAGGCTGCACAGCTATCCTTGCCAAGCCTACCGCCAGCCATCCCGCCACTGGCTGATAGCTTTTCGCTCAGCCTAGCGCGAGCGATCGACGAGTCGCTAGCTAGCGACAAGACCACGCCGATCACCGCTTGGCGTAATCATTGGCTTGAAAAAAACAACACTGGCGATTACATAATGAAGGACCGCAAGCGCCTAGCGAAGCTGCGCGCCCTTGCCGATATTTACCAATCTTACTTAGACATATTGACCGAAAATTGCCTAATCGATTACGATGATATGATCTTCGAGCTAGTCCAAGCTATGCAGTCTCAGCCCGAACTACGCTACAATTTACAAGAGCGCTATCAATACATCATGGTGGATGAGTTTCAAGACACTAATCTAGCTCAGTTACGCATCCTTTTCGCCCTGACTGATAATCCAGTCCATGAAGGCAAGCCAAATATAATGGCAGTCGGCGATGACGATCAAGCGATTTATAGTTTTCAAGGAGCCGATGTAGGTAATATTCATCGTTTCCGCCAGCAATATCGCCAAGTCAAACTGATAGCATTGACGGACAATTATCGCTCTAGCCCAGCGATCTTGGCGGCAGCTCGCTCGGTCATTACTCAGGGCAGTGACCGGCTCGAAGCGGTAGTAAACGAGCTAGATAAAACTCTATCGGCTCATCATATGCCCGAGTACAGCACGGTACAGCTACACCAGCTACCTAGCACTATCGCCGAACGACACTGGCTAGTTCAGCAAATTCGCCAACAAATTAGCAGTGGTATACCAGCTGAAGATATTGCTGTCATCGCCAGACGACACAGCGAGCTGACAGCGTTAGTGCCATACCTACAGGCAGCGGACATCAAGGTCAACTACGAGCGACGCAATAATATCCTGGATCTACCGATCATTCGACTCATCGATCTCATCATGAGGCTACTTTGTGCCATCGCTGATGGTGATATAGGATTAGTCGACAGTTTATTGCCTCAATTGCTAGCCCAACCAGCCCTAGGTTTTGATAGCCAAGATGTCTGGAAACTCAGCTTGCGAGCATGGCGCAATCATCAGAGTTGGACAGAGGCAATGATGGCGACAACTACCTTCCGTCCACTGATCATCTGGCTAATTGAGCTAGCTCAGCAATCACAAACTACGCCTTTCGAGCTCATCATTGACCGCATTATCGGTGCACCCGAACAGCCCACTGACGATGCGCACCAAGCAAACCAACCAGTTGACAGTGAGCCATTGTATGTTTCACCTATTTACCAATATTATTTCTCGCCAGAGAAGATCCAGCAAAAACCCGACAGCTACATCACCCACTTAGAGGCATTGCGCACATTCCGCCAACACCTAGTCGACAACATTGGTAGCTGGTCGTTTTTTAGCCTACGTGAAGCATTAAGTTTTCTCGATATGCATTATGGATTCAATCTACCGATCACCAGTATCCAGCTGCGAGCCGAGACCAACCGCGACCACATCAACCTAATGACCGCCCACAAAGCCAAAGGCTTAGAATTTCCACATGTTTACATCTGTGGTGCCACCGACAACGCCTGGGGGCGCACCGTACGATCACCGCAGCGTGTCATAAACTACCCCGATAACTTAACCATCGCGCCAGCAGGCTCTAGCTACGACGAACGCCTACGACTATTCTTCGTCGCCATGACTCGCGCCAAGGACACACTACATATTAGCTATAGTCAACAAAATGACGCTGGGCGAGCTACTTTGCCAGCTAGTTTTCTTGAAGCGACAGAGCTATCAGCCGAGATAGTAGACAGCAATGATTCCATAGCCAGTATCAGCCAACAACTTACCACCGACTGGCGTGGACACTTCGCCGAATCAAATTCACCAGAGTTACGGCAACTACTCCAACCGCTACTTGAACAGTATAAATTATCCGCTACCGACCTAACCACCTTCCTCGACGTGGTCCACGGCGGGCCAACGACTTTTTTGGTCAATAATCTGCTACACTTTCCACGCGAGCGTAGCGCTTACGCTCTATACGGTACCACCATTCACCACGTGTTACAGAGGGCACATTCACACCTTTCTGCCACCGGCAACACTCGCCCCACCGAGGACATATTGGGTGATTTTCAATACGAAATGCAACGACAGCCGCTTGATGATAATAAACGTGCTTATTTCACGAAGAAGGGGCTAGATTCACTCAGCGTCTTTTTGCAGCAACAAAGCGATACTTTTCGTCCCGATCAAAAAACCGAGCTATCCTTTGCGAGCCAGGGTGTTGTCTTGAGCGAAGTGCGGCTAACTGGTACACTCGACCTTGTTGACATTGACTCTAACAGAGGTACTATCACTGTCACCGATTACAAAACCGGCCGCCCCGTCACATCCTGGCAGGGTCACGATGACTACACCAAATATAAGCTTCATCGTTATAAGCAACAGTTGATGTTCTACGAGCTGCTGGTACGTCATTCACGTGATTACACCCGTTACGAATTCACCGAAGCACGGCTACAATTTGTCGAACCCGACCAAGAAGGGCAAATTCACCAGCTGACTGCACATTTCAGTGAAGCAGATCTAACCGAGTTTGCTCGATTACTCACCGTAGTATGGCGGCATATCATGGCATTAGATATGCCAGATATCAGTGGTTATTCTGCAGACTATAAAGGTATGCAGGCCTTCGAACAAGACCTCATAAAAGAATACTAACTGCGAGCCATAGCACTTCTATGCGAGCTTGATTCTTTATTCGTATAGTGATATAAATATTAATAGCTCTATGAGCGGACTCTGACCTTGCGCCAGATGCGCGAGATCCCGGAAGCGCTCTGCACGAGAGCGTTTTTTGGAGAGGGATTCGCCGACAACCGCCGTCCGGGAGATTCCCGGTCGGCCGCCGCAACTCGCGGCAGAAAGGGGGTGATCCCCATGAGTTGTAACCCATGTACCCGCATGGGCTACTCGGGCACGAAGACGTGCCCTAGTTGTCGAGGGACGGGCAAAAAGTCCCTCGGGTACCGTTGCGATAACTGCAACGGTACTGGGCAGGTCTGCCTCCAGTGCGGAGGCAAAAATGCCTGATTAAATTTTTTGACGGTGCGGGTCGTGCCCCCGCAACCCGCTGAGCCTCGAGCTCAGCAACAGGGCGTCCGTCCGCCCCTGGTACGATTCGCCAGCTGGTTAAATCCGGAAAAGAATCACTGGGCGTGCATGGTGAAGGCAGAGTCCTAGAGACTCATAAGCCTCACGGGTTCGACTCCCGTCGCGTCCACTGGAGATGGTGCAATGACGCATCGTCTTCTCAGGTGACTCGCGAGATTCACTCGTGAAAGTAACCCTACCAGGATACTCTCGAGCAGAGCCGCTTGAGTCACCACCCCCCTACCTCAATGACGAGGTAGGGGGCTTTTCCTTTTTGTGCTACAATTAACTAACAGATATGAGTTCGTTTTGGAATGACCTGCCGCAGCCGTTTTTCGTCCTGGCGCCGATGGAGGCTGTCACTGATGTAGTGTTTCGCCAGGTTGTCAGGCGGGCAGGCGCACCGGATATCTTTTTCACGGAGTTTGCTAATGCTACTGGCTGGGTGCACGCTGGTGATAAGGCCATCGCTGGGCGGCTGATCAAAACCGACGATGAACACCCGCTGGTGGCGCAAATTTGGGGTGGCGAGCCAGGCGATATGGAGCAATTTGCGCGCCACTGCCGAGAGCTTGGTTTTGATGGGATCGATATCAACATGGGTTGCCCGGCCAAAAGCGCTATCAAATCGGGCGGGGCGGCGCTTATCCGGAGGCCAGACGTCGCAGTGGCAGCAATTCGCGCCGCCAAAACCGCCGGGCTGCCAGTCAGCGTTAAAACACGTCTAGGTTACACGTATGCCGATGAATGGCGCGATTGGCTGCGGGTACTGCTCGAGCAAGACATCGTCAACTTAACGATCCACCTGCGCACGAAAAGGGAGATGAGCAAGGTGCCGGCGCATTATGAACTCATCGACGAAATTGTCGCGCTGCGCGATGAAGTCGCACCCCAGACACTACTGACTATCAACGGCGATATTCGCGACCGCGCGCACGGCCTGGAACTCGCCGCTCAGCACCCCGGCATAAACGGCATCATGATAGGCCGCGGCGTATTTCATGATCCGTTTTGCTTTTCGAAATCTGCGAGCGGTATCGCTGAAAAAAATCTGGGCGCGAAGCCGGGACCCGGATTATTTTTCAGTGACACCCGAACAGATAGAGAGCTGACGGGGCTTGATGCGCCCGTCACAGCCTCCTCGACAGAGGATATGTCCACTCCTCACAGAGCCGAACTCCTTGAACTGCTCCGCTATCACCTCGACCTCTTTGATGAATACCAACCTGTTCTCGAACGCCCCTTCGAAACCCTGAAAAGATTTTTCAAAATCTACATCCGTGACTTCGATGGCGCTAAAGAGTTGCGCGATCAACTGATGCACACCAGGACAACTGACGAAGCGCGACACGTTTTGCGAAGCGGTAGGTTATAGTGGATTTTGAATTTCATTGTTGCCTTCATTGATTATTTGTGATCTAATGTATATATGGTGTATATTGAACGTTGGCCGACCAGCTTCATTGACCCGCAGACAGCCCAAGAAGGGTTAATGCCTGCTCTAAATAATCTACCAGAGGGGCATATTTTGTTGGTATCAGACCAAACAAAAGATATATCTGGTGTAGCCCAAGAAGTCACATTCGCCGAGCGCCCCGATTACGAACAGGGCCGAGAACACAGTATGCACGAAGTTCATTTCGCTGATATGTCAGCCATAGGCAAGGACGACTCTACACTATCTGTACAGCCTGTTGCTATCAAGCCGTATCCAAAGAGTTGGCCGTGGCTAGCCGAGCACGATTATGTTATTAGCAAAAAACTTAACGATCAGCACAACCGACAGATTGCTTACTCGACTATCGGCTTCACTCGTTGGCACGGAATAGTCAGCAGCCTCACGCAATTCGAACAGGGCGTCACTAGTTGCGATAATCTACTATGGAAAGGTGAGAAACACCCCACCACACCTGAAGACATTCGACTAGCTCTAGGCGTGGCCGCTCAGACTTTGGTATTTTTGCATGATCTAGGCATGGTTCATGGTGATTTCGCTGTTCGCAATACTGCTTATGACTCGACTATGCAGTTCCGCGTCATTGACGTGACGACCACGCACCCAGACAAAACCCCAGACGAATTTTGTAGCGACATCTCTGCGTACATCGAGTCTATATCTGATCATACATGGGGGAACTCTGCTGTCAACAACCAACAGATAGCCGAATTATTCCTCGCCCCCTACAGAAAGACCGCTCCAGACATCCTACCGAAATCTGCTCGTCTAGACATCACGAGATATGTCGACGCATTGATGCGCCATTACGATAAATAAGACTCCAGGACAGTACAAAAGCGCCTCCGGGCATTATTCGGCAAATCTGACCGTTCCGTTCTAAGGCAACCATCAGTGCACACCCCGATAACACCTCGTGCAGTAGGTATATTGTCGAAGATACATCATGACCAGATCACTGGCGGCGATGTCGTCGTCGCAAATTGGCTACCTGCAAACGCACCTTGTGGCGATCGACTAGCTGATGAGCTTTCTCTAGCTCGACTTGATCGCTAGCGTTATCGCGTTGCTGCAAAGCTCGCTCAAGTGCTGCCTGACTTTCTGCCTCAATGATATCATCACCATGCTCGGCCTCGTCTACTAGAATACGAACGCGCTTTTGGTCAATCTCGACTACACCACCACTGATAGCGAAAAATTCCAATCTGTCATCACTGTCGCCCTTATCATGGCGTACTGTCACCACGCCAGGCACAGCTAATGTCACTAATGCTTCGTGACTAGGGAAGATCGATATCTCACCCTCGGGTGTCGGCAACATTACCTCATAGACTGTCTCGTGTAATTTACTACCAGTGAGTGTGACTAGTTCTAATTCCATGCTCCTACTATAGCAGAGGTGAGGCGAAAAAGCGAGGTGTTTTACCGGAGCAGATTCCCTAATCTACAAGTGTTATCACGACATAGCTAGTTTCGGAAAAGCGATAATTTTCTCGTATATGTTGAAAACCAGAGACATATGGCGGCGACACAGAACTCGTGCCATACGCCCAGTGCTTTGGTGTCATAACAGGCCCAGCCTCGAATATAATGGACATTCTACGTAACGCGCCAACCCATTCCACTGCGACAAGGACCTAACATTTTTAGCTGGCGCTATGCAGGAAATCATGCGTAAGCTAAACGATGACACCGAAGAATAGATAATGAAAGCGGGGCGGGGAGCAATAGATGAACAGTTATCGCTCGACCCGCCCCGAGTGGTGGGGGAGATACCTGTACGCTAAGCTATAGAGCCAAGCCCCAGGCTAGCAGGGACACAAAGATCCCTATGGCAGCAGCTACCGAGATCAGTAACATACCGATGGTTTGGGGTAGTTTTGCCGCCCCGAGTATGACTACTCCAAATAGTAGCCACACGACGTACATAACGAGCCAAGGTAGGTCGCTACGTGAAAATCCCGTTCCGCCGAAGTGAAACAGAATCAGCCAGCTCCCGAGTGGTACACCAGCCCAGGAGAAAACCCTAATCACCCAGAAGGGCATGATTTTCACCCTTCTCTGAGTGAAAGAACGCATGGAGCGGGTATCCCATGCGTTCTTTTCATCATCTCGCATGTGATCACCTCCTTTACGCGTATTCTAAATGGGCGACTTTCACCCGAATACCCCACCAACTGTAAGTGTTGCACGGCTCGTAATAATTGTCAAAGGTTCGCCACGGTATATCCACAAAAAGATAGGCACTCACATGAGTACCTATCTATCGCTTTTTATACCTAGGTGAAAACCGTGGTAGTTAATCCTTCTTCTCACTCAATGGTACTGGCGACATGTAGAACCAGTTTTCTGGCTTGTCATCGTATTTACCAGACAGAATATCTTTGGCGTCACGAATAGTATCCTCTAGCTTGAAGTAGCTACCTGGATTACCAGTAAACTGCTCGGCGACGTGGAACGGTTGTGCTAGGAAACGCTGCAAGCGGCGAGCGCGAGCCACAGTTTGTTTCTGATCATCCGACAATTCCTCCATACCGAGGATGGCGATGATATCCTGGAGCTCTTTATATTGCTGCAATACGCGCTGGACTTCGCGCGCCACCTGGTAATGCTCCTCGCCGACAATTTCTGGGTCAAGCGAGTTCGAACTTGAGTCAAGCACGTCTACGGCCGGATAAATACCGATTTCTGTCAAGGCGCGATTCATCACGATCGTCGCGTCGAGGTGGGCAAAAGTAGTAGCTGGCGCTGGGTCGGTCAAGTCGTCCGCTGGCACATAAACAGCCTGCACAGAGGTGATCGAGCCCTTCTTCGTCGAGGTGATTCGCTCCTGCAAGGCACCCATCTCTTGCTGCAAGTTCGGCTGATAACCCACCGCTGAAGGCAAGCGGCCGAGCAACGCCGATACCTCGGCACCAGCCTGAGTAAAGCGGAAAATATTATCGATAAACAATAGCACGTCTTTGCCCTCATCGCGAAACGCCTCTGCCATAGCCAACCCCGACAATGCCACACGCAGACGCGCTCCAGGTGGTTCGTTCATCTGACCGAAGACTAGGGAAGTCTTGTCTAACACACCAGCGTCTTTCATTTCGTAATAAAGGTCGTTACCCTCACGGGTGCGCTCACCAACACCAGCGAACACCGAGTTACCATCATGGTATTTGGCGATGTTGTTGATCAACTCCTGGATCAGCACGGTCTTACCGACACCCGCACCAGCGAACAAGCCAGCTTTACCACCCTTGGCGAGCGGTGCGATCAGGTCGATCACCTTGATACCTGTCTCGAGAATTTCGGTCTTATTGGATTGATCGGTCAGAGCGGGCGGCTCAGCATGGATCGGTGCTCGGCGAGCATCGTCCGCGATCGGCCGCCCATCAATCGGCTCACCAACTACGTTAAACATTCGCCCTTGAGTCGCTTCACCGACTGGCACACTGATCGGCGCACCAGTCGCGATAACTTCCTGATCACGCTGCAATCCATCGGTCGACTGTAGGCTAATGGTCCGCACCGTGTGTTGGTCAAGGTGCTGCGCCACCTCTAGCGTGACTAGGTGGCCGTTATGCTCGACTCGCAGAGCATCGTTGATAGCTGGCAGCTCAACTTCTTGTGCAAACTCAACGTCGACCACCACACCCATGATCTGGATGATTTTACCTTTAGTTTTACTCATTTATTCCTCCTTCTTTCCGGCGAACGATCCATACACTCATACCAATTCTGTTGTGTTTATAACGAGGGTAACACTCACCCGACCCCTGTTATTAACGTCTCCTTTATCTGCTACTATTTTACACTATTGTTGCTCGGTAGTATATACTTGCTCGACTCTACCCCGGAAAGCCAAATGATCTTCCTCTTCCCAGCCATATTTTGGCAAAGCGCTAGGCCGCCATTTTTCTAGAATATCATCCAAACGAGGCCGCCTACCACCCAGACGAGCGAACAGGGTTCGAATCTGGCTATCACCGAGGCTCCTCCACTGCAGTGTTTGTAAGCAAAGTACTTCATCCTGAATCTGTGACGAAAATTTTTCACACATATATCCGATAAAACTAGCCCATCGCCTCCACGCCAGCACTAATCTCGGTCAATTCCTGAGTGATAGCCCCCTGACGCTGCTTATTCATCTCGAGAGTCAAGTCATCGACCAGACTAGTAGCGTTATCTGTAGCATTTTTCATCGCTAACATCCGTTGGCTGTGCTCACTAGCACGAGCATCAAGGAGCGCTTGATAAAGGCGCGCACTAACCATCCGCCTAGCAACGGTGTCTAATACTGCCGCTGGGCTCGGCTCGAAGACAGCTTCATCATCAACTTGATCTTCTTTATCGATCACCTCATGATCCTCAGCGTCGAGGCCAGCTGGTAGCAAGTGGATGACATCAGCTTGTTGTGTCATACTACTCTTAAATCGAGTAAAAATAACATCAACGGCATCGACCTGCTTGTTGACGAACATATCGTGCGCTGTATCTAGTAGAGCCCGAAAAGCCGGACCGCTCGGATAATCTGGAAAATCCTCGTACACACCAGCGACCTCTGTGTCTTTTAATCTAGCGACAAATTGCGCCGCCTTGCGGCCGACAGCAATAGTGGTGTTCGATATACCCGCTGCATCATCTTGGCGCAACAATTGTACGTAATGCTTGAGGACATTAGTATTATAAGCGCCAGCCAAACCTTTATCAGCGGCGATCACTACGATCAAACGACGCTGTACTGGCCGCTGCGCAAATAATGGATGATGGTCTGTTACACCTTGGCGTGACAGATAACGCAATAATCCACGCGCTGCTCGGGTGTACGGCGCTGTAGTACGACTCAGTTCTTGCGACCGACGCATTTTACTAGCCGCCACCATCTGCATAGCTTTGGTAATCTGTTTAGTGCTTTTGACTGATCGGATACGAGCTTTAAGTTGCTGAGTATTTGGCATGATTTACTCCGCAAATTCTTTAGCTACTGCCATAGCGGTATTTTTGACAGTCTGAGCAATCGCTTCGTCCTGACCAAACTTATCGGTGCCTTCATTTAATGTAATCATTTGCTCCTTCGACTCGACCCAGAGACGACCAAGTAGGGCAGACTGCGCATCTTTTATCTTGCTAGCTGGCACTTCATCGAAATAACCTTCGCTAACCGCCACGATACTCACTACCTGCTGCCAGACACTAAGTGGTTGATACTGCGACTGCTTGAGTAGCTCTGTCAAGCGTTGACCGCGGCTAATCTGCGCTTTGGTTTCGGCATCAAGATCGCTGCCAAATTGCGCAAAGCTAGCGAGCTCACGGAACTGACTGAGACCCAGCTTGAGGTTGCCGCTAACGCTCTTAAGAGCTTTAGTTTGCGCTGCACCACCGACACGCGACACCGAAAGTCCAGCGCTAATCGCCGGGCGAATACCCTGGTAGAACAAATCAGTTTCCATGAAGATCTGTCCATCGGTGATAGAAATCACATTGGTCGGAATATATGCTGAAATATCGCCAGCCTGCGTCTCGATGATCGGCAGTGCGGTGAGTGATCCAGCGCCTAGTTCGTCACTAACCTTGGCGCTACGCTCCAGCAGGCGCGAATGCAGATAAAATACATCACCCGGAAAAGCTTCCCGACCTGGTGGACGACGCAATAGCAACGACATCTGGCGATAAGCTACTGCGTGCTTGGTCAGGTCATCGTAAATCATCAATGCGTGCTGGCTATTGTCGCGAAAATATTCGCCCATAGCTGTACCAGCGTATGGTGCCAAGTAGAGTAGGGAAGCCGGATCACTCGGGCTGGTCGCTACCACGATAGTCTGCTCCATCACACCTTCGGCTTTGAGCCGCTCGACCAAGCGAGCAATTTTGCTCAACTTTTGGCCAACTGCCACATAAATATTAACGACGCCGGTTTTCTGACGTGCCTGATTGATCATAGTGTCGATAGCGATCGCCGTCTTACCAGTCTGACGATCACCGATGATAAGCTCGCGCTGACCACGACCGATTGGGAACATTGCGTCAATGCTCATGATGCCAGTCATCAATGGTTCGTGAACGGATTTGCGCCCCATCACACCGACAGCTTCACGTTCGACTAAACCGCGCTGCTTGGTACTAATTTCTGGTCCACCATCTAGAGGTTGGCCAAGTGGATTAACCACGCGCCCGAGTAGCTCTGGACCGACTGGTACACTCAAGACCTCACCCTTGAGCTGGACCTTATCGCCAGCCGATACGCCTTGGTCGCTACCAAGTAATACCGCACCGATTTCATCTTCCATCAAGTTTAAAGCGAACGCTTCGACCACTCCATTAGCTGTCTGGATTTCCAGCACTTCACTGTAACCTGCCTCGCGCAAACCATGCACCCAAGCCACGCCATCACCCACGCGGGTGACTATGCCGACCTTTTCTAAACCTTCAGAGGCTTCCAGTCCAGCAATGGCTTGGCGTAAGCTCGCGGACAGCTCTGTTAATGCTATCTCTGCCATATATCTTCCTCGCTATTTTGCACCCGCTAGGGTAGTTAATTTATGTTGAATCGTGCCATCGTACTGTCGACCAGGCAAGGTAACTTTCACACCGCCTATCACTCGTGGGTCAACAACTGAGCGTAGTTGCACCGACTGATCGACCAACTGTAGTCGATCGACTATCTCACGACGTTGAGCGTCTGACAACAAATGTGCTGTAGTAACTGCGCCTAGCACCACACCACGTTGCGCCAAAGCTTCCTCGATAGCAGCTACCATTTGACCAGCCTCGCGTACAGCACCAGTCGTTATCAAATAAGCCGCTACCTGACGCAGCAAAACTGAATGATCAACACTCTCATCCAGCAATTGCTCAGCTACATAATTCGCTATCCGCCGTCGTGAAAGTCGGCCAGACATCAAACAGTCTCCTTTTGTAAGTCGTCCAAGCGCTTGCGTATGAGAGCCTTGTCTTTAGCAGCATCGACTGTCTCGGCAGTCACAGTACGTGTAGCCTCCACTACCAAGCTAACCATTTCCGATTGTAAATCCCGCTTGGCTTTAGCTAGCTCTGCTTGAGTTTCTTGACGGCCAGCCTGGATAATTCGCTCAGCTTGCGCTTCGGCGTCTTGCCTGGCATTCGCCACCAACTCAGCCGCCTCTGTCCGAGCCGAGGCTACGATATCACGCGACTCTTGACGAGCTTGCTGCATCAACTCCATGGTCCGCATCTCTGTATCGTTGGCTGCCTGCTTGGCCTTAGTAGCTGCTTCAAGACCTTCGCGGATATCAGCGTCGCGCTTGTCGAGCATAGCCAAGATCGGCGGATAAACCCATTTTTTAAACACCAGCAACAACAGGATAAATGCCACTGTTTGCATAACGAGCAGCTTCCAGTCTAGCCCAAGCGAGCCAAACAAGTCACTGCCACCAGCTGTAGCCGATGCCAGATAGTTTACACTGTTCACTGGCGCAAACTCCTTACATTACTTTACCGACGATAGCCGCCACGAAACCAATAATGGCGATAGCGTCAATGAAGGAAATACCGAGGATCATCATCGTACGCAAATCGTTGATCTTTTCTGGGTTACGACCAGCGGCCTTCATAGCTGATGCACCGACCCAACCACAGCCGATCGCTGCAAACGCTGCCGGGATCGCGTAGGTAAGTGAAAATGCTAATGCTTCCATGATATTTATCTCCTTTAAATTATTACCTATATTGTTGTTACTCCTTCGGCCGTTGCAGTTCTTGCATCAATCGAAGTCGTCGAAGCCTCGGGCGTATGTTTTTCCTCATCACCGCCGTGATGCGTCAATCCAAGCGAAATGAATATAGTCGACAACATGAAGAATACATATGCCTGGATACCACCGATAAACAATTCGAAGAAGTAAAAGGGTTGCAACACTACTGGCGAAGCAATCTGTGTCAGATAGGCTATCACTGCCAATAGTACTTCACCTGCCAGTACGTTACCAAACAGACGGAATGACAAACTTAGCACCCGTGATAACTCTGCGACGATCTCTAAAATACCGACGAAAGACATGATCGGATCGCGCAGTGGATTGATGATATAACGCTTGATATTGCCCAAAAAGCCCAACTCGCGTGCCGCATAAATTTGCGCCATCACAATAGTAGTGATCGCCAAACCGAATGTCATGTTCAGATCAGCCGCTTGACCACGGAACAGCGGTGTATGACCAACAGTGATCGGCCCGACGATCGGTAGCATACCCAACCAATACTGCCCAGCAATGAAGAAGAACATAGTGATGACTAATGGTGCCACCCGACGCGACCATTTCGGATCGGGTATAACCTGCTGAACTGTATTGTAGAGGCCCTCAAAGCACCAAACCACTAACCGCGTAGCAAAATTCGGCTTTTTATTACCGAGTACCGCGGCGCGTGTCCGGAACATCAGCCAAACCAGCAAAATTAGTCCGACCATACCGACCAAGTTAGCGTTAGTAACCGGCCACCCAGCAATATCGAACACCGTGTCAGCCTTCACTGAAATATGTAGCGATGATGACGCAAATGCAGTAAACATCTCTATTTTTTACCTCCATCAATTTGGCGTTTGACGAGCACCACTGCGCAAAGAGCACCAATAGGTATACCAGCGAACATCAACCATGGCTTCGTCTGCCACGATCGATCGAGCCAGACACCTAATAGCGTGAGCCCCACGACTGGCACAAAAATCCGCCAAGTCGTATCTGCCATAACACCAAAAACAGCGCTCAACGGCATAGTGTGATCACTCCGACCACTCCCAGTAGACTCTGTACTCATATGATTGTATTGTAGCAGGCGAGGAGAGTGCCGTAAAGTGTCTTTTGGCGTATACTATCGTTATGCCTCGTCGTAATCATACACCACCACATCAACCATACCGACCAGCAATTCATCGATCGCTCAAAAAGCGTTTTCCAAACCGCGCAGCCGCCGAGCGAGCTATTGCTGCAATCCGCATGTACCACCTTGACGTGTCACTCCGAGCCTACCGATCGCCCTACGATGGTGGATGGTATCTGACCAGCCAAACAGATCAGCCAGACTTTCCATCCTCGAGCCACCCCAAAGGGCGAACGCGACGATAAATAAGATTTTTAATAGAACAACACTCGACGCTGGCTATTGGTATTTTTATTAGCCTGTGGGGTAGCATTATTGTTGGTAGTGTCATCGCCGAGCTGACCGTTTGAGTTATTGCCAACCGTGAAGACTTTGCGATTACTAGTATAGGCTACTGCCGTACCGTAGCCAGATCGTACATACAAAGCATTATTACCACCAGTGCCTAATACCAACATCTGTTGTGGTGTGGCATAGATACCACCAAAATGTCCAATGCCGAGCTGACCCGATACATTACTACCTGCGCCAAACACTCGTCCATCTGTAGTCACTACAAATATGTTAGCTACATTTGGATCAAGCCCGTTTGATGTTGTCCAAGATGTTGTCGCTCTCACGCCAGCTGGAAGCTTAAAATCGACCGGAACTGGATTGTACATCTGGCGCTTGTACCTATCTGGGTCAAACGGATTTGAGTTGACACCATTACCAAGCGCTCCTGTATTTAGCCCCCATGTCTGGACACGACCATCATTTCGGACTAGCGCAGCAAAGTATTGGTCGGTCGAAACATCGACCACTCCCGATGATGCGATTCGCTCAAGGGTCGGATTGTAGGCATACCACAAAAAATTCATAATGTACCGGCAGTCAGCCACTTCTGTTTCGCCAGTTGACGAGTTGGCTTCTATGACACATTTACCACGACCACCAATATCGCTACTATTGCTAAGGTATACGTAGTCTCGACTTCCTGGAACATAGCGAAAATCATATTTTTGACTCGGCGAAGCACCCGAAGTAGGACATCGCGACATTTCAGCACGTTTGAAGTCCGTACCAGCACTCGTCAGACAAAGGGCATTCGATGATGCTGGGTTAGATTCGACTCGAAGTGTATTTGATGTCCGTTCAAAGCTCCATCGCTGGTTGGCTGCAGCCGAGCAATTCTCGGTCTTCGTCGCCTGACCATTCGCTGCTAGACATTTTTTTGAATTTAGCCCCAGTAGTCGAAATGTCGCTACACCAGCCTGGCCAAAGTTCGTTTTGCCAGCAGAATATAGAGCTCCATTACTATCGCGCACGTACATAGTGTCCCCATCAAATGTCACCTGTACCGCCTTCGATTTGCCTGGCATACCAAAAGTACCTATCTGTACAGGCGAGCGGCGCTCATTGATGTCATTTTGCGCCAATTGGCCAAAAAAGTTATTGCCCCAACCATACAATTTGCCACTCTCACCGATCGCATACGCTGTCTGGCTATCGACAGCCCACGACACCGCATCACCACGTATTTTTTCGGGGAAGGTGAGCTTGGTAGGTGTGCGAATCGCTGCCTCGGATGAATTGACACCAGCTACACCTTTTTCGTTCGTACCAGCAACGTAGACATTACCATTTGATGTCACGACAAACGTCACCTCGCCGAGTGGTGCCACAAATGTTGCCACGGCATCACTCGCAGGTAATCTAAATTGTACCGGCGACGATACGTGTCGATCCGTCGTCGCGGGATTGCCTAATTGTCCTCCATCGTTGAGCCCAGCCCCCCAGACCTCACCATTATCAGTCAATGCAAACAAGTTTCGTCCATGTGACAAAAAATTAGTATATGTGCGAACCACACGTTTATTCGCCGGTAGAGAAAACCTCCCTGGGTGCAATGTATCTGTAGTATTGCCTAGTCCCAGCTGGCCAAACGCATTAAACCCAGCCGAATTAGGCCGGCCAAATTCATCGATCGTAGTGAAGAATGCTCCATTTGGCGACCCTGATGCATAACCAAACGTCACGCTATCTAGTAAAGTACTCAGACCTGTTTGTCCAGCGAGACGATATTCGTACGACTTCCACAAACTATCATCTGTCGTCCGAAATATCTCGGTGCGCCCGATCACTACCACACGCTGGATACTACCTTCGCGCCGTTCAGGCTCAGCCACTTCAAATGTCGACCGTATATTGCCAGTCTGTAGCACATAGCGCGATCGACCAGCTACCGAGCTACCCTGGCAATTGGTATCGGGACGTAATTTCGCTGTATTTGACCATTGAGCTAATTCATTATTCTGCTCGAGACACTTTGAAGCGTACACCACACCACTTTCGGCTGCTTCGCGAGCCAAGCGACGATAGTACTGAGCGTACAAACCTTCACGAATTGATGTCGTCGCCGAGGCCGCCACCAATAGCAACAGCATTATCACCACAGAGGCGACAATAATCGTCGGAAGAGCAAATCCCGTGTCTGATCTATTTTTGTACGATCTCATTATCTCTACAATACCGTAATTTTCAACCGTAAGCAATATCAAAATTATTAATCACAAAGCCATCACATATCTCACCAATTATTCTAGTTTTATTGGCATCTGGGGGCTTGCGTGTACCGACATCCCGTATATAATAATGCTGTTAGAAGGGGATTAATATGACATCACAGACAAGCGATACTATCAACTCTACGCCAACTATCATCATTTATAGCGCTGAATGGTGTGCGTTTTGCAAAACCGAAAAACAATACCTTGATCGCCTCGGCGTACCGTACACTACTCGCGACATCGAAAAAGACGATGGTGCCATGGATGAGCTTCTTGCCAAGGTCGGTGGCACCACTAGTAGTGTTCCTGTGACTGACATCAATGGCGAGATTATCCGTGGCTTCGACCGCATTGCTATCGATGCCGCACTCAAAGCTGCGCATCTCATCAAGGAGTAGATTAAACAGAATTGTGCTAGACGAGCAGGAGAAATCGTCGCATTCATCAACTCTCGCCGATTTGCACTACATCGCCACCGATTTTGTGGCGAAAGTAATCGTCGTGACTAACGTAAAGGACAGCGCCCGAATAACGCTCCAGCGCCGCCTCAATCTCCTCGATACTCGGTAAATCAAGGTGGTTGGTCGGTTCATCGAGAATGAGTAGCTGCGGATCGTTCGCTAGCATGCTGATGATTTGAAAACGTGCTTTTTGCCCACCACTCAGCGAAGCAAGGGGAATCGCTCCATCGTTTTCGATGAAAAGGTAGTCGCTCATCAGCTGACGAATTTTCGTTTCATTAATCGGTAGATCGCGATCAAGATACATTTGCTCAATCGCACGAGCGAGCGGCACCTCCAAGTAAGTTGGCGCTATTTCTTGCTCATACACACCGACACGCACATGCGGATCGAGGGCGAGAGAACCATTATAAATAATTGGTCGCATTAGAGAATGTCTGCCCCCTAGATCACTAGGGTAGCCCCGCTGTTCTTCAGATTGACCTAAACGATTTGACGATAAAGACTCCAGCAGCGCCCGAATCAACGTCGACTTACCAGCACCATTTCTCCCTCGCAACTCGACCGCTTCGCCTTCGCGCAAGTCAATATTAACACCTTCAAATAAAATCCGTTCGCCGTAACCCAACGCGAGGTCGCGCACCTCGACCAGTTTGCGCTGTGAGCGCATCGCACCATCTTTCATACCGAGACGAATATTTTTTGCTTTGAATTTCTGGTAGCGATCTGCCACTTTGTAATTCAATTGTGATACATTGTCGCGGTCAATCCAAAAGGTTGGCTTGTCGATCGCCTCCAGTTTTTCTAGCTCCGACGCTGCCTGTAGTTCGCGTCGTTTAAACTGTTTGATAGTATCAGGGTCACGGGCTTTTTCTTTCATTCGCCGAAACTGCAAAACTTTGTCGCGCAAATTGGCGATCCGCCGCTCGATCTGTTCGAAGTCCTGCATAGCGTTACCTGTTGCCGAAGCGTTTTGTCGCAAATAATCATCATAATTACCACTGTAACTAACACAGCCACCATCCTTCATTTCTACGATACGGTCTACTTCTCTCAAAACATCACGATCATGGGTGATCACCAATACTGCCTGGCTAGAACTCTTCATCCAATCGATAAATTGCTTTTTGGCGATATAATCCATATGATTGGTCGGCTCGTCGATCAACGCCAAATCAGCATCAGCATGCATGATTTTCACCACTTCGACTAAACGCTTTTGTCCACCACTCAGGCTCGATATTTTGCGTTCACCATAGCCCTCCATCTGGAAATTCTTTAGTTCTTCGGCGACTAATTCTTCGATCTGATAAAACCCTTTTTCGCCAAAGCGATCCAGCGCCTGCGTGTACTTCTCAATTTTTTGCATGTCGTCGCCCATAGTTTGCGGGTAGGTATGAAGGATATGTCGCAACCGCATGTACTCAGGTAGCCCTCGCAAAATATATTCCAGCACCGTGATGTCACCGACACCGTGGTGCTCCTGCGCTGTCGCCACCACCACGCTACCACGACGAAAAATGATCGAGCCACTATAATCATCATCTACACCTGTCAGCATACCAAATAAAGTAGACTTACCAACACCATTACGCCCAATTAAGCCGACTTTTTCGCCATCATCGACGCTGAATTTGACATCTGTCATCAAAACTTTCGGACCGAATGATTTTTCGGTAACATGGATATCAGCAATCATTGGTATATTATAGCATGTGAGCTACGACAGCCCACTGCGGCATATATAGCCTTAACCTCAGAATTACGTCCACCTTGTTTATTTTACTACATCGTAACCTTACATATGGTGGTACAATACTCCCCAGACACACTAGAAAAAAGAAAGGTTATGGATGAGTTACGAGCAACAACCTCTCATTGAAAATGATGGTATCACATTAGTTAATTACACTTCTTTGCCACCAGAGCAGACCGCGCTATTCCCATCGTCAGCCTCGACCGAAGATATTGCAGCCTTGCCACTAGACACCCTGCAGTCTATGGCAGCCGATGAACAATTTACAATGGATAACATTGATTTTACAGCAGCAGAGAAACGCTTCCTGGCCAGTTGGCTCGATCCTATCGCGAGCGTAGACCCCAACATGGCTAGTGAATTAGCCGAAGAATGCCTACGAATAAAGAGAAACGGAGGGAACGCTGGTAATATGACGGCTTTCATAAAAAATACTTTGAGTAGCGACATAGCCAGTGCTGCCTAGCGACAGATGATGCTATAATACTTGCATGACTAATCGACACGCCGCCAAACCAGCCACCACTCCCATAGTGAACCGTCGAGCGCGGTTTGATTATGAATTGAGTGAAGAGATCGTGGCTGGGATCGTGTTGACTGGCCTAGAAGTGCGAGCCGCACGCGACAGGCACGTGCAACTCAAAGGTGCTTATGTTACTTTGCGAAACGGCGAATTGTGGCTGAACAATGCTAGTTTTTCCCTCAAGCAAAATGAGCGCGGCAAACCAGGTTCGCGCGCTGTCGACACTTCAGCGCGAAAATTACTCGCTAGTCGCAAACAAATTGACGATTTCGCTACCGCCAGACAACGAGGCTTGACCATTGTCCCGACAAAGTTATTGACTCACGGGAGATTCATCAAGGTCGTTATCGCTCTCGGCAAAGGCAAGAAAAAATACGACAAACGCGAAACTATCAAGCGGCGCGACATCGAGCGCGAGAGTAGACGCACGCTACGTCGTTATTAGCAACACAACCAAGCAATTCTTCTACTTCTTGTTTATACTATTTTGTCGCTTGCGCTATTATGCCTCTAGATATTTGTACCGCGACGTGCTGCTCTTGCGGCAATCACACGCTCGTATAAGTCGATGACTTTATGGATTTGCCGTTTTTCGGTATAGCGCAGCGCCAGTTTTTTACTTTGTTCGCCAAACTCAGTACGTTTTTTCGGACTCTTCAAAATACTCAAAACTTTCTCGGCGAAATCGTGCGGGTCGTTTTCGGCGTAATAGCCATTTACACCATCTTTCACTACCTCTGATACATCGCGATCGATCAGCACAATAGGCAACCGCGCGTGCGCCGACTCGTGCAGCACCCAACCCTGTGTATCCTTTAGTGACGGGAACAAGAACACGTCCAGTGCTGCGTACGCAACACCCAATTTCTCGCGCGGAATCATGCCAGTAAAAATTATCCGCTCAGGGAATTTCGACTGGGCAGCGATCGCTTCCAACTTCTCGCGAAAATCAAAATCACCGACAAACAGCAGCTTCGCCTTCGGTCGCGCTGCACCGATTTCGTCAAATGCTTCGACTAACAACGGTAGATTTTTTTCTTCACCCAATCGCCCAACGAAACCGACGACCTCGTCTTTCTCGCTTAAATTCCACTGCGCCCGAAAATCTGCCAACTGCTTTTTGGTTGGCTTTGGCACTGCATCAACACCGCTCGGCAAGATTTCCATATCGTAATGATAATCATCAGTCTGCCATGATTTAAGCTGATTATAGCTTTTTCGACTCAGCGCAATCACGCAATCAGCCTTACTGTGCAAGATCGTCATAGCCTTAGAGATAATATCCCTATTCCACCTAGTCACACCAGAACGTGGCCGCCACAACTTCAGGATTTCTCCGATATCGTGTCCGTTCATTTTGACAGATAGGGGAAATAGCACACCGACTAGCGCTAATGCTCCAGGCAGTACTGCTGGGTAATTTTCAACGAACTCGTAAAGATCAGTCGAATGTTGGATAACTAGTGGAATGTCATACTTAACCGCTGCTTTGATACCGAGCAGACCAATTTGTGATGGCGTAAACACATGGACCACATCAAGCTGCATGTCGTCAATTTGCTTCAGTTGTTTTGGTGGCAAAAACAGGGAGATATCAGAACTATCGAAAAATCCGCTGCTAAAACTGCGAAAACGAATCACGTGGTCGCCCTCATCTGGCGCAGCGTGCTTATTTGGATCAAGCGACCGTGCAGGACAAAAAATAAACACTTCGTGACCTTGCTCTTCCAGCCGCTGCTTCAACGTATCAACCACAAAAGTGATGCCGTTAATCGTCGGCCGATACGTGTCGGTAAATAAACCAATCCTCATAACGTGTAGGATAATTGTACCATATTAGAGTAAATTTTTATAGAGACCCACTAATCGCTCAGCTCCAGCCTGGCTGTCAAAGCGCTTGGCAATTTCGGCTGAACCCTTACGAGCGTGCTTTCTATACGCTGCGTCAGTCTGCAGCCGCTCAACAATCTTAATAAATTCTTTGTCGGTTTTTGCCATCAAAGCATCGCCACGAAAGGTATCGTTATACTGCGGAATATCACGCAAAACGATTGGCAGCCCCGCGCCAGCTGCTTCCAATACGCACATTGGATGGTTTTCCTGCATCGCAGGCAAGACAAACACATCAGCAGCCAGATAATATTGTCGCACCTCTTCGAGCGGAATGACTCCAGTAACAACCAGGTTTTCAGGTGCAGATCCGATCATTTTTTGCATCGCTCCATACTCCGCCCCTAGGTTTTTGAAAGGAATGCCACCAACCCAAAAAAATCGTGCTTCTGGCATTTTTTTAGCTATGTCGATCAAAATATCTAGTCGCTTGCGCGGTTGCACTTGGCCGTTACCGATTACCACAAAATCACTCTTTTTTAGCCCCAGCTTTTTACGAGCTGCCTGCCGCTCCGCTGCGGTTGAAGCATAGCGACCCATGTCGATCGTGTTGTATAGCACTTCCGTTTGTTGGATCTTCATATCGTTAACTAATTCATCGCGCACCATTCCAGAGCACGCCAATACCAAATCGGCTTTTTTGTAGAAAAATTTTAGCCACCAGCGTCCAAGCGGTTTCCAGTATTTCGCACCACGGATTGATCCTACGAAACTATCTGGAACGAGATGCGCCGAGACGACCTTTTTACCGTCGCGCTTAATAAGATGTCGAAATGAATATATACCAACAGTCTGAATATGAATGATGTCTGCCGACCGATTTACATTGACCTCAACGTCAACATCTTTCCTTTTTTTAAGTGCAGCAGTTATCTCCTTGTAAGCTGTATGTACACCGTGACCTTGCACGGTAAACTCGCTTTCAGAGATCATATTAACTCGCAGTTTCTTTTCTTTGGTCTTCATAATGGCCATATTATAACATAATTAGAGAGCGGCGAATCTCTTTCGCTACACGACGCGGCTGCTCGATAACCGACATATGCCCAGTCTCAAGCTCGACAAAACAGTTGGCGGCAACGTCTTTTGCACTAATTGGGCGAACAACCGAATCGTATGTTGAGGACAGCACACCAACAAACTGCGACGACGGAATTTCCATACGATGAGAAAAAGCTATCTCGCGCCCAACGCGCCAATATTCAAGAAGCTGAGATCGATTCGCATTCGTCCGACGCGTCAACCAATCAACCAGTTGCAATGTCTCGGTATTTTTCTTTCTCAATAGCCACCGTCCGCGAAATACCGAAAAACGATAATTCAAATAACCAAATTGCATAATTACTCGCATTCTGAAAAAGACTGCCGATGACAATTTCATCGAGCGCGAAAGTTGCAGCGGCGGATTCAAATACCACGTACGCTTATGCTGCACCCGGCTTGCTACGACGCAACCCAGCGAATACGCCAGCACAGTGTCGATGTCGACGCCGCGTTTCTCCAAAGCGGGCAACAGCTCTTCCGCCCATTTACACAGTTTCGCTACCGTTAACCTGTGCACTAGTTCGCTCGCACCGTGCGAGGGTAAATCGACAAAAATTATATTAAACTCATCTCGTAGTTCATACGCTAGCGGCACCAAACCATGAAAATCTCCGCCTGCTCCGTGGATAAAAAGCAGAGTTTTAGTATGTGGCGAGGCGTGTAAAGTTTTATGAATATACAGCGCAGTTTTTACGCCATCAACATTAACAAACTCTCGCTGCAATGAGGCAACAAATTTATCGTAAGCTTGTTCTATCACCGCCTTATTGTACCGCACTTAGCGAAAATTTCCGCCAAATTATTGGCTGCGCTATAATTATTTCATGAAGTTATTTTCCTGGAACGTCAACGGCATTCGCGCGGTGATTACTAAAGGCGAATTTGCTACGTTTATCGAAACGTACGACCCGGATGTCATTTGCCTGCAAGAGACCAAAGCGCAGCGCGGGCAAGTCGAGCTCGACCTGCCGCAATATGACGAGCATTTTTATTCTGCTGCCAAAAAAGGCTATTCGGGGACGGCGATTTTTTCCAAGACGCCAACGCTCCAATACCGCGACGGTTTTCCCGAGGACATTATTCAGCAGTTCAATCTGATGGGCGACCAATACGGCGATCCAAACAATGAGGGGCGGATTATCGCAGCAGAGTTTGATGAGTTTTGGCTAGTGACGTGCTATACGCCAAATTCGAAAGGCGATTTGAGCCGATTAGATTTGCGGCACGACAAATGGGACCCGGCATGTTTGGCGTATTTGAAAGGACTGGAAGCAGGGAAGTATGGCAACGCCAAACCGGTATTATATTGCGGCGACATGAATGTGGCGCACCGGGCAATTGACCTGGCAAACCCAAAACCAAATATCGGCAAGCACGGCTTTACTGATGAAGAGCGGGCAGGCTTTCAGGCGTATCTCAACGCTGGTTTTGTCGATGTTTTTCGCGCTGCGAATCCAGATCTGACCGAGGCTTACACCTGGTGGACGCACTGGCAGAACGCCCGGGCGCGCAATGTCGGCTGGCGGATCGATTACTGGCTGGCTTCGTCTGGTATTGCACCGCGTATCAAAAACCCGCAGATTCACCCGGAGCAAATGGGGTCAGATCACTGTCCGGTGAGTATTGAGTTAGCTAATGATGAAACATAGGTCGACGCATGCACTCATTTTGGTATACCCAAGACAAGTCCAAACCACTGTTTCCTGATATCGAATGGAATAAACCCCAACAACGTAATCGGTCAGGCAAACTAGCTATTGTTGGTGGTAATCACTTTGGTTTTCGAGCGGTCGAGCAGAATTATCGTTTGGCATTATCTACCGGGGTAGGGCAGGTACGAGTGCTACTACCAGACTCCTTGCGAAAAGCTATTCCGATTACTATAACTGATGTGGTGTTTGCACCAAGTAACCACAGTGGCAGTCTGGGTGTGGATGCACGTCTAGACATACAAGCCTTGGCACAATGGGCCGATAGTCTTTTGTTCATCGGCGATGCAGGCCGCAATAGTCAAACGGCTATCCTATACGAAGAGGTCATCGATCAAAGCACTACGCCACTCGTCATCAGCCGCGATGCCATAGATCTGATCCTGCCAAATGCCGATCATGTCGTACAGCAGCCCACCATCGCTCTGGTCGCTTCCTTTGCACAAACGCAAAAACTATTCCGTCGGCTTTATTACCCAAAGATCTTGACTTTCCGTATGACATTATTACAGCTCGTCGAAACGCTGCATAAATTTACCATCACCTACCCGCTGACACTGGTAACATTCCATGCCAATACGATTATTGTCGCCCGTGATGGCAAAGTGACGACCACCCCATGGACCGATCCGATGAGTATCTGGCAAGGTAGTGTGGCTACCCGAGCTGCCGCATATTACCTATGGAATCCTTCGCAGCCACTACAGGCTATAACCGCTAGTTTACTCGATACAAGCGCTATACAAAACGCCACTCATCTGGTAGTATAAGGATAGCTTTGTCGTTTTACACAAAGTCGTTCCTGTAAATACGCCGCGGTGGTGGAATTGGTAGACACGTTAGACTCAAAATCTGATGTCCACTAGGACGTGCCGGTTCAAGTCCGGCCCGCGGTACCACTTTTCGAAATAAAACACTCATCCTGGTAGGTGGGTGTTTTTATTTAAGTAACTATTGTATAATGGTTATAGCTATGCAACCGACATCACCCAGAGCACGAGTACCGCTTAATCGCGATGCAGCGCTTAGCGAAGCACGTAGCCAGATTGATGCCATATACAATACATCATCACAGGCTACGACAGCGAAATCGTCGATACAACCGATCACTTCTACTCCATCGATAAAACCCCGTGAACATGCAACCACACGTGATGCTAGCACTGTTTCTGCTGGTAGCTCGGCCACATTTACGCTGCCACAAAGTTCAGCCAGGCAAAGCCATCGCCCTATCGTGCGACGATCTATCAGCGATATTCACCGTCCGACTCGGCCATCACAAACTACGCCCCAGCGGTCGGCGACTGCAATGCCACAGCATGATACTCCACTCCACCGTAGCTACACACAGGCTTCAACGAAACCGACACCTGTTTCAGCTTCGTCGACCTCCACATCACCTGTCAGCCGAATAGTTAAATCTCCTTCGTCACCTCGAGTAGCGCAAGAGCAACCAAAGCCAACAAGCTCAGCTCATCAACGAACAGAGCCAGCCTTTAACTCATCCAGACCACATTCACCACGAGCCGAACAAAACCAAGCCGAGCCAAAAACCGCGTTTTCGTCAGCTCCCGCGCAGCCCGAGCACGCTTCACAACCTGGCGCACCGCGCCAACCATCAGAGAGTCAAAAGGCTGCTTGGCAACAATACCATAGTGCTTGGCAAAATTATTACCAGCAATATTACGAACGCTATTATCTAGGGCAAGTCAAAAAAGCCAAAGACGAGCTCGCTCAGGCTAATCAGGCTAGCGCTAGTAGCAACGATACACCGCCAGCTGCACCATCAGCCACCGACACAGACACTGATAAGGATAAGGATAACGATATCATTAGCAAGGAGGAGGCCCTTGACGATTTGCGCTCAGGGCTTCTCGATAAGCTCCAAACTACCGCCAAGAATGTCCGTCAAAGTCGTCATTTTGTGCCAGCTTTAGCCGCACTCACAGTAATGGTCGTATTTTTATTCTTGCAGTACAATCGTGTGATATTTTCGTATGTTGCCGCCTGGACCACTCCGAGCACACTTGACGCCCAAAACTACATCATTAGCCCTTACGACACTAACAATGTTGGGCCCGACCCAAAGTTAATCATCCCGAAAATCGCTGTCGACGTACCGATCATCTGGGATGCTAATGCTGCCAGCCAAGCATCACTCAATGCCGCCATGGACAAAGGTGTCGTTTGGTTCAATATCCCCGGAGCAAATGCCAAACCAGGCGAGGTAGGTAACTTCGTTTTGTCTGGACATTCTAGTAATGATTGGCTCGACAATGGCAAATACAAATTTATCTTCGCCCGCTTGGAGCAAATGCAAAAGGGTGACAATATTTACGTCAATTACAACGGTACTCGCTACACTTACACCGTTACTGGCTCGCGCGTTGTTAAGCCAACTGATGTCCAAGCTCTTCAGACGAACGCCACCAAGCCTACCATGACTCTGATCACCTGTGTACCACTCGGGACAGCACTAAATCGACTGTTAGTCACTGCCGAGCAGGTCAGTCCAGATCCATCATCTGCCAACAAGAAATCGTCCTCTGATACATCATCGCAAAAACCTGCTTCGAACAGCGCTACAATGCCAGGGAATTCGCCATCGTTTATCCAGCGAGTCGGCAATCTATTCTCTGGCGGAAATAACCATTGATATAGAGATTAATAAACGATATAAACCACAACCATAAAACAACTATAGTTTGGGGCTCTTAGGCATAAGTTAATTTAGATTCACCCCAGTGATAGTAAGTAACATACAACAAAATCTGTTGTACAACCACTTTCACTTACATCTATTATAGATTAGACTTATTAATTATTAATTATTAATTATTAATTATTAATTATTAATTATTAATCTACCATGATTTTAGTCTGTCGCAATGTGATAGCATCACCATTCTTCGCGAAACTATAGAGGTACTTCTGGTTTTGCGACAAAACCACCGGCAAATTTACCGACACCGAATCTGCCACTGTTTGGCGGTTCAGACCATCAAAATCATGCATATGCAATCCCTCTGAATCGGCAAGAGTGAAGTGATATCCGTCTATCCAATTAACGTCACCTTTGAGAGGGGTCTTCGTCTCCACTGTTGACACCGACAATAGCTCAAGATCATACGTCGTCAATGATTTAGCGTTATATGCCGTGATAAAACGATGGTCGCCTATCGAAAAACCAAGCATATTTACCCCGCCAGGCACCGAAACTGACGCTATTGTCTTCATGCTTGAAGCAGATTTGGTGTCGCTTACCACATATGACCCTTTCATAATATCTATCGTCTCACCGTAGGCAATGACGTAATATACTTCATTGTAATATTTCTCAATACGAAAATGGAGTGGGGTAGTACCCATATCTGTGTAGTGCCTGATGATACGCGCATTATCGGCACCGATAGTGAGGTAACCGACTGCGCGCTGTTTAGTCGTCGCATCTAGCTTGGTCGTATATACGATCGTGTTATCACCATAGAGTGAGAACTCTGCGATATTGCTGATAAGCGGGCCTGTCACCGTTGTGTCGGCTATATTGATCTGTCGTACATCATTTTCGGTAGTGAGGGCTATCAACTTACGGCTATCACTCTGTGAAAACTCAAGCCGAGCGATATCTATATTAAGCAAGGTCGTGATATTCTTTAGCTCGTGTTTGCCCTGGGTGTCCAACACAAGCCACTCGGTTTTGGCGCCGTTGTACGTATGCTTAATAAGAAGGTAGCGATTATCTTTATCCCACGACGTTACTGCGAAAGATTGAGCCGAATCTTCGCTCGGAGCAGTGAAGTGTGACGAGTCCAGCGATACGCTAGTGACCTTTGGCTGATCACCGGCTAAATCCGCCAAACGGACAGTCGGCTTATGCGCCGATTCGATATATGCCAAATATCGATTATTGCCTGAAGCAGTCGCACTTGATACCGTATCTGATTTGCTGATCGTCTTATTCAAGGGATTCTGTGCTATCATTCTGGCATAACTCAGCCACAACACGCCACCAGCTTTGACATTGACAGTTTTTTGCCAATCGCGATACCCTTGGCGCTGCATCATCACAGTTCTCTGACCAGCCGATAAAGTAATCTTGCTTGGCGTATTATTACTCAATGCTGTGTTATCCACCACTACACGTGCGCCATCTGGATGGCTATCAAACTGCACCAAGCCACCTTGCTCTACGGTGCCATTATGCCAGTTAATCCGATACCCCTGCATTAAATAAGCGGCTATTATTACTAAAAAAACTACCGTGAGAACCATCAAGCTATAAATAAATGTCAGATGAAGGCGCTGTCGCCGTTTTTGCTGCTTCTTATCCATAGTATCTATTATACCTGGTTTGGGTAACTTTTGTTTGAATAATTTTTAGGAATCTTTCAAATAAATGATTCTGATGGCGTTACCATAAGTTTTGCAAGATCAAGTAGGAGCATTCAATAAAGTAAGAAGGCGAGATCAGCTTGAATATGTTTAATGATTTATTTTGCTTGCAAACCGCTTATCCTTGATGTATCATATCAGTATAGGACAAAGAGGGAATAGGGGATCATGAGCCAAACAACAACGGTGTCCGCTGGGCGTATACATCGAGAGGCGAATCGTACAACGGCGCATCATCAAATGTCAACAACCAAAATAGCGTCGACGCGAGCATCGGCGAAGATATCGCATGCTACTCGTGCATCCTCAGTAACTAAAGCGACAAAAGCCAGTGACACCTCTCGTCGCCAGCCAGTATTGTATGGCTCCGACCTCGTCATAGCACACCCTACGCGCAAACGGACTATCAAATCTCGACAAGCCATCCACCAGCAGCGACAAAACACACCAGTTCAATCAATTTCGACAGATATGCTCGCTCCGACAGAGATCGAACCACCTAGTGTAAATTCTACTTCCTTACCACACTATCGATCACAATTCACGCAAGCTCTCGCCAACGAGCAAACCAATGATAGTGCCGCAGAATCGGCACTTGCCGCAGCGTTGTCTATCACCAACGGAGAATCTGAGGCATTACTGAGTCGACCGACCGCACTGCCAAAATCTGAAATCTGGTGGCCACCCACCGAACCGATTCCTGTACTATCTTCACCTCCAGTTGAAGAAGGTATTCAACCACAGCAACGCTCTTTGTCGTCGCATCAAAAAGTTGTTCATCAGTCAAAAAACAGAGGTAATAGTGCACAAAAAAACAGTGCAAGGACCAATACTTCTGTCCAGTCTCATTGGGGGCGACGTATAAGTTTGGCGGGAGCAATCGCGGTATTGTTATTGCTCGGTGGTTATCTCACATACTGTAATATACCAAGTATTTCCACCCATATCGCTGCTACGCAGGCAGGAGTAAGCGCCACCTTTCCATCATACCAGCCCAGCGGCTATCGACTAGCCGAACCCATCAGCTATCAGCCAGGTAGTGTTTTGATGAAGTTCGCCGCTAATGCTGCACCGCAAAGTTTTACCCTCACACAAAGTCGCTCTGACTGGGATTCGAGCGCAGTTTTGGCGAATTATGTATTGCCTGCATTTGGACGCAACTTTGCCACTACTGCCAGTCGCGGCCTGACTATCTACAGCACCAACAACGCCGCCGCTTGGGTCAACGGGGGAGTGCTATACACCATCAAGGGTAATGCTACACTATCAAGCGATCAAGTGCAGCGCATCGCGATGAGTTTATAAGCGCAACACTTCTATGCTATAATCTCTCTATGACTACACGCACTCGTTTCGCGCCGAGCCCGACGGGCTATATTCACGTTGGCAATGTTCGCAGCGCTCTGTATCCGTATCTAATAGCCCGGCAGTCAGGCGGTAAATTTATCTTGCGTATCGAGGATACCGATCAAGCGCGGTTTGTCGATGGCACTGAGGAATTAATCAAGGATACGCTGCACTGGCTGGGGCTAGATTGGGACGAAGGTCCAGTTTTGAGCGGAGCGGGCGAGACGGGCGATCGTGGACCATACCATCAAACCGAGCGCCGCGAGATATATTTGAAATGGGCCAGGGAAATGATCGGCAAGGGCCTGGCGTATGCCGACCCATACACGCCAGAGCAGGTCCAAGCCTTTCGCGACCAAGCCAAAGCCGAAAAGCGCGCCTTTTTGTACCGCGACCATCGTCCGGAAAATCCGCCCGAGTGGCACCTCGGTATGCCGCTGCGCTTCAAAACGCCAGAAATCAAGCGCTATACGTGGCACGACGCGGTGATGGGCGAGTTGTCCGCCGGACCGGAAGCGCTGGACGATTTTATTTTGATCAAGGCAGACGGGCTGCCAACCTACAATTTTGCCCACATTATCGACGATTTTGAGATGAATGTCACTCATGTCATTCGCGGCGCTGAGTACGTCGCCAGCACGCCGAAATACCTGTCGCTCTATGAAGCGCTGGATATCGCACCGCCAATTTTGGCGCACGTGCCGCACATTTTAGCGCCGAGCGGCAATAAAAAACTCGGCAAACGCGACGGAGCCAAAAGTGTTAGCGAATATCGCGACGAAGGCATTTTACCAGAGGCGATGCTGAACTTTTTGGCGCAGCTGGGTTGGAATGATGGCACTGATCAAGATGTATACTCGCTAGATGAACTGATCGAAAAATTCTCGCTTGACCGCGTCCAAAAATCCGGCGCCAGGTTCGACGAACAGCGGCTGATCTGGCTGAACGGCCAATGGATCCGCCGACTGAGCCTGGAGGATTTGTATGCGCGCGTCCAAAATTATTGGCCCGCCTCGGCGAAGACCGCCAGCGAGGCCTACAAAAAACAAGTTCTCGCCCTGACGCAAGACCGCCTCAAAACCCTGCGCGACCTGCCGCTGCTGACCAGCTATTTTTTTGAAGAGCCAACCCGCGACGAGTCGCTAATTTCTAACAACAAACAGCTCAAAAAATTATCGCCAGAAGAAATTTCTGATCTGTTAGATATAGTCAAAACTGAATTTGAAAAACTCGATGATTGGACATCAGAGGCTATCCAAATCTGTCTCAATCAACTCCTGGAAATCACCGGACAGAAGCCCGGCGTCCTTTTCAGCCTGATCCGCATCGTCGTCACCTGGGCGCCGTTCAGCCCGCAGCTAAACGACACGCTGGCGCTGATCGGGAAAGAGACGATGATGGCGCGATTGGAGCGCTTTAATCCATAAAGAGCGGTCAAAGTTACCGCCGAACACCCCTCTGCAAGGCCTCTCTTCGCCTACGTCTTAGCAACTTCTTGCGATCATCGACAGTCATACCGCCCCAAATACCATACTCTTCGCCACGGCTAAGTGCATATTTCAGGCATTCATCTACAACTACGCAGCCGAGGCAGATCCTTTTCGCTTGCCTCACCTCATCATCAAGACCTATGTAGAATAACTCCGGGTTCACATTATCCTCCGCGCAATTCGCTCGACTGCGCCATGACTCTGGGCGATTACTCTCCTCGTTTGCGTCGACGCTAGGTAAGTCCTGTGATAGACGCGCACGCAGCACCTTCACTCTTTCTGGGCTCAATCTTCTCATACTCTTTATCTTACTACTATCGACTTAGCGACCAAACCATAGACGTTTTATCGCCGCACAAAATAATAATTACAACCATTCTCCAAACTCACTCTATACAGACTCGGGACTTTCGGGATATCTGGGATATTTTAGCTCCAGTAGCGACTTAAATGTCTCTCGCTCTAGTTCTTCCCGCCGCGTCGCGTCGTCTTGCGGTGCGTGCTCTAGCTGCCATTGTTTTTTAATATTGTCATAATACCGCTCTTGCATCATCGTTTTAAGCGCTCCTGTGCCAATTGACACTTGCCGCTTGATACGCCGCACCGGCTCGGCCAATAGTGGATCATCTATCTCTATGTCATGTCGTTTTGCTTCATCGATATCGCGAATCTCATTACCTACGTCCACGGCGATGCCATCGATAAGACGAGCCAGGGTCGGATCTTGCAACCGCCTGCGAGCTGAGTCTATCTGCCCAGGCCCATAGATATCCGTGAAGATCCTGTTACCAAACTCGCCAAGACCAGATTCCTTGCATATTGGCAACACCCCAAGCAAATTGTACAACCCAAAATCACAAGGTACCCCATAAATTTCTGGCCCAGTAGTCTCCGGCAATATACCCGCCTGCAGCTCAATATCAAGTAATCGATATGCACCAGCCAGTGGTATGATAGCCAACCGACCTAGCGCTCCTTTCACGGCGACATCAGCTACTTGCGTCCGCCTTACACGTTCGCCTCCATACCGGATGCCGAGAAATTTTCTCGGCGGCTCGATTATTTTTTCCTCTACGACCCAGCGTAGACCTTCTTCTTTAGACACTAAACCCACAAAAACAAAACATTCCTATCTGCCGCTTTTACCTGTACGTATTATACAATAATACGATGCTTTTTTACAGCGTCGCGATTTCTTCTACTCTTCAGTATCCTGATCCGGCTCTTTAGCAGAGGCATCTGGTGATTTTCTAGGATGCTCGCCAGTGAGGCAAGCGAGTAAATCGCCACTATAGCCAGCCGGCCCCAACCCAGGCGTCAACGCGGCAACCCCTAGCATCGCCTTCGTTATAGCGGTCAATTGTTCCAATCGGTTTTGATTACTCGGGCACTCTGGCATACCATCCTCTATTTGTCTTGGCTGCTTCTCTAAGTTACATCCTCTACGCTCTGTCATATTCCACCCTTTCTGTGTAAGTAGGACCATTATAGGACATTACGCTACATTCGCCAAGAGGTATGACGCCTGATCGCGCCAAACAATAACACACCTAAAAAACTACCACTCCAGAATGTATCAATAACCTATCCGCTCATGGTATAATACAAGCACATGACAGCACCTAATTCATCAACCCCGGTAGCGTTTGGTGGTCGCGTACAAAAGCGCCCACCGCTGAGGCGCGAGGGGAAGCACTTCATGAAGCTACGCGCTTTCGTCGGACGACATCGTCTGCCAGTGATGATCATTGGTAGTGCGGTCGTTATTTGTATTGGTGCCATAACTTCGTTCCTACTACTGAGCCGACCAAGTGACACACCGCCACCAGCTGCGCCCATCGTAGCTCAACAACCACCGACTGTCTACTATTCACCACTCAATGGAGTGAAGGTAGCCGACCAAGCCGCCACGACCAAGCTTGTCACCGCCATTATGATCGAAAATAGTCCTAGTGCTCGACCGCAATCTGGTATCAAGCAAGCCGAGGTCGTTTACGAGGCTATAGCCGAGGCAGGCATTACCCGTTTCTTGGCACTATATCAGCAAAACAAGCCAGCCCTTGTCGGCCCTGTGCGTAGTTTGCGAATGTACTACATCGACTGGTTGGCACCATACCAGCCAAGTGTAGCTCATGTTGGTGGTAGTTTGGCTGCAGTGAAAGAAATACGAAGTGGGCGTTACCGTGATATTGATCAATTTTTCAATAGTGGTAGCTATTGGCGTGCTACCGACCGTCGGGCGCCACACAATGTCTACACCAATTTCGAAAAACTTGACGCACTCAATACTAGCAAACAATACACCTCATCGAGCTTCACCAGCTTCACCCGAGCCGATGGCGCTACCAGTAATCCGCCGACTGCTCGAGCTATATCACTCAACTTCTCAAATTCAGCCCTATACAATACTCGCTATGAATACGATATCGCCAGCAATACTTACAAGCGCTACGTAGGAGGTCAGCCTAGTGTTGATCGCGAGCAGGGGCAAGTCGCCCCATCAGTCGTCGTCGCACTTAGTATGGATACCACTACTGTTCAAGAGGATGGGCCGCGACTATCTATGAATACCGTCGGCAGCGGTAAAGCGACTATTTTTCAAAATGGCACCGTAGTCGAGGGCACCTGGCGCAAGGCTAGCCGCGCCGCATCCCTTGAATTAATCGATGCTAGCGGCAGCCCAATCGCTTTAGCGCGGGGTCAGACATGGATCGCTGCCATCCCCACCAAAGGAGGTACTATTTCTTGGCAACAATAGACAATAGAGTAGACAACACCTACGTTTTTTAGTACAATATCCCTAGTGCGATGGCTTCGCCTATCGTGTGTTGTGGTAAGTATAATTATTTTACTTTAGCAACGCGGATTGTTTTTGGCCTTATCGTCTAACGGTTAGGACACCAGGTTTTCATCCTGGCAATCCGGGTTCGATTCCCGGTAAGGTCACCATCAAAGGATTTATCATCCATCCGGATACGAAACAGTTCGTTTACCTCTGGGTAGCGGGCTGTTTTTGTGAGTTCCAAACTTTATTTCGTCGTAGGTTGGCATTTTGTTGAAGATAGCGGCGAAAAAGGTGGCTTTTCGCAAAGGATTACAGAGGTCAAGCAGTAGCTCTGGCAGGTGTTCCAAAATATATTTGGCGTATTGCAAGACTTGATCAAATTCGGCTTGCAGATTAGGCTGGTTGACGATTTCTTTGTCTAGTTTTGCCAGTTCGTTTTCGACGCTAATAATATCCTCCTCCAAGTATGTAAGCGCCGTTTCGCTCGTGACGACGCGCATTTTATCCACGGTCGCCCTAATTTGGCTTTGCAGGCTTTGGCGATGCTCTAGGCGCTGTTGGTTGGCTTCTAGCTGCTTTGCTTAGCGTTCGTGCCACAGCTCGGCAATAGCAGCGATAATATCATCAACGTACTCTGGTTTTACAGTGATAGTCCGCACAAAATCCTCAAGCGTCTTGTCGAATTCGGGCTTGGGTACGCGGAAATAATGTCCATTGCGACTACAATGATACGCTGGATAATACGCACCCATTTTGCCGCGAGATGCGCTACCAGAAAGAGTTTTGCCGCACTTCGGGCAAGCGACGACTTGCTTGTATGGATATTCTGAGTTGTAGATTTGCTTATTTTTCAAGTGCTCTGGCACGGCTCTGCGTTTGATAGTTATCATGCCGCGGCTATCAATCTCCACAAAAATCCGCCCGCGATTTGCTTCATTAAAAAGCTCAACACTGACCAGCCCATCAAACTGCGCTTTGACTGGCTGGTCGTGCGTCCATTTTTCTTTGATGATGCCACAATAAACCAGTTTACTGGCGTACTGGTCGATCATTTTGGCGGTCATTTGTTTGCCGCCAATTTGCCGCTTAATTTTCGTTCGGTCGTATTTATCGCGCACAATCGTAACGCGCGAGCGAAAACCCATCGAATTTAGTTCGTCGGCAATTTGCTGATTAGTGTAAACATGGGCGGCGCGCATTTCAAAAAGTTTTATGATAAAATTAACTCGGGAAAAATATTAATTTGTAATTTATCTAAGGGTTTACTCGGCGAAGATACGTCGGAGCTATTTGGCATTACTGTACTTGCGAAGCTTCAGCTCGCAAGTCTGCGTCGCGCCCGATTGAAACAATCGAAGCGGCGCACGTTCTATCTATATGTCGATGAGTTTCAAAATTTTGCCACAACTTCATTTGTGCAAATGCTGTCGGAGAGTCGTAAATATCGCGTCTTCATGATTATGGCCGAGCAATCCACTTCGCAACAAAGCGACCAGCAAACAGTAAATATAATCTTAGCGAACGTTGGTACAATAATTTGCTTTCGAACGGGCAATCCGCAAGACGAACAGCGCTTACTGCCAATGTTTAGCCCATATATTGAGCCAGGAGAAATCAGCAATCTACCGGCGTACAACTACTACGCTCGATTAGCGGCAGTGCACGCTCAGGAGCCATTATCTGGACAAACATTGCTATTAGAAAATGACGGTGATGAGGCGGTGTGGGATGAGATTGTGGAAAATTCACGAAAGAAGTTTGGCAGGAAACGAGAAGAACTTTCTAAGCATGAAAGTTCTAGTGGAGCTGCATCAAGAAAAGACGCCAAAACCAACAAGCAAAAGCAAGACAAGAAAAAGTCAGAGACTAAAGCAGAGCCGATGATAGATGAGATATAATTGAACACAATAATCTAAGCGTACGCGCTATACGCTATAATAAGTACATCTATGCGAAAAATTAAAGACAGAGAAAAGCTACAAAGAATAGCTCGCAAGAGACATCGCCGAGAGTTAAGGGCGAGATATTCTCATGGCAATAGGCTTTTGAGGTATCATCGGTCACGTGAAAAAGTTACAAAGAATATATCCTACACATCAATGGACGCTCCGACTAATTTCTCCATACTAGATAACAGAGGCAGTGTGATTAAATACTTCAATACCATAAAGCGCATGCTGAATCAAAAAGAATATACACAGATAGATCTACGCAAGATAACCTCGATCGACCTTCCTACATTGTGCTTGTTGGGGGCGTTTATGTTGGATAGAAATACAAAATCAGAATATCTAAAAGTAACAAGCCCCCTTACGAATTCCGCAGCGTACAGATTTTTCGAGGAGGCGCAATTTGAAAATATGATTATTAATGAGAGAAGGTCAAACTTTAACAGCGGTGCGTTCTTATTTCGAAGTGAAGATGAGGTGAATAATAAGACGATTGGCGATATATTAACGAAAACGGTCAATTATTTTGGAGAAGAGAATCGACAAAAGCTACGAGATATTCACCCAATAATTATAGAGATAGTCACAAATACCGCAGATCACGCCAGTCCAGACAAGAACCATACGCTTCCTTGGATTGTTAATACGTATGAGACTAAGGATAGCAACGGAAATAAGGTTAAACAATACTGCATAATAGATATGGGTGTTGGTATTTACGAAACTCTAACTGATAAGGCTAATAGCCGGCTGCAAGGAAAATCGCTATGGCGTACGATAATAAAGCGAGAAAATTCTCAAGGTGAGTTTTTTAGACAAGCTATACCAAAAGGCTTACAAAGCCGTACGGCTTTACGACAGAGAGGTAAAGGTATAAAATACATATACGATATAGTAAGTAGCAATGATATGTATAAAAGATTTGAGATAATTACAAATAAAACTAAGATTAACCTAGTTAATCTTAGTAGCGTTGAGAAGGATTCGTCAGAAAACCTACCAGCTACAATATATTACTGGGAGATTTGTGTTGAGTAAAAGAATAAAAATAAGCGTTAGTGATTTCACAACTCTGCCAGGTGCCAGATATAAAAAGGATGGCGACGGTTCTGCCGAGGAGTTTTTTGATAAGTACATAAAACCGCGCCTCGATGGTAAAGAGTCTATACTCATTGATTTTGATAACACTTGGGGGTATGCATCCTCATTTCTATCAGAACTTGCGATTGAGATATCGCAACAATGTAAGCAGGACGGTCTAGATGTACGAGAAAAGATAGAAATCAAAAGCGATGATGAACCTGGATTAACAGAGAGATTCTGGGGTTATATTGATGAAAGTGTCGATATCATTAATTAAGAGTTTTTCGTTGGTTGCTGTGTGGATTCTCGTAGGGATTCTAATTGGAGCCGTAGGGTACCACTTTTTATTTAATTATAAGCTCATGTCTATCGACACACAGATAGATCTAGAATCTCTGATTGCTCTATTGGCGTTGGCGATATCAGTTTCCGTAACACCTTTTATTATAGACAGAAAACTAAATAATCAGCGAAGTTATGAAGCGGTGGTTTGTGGAGAAATTGAAGAAATCATTAAATTGTTAGAGGCCGTCGATAGTCTCTACAGCGAAACATACACTAAAGATAAAATAGATGAAGAAGACGTAAAACAACTACGTAGATTAATACGTAAAATACAAAATAGAATGGACACTATATCAAGTGAGCCAAGCCCTCTACTAGTTGATTTTAAGGAAAAGATACAGCTGCCATTCAGTAAAGGCGTATATCCAGCCCTAACTGATAAGTTTCAGAAGGGAGATCAATTGTCCGAGAGTGACTATTTAGGCGCTTCCAGTCAGATAGAATCTACGATTAGTGACTTGAAAACAAAACGCTATAGAATATATAACTAGCTAAATTAAAGATATACTATTAATTAATCACCCTTGTGTTTTGCTTTATATTCCTTCAGGATGAAATCAAACTCCTCATTCCTGCTAGCGATATGCACAAATCGCTACATGAATTTTGGAATCCAACTACGTATTTGCGATTGGCGTTGTCTGGGTCGTGAAGCTCCAGGTAGTGGATTGTTTTCTGAATCGCTTCTTCGTCTTCGTACAGATGAAGATCTTTGATTGTATCCTCGTCGTCCATGATTATCTCACCTCCATAAATTTATTTAAGCCGATAAAATCTATCAACACTTCCGCTTCAAACGCAGATGTTGTTCTTCTCATTATCTCACAACTGTCGCGATATGAGAGAATGTTTAGGCTGCCTTCGTAAATAATTTCTCTGTCGATGATGGCTAATTTGCGGTGATGTTTGACTGTAAGAAGCACTTCGACGCCCGCTGATTGTAGTGAACTTAGAGACTCTCGGGCTTGTAATTGATATATTCCGTCATGTTCCCCGGGCGGTTTGGTGTTGAGTAATATTTCCACGCCGCGCCTTTTAAGTCGGTGAAATATTGGAGTAAATCTTTCGACTCGGGCGGCTCTGAGAAACGGACTTTCGATAATAACGCTTTTTCGGGCTCTTCGTAAGTCGCGCATAAACTGGTCGTCAAAAGTGTTCTGGTCGTAGAGTTTTGAGCTCGATTTTCGCAAATTAAACATCGCGCTCCTCCAAATCCGGCAAATACACCTCGCCATTTTTGATAACCATACCAAGCTCCTTAAAGCGATCCCGCAGCACAAACAAATCGCGAAAAAGGAGTTCCACATTTATATTGGTTAGCTCACCATCAAAGGATTTATCATCCATCCGGATACGAAACAGCTCGTTTACCTCTGGGTAGCGGGCTGTTTTTAAGTCCTAGAGATAAAAATGATTTGAAAATTTCAACTACAAGATAGAGAGCCTACAGATTAGATTGACAGTAAAGCTCCAGTAATACTTCGCTAAAGTGGGCACTTTGAAGAAATCTTTGCTATCTAAAAAATCAAAAAGTTCACACAATTACACGTAGAGGATGGTGGATGATAGGCAAGGCGCCCTAGATATCAACTGTGCGCGGCGTGATCAAGAACGTATACACTCAAAGAGGCTAAACCAACGCTTAACAAAACTATCGCGTAGTAAGGGTCAATCACCCGTGAAATGCTCAGCACCACCACGATAACACTTAGCGCCAAGCAGATAGCGATAAGGATCACGTCGAACAATTGCTTTGGTGTCTTTTTCGCCTTGACTGTAGTGACTTTAGTAGTAGTGGCCGACTTGGCAACAGCCTTGGCCGGAGTGGTTTTTGCGGCAGCTTTCTTTGCCATATAATCTCCTTTATTTTCTTGTACTATTGTATCACACAGTCAAAGTCAAGCAAGACTATATCACGCCAACCTCTTGCCGGTCATGATATCTTCCGGTATACTAAAGCCAAAGCATAAGGGGGATATGCATGGGGGTGCAGCAAATTAATCGGTTTTGGCATCGGCGCCTGTGTGAAGCAGGTTTGCTATTCGTTGTCTTGATCGTCTCATTGTGGTCCTGGCGCCAGTTTGCTGGGGTCAATCAATATAATGCTGCCCTCGATATCCCGCTATTTGTCCTATTTATCGCTATTGGGGCTGGTTTGGTGACATTCGCATTATATATACACCCACCGCGCCAAAGCCCTCGGTTAGCCAGTCAGATAGTCTACCTCTGTATGATGTTCACAGCAGGTGTGTTAATCGCTAGTACAGGAGGGTTAGAATCGCCCTTCGTCGTGAGTTGGTTGATCGTCGCAGTGTTCGCGATGTATTTTGGCTGGACTGCGTTGATGATAGTATTGATTTTGGTCAACGCTTACTTGAGTTGGAACTTTCTGACTGGGCATATTTTGATAACAAATTTACCAAGCGCTGTGCTGGCAGGAAACTTACCAGTGATCATCGGGTGTCTACTTTGGAGCTCAAACGACACTGGCTACGAGCACTCTACGACGTATCGTGAATTAGCTGCCCGTCTAAGTCGTATCGCTGGCAAATCCGATGTCGTACTCAACGCTATCGACGATGGAGTCCTCGCACTTGATGCTAATGGTGTTATCGAATTGATAAACCCAGCAGCCCGTCGCATCATTGGATTTAGTGGTGATGCGCTTGGCCTTGACCACCAGGTCATCCTCAAGCTAATCGATGACAAAAACGATGCAGTGACCGATGAAAATAATCCTGTCATGGTAGCGTTAGCTCGTAGCCAACCTGTCGAAACTGATCGACTACGCCTGATAACTAGCTCGGGTAAGACGCCCATGGTCTCTTTGGTGGTTTTGCCACTAGGAGAGTTGGGTGAAGGTGTCATCGTAGTATTTCGCGATATCACCAAGGCCAAAGCTGAAGAGCGTCAACAGGCTGAATTTATCAGTACTGCTAGTCACGAGATGCGCACACCTGTAGCTAGTATCGAAGGTTACCTTAGTCTGGCGCTCAATCCTGCTACCGCGGCTATCGACGATCGCGCCCGAAAATATGTCAGCAAAGCCTACCATTCAGCGGAGCATCTTGGTCGACTATTCCAAGATTTGCTCGATGTCAGCAAAGCCGATGATGGTCGACTACATAGCACACCACAGGTGATCGACCTGATACCATTCGTAAATGATGTTGTCGAAGGTCTCCGTCATAAAGCCGAAGCCAAGCAACTCCAGTTAGTTTTCACGCCACACCCCAAGAAAAAAACCAATCAAACGAACGGTTCGTCGCAGCACACGCTCAATCCTGCCTTTTTCATTTACGCTGATCGCGATCAATTACACGAAGTATTAGATAATCTCATCGATAACGCCATCAAATACACACCACAGGGGAGCGTCACTATCGATGTGACTGGTGGCGATGGACTAGTAACGATTAGCATCGCCGATACTGGCATAGGCATTCCGATCGAAAATCAGTCACACCTATTTCAGAAATTCTACCGTGTCGACAACTCCGATACGCGTGAAATCGGCGGTACTGGGCTCGGTCTCTACTTGAGTCGAAGATTAGTCGAACTCATGAAAGGACGGATCCGGCTCGATAGCGCCTACAAGCAGGGTAGTACATTCTACGTTGAATTACCACGCCTTAGCGAACAAGAAGTAACGCGCATTCGTACCGAACAAACAAAGGAGGCCAAACAACAAACTCGTCGTACCAAACCACTCAAACGACCACCAGCCTTCGTTGGCTCGCCATTAATCGCAGATAATCCACCACTACGCACGCCAAATACCCAGTCAAACCCGACCAGGCCTGCTCCACGAATAAGCGACATCATGCCACGACGTCGACCAGCAGGACCGCTTCGATGATAAATAATAAACACAAGCAATATAGTATTTTTACTTTATATCGAATATAATGGAGGATGATATGCACACGATGAAGATTTTACTTGTTGAAGATGACAAAAGCCTGCGCGAAATCTACGGGGTACGTTTACTAGCCGAAGGCTACGATATCGTATCGGCAAGCGATGGGGAAGAGGCATTAGCTCGCGTTATCAAGGAGCGGCCCGATCTCATCATCAGCGATGTTATGATGCCCAAAATCAGCGGATTCGACATGCTCGACATAATTCGCAGTACCACCGAAACGCGTAATGTCAAGGTCATTATCATGACTGCATTATCTAGCGAAGAACAACGGCTGCGCGGAGAATCTCTTGGCGCAGACCGCTATTTAGTCAAATCACAAGTCGGCATAGAGGATGTTGTGCGAGCTGTCCATGAAGTCCTAGGCGACCGACCAAATAACACAGAGAATACGACACCCACAAACAATAAGCCACTACCAGAAAATACCACGGTAACAGCTCGTAGTATTCCTAGCCCAGCGCCATCACCACAGCAAAGTACTGTTGGCGAACGCATCATCCAGCCACTTCAATCGTCGATGCCCAAGCCCGACTACAGTAGTATGATCGACGACGAGCTATCCTCGGCTCAGCCCCACAACCAAAACGCCATCCAGACACCAAAGCCACCTGTCGCGACCGAGCCAAAACCCTTCACTTTGCCACCCACTATGTCTACCGACGCAGACGCGATACCTACACACGATAATTTCATTAAGCCATCTCGAGACAGCCACCATCAGCCACACTTGACAACATCTCCAAGAGTCGACACTTCTGTACCGTTGATCAATGACATCACACCCCGTGCAGAGACATCGACTGACTCACAACATGCTACCTTGTCAGCCAAGAATCCTCTTAAAGGTGCTGCTCTACCACATCACAGAGCTACACCAGCCGACGATGAGGCTGCTTTGGCTCAAGTACTTCGTAAAAAGCCAGAAGCAGAAACGACCTTACTAGGCGACAGCAGTACTGACACTGGTGGCGCATCACTATCAACCAACACCACATCTACACCCGAAGTCACAGCAGCAGAACCAGATCCACTTGACGTATTGCTTGATCAACAGCAGCGAGCACGAACCCTAACCATGGCTCCCGATGAAGCACTAGCAAACTTATTCAACGATACACCGATCACACCTTCAACGCCCACTAACTCACCAAAGCCAACCCCGCAGCACAAAGAGGCTGCTGCCCACCTAAACGTACCAGTGTCCGAACGATCTAGTACCAACGTTGAGCCCTATGCTGCTCCACGCCCATTAGTTACACCAGAGCGACAACCCGCAACAGACCCGACGACAGGTGACCATACTGCCGATAGTGGCCTTAAATTTGAAGAGACCGACCTACCTTCGAACCCTGCGCAATAGGGTTAATAAAATATTAATCACATAGATATCGATATCTATCTACTTTCGTAGTAGTCTACAGATATCGTATAATGAATAGTATGACACGCTTGAATAAATATCTTGCACTCAAGCTAGGCTGGTCACGACGCCAAGCCGACAACGCTATAGCCTCTGGCCGCGTCATCATAAATGGCAAGCCCGCTACATTGGGCGTTCATTACCAGCCAGGAGATAGTATTATCGTCGATGAGCACTCTCTATCACCACACATAGAGTACCGCACTGTAGCTCTCAACAAACCCACTGGATATATCTGTTCACGTCGCAAGCAGGGGAGTGTACCAACAATTTATTCACTTCTCCCACGCGATCTGCATCACCTCAAGCCTGTCGGCCGTCTCGACAAAGACAGTTCAGGACTGATTCTACTGACAAACGACGGCGATTTTGCTCACCAAATGACACATCCATCATTTCACAAGATCAAACGCTATCTGGCGACGCTCAACCAGCCGCTCCAGCCGCTCCATCGCCAGATGATCAATGACTTCGGCATACAACTACCAGATGGCCCAAGTCAACTCACACTTGAACGCCAGCACGACGGCGATGACCGGCGTTGGGTCGTTCAAATGTCCGAAGGCCGCAATCGCCAAATCCGTCGCACCTTCGCCGCTTTCGGCTACACCGTCACCAAACTCCACCGCACCAACTTTGGCACGTATGCGCTGGGTGATATAAAACGCGGCGAGTGGCAGGAAATCTCGCGACGAGCTGAAACATCTCGCGATAGAGTAATGCTCTAATTTTTCCTGAATTGACTTATAATAGTGTAGCGATGAAGGGAATTGGAACAAATGAAAATATTATTATTACATGGTCTTGGTCAAAGTAAAAAGGCATGGAATCAAACCATAGAACAACTTAATTGCGAAAATATTGAATGTCTTGATGTAATTTCCAATAATAAAGAGAATCCTAGTTTTAATTCTTTAGCTGAGCAGTTAGAGTTGAAACTAATCGAAGAGAGTAACCCTCTAATTATTCGCGGACTAAGTCTTGGAGCAGTTCTAGGGCTTGAACTATATTTCAGGCATCCCGAAAAAATATCGGGATTAGTACTGATTGCTCCTCAATACAAGATGTCCAAAATACTTATAGATATACAAAATTTTATTTTTAAATTAATGCCAAATAGATTATTTCAAAAAATGGGAATATCAAAGAATAATATGATTTCTATATCGTCATCCATGAGAGAACTTGATTATAGCGATAAAATTAATAGAGTATCTTGCCCTGTGTATATTGTTTGTGGAAGCAAGATAAAGCAAATATGAAAGCTGCAATAAAATTAAATAAACTATTACCAGAATCAAGCTTACACTTTGTTTCTAATGCGAAGCATGAAGTAAATATAGATAAACCTGATGAACTAGCAAGCATTATAAATAAAGCATATAATGAAATTTTGAATTAAAGAATAGGGAATAGGCGAAGCATATCTTGGCGTATTTATTGTCGCGGCGCTCATCGCTCGTCGCTATCAAGCGCGTACGGTATAAATTTCATCAAACCGCTCTCGCTCATTTACCCATTCTCTGCTATAATTAACAGATATGAAATCTCGTCTTCCCATCGTTGCCATCATCGGCCAGGCTAACGTCGGCAAAAGTTCGCTGTTTAATCGCTTAACGCGTGCCCGCAGCGCCATTGTCGCTCGCGAAGCTGGTACCACCCGTGACAACGTAATGGGTAAGGTGAGCTATCACCACGCCGATGGTCAGCCAGCTGAATGTTTGTTGATCGATACCGCTGGCCTCAAGCCCGCTGAAGACGAATTTGAAGCCAATATCCAAGATCAAATTGAAGACGCCGCTGCCAGCGCCGATGCTATCATCGTCGTGGTCGATGCCACGCTGTATCCGACCGATGCCGACCGCCTAGTCGCCAAAAAAGCCCTAAAAAGCCAAAAACCAGTCATCCTAGTCACCAACAAAATTGACCTTAAGGGTAGTTTGTCAATAGATGAATTCAAGCGCCTCGGCATCAAAACCATTATTCGCACCTCAGCCGAGCACAACAGCGGCATCTCTGAATTACTCGACGAAATCGCCGCTAATGTGCCACCAGTCACCGAGCCAAAAAAAGAAACTGATATCATCAAAGTCGCTCTTATCGGCCGCCCAAATGTTGGCAAAAGTCATCTCTTCAATACATTAGCTGGCAAACAACAAGCTATCGTTGCTAATATCGCCGGTACTACCCGCGACGTAAACCGTGTCCGAATTCGCTACGAAAATCGCGACATCGAATTGCTCGACACCGCAGGTATCCGCCGCCAGGGCAAGCAAGAGGTTGGCATCGAAAAGTTCAGCGTATTACGTACCCTAGCCGCTATTGAAGAGTCCGATGTCTGTCTACTCTTAATGGATGTCAACGAGCTTAGCACTTCTCTCGACCAAAAACTTGCTGGCATCATTGCCGAAGCGGGCAAGGGGTTGATACTAGTAGTCAGTAAATGGGATGCCGCCATTGGCAAAGATGCCTTCACGCGCGACGCCCTCGCTCCGAAAATCGCCGGACAATTCGACTTTACGCCATGGGCACCACTAATCTTTACTAGCTCCGTCACTGGACAAAATGTCACCAAGTTATTCGACCTAGCTTTACAAATCTACAACCGCCGCCAACAGACAACCACCACTCGCCAGCTCAACGATACATTGCAACGTGCCATCCAATCACACCCGCCTGCTGGGCTAAAAAATTCCCATCCGAAACTCCGCTACATCGTTCAGACCGACACCAATCCACCATGGTTCGTCATTTATGGCAGCAACCTGAAATTTATCCACTGGAGCTACAAACGTTACCTGGAACGTCAGATCCGTGAGGCTTACGACTACACTGGCACACCGATCAAGCTCTCGTTCCGTGACGAAAAACAGATCAAATCCAACCGCGAACGTATCGCCAAAGGGCTCGCTCCAGTCACCAAAGCCTACAAGCAGGCAAAAGAGTCCGAAAAACGACGTTTATAGCTCAAATTTAAGATTATTTTTCATTGTAAAATAAACATCATTTCACAGAGGTATAACATAATATATTTGCTAAAAATCCTAACAAGTATTGATGTATATACATATATCAATTATAGTCAAACTGTCATGTTGGTCGAGTTTGGGACAAACCTGAACTCCCGAGATCCCGAGGAGGATAACATGAAGTTCCGGAAGATCGCGCCCTCAAGTATTATCGCCACCATGCTAGTGACAGCTGGACTTGTTATGAGTCCAACCGCTAGCGCAAGCACCTCGTATCGAATTGACCCGAATGAGGTCTGCCGGTGGGATGACCACACCTCTGCAGCAGCAAGGGATGGGTCTGCAACACGCGTCATCCCGGTACGAGAGCCATTGCAACGGATGAGCACAAGGCGGACAGCTGGGTCTGTACGAAGTAGAGAGGGGGTAAGTCCGGAGACGCTTGCCTAGCCCTACTGAGTAGGGCTAGGCAAGCAATACACCTCCCAATCATAAGAGAACACAAGCAATGTGGGATTGTATGATCACGCACCAAGAGGCTTTACAATAACTATATTTCATTTAAAAGTTAGGAGTAACTACTATGTTTATAAATCCTGTGGTCGTTCTTACGCTATCTATCGCCATGAATATTGCATGTATCGTATTGGCCGTAGTTGCTATACGATGGTCTATCATCAACAACCAGCACACTAAACAAATAAGCAACCACTTAGCTGATATCAGTACTAGTCTCAAAGCCATACGGGACATCACAAAGGAAGAGGAGCGTTAGCACTCATATCACACCAAAATCATAACGAAGACATGTCAATACAATAGCATAGTTGATACCTGCCGGTGATACTAGGGGTGTTGAAATATGTTATTATTATAACCAAAGGAGCGTGCTCATATGACACACATACCCGCCATCATCACCGCACAAGGAGTAGGGAATATTACCACACTCATGCTGCCACTGTTGGTGATCGTTTGCTATGTTGTTCTTATCGTATGGCTCGTTCGATGGTTCATCGCGTACAAGAAGCGAATTCAGCGCGTAGAGGAACAGCTCGAACAACTACAGCATGCTGTCAACACGATCACACGTACAACGAAAAAGTAGCACGCCGAGTCTGAGGCGCTCACGGCTTGTCACCGCATCACTATTCATCTCTTGAGTTTGTGTGATTTATGGTTGGTGTCGTGATATTATAATAATCAACATGGCAAGAAAACTTAAAGAAGTTGTCATCAAGACAGACCCCTACTTCAGCGAAAGCGCCGCACCATAAGATCGACGGACCGGTATTATTACTAGTGTCGAATTATCGACAGACTATAATGGTGACTCCACTGTCACAGTGGCTATGCTCGTCGGAAATAGCAAGATCCACAGACGTATCGCTCAATTGGCAGATACATTAGCGGAATCTCTCATCGATGTCGACATGCCACAAGAAACGGGCTGCAGTAAAGCAAACTTCTTTGTCACAAGCGACCCCAGCGGTGATGCCGCAGAACCTAGTTCTTCTATAGATCAAGGGTTTGAGACTCCTGATAATTAAAGCGATTATTATCATTGGCGCCGCCCAAAAGGAAGGGGAGTCCCCAAAAGAAATAGAAGCGCTGCTGTCAGCTATCGGTGTAGCCACATCACATACCGGGCAAGCCTTCTCCCACTTGATAAGCTAGGCAGGGCGCCACGATCACCGTGTCTGCGGAGGATATTCTGAAAATTCAATCTCTCCAAGACGCCGAAAAACCAGTGTACGGGAAAGGTCACCACAGCTTCATCGTGGTCGACGAAGCGCAGAATTGGCCAGGCTTTTGATTTCATCCAAACATCACAAGCTGCGCCTGTAGCAATTCGCGCGTGATTTCGTCCGCTCGCTCGCCGATAAAAATAATTTTCGCTGGCTCATCCGCCCGCGCCGTGTTGATTTGAATCTGAAATTCTGTCGCCTCAACATGCCGGCGCGTTCCGCTGCTATCGACAAAATAGCCTTTCATTCGCCTAAGGTCGTATGTCGTAAAAAGCTCTTGCCAAAGTTTTTCTAGCACCGCTGGCTCGACCGCTAACTTCGTAGTGTCAATCACGCTATAAGTCGGATTGTCTGGCACTGCCAGCTCGCCATCATATTTATCAAAAAAACCAAGCAGCCCTGACGGCGCCATCATTTTGCTCAGGTCGAATTTACCAAATGGTGCTGCAACAATGTTGCAATAAGGCAGCTGCCTGAGCGCATCCTGATATGCTCGCCGCTCGTCACCATTCAGCAAATCTTCCTTAGTCACCAAGATAATATCTGCCGCTTGCAGCTCTGTATCATGGCCCGGCTCGATGCCATGCAAGATCTCGCGCGCATCAATCACATAAAAACTTTGCATTAATTCGTACTTATCAAAAATTTTAGCGTTTACTAACTTTTCGACTAAATTCATTGTTCGCGCTACACCTGTCGCCTCGATAAACACTGGAGCAGGGGAGCTACGCGCAAAATCAAATAGCATTCGAGTCAAGGCATGTTTCGACGAACAACAAACGCAGTCTCCCGCTAGTGTCGTAACAATATCAGCCAACCCCTGTAATCGATAGCCATCTACGTTCTCATTGGCATATTCATTTTCGATGACTCGCGCACCTTCAAAGCTACTTTGCTTCAACAAAAACTCCAGCATACTGGTCTTACCAGCACCGAGCGAACCATTTACCAAGTATAATGGTACTTTGTCTACTTTTGTGCATCCGTCATCGAATGCCACTAAACTATAATCGTCGAACATAGTACCTTTGCTAACCATCTATACTACCCCATTATACACCCAGACACCAGGCAGTGTTGCACTATGGTCACGCTTATACTAATATAGAGACACAACTTCATGAAAGCACAAAAAAGGGGAGAAAAACAATGGGAGTGAATTATAAAGTAGTGGCCACAGCATTGGTGTCGGCGGCGTTGATAGTGACACAATTACCAACAACTGTCTTCGCTGCAGCTAGCAACCAAAGCGTTTTAGTACCAGCGTATAGTTATCCAAAGACATGGACGACAGACCTATATTGGGATGGTCTCATACAAGCCGGCAACAAGGCGCCATTTATCATCGTCAATCCAGCTAGCGGCCCTGGTACGACAGTAAAAAGCGACTATATCACCGCTATGACTCGCGCAAAGAACGCAGGCACTAAAATGATCGGCTACGTTCGCACAGGCTACCAGACCAAGCCACTCAACGATGTGTTCGCAGAAATCGACGCCTGGTATGCAATGTATGGTTCGTATATCAGTGGCATATTCTTCGATGAAATCACCGATAGCCCCGACAAAATTTGCTACATGGCGACCATAAACAACTATGTCAAACGCAAATACAACAACGCAACAACTGTCGCCAACCCAGGCCGTCACATATCGGATGCGATCACACCGTATGCCGACATCTTTCTAACTGTCGAATTCGAGAGCAGCGTATACCAAAGGAATTATCCAGAACCAACGTCGAATTTCGAAAAAAACGCCGCTAATCAAAATCGTATCTATCACGTCGTCTACAATGTAAGCGCGGCTGATCTAGACAATGTCATATCTCTGTCGCGACAACGCAACGCTGGGTATATTTTCATTACCGATGATGGTAATGCAGCGAATACCGAGAATCAATACGACGACCTACCGACATATTTCACGAGTTTTACCAATAAAATAGCATCGCTCCCGGCTACAAAACTACCGATCCGCGGTGCAACGACTGCGCCAACTGGCTGCAACGATCCAACGGCAAACCTCACACCAAACAAACCAAACAATAACGGCGCTGGTACTACACCAGCAAATAACACACCTGCTAACAATAATACCGCATCACCGACAGCCCCTACGGCTCGACCAAATGCGACAGCTGCAGCCTCTACGGAGAACCAAAACGACCAGCAAACACCAGAGAGTACCACTCTGGCTGAAACTGGTGTACCACTGTGGACTGTTGCTTTAATCGGCACGAGCCTGCTTGGGTTAGGCTTGTATGTACTGAGGAAACACCTCTGACAAGAAATTAATACCTAGCGAGAAAGCGAAAAGGGCGGAGGCTGACACTCCACCCTTTTTCTGTACTCATACATCACACGAAGAGCGAGGCTATGCAGCGAAGCCTTCTTCTCGTGTTATACTATTCTTTATGAAAGTGATCTTTGCACTCGGTAATCCTGGCGAAAAATACGCCCTTACACGACACAATATCGGCTTCTCAATAGTAGATGCCTACGCCAAGCAGTACAATGCAACTTTTCAGCCAAAAAGCAAATTTAGCGCCGACATAGCCGAAATACACCACGGTAGCGAAAAAATTCTTCTCGCTAAACCGACGACGTTTTACAACGATACTGGCTTGGCTGCACGCGCTATTGTAGATTTTTATAAACTCACACTCGATGATATTTTAGTAGTTCACGACGATATCGCGCTCGACTTCGGCAAAATCCGCGTCCGCCGAGGTGGAGAAAGCGCCGGTAACAACGGGCTAAAGTCGCTACACCGACATATCGGCGACGATTTTTGGCATATTCGTATCGGTGCCGACAGTTTATTACGCAAGCAAATCGGCGACACCGACTTCGTCCTTGGGAAGTTCAACCCCGACGAACAAAAGATCCTGCGCGACTGGACTATAGACAAATCTATCAATTTTATAGAAAAGTTTCTAAGCGATTCTATCGAGCCATACAGTGTAAAACTCTAGTCATTTACTTATTATTACGCCTATTACGCCGCGGAGTGATCTTTGCTACTCCACGCTTCAGTCGCTGTTCAGCATGATGAAGTTTGACCGAAGCACTTTCTTGCAGATTGATCGCACGCATTTCTAACACACTACTAGTGATAGCCAGACTAATGAACAACAGCCCCAAGCCGCCAGTTGCCCACTCAGGTAGCTCAATATGGAATAACTTAGCGATCATCATAATTCCCAGTGCCATAATCGCCCAGTGTGCACCGTTCTCAAGATATTTGTACTTGCTAAGTGTACCAGATTTTACTAGGTAAACCGTCAGCGAACGCACCCAAATCGCGCCCGCGCCAAGCCCTGCCACAATCAGTACTACGCTTGAAGTAATCGCAAACGCGCCGATAACACCATCAAAACTAAAGCTAGCGTCCAACACCTCGAGATACATCAAGCTAGCGAACGCTGTCCAGCCAGTCTTCGCCTTAACAGAGTTGGTGACATCTTCATCGTGAAAAAATGAGCCAAACAATTCCAACCCGATATGCAACAAAATACCCAGTACTGACGAAATCAAAATCAGCGATCGGTGCTGCGGCTCAACCGTGAAATAGAGCAGGGCAGCTACTGCTAGCATCAAGCAGACCTTAATATTTTCGAACCGACCTGCCTTGGCCATCCACGGCTCGACGTGACGCATCCAGTGCACTCGCTTGTTGTAGTCAATAAAATAACTAAGACCGATCATGATCAAAAACGCTCCGCCAAAAGCATCGATCATCGGCGAAGCTTCGTGCAGCACATGCCCATACTCGGCTGGCTTATTTAGAGCCAAATCCACCACAGCCATAAAATCGTGCCCACTCGCCACCATCACGATAATAATCGGCAACACAAATCGCACCACAAACACTGCCACAAATATTCCAACTGTCAGAAAAATCTTCTGCCATAATTCGCTCAGCCCCACTAGCACCTTGCTATTAATCACAGCATTGTCAAAGCTAAATGTCACCTCAAGAATCACTAAAATCGCAAACAACCACAGCCCGCTCACACCCATATGCGCAAAAATCGCCGCACCGAGACCAATCGTGAGGAGAGCCGAAAACCAAAAAATCCGAAATGGGTGAGTGTGATGTAAGAGATGCTTCATATCGGGTGTAAGTATATCACGAAACATCGCAGACATTCTAGACATCTTATATAATTATTTTTATTTGCGAACTTCATGAGAAATTAGTATAATAACAGCATGACAGAGCGAACACCAAGCGCACCAGTTGAACCAAATCCAACTCATACGTCACCAGACGAGAAGACGGCTGCTAAGCGAGCAAAGGAAAGAAGACATAAGTGGTATAAGGGTATGGCAGCGCTGGGTACAGCAGCGTTAGCCTTTAGCTTTTACGAGGGAACAATTGATCCGACCTACAATGGTGACATTCCGATCGAGGCGTGCGAGGGGGTTGATACTGAGGCTATAGCGGCAGCCACCAGTAACACCCTTTTGCCCGCAAGAGGTGATATTGTAGACATCGGTGATCTCTCTGGTCTACCATACGCCAACAACCGCCTAGATAGTTACCAAACAGCTGTAGACGATAGTGTTCCTATTAATTCCGTAGCTAGAATAGTAGATCAAGACGATAATTTTGTCGGGAATGGTTTGGCCGTTGTGAATAATTCTGGACACTCCACTGTCGTTACAACTGGCGACTACAGCGGGCACACCGCCAGAGAGTTTCAGATGTCATTTGTGCGCCATCCTAATAAAAAAATTACCGCCTCGTGGGGTTGTGTGTTAGAAGATCCAAACGATCCGAACAGATCAGTAACCGTATTCACCTTCCGTAAGCGCCTCGGCGATACCGACGCCTACATAAAAGACGAATCAGCAGGCGGTGCTCAGCTTGCCAAACCATCAGATATAGCGTCTAACTCGGAGCCACTCTTAGGCGCCTGGTATGCAGACGGATACCGGCCAGAAATACCACAGGCAGGTGCAGCATTTCCTCTTTTCTTTCAACCAGAAAGTGGTAATGCCACCGTATTTTCTGGAGTTACTAGGGAAGCACAATATGACACAGAGACCGAAGCGATCAGTAACAACTCTGTCATATATATTATTCACGACAACGGAACATCCTCGGCTGTAGGACTGACTACAGGCGCCAGCGAGTCGATTGCATCACCAGACCAGTTGGCTAACGCTAATGTAGTCGCCAACCAAGGACAGATCAACGAACAAGATATTCGTGTAACATCCGTTATTGGCCCAGACATGATTGATAGGGCAGTCAATTCTTCTTCTGTTAACGAAGAGTATGCGATTAAGCCGGCTGTAGACTACCTGGATCTTGTACCGCGCCAGGTTTGGGCAGGCTTAGGCGTAGCACTTGTACCTTTATACAAAGTAATGAAGTGGCGTAGAGAAGTAAAACGAGCACAGAGCGGAGCTGGTTGGTATTAAGTGTATACAGTATCGATCTAAGATATATCTTGATTTGACCTAAATCATACTGCTACCGCAGGGGTTGCTCTACCTGATGATGTTTTTTCTCATCAAAAAAGCGCTTATAGCAAGGGTGGGCATCACTATAAGCGCTTAGGCTGCCCTTCGTCCCACCCAATCAGGGTATACGTGATCTATCACACATACAAAGACCCGCTGGACAAAGGGGTTAGTATACACACAACCCTTTCTACGGTGCTACAGTGGAGGGTAGATAACTGCAGCACAAGCTGTGTGTAACCTAACGAAATACTGTGGCAATTAAGCCACAATACCGTTAAAATAGGGGGTATAAGGTACTTGATAGAAGCTTTCGCTTTATCAATCACCTACGATATTAGCATTCTATCTGAGAAATGTCAACACTTTTTAGCACAAATCATGACAAATATCAATCGCATCACGCCACGAGACCACGATTACAGCAAATTACTTACACATATTGCCAAGCCACCCCAGTATATCTACTACATAGGCGACCTACCAAGGCAGCGATGCCCAAGTGTAGCCATCGTTGGTTCACGACGGCCGACTCGCTATGGTCGCGAAACTACCGAACGATTTGCCACGGCGCTCAGTCAGCAAGGTATCGTGATCATTAGTGGGCTTGCTTTAGGCGTCGACAGCATCGCCCACCGTGCATGCCTTGCAGCTGATGGCACTACTATCGCCGTACTCGGCAACCCCTTGCCACGCATCTATCCGGCAAATCATCGCTCTTTGGCTGATGAAATCGTCGCACACGGTGGAGCCATCGTGGCAGAACATCGCGAGGGAGATGGGTATATATTCGGACGTTGGAGCTTTTTAGAGCGCAATCGCCTCGTATCAGGCTTGGCCGATGTTATATTAGTCACCGAAGCAGCCGCCCGTAGCGGTACACTTAGCACAGCTGCCCACGCCCTAGAGCAAGGCAAAGACGTCTTCGTCATACCAGGCAATATCACCAATCCTTTGTCGGAGGGGTGTAATAATCTGCTCAAGCAGGGTGCACGCGTGGCTACCGATCCGAGCGATATCATCTCTACGCTAGCACCACATACCCCACCTACACAGCAAACAATACCCGCCGCTGGCGCAACACCACTCGAAACAGCCATCATCCAACGTCTTCAGAATGGTTTGCGTGATGGCGAAGAAATCCAGCGCCAGCTCCATGTTTCGGCGAGTGAATTCAATGTGGCATTGACTATGCTAGAAATTCAGGGTGTCATACGACCTTTGGGAGGTAATCAATGGACGCTACATTAGTCATCCTACGCCCTGATAAGAGTGGACAGAATATATTTTAAAATTTAAGATCAAGTAAATTTTGATTATGAAATAATTTATTGTATAATCACGACAATGGAAATACCTAAAGATATTCGAGCTCATGATTTAGCTCATCTACCGACCGCTATCTCAGTGACTGGGTTGGCTTTGGTTGCCCTTGGTTCTCGACACATCGATACCAAAGCTGGCAAGATGGCGATCGCCGCAGGGCGTGGACTCGACCTAGTCGATGGAGTAGTCGCGCGACGTACTCATACCGAAAGTAACGCTGGTGCTATTGTCGATGCTGTATGCGACAAGGTCGGTGTTGGTATCATCGCAAATGCGCTTTGGCAACAAGCCAAACAAAATGATACACCGATCGTTGAACGTCCGACCGTCGCTGCTATCGCCGCCAAAAACCTCGTCAATGCTAGTGCGACACTATACCACGATCTATCTACGCCAGATAGTACTGCTCGCCCGACTCGGTCAGGCAAACTCAGTATGTTTTGCGACAATATCGCAGTCGCCGCATCATTTCTAGCGCATGAGTCAATACCCAACTCTCGTGTATACAAAATCAGTAGGGGTATGGGGTATGTTGCTACAGCAGCTGGTATGGCGTTTGGGGCACACGCTATGTATAGTTATACGCATGGACACTTCGGAAAACGGCGCCGCTCATAGCCTTCGGTATGCAACTTTTGCATTTGCATTATTGTATAAGTTGCGATATCATACGGTTTTGATCAACCATACATAAAAATAAGTGGATACTACACACAGCATGAGCAGACAACTAGTCATTGTTGAGAGCCCAGCCAAGGCCAAAACAATCGAGAAATATCTCGGCAGCAATTTTCAAGTACTATCAAGCGTAGGACATATTCGCACCATTCCGAAAAAGACCAAAAATGGTGTGCCACCGATCGACATCGACCACGATTTCGCTACAGTGTACGAGATCGATCCCGAAAAGAAAAAAGTCATTACCCAGCTCAAAAAAGCAGTCAAAGCTGTTCAGCCTGCCAATGTTTGGCTAGCGACCGACGAAGACCGCGAAGGGGAGGCGATCGCCTGGCACCTTTGTGAGGTGCTTGAGCTTGATCCAGCTACTACTAAGCGAATCACCTTTCACGAAATCACCAAACCGGCCATCGAGGCTGCCATCGCGGCCCCACGTACTGTCGACATGAGCCTAGTCGAGGCGCAACAAGCCCGGCAAATTCTCGATCGAATCGTTGGGTTCGAGCTTAGCCCTGTAGTATGGCGCAAAGTCCCTGGTGGTAAGTCAGCTGGGCGCGTCCAAAGTCCAGCAGTACGCTTACTAGTCGAGAGGGAGCATGAAATCCGTGCTTTCGCTAGCAATTCACAGTTTCGAGTAACTGCCATGTTCACGATCGGTAACCAGGATATTAAGGCCGAGCTCAAACAACGCTTCGATAGTGAACAGGATGCTTACGATTTTTTGGCCCGTCTGAGTGGAGCTCGTTTCACAGTCACAGATATCGTCAAAACACCCGGTACGCGTAATCCAGCTGCACCATTTACTACCAGCACCCTACAACAAGAAGCTAACAGCAAGCTAGGCATGAGCAGCCGCGCTACTATGGCAAGCGCCCAAAAATTATACCAAGAGGGGTACATTACCTATATGCGTACCGATAGTGTCAACCTCAGTGCCCAAGCCATTGCCGCTAGCGCTGAATATATCACCCGCCTCTACGGTAGCAAATATAGCCGCTCCCGCACCTTCAAAACCAAGTCTACTGGCGCGCAAGAAGCACACGAAGCTATCCGCCCGACCGATGTTAGCCGTGAGGCTGTGAGTGGTAATGATTACGACCAGCGCCTTTACGACCTAATCCGACGCCGTACACTCGCCAGCCAAATGTCATCAGCCAAGCTAGAAAATACCACTGTAACTATCACGATCGATACGACAGCTACCACAGTTGACTCTTCGCTTGTCTTTGAGGCAAAAGGGCAAACCGTGGTATTTGATGGCTTTCTACGCGTCTATGGTGGGCGTGATTCGACTATATTACCACCACTCGACACCAACACAGATCTTACATTAGTCAATGCTGAAGCTCGACAAGTCTTCGCCAGACCACCAGCTCGCTACACTGAAGGGACACTTGTCAAAAAACTAGAAGAGCTAGGCATCGGTAGACCGAGTACTTATGCGACCATCATGAACACCATCCAGACACGCGGTTACGCCGAGCGAGGAGAAGGGGAGGGGCAGCCACGCGATATTATCGTCTTACAGCGCTACGGCACCGAAGGTGGAGCAGATGCCATCACCCGTCAAGTAGTCCAAGAAAAAACTGGCGCTACCCGTGGTAAGTTAGTGCCTACACCAGCTGGTGAGCTCATCGCTGGTTTCTTGACCGATCACTTTACGCCCGTTATTGACTACGGGTTTACCGCCCGAGTCGAAAATGAATTCGACGATATCGCTAGCCGCAAACTCGCACGTAACGCGATGTTACAACAGTTTTACGGCCCATTCCACGCTTTGATCGAACAATCTGACACTATTGATCGTAGCACCGTTGGCTCTCAACGTCATATCGGCGACGACCCAAAGACTGGCCGACCTATCTTCGCTCGATTTGGTCGCTTTGGGCCAATGCTACAGCTCGGTAGTAGCGAAGACAAAGACCACAAACCACAGTTCGCGCCATTACCCAAAGGTGAACGCATCGAGACAGTTACATTAGAGCAAGCCCTAGAGTCCTTAAAATTACCACGCACTGTTGGCACTACCGAAGATGGTCAAACCATAAAGGCTAATGTTGGCCGTTTCGGGCCATATATCCAGGTCGGCAAGTTGTATGTCAGCCTAAAGGAACACGATCCACGCAAGATAACAGAGTCAGAGGCTCGCGAACTCTACGCCGCTAAACTAGCCACCGAAGCCGCCAAGCGTATCGCCGACTTCGGTGACATCAAAATTCTCAACGGACGTTGGGGAGCGTACATCACCGATGGTAAAAAGAACGTTCGTGTACCAAAAGATACCGATCCGACAACGCTGACGGAGCAACAGGCTCGTGAGATCGTCGCTGCGGCGCCAGCCAAGCGTTCACGACGCACTACCACCAAACGCAAGGCAACGAGCTCATCTCGAAAATCACGATCACACAAATAGACATCTAACTTTATTTGCCATCTAAAACTTCTATCTATCGACCAGACGAACCCGCGCTGGTCGATATTACTGATAGCTCGTCGACTTTATGGTGAGGCTAATAATATTACAAAAAATCGAAAAGTCTCAAAAAATTGTTTACCATAAGCGCAAAGTCTGTGCTATAATAGTTCTATGAGTAAACGATTGACTTATACAAAATATTATTCTATAATCAAAGGTGCTGTGTACGAGTGGGCGTTCGCAGACAACTGAGGAAATGGAGATACGTCATGGAACATACCACCAAGCAACAACCAACTGAATTACTAAATTCGTCAATCGCTGCTATTTTGGCAGTTGTTGGCGAAGAAAACAATCGCGAGCGCGAGATAATTGTGCGGCGCTTCGGCCTAAAAGATCGACGCGAAACACTCGAGCAGATCGGCGAATTACTAGGCATTACTCGTGAACGAGTGCGCCAACTCGAGAAAGCGATCGTCATCCGACTCAAAATGGCCGCCGAGTCAGGCGAACTAGAAGGACTTCGCGATGCTGAGCGTCTCATCATACGAGACTTATCCGAAAATGGGCGCGTAGGGCGCGTTTACGACGTCGCACAGCGCTTGTTGTCGGTCGAGACACCAACGCTCCAGCAACGCTCACAAATCACGTTTCTGAGCGAAATTTCGCCTAAATTAACTACCATTAACGAATCGGATTCCTACTATCAGGGGGTTGCTATCGCCGAATATGGCGACGAAAAACAGATTCGCGAAAAAGTCGACGAGATCGTCAAAACGATCAAAAAGCATGGCGAGCCGATCAGCCTCGAAGCACTACACGACCAGCTCACCTATGAAAACCCCAAGCAAGTTCGTGGATTAGCTAGTATATCCACCCAATTAGCTTGTCTAAAAGACATGTGGGGGCTCAGTAAATGGCCAACCGTCAACCCCAAGAATATCCGCGACAAAATCTACGTCGTCCTTCTCGACGAAGGCAAGCCACTCCACTTCAGCGAAATAGCCAAGCGCATCAAAGAAAGTTCGTTCAAACGTCGCAATGTTACTCGCCAGGCTATCCACAATGAGCTCATCAAAGATAAGCGTTTTATTCTTATCGGACGCGGCATCTACGCTCTCGATGCCTGGGGTTATAGTCAAGGCACGGTCGCAGATATCATCGCTGGTATATTGCGCGACGAAGGCAAGCCACTCCACCGCGACGAGATAGTCAAACGTGTGCTAAAAAGCCGTCAAGTCAAGGAGACGACCATCCTTCTAAATCTACAAAGCAAACCACTGTTCAAGCGTGTCGCAAAAGCCACCTATGCGCTCGACAATCCTCAATCGGCATAAAAAGAGACCTGTCTCGATCAGCACGACAAAGGCGAAAAAGCCCCGCACCATATCATTGAGCTAGGTAGGTGTGGGGCTTTACTTTTGGCGAAAACACTTTTTCTAACGTAATGCCAAGAATGTTGGATCGTCATTATCCTTCGTCCGACCTGATGACACAGGCTTTTTTGCGGCCTTACTGGCTAAAGGAGCTTTATCGGACAAATGGCGACTCTCAGTCGGGGATTGTTTCGTATGATGTATAGAAAGAATGGTGTCATCGGCATCATCACCGGTGTGCGGCGCCATAGGAATGTTTTTTTCGGTCGCTTTTGTAGGCTGAGTTGGCGAAGTTTTTGTCTTGGTGGTACTTCCTGACACTGCATCAGTCGCCGTGATTAACGGTGCTGACGTAGAGGTCGATGATTTGCGACGTCGGCGTCGGCGTCGTTTTGTCTGTGTACCACTGACGTTTGACTGCGTAGCTGCTGTATCATCTGTTTTTTGCGAAGCCCCACCTGCAAGATCGACACTCACCCCTGTACTACCCGGGCGAATCCGCTCATCAATCATAGCCTCTACCTTCTGTCGCGACTGTCCATATTCTCGCCGACTATGCTCGATAATGTCTCGAGTGTAATTGTCCAAAGTCTCAGGTAAATTCAGCGTGGTGGCACTAAACGCTGGCGCTTTCTCGCCGTTGATCACCATATTAATGATAAAGTTGCGATTATGCATCTGCAGAAGATCATTTGCTTCGAACTGAGGCTCGAATTGCTTGGCCAAAATAGGGCTATCATCCGCCGACACACGGAAACTGATCATTGTGCCAACATTACCGAACACTGCATCGCGTACAGCTGGGTCCATTTGCGAAATATATTGATTCGCCACCGTTAAATTCAAGCCGTATTTTCTTGCTTCTGACAAGATCGTCGCAAAACTATCTGTCGCAAAATTCTGAAACTCATCCACATACAGATAAAACGGTCGCCGATCTGTGATCTCAGTGATATCACTTCTACTCATCGCCGCCAGCTGAATCTTCGTCACCAAAAATGAACCCAAAATACTCGCGTTATCTTCACCGATCAAGCCCTTACTGAGATTAACTATCAATATTTTGCCTTCATCCATGATTTGCCTGATGTTAAAAGCCGAATGAGGCTGACCGATGATATTGCGAATGATCGGGTTGGCAGTAAATGCGCCAACCTTATTAAGTACCGGAGCAATCGCCTCAGCCTGAAATTTATCCGACCAGCTAGCAAACTCTACAGTCCAAAATTGTCGCACCACGACATCTTGGCAATAACTGACCGTCTCTTTGCGAAATTTTTTGTCTGTTAACATACGCGTGATATCGAGCATCGTCGGATCAGGTCGATCTAGCAAAGCCAAAATCGTGTAACGCAAAATATATTCGAGCCGTGGCCCCCAACTATCGCCGAACATCCGCTTGAGCACTCCGATCACCTCCGAAGAAGTCATCGTTTTTTGGGCAGGATTGGTCACCTCCAGTGGATTAAAACCCATCGGGTGATCGACATCAGCTGGATTGAAGTACACTACATCATCTAGGCGTGCTTCTGGGATAAATTTCATATTCTCAATCGCAAAGTCACCGTGCGGATCGATAATAGCATATCCCTGATCGTGATAAATATCACTTAGTGCGAATAATTCCAACAAACCACTTTTTCCTGCGCCCGTTTGACCAATGATATAGACATGTCGTGAACGGTCGCCACGCAACATACCGAACTGATGCGTCACTCCACGGAAATTAGTCAGACCAAAAGCTGATATCTGCTCATCCTTCGTCACATCACCAGTCAACACTGGCAAGCGACTAGGGGGCTCAGCAGTCTTGTTGCTCGCCCAGACAATATTTGGCGTCTCTACATTAGTGTGTGGTAGATGAAATACGCTCGCGACCTCTTCGATATTAAGCAAAAAACCGCGATCGGCGAATAGTCGTAGCTTGTAACGGCCCAATTCCTCGCGATGAAAACTATCATGACTCATAGTGAAACCATTTAGGTTTGTACTATTAAATTGCTTAAACGTCCCCAAAATAGCCTGCATCCGGAGTCGGGCATTCGTCGTACTGTTGCCAAGGTAAGCTATCCGAATCTTCACCTGGTAGCCGAGCTTGGCGGCTTTTTTCTCGGCCTCAGCGATACGAACTTTGTCGCGCTCAGACAACTCTACTACTGCACTAGGTGATACCTCAGGAGGCTGCCACAACGCAGTCACGAGCTGACTCAACCAACGCGCCTTAGGCTGTAGCGCATCTCCAACGAATAAACTACCGCTACGAACTCGTCGTATCCAGCGCTCCGACGCCTTATGCCAATCATCAGCCACTGGCCGCACCAGTATTTGGATCCAAATTTCATCGTCGGTATCCTCGAGTTTGGCTAGTGTTCCAGTGATACCCGCCAATGGGTCTACTTCAAAACTCTGAAATGTTTTGATAGGCAAAAACTCACTCTCGGATAGTGCCACCTCGGCAGTATACACTGTAGTATGCTTACCATCATGTGTCACATAATCCTCAGTGGCATCGTGAATTTGTACTGTTGGGTACTGCGAGTAAATCTGACTTTCAACGAAATTACGCAACGCCCGTGGTGTCCAAACGTAAAATTGGATCTGACCACCCACCGATGCAATCTCAAAACTCAGGTGCTCCTGGTAGCCATCGTTGATTTTTAGTTCTCGCGCATCACGCAAAATACCGTGCAAACTAGCGAACATCTGCTCAGCAGCTAATTCTGATTTTTCATTAGTGCGAGGGATTTCTAGCACCAACAACACGCTATCGACTTCACGCAAAACATCAACCTGACGATTATTGCGCCACGTCAAATACCCTAGCAGCAACACTAGAGGCACCCACACATACCACTGAAGAAGAATACTGAAAAATGCCGCAAAAAATGACATAACTACGCTGTGATTATAGCATAGTAATCGTATTTTGACAAGGATGTGTGTACGTATTATGTACGTATTACAGATTCACGACGCCAGTCTCGACTCGCTCAGCTGCAAACGCCGCCCCCAAAACTCGCTCCAGGCGAGTCACCATATCAGCACTAATTGGCTGACATGTCGTCATCGTCACATACGCCCGGCCAGTCTCTGGCCAAGTACGAGCTGCCACATGAGCCTCAGGCAAAAGCAGTGCCACACCAATACCATTCGGTACAAAATCATGGCTCACTGAGCGCACTGCTGACAAACCCGCTCGCCAGGCAACTTCGCGTAGCGCTTGCTGCACTACAATGCGGCTGTTCAAACAAGCGACACTCGCCCCGATGATCTTACATGTCATCGTTTGCAACTGATCATTCTGCATGGGCATATTCTACCATATTTTCATCATATACGGCTACGGCTAAGCCGGTAGAGAAAACTAAGATCGCCACTCAAGTGTAAGCATAAGCATGATATTTTTATCATTGAATACAAAAATTATCAATTCTTACAGGGGTAATTTGCCTTATGTACAAAAATAGTGTCCAGAGGATGCTTATCGTTACTGTCGTGAATAATTTGCGTATACTGTATACTACCTTTCGTGATTGACATTAATAAACCTGGCTTGATAATCCTCCAGGCGTCGACAGAAGCGCGTTGAGATGTTGAGATAGGGAAGCGGGCAAGGGCAGGAAAGTTGATTTGATCATGTATCGTATCCCTCCTTTTCACGTCATCTCCTTTTCCCTGCCTTAACTAATTCGTGGCTAAAAAACTCAAAATATCGCATCTACCATACTATGCAATATAATATTCAACATATCAAAAAGTAAACCAGGACAAAAAACCAAAGCATAACATAATAAGTGGCAAATGGCAGATTTAAACTTAAATACGTAAACATAAGCACGATAAGATAATTAAGACAAAAGAGCACAAGTGAACTTTAAGTCATTAAATACACACGAGATAACGCGGACAAAATCCCAAATAGCAAAAAGGGTAGCGCGTAACGAAACGATGGAGAATTCATCTTTTTGTTCATAATCTAACTTCGCACAATAACCCTTTTACGAACTAAAATGAGCAAATCACACCCAAAAACCAAAAAACCCAAAAAAGGGAGAGAACTCTACATAGGGTCCCCGAGGGTTAGTTCAATTCAGTTCAATCACATACAGCCATACATACATATAGTTACTGTTACGTTTACATATCTTGTTGGTGCACCACAAGTCAGTGTACCTGTACCAACACACCCAGATTTTATTTTTAGTATTTTTAGAGTTTTAGAGTTCATCTATCGATCCAGGACCGCACAGCGCGATATCACCACTCACACTCACACTCACATTCACATCACATCACCACTCCTCAATACCTGTGCGTGCGCTAGCTATTCTTTGACTTTTCCCTACCTTATGTCTTTATATAAAAATATACTTTACAACTATTTGCTTTTTTGGCAAAAACATATTTTATTATATTTCTTTATTTGCTTTTTCGTATTTTTATGATATTTTAACTTTTAAAGGTTCGCTGTTTATTTTGCTACACCCCTACCCTTTCCCCCCTGTTTGCGAAAAATCGGTGGGCGTGAGTGTATTTCTCATTTCTTGGTTATTTTTGACGATACGCAGCCCGACCACTGACACGGACATCAACGTATTCAGGGGTAATATGGTGGACCGACATATAGCGAACAACGTGCGCAATGTCTTCGCTTTGCAGATACGCCGACCGGTCGACTGAGACTTTTATCGGATATTCTACCCCTGTTATCCATACATAAATCTGGTGTGTGGTGCCAGCTGGAAGAGTGATTTTTTGTATAGTTAGGTCATACTGGCGCATAGCACCAACTATTTTACCGATAAACCCCAAAAATTGATCACTGACCAACACTTGATTATCACGAGTGTTAATCCCACTCTCGTCAATAACTTCGACCAGCTGCTGACTCTTCACATACGCTCGGTCGAATGTCGTACCATCGGTATCGACGAAACGTTGCTGCTTGTTGATCGTCCACACAACGGCAGCTTGGCGCATAGCTAGCGTATACATCGTGCGACCCAAACCAGTCTGTCGTGTATCAGGCATGACTCGAGCGACCTCAGCGTATCCATGCGTTTGCAGGTAAGTAGTGAGGCGCGTCGTATCTAAAGCGAATCGAAACCGCTCTAGTGGATGCTCGGTCAGGTAGGCTGTGATAGCCTTTTGATACAACTGGTGGTTGCTACTAAAATTGCCAGTTACCACAGGAGTAGATGTGATATTCATTAGTAAAAAACCACACCCAATCATTACAAAAATGGTACATATCAAAGATATCACTATATGGCGCCGCGTCCGCCGCAAATCATGTACATGCATACGAGGCGAACGTAGCTCGGCATTTTGTTCGCTAGCACTTGGGACATAGCTTACAAGGCTGCCTGTCAACGTACGATTACGCCGATATGCAAACGACGAGGCGTGCGAAGACGACGATTGATCGCCCCTCCTCTTGTTTGTTGCAGCCTGACGACGGCGTGGTGGTGTGTCTTTGTTTCGTAAAAGCCCCATATACTATTGTTCATTATAACAGATGGGCAATGTAGAAATCCTTTGTATACTTGTTGAGATATCATTCACCCTCATCTGAATGAAACACCCCTGTTTTGCCTACTGTTACGACCATCGTAGCGACATCGTGTGCCGCATGCGGGCGAGAAAAGGCATGCAACCGCTCCGCAAGCCGTCGGCGCCGTTCGTGGCTTTCAAGAAGGCTCTGAATGGCCTCTTCCAAGGCATGCGATCGCTCCAAATCATCATCACTCAGCACCAGAGCTGCCCGTGCTTCGCTGTAGATAGCGGCATTTTTGAGTTGATCACCCAATTGACGCGCTGGCACTAAAATCGCCGCCTGAGCTAACCCAGCTAATTCTTGCGTAAATGTGGCGCTAGCACGCGAAACCACCACATCGGCAGTACCAAGCAACTGCTCCATCCCTTCAAAAACGAACGGTTCACAGTGGTAATGTGGGTCGTGTGGCGCCCGAGCCTGGACAGTGTCGTAATGTGCTTTACCTGTTACGTGGTAAATCTGCACCCCCTGAGCTAAAAGCTCTGCAGCAGCTCGCAGTATAGCATCATTGATAGTAACAGAACCAAGTCCACCACCAGTTACGACGACAAGTGGTTTGTCTAGTGCTAGTTTGAATTTTTGACGGGCTTGGTTGCGTTCGCTGTTGGTCAACGGATGAAAGCGAGCCGCTATCGGCACTCCGACATACCGACTACGTGATCGCGGATAATTATAATGCTTGAGCGGCGAACCTGTCGCGATCGCGGCAGCCCAACGCGCTATTACCCGATTCGTCAAACCAGGCCGAGCATCAGAATCATGAATCACCACAGGTATACGCAAACAACGTGCTGCCATTCCTACTGGTAAACAGACGAACCCACCTTTGGCAAAAACCACATCTGGTCTGTGCCACAGAAGTAACCACAAGCTCTGAAAAAAACCAGCAATAATTTTGAATACATCTAACACATTCGCCAAGCCAATACTAGGTGTTATAATCTGCTGCCATACACTCAAATGTTGATATCGCCGAAACTTACCTGCCGCGATCGTTCGCACCATCACTGGCACATCGGCGCGTGCCATTAGTCCGCGAGATTGGCTTTCAAAGCTCTTGTCGCATACAAAGGTTACTTGCACATCCGGCTCAAGTGCGGCGACTTCATTAATGACGGCGACGACTGGCGTAACGTGCCCGCCCGATCCACCGCCGACTGCTAGTAATTTCATGATGAGACGACTCCTTTTCGTCAATTGGTTGATACGCTGCATATCGCGACAACTGAAAGACGAGCCCTAGAGCACCAGCAATAAACACCATACTCGTTCCCCCAAAACTCAACAGTGGTAAAGTAATGCCTGTCAATGGGAATACGCCGATCATTGACGCTACATTTAGCATAACATGTGACCCCAGCCAACCAAAGACACCGACGACCACTAATCGCATCGTCATGTCAGGTAAACGCTCAGCTATCTTAAGTAGCCGCACCAATAGCAGCACAAATAATACAAGCACCGCCACTGCACCAACGAAACCAAATGTTTCGCCTATGATAGCAAACACCGAATCATTGATCGCTTCAGGCAAATAACCCGTCGCCTGGATGCTATTACCAATACCCAAGCCAAACAGGCCACCGCTACCGAGCGCAATCTTTGCGTTACGAATATGATAACTATCATCACCGATAGCGACATGATCGTCTCCCTGCAAAAATGTCATGACACGCTCGACTCGGTGCGGCGCGATAGCGATCATTATACCGATCAATACCACGCCACCCAATAACATAGTCGCCAAAATACGCTTATTCATACCACTCATCACCAGCATCGATGCAATAATAGCCGATAACGCCAAACCTGTCCCCATGTCTTTTTGCAATACCACCACAAAAAATAGAGCCGCTAATGTCATCAAAACAACAGGGATAACAGTTTGCTGATAATCGTCGAGAACCCCTTGCCGTGCTCGCGCTCCGATGAACAGCGCTATATACAGCAACATGCCGAATTTCAAAAGCTCCGATGGCTGGAAACTCCCCAGCGGACCAATATTAAACCAGCGACAAGCCCCCAAACTACACTGAGCCACCGCTTCAACGTGGAGTAAATTGCCCATCACAAAGAGCAATGCACAAAGACCAAAGCCAACAGTCATGATCATGCCAGCCCTCGCCTGCAACCACGCAAACGGCAACGCTGACAGTCCGACAAACGCCACAGCCGCCAACCCCAAGCTCAGTGTCTGCTTGAAAGCAAAATAAGTATCAGTATAGTATGTCGTATGATGTGTAGCATTAAGTACATTGGCACGCTGTGGCCCGATCGCATACATCACTATCAGCCCCAACAGCATTAATAGCCCCACCCACAAAATGATCTGATAGTCTGGACGATGCAATCGTCGTACTAACGATGGCTTTTTCGTTGTCTGAGCCACTTGACGTCGTCGAGGACGCTGATCCAAACCAGTCGCTGCGTCTGACCGCTGTACTGATCGACTCCGACGACGGGCTGAAGCCACGCTAGATATGCCCCCCGCCCAACGCCATCAATAAGCCGAAAAAGCCTGTGATACATGCGATCACCCAAAAACGCATCGTCACCTTCACTTCTGGCCACCCGAGTGCTTGTAAGTGTTGGTGTAACGGTGCTGAGATAAATACTCGACGGTGGAACAACTTCTTGCTCAAGATCTGAATCAAACTCGAGCCAGCCTCGGCGACAAACAGTATTCCAATGATTGGCAACAAAAACAGAGTGTTTGTCAGCATCGTTACGACACCCAAGCTAGTGCCAAAAGCAAAACTCCCTACATCCCCCATAAAGAATCGCGCCGGATAAATATTAAACCATAGATAGCTCAGCAATGCACCTAGCACCGTAAAACAAAAGCCAGCTAACGCTAAATGTTCTTGTAACAATGCGATCACCCCAAAAATACAATAACTAACTGATAGTAATCCACCGGCCAGGCCATCAAGACCGTCACTGATATTTACTGCATTCCCTGTCGCCACCACCGCAAAGACAAACAATGGAATGATCCACGGACCAAGCTGCCAATCACCAAAGAACGGGATATGTACAGTGGTATAGCCCAATTTGACATAGAAAAACCAGGCCAACACCAGAGCGATAACCGTGATCATGGTAAATTTCAACCACGAGCGCAGCCCTGCTACACCAGAACCATCACTACGGACATTGACAATATCATCGAGCAAACCGACTGCCCCACCGCCCAATAGCGCCGCTAGTGGCAGCCAAGTTTGGGCTCGATCAAGATTTAACCCAATCGTCACTACAGTGATCGCTACGATACCGATCGCTCCTGCCATTGTCGGAATGTTCCGCTGGAATTTTTCAGCCTGCATTTTATTGAAAACCGTCAATTTTTCGCCAGTCGTACTATCCGAGCGTTGCCGTTTCCAGAATTTATACCGATAAGCAAAATAGGTATACAGCGGTGTGAGTGCCATCGCCAACAAAAAAGCGATCACGCTTAATACGAAGGTCGTGTTTAATTCTTGAACGAGTGTGTGTATATTCATGGTGGTATTATCTATCCTTTTGGTTGAAGCTGCAAGTAATTAATCATCCAGTTTGATATATCAGTAAATATTGGCAAAGCATCCTGGCCACCCTGCAAGGCCATACCCTTACCCGAAACCTCCACCATAATAACATATGCTGGAATTTTGCCGACCTCACCGCCGAAACCCAGATAAGTACCAACTGTCTGGCTATAGATATACTTACCATTCTCTATCGTCTGAGAGGTCCCTGTTTTGCCACCGATATAAAACCCAGGCGTATCATTACCAGCGTAAAAAGCCGTCCGCGCCTGGTGGACCATTTCACGCACTGTATCTGACGATTGCGGTTTTATGATGTTCGTATATTTCGTTTTAGCGGCAGCCCGAGAAAAGGTACCCTTGCCATCTATAGTTCCCGCGATCACTGTTGGTGCGTAGTAGGTACCACCATTGATCATCGCACTAAATCCAGCTGACACCTGCAACATTGTCACATCCATACCTTGTCCAAATGACATATTTGAATAACGCACAGCGTTGCCCTGTTGCTGAGTGGGCGAAATGATGTTGCCTTTTGCTTCACCAGCTAATTCTATACCTGTCAATTGCCCAAGCCTAAATCTATCGTGAAAATACTCATACATAGTATCGCGAGCCTGTCGTGTGATATACCGCCCATTACCTAGCCGCTGTGCTACTGTTACCATACCAGTATTTAGCGACCAATTAAGCGCATGCTGCATAGTGATATTACCAGTCTGCCCTTTGCTAGCATTACCGATAGTGATATCGTCGACCTTGATTTTATCAGTATTATTGTAGGTAGATTGCGGCGTGATCACACCTTTATCAATGCCTGTCGCTACTGTAAAGGTCTTGATGTCTGAACCTGGTTCGTACGGATTAGTGATCGTGTTGTTATTGAGAGATGAGACATCAGTCACCTTTGCTAGTTGTGATGGATCGTAGGTAGGTAGATTCGCCATCGCCATCACACGGCCATTCTGTGGATTCATCACTACAGCACTAACATGAGTAGCACCTGTTCGCCTAGCACCATCCCGCAAAGCCTGCTCGACCTTGGCTTGCACATTGCGGTCGATCGTGAGCACCATATTAGTGCCATTCCGCGCAGGTTGCTTGATGTTTTTGTTGCCAATAGTCAGAGGCACCGAACGAACATCGGTCACTGTTTTGAGCACGCCATCCGTGCCGCGCAATACTTTATCATTTGCTTGCTCAAAACCATAACGACCCACCCCGCTAGCATCGACGAAACCTAATACCTGGCTGGCCAATTGCCCCTCAGGATATACTCGCTGTGTCACCGCATCAAAGCCAATACCAGCGAGTTTCTCTTTTTTGATCAATTCTGCTTGTTTACGACTGACCTTATTGGCGATCACTTGGTATCGGCTACCCTGGCGCGTTAGATACTGGCGAAAATTATCTCGCACATTACCACCAGCGACGCGATTCATCACCTCAACTACCTTATCTACCTCTGTCACTACCATCGGATCGGCCCAAACGGTGTAAACTGTCTCATTCATCACCAATTTAGTCGGAGTGCTACCATCCAGCGCATAGATTTCACCACGCTGGGCATGCAAAACAAACTGCTTGATCTGTTCGCTATCCGCCTGTGACACATAATAGTCGTGCCGTATAATCTGCATATACGCCAGACGCACCACAAAAACTGCCATCAGCCCAAGGGCCACAGCAGCCAAAAATCTAGCTCGTTTCGTCGTCAAATGGCGTTGCACAAGTATTACTCACTCACATATTGTGTACTAGTCGGCTTTGTCATCGCCGCAGCCACACTACTGCTTTGGACTTCTTTGAGCGCAGTCAGCCGAGCGTTATCCACTTCTAAGTCTTTTTTTTGTTCACTTAGTGAGGCTATTTTATCATCAACTTCACTTGCTTCATAGCCGTAACTCACCGTATGGGTCGCTTGCGACAGATAAATCAAGCCCAGGATCGTTATCAACAGTGCGATTAGCACAGTATGTGTGATTGGTCCAAGTTTGATAGCCGAAGCAAAAGCGACTGTATTGTGATTACGCTTCCAGGTGCTCTGGCGTCGACTATTAAATTGTACTGTTCGAGTATAAGTTGTCATAGTGTTTCTGTTTTTTCGTTAAAGTTAATACTTGATTCATCGCTTCATGGGCACACTCAAAGACACGAATGATCGTGCTATCCAAATTATCTTCATAAATAAGGGGCGGAAAGCGCCGCCCCCAACGCTTTGTCATTACTGCTTGCCGTATCGAACAGTTACAGTAGTGGTGACTGATTGATTTTGTACTGGGATGCGAATTGGCATTACCCTACTCCTTTTTGTGTTATTTTTTCACGGCGACACGAAGCTTGGCACTTCGCGCACGCGGGTTGTGAACATCGTATTGACTACCAGCGATCGGTTTTTTGGTAATGATCGTTAGTTCAGCCTCATAGCCAGCCTGTCTTTGCTCGGCAAATGCACGCTTGACCAACCTATCCTCTAGGCTATGAAAACTAATCACCACCACCCTACCACCAGGCAGCAACAAATCTGGCACCAAGCGCAACGTTTGCTCTACCTGAGTAAGCTCATCATTGACCACTATACGGATCGCTTGAAAGGTACGCGTCGCCGGATGTATTTTGTGTCGCCGACGCGGTGCGACCTGCTCGATAACACCAGCTAACTCTCCTGTCGTTCGCAATGGGCGGGCGTGCACTATTGCCGCAGCATAGCGCCTAGCCAAGCTGACCGGCTCCTCGCCGTAGCGGCTGATCATCTGAGCTAGCTCAGCTTGGCCGGTGCAGTTGACTACCTCTGCGGCAGTCTTTCCCTGACCCTGATCCATCCGCATATCTAGCGGCCCATCGTACGTAAAGGAGAACCCTCTTTCTGCTCTATCGAGCTGTGGTGACGACACCCCCAAATCTAGCAGTAACAGATCAAACTGCTCCCCTGCTTGTACCAGAGTTTGTGCTGCCTGCAAAAAATCAGACCGCACTAACCGCACACCATGTTCAGCTAAATCGCCCAACTGCGCCAAAGCGAAGCTATCACGATCTACCAAACATGCTGTGTTATAGCTATTTGTCCGTGCTAAAATCTCCCTAGCGTGGCCACCGTAGCCTGCTGTTAGATCGAGATATCTCTCGCCTACTCGTGGCTGAAGCTGCGCCAAAACTGCTTCTAGCAATACCGGAACATGAAGTGGTGGATGTTCTTTAATACTCATATACCCCATCATATCATAGGGGTACCCCTACTCAGGCTACTGCGAGTTAGCCTGAGTAGGCTCGAGATCACCCAACTGGTAGTGAGCGATTTTTTGTATTTGTGTTGTGTTTGTTTTTGTTGTAACGGTACCAAGAGGTACCGATTGAGAGACTTATCTATATAGCTACCGAAGTAACTATGAGGTGGAGTTTTTGGGAGGTGTTGTTTGCAATGTACTCCCGACTAGGTTTCGAGTGGGTCGGGTGCCCACATACTCACTACCAGATGGTCGATCTCGAGGGTATCGATTACGTCAGATTGTTATCAGATTGTTAATGTGCGCCACAAAAACTTGTCCAGTTAGACCACATCCTGCGGTGCCATGACACGCCAGTACTGCCCCGCCCGTACCGCGACAATGTCACGTGCTATGCCAGCGAAATCGAGCAGATGTTGCTCAATCGTCACTCGCCCCTGTTTTTGGTCGAGTGTAGCGCTAGTTTTGCCACGTCGAAACTTGACGTTCAGGTCGGCGACTCGCTCGTCGAGGATACTGCCCTGCAGCGCTGGCTCCACTTGGTCATCCCAAACATCCTGTGAATACAGGTGAAGATAGTGACCGAAACCGCGCGTCAGAACGATACCGCTAGCGAACTCCCCGCGCAACTCGGTCGGTATCGTTAACCGACGTTTGTCATCGAGCTTGCGTTCAAAGTAATCCATACAGCGGCTTATCCTTGCGATGATTATTTTGTTTTTGTGCAGTGGTGTTTATTTTCCGTGGTTACCCACTTCCTTCCACTAACCCCACTATACTACCCACTATTACCCACAAGCAAGCCTTTTCTAGACTAATTTTCACTCATTCCATATCGTTTATGTTAATTTTTCCACACAATTGTGGAAAAGCACTTTCGCTATCAGTGGTCTTGTTGTCACCTACAGTTTTCCACAATCAGGTCTTCCTTGTCAGCCTTTCAAATAAAAAGTTCCGCTATTAGCGAAACTTCTCAAGATATCCTCCAGTCCTTCACAAAAGTTAGAGTAGTGCTTCGTCTTCCCTACTGGTGGTGCAACAGCCAATTATTAGCCTCGACCCAAGTCTCGAGCGTTCCGGCATCGAGATACTGGCCATGACTCGGCACAACCACCATATGACCACCATCAGACAGATAGTCATTAAACGGATCGGTGATGTAATACTCACCCTCTACATCATCACGATCAGCATACGCAGCTATCCGTTGCAATAAGTCGTAGCTAAGCACATACTTACTGACATTAATCATCATACTCGGCGCCTGATCGGGTTGCGGCTTTTCGACAACACCGCGCAGATGACCATCTCTATCTACGTCGAGCACCCCATAATGGTTGAGTCGCTCTCGCGGCATCTCTACACCAAGGATAGCTGATTTCGTATCACCAGCCGCCTCGATCAAGCGAGCTACCTCCGATGTACCATCGGTATTATAGACACAGTCGTCCCCCATCAAAACCACCGCCGATTCACCCGGAGTGAGCTCTGGCAAAACTAGGCTGACTGGTATGGCTGTACCGTATTTGCCATAACTCGACTGAACGATATAGTGCAAACGCACCGGTGGTGGCGAAATCAACGGCAGTAGATCAGCCTTGCCATTACGTCGTAGGTAGTCATTCAAGTCGACATTGGAGCGATAAAAATCACGAATCTGCGTGCTTTGCTCGCTCACGACGAAGTAGATATCACGCACCCCAGCAGCTATACAATCTTGCACTGCATAATCTACCACTGGCCGATTACCTAACGGTAGCATACATTTTTCGATCGTTTTCGTCACTGGCAAGCGACGCGTCCCCCATCCAGCTACTGGTATGATGGCAGTTGTACACGACATGTCAGTTGTCTCCTTGTAGTATTATTGTTTTTACTTCGTTCAAAGTATGACATATTAGCCACGGCGGACGATGCTTGTCATCGGCAGGTTGCACCTCACCAGGAGGTCGATGATCAACCTGAACGAAGTGGACTATCGGTTGGTCACTACTAGTCTGCGCCGAATCATTGTACCGCTGTATGTCGTATCCAACCCCTGGCTTGTCATCTACCATATACAACGATAACGGATTATGACCTGTTGCCTGCCAGTACTGTACACAGTGCTTGATCGCAGTAGATTTACGATCGAGTGTCGTTATGCAATCTACACCACTCAATGCAGGACACATAGATATTTTAAGACGCTGTGTTTTGTCATCGCCATAAGTCAAAGCATATACTGCACAGTCTCGATCATACAATGCCTGAACAAGATCATCTAACCCCGCATACTGCAAACGCCCATCCGCGACATCTGACGCCATTAACTCGGTTATAACGCGCTCAGGCTTGACCCCATAACTAGCTATATGCTCTGGTAGGTCGTAATAATAAGGTAAGTCCTGAGACATACTGGGTGTGCGGTAAAACGCTCGGCGACCGCGCAAAAAATCCTCTGAGTCTGCTACCAATCTCGGATAATGCTGCGCTATATATCGGGCTACCTCCACTAGCCAGCGATCAGTATCAAGGCAGGTACGGTCAATATCAAGAAAGACAACATTATCCGCTGTCTCTGACAACGACAATGTTTTTCTATTCGTTGTATCGACTTTCTGTGCCATACTCATGCAAAATAAATCCTCATCAGCTGTCGTGCTACCGCATCAGAATCGTGTCTAATCAAACTTCGTGTGTGAGCGATTGGATCACTCGCCTGCGCACCTTGCCATACGTCAGAGGCCAACAGAGGAGCAGCCCGGAACTGATAATGTTGCTGCTTTAGGGCTTCAATATCATACTGCACGATCAATTCTCCGTCGTGAGCATAACGCTCCATTAATGCTGGATCTGGTTTGGTACTATTGAACACCACGTAGTCAAGGAACTCACCTCCTGCAAGGCGTTCGATTTCACTAGCAAAATCAATCACGCCGAAACCATCAGTTGGGCCTGGCTTTGTGACTAAATTACAGACGAACACACAAGTAGCTCTGGTCTGACGTAACGCTTGCTGGATCTTATTTATCACTAAAATCGGCGCCAAACTACCATACAAATTACCCGGCGCCACGACGACCATGTCGGCCTCCATAATAGCCTGGATAGCTGCCGGGTTGGCCTGCGCCTCTGGCTCCAGCCAGATGGCTGGATGTTTAGCGATCGGCTGTTGCGATATCAAAAATTCACCACGTACTGGTCGACCATCAGCCCCATCCGCGCACAATGTGACATTGCTGAGGGTCACTGGAAGTACCCTTCCGTCGATATTTAATACCTGACTGGCCAACGCCACCGCATCAGCAAAACTACCAGTCATTTTTTCTAATGCAGTCAAAAATAGATTACCAAATGCATGCCCCTTCAAACTGCCCTCATCGAAACGATAGTTAAATAGATCACGTACCTTTGGGCTGTTACTCAACGCTACCAGGCATTGACGCACATCACCTGGTGGTAACACACCTAACTCATCACGTAATTGCCCAGTCGAGCCACCATCATCAGCCATGTTGACTAATGCTGTCAGACGAGCATATTGACGTAGACCACTCAGTAGGGTAAAACTACCCGTACCACCACCCAACACAACGACATTTGCACCCCCTTTTTTGTCATTTTTCATGAGCATGACTTCCTTTCTGTTGCTGCAAAAACCGCGCATACCACAGCGCACTAGGGCGTGGCTTGCGTTGCAATGTCTTTGGGTCGACTTCGCACAAGCCAAAATGCGGCCAGTAGCCTTTGTCCCACTCGAAGTTATCCATAAAGCTCCAGTGAATATACCCGAGGAGATCTACGCCATTAGCTATAGCGCGTTGCATCGCCAAAATCGACTGTGCCAACCATTGCTTGCGGAATTTATCACGCCCATCAGCTACGCCATTCTCGGTAATCATTAGAGGTTTTTTGTAATGTAGAGCCAGACGCTGTAACACCAATTCGAGGTGATCTGGCTGCATAATCCAACCAAGATCGCTCGGTACAGTCTCGGGGTTGTGTACACGATAACCGTACACCCGCTGACTTTGATAATAATTCACACCGATGAAATCACTCTGACGCATCACTTTACGCAAAAAATAATCATGTTCGACGAACTGTATTACTCGCGCACTTACCCGACTCAGCCATGAATCATCACCTGGATAAACATATGATACATTCTTGGCGATAGCTATTTTGTAGCGACGACTTTTCGCGCGCAACAACTTCGCCACACGATTATGTGCCGTGGCTAGGTTACATAATACACGATATGCCTGCCATTTACTCCGCACATTCGGTGGCCAATTCCCTTGCAGATAGCTCTCCGATGCGTATACACCCGGCTCATTAATCGTGATAATATATCGCACTCCTGTACCAAGCTCGTTCATCAGCTTATCGACGAATTGAACGAAATATTTTATATTTGACCGCTTGGCGAACCCCCCGCGATCTGCGAACCAAGTCGGTAACGTAAAGTGAAATAGCGTCATCACAGGTTCCAAGCCAGCTTCGGACAATGCTGCCAGATACGCCTTGTAGTATTTGATAGCTTCGGCATTCCAAGAACCCTCTTCTGGCTCAATGCGCGACCACTCTACGCTAAATCGCCATGAATTAAGCCCCATCTTTTGAGCTAAATCAAAATCCTGTGGATAAAACTCGGCATGGTTCGTTGACCTACCCGATATATACTGATTTGGATCTTTGGCCGCCTCACCAATACGCGGCCAGCTCGGTAAATCACCGAATTTATATTGACTTTGAGTAGCAAGTGCCTTGGCTTGGGCCTTCTCCCACTCCGACCACTGGTTGTGCATGTTGCCTTCGACCTGGTGAGCGCTGGTCGCGACGCCCCAGAGAAAGTGCTTTGGAAATTGCACACGTGCTTGTTTTGCCATAATGCTTATTGTACCATCAGGTACACGATAAGGAAAATATCAAACCTATAATTCGCTTTTGTCGTGCAAAATTTTCTTACTGCGTAATTCGTATTTCACCCCTGTAAGATCACTAGTGACATAATCATCGTTGAGGAGATTGACGAACATGGCTGCATCTTTGGCATCCATCAAGATGATACTACCCGTCGCATCATCGGTCATCAAACCAAGCCCCATCTCATCAGCGTGATCAATCAACTGATCTTGCGTCACTTGGGCTGGATCCAATTTTTGTAGCTTATTCACTAATGTTGGTGTATCGCGTACTAGCGCATCAAGTGTTAAGCCCTCAGGTAGGGTCAATTTAAAATTCTTGGTTATCTCGGCCACTTTTTCTTCGGCCACAGCGTGTTTTTTGGCATCATAGCCAAAGAGCCTCACAAATTTACTCTCGTTGAAGGCGAAGATATTATGCTCGGTGATAAGTACTTGATTGTCTGGGGTAATCCGCAATCCAGCATCGGCAGTAAATGGCTGAAATGATCCGCCATTATACATCCAGGCTGTCGCACCTTTAAGTACTTGCGACTGTGGTAGTAATTTTGCTACAAAGAACGACTGGCCTGTCTTACCATGGCGAAATCGTGCCACTATACCTTTGACCTTCTTAAATTCATGATCACCCTCGTTGAATGTTTCTAGGCTAGCTTCACTATACGTGATTTGCTCTATCACTTCTTGGGCATGGGCTACCTTGTCTAGTGTAGTGCGCTCGAGGACATTATCTTCGGCCTTAGCTGCCTCAAATTCTCTCACCGCCATACCAGTTGCCGCCCCTGTTTGCACCGTTGTGATCATGTCGTACAAAAACAGCACCTTAAGCTGAGCTTTGAGCTCCTTAGCATAATTGGTGGCATAAACGGTATATCCCTTCGTGAAAAGAAATAAGTCGACATCGAGCTGATCTTTATCGCGGTCAGCTTGATTGGCCCAGAGAAAGATATCATCAGGCTCAGGCGCCGCTATATCAGCCCCGACAGGAGGTGTCGCACTATCCTGACTCCCTACGGGCTGTATTTCATCGAGCGCTAGCGTATTGTCATGTGATTGTGGTGTTTGTGTGTCCGGTTCGTTATGCATGTCTTTTAGTGTACTATATTTGAGATGCAAAACCTACCAGCGCAGTGTTTCATCTATTGAGTGCCATGAACGTGATAACGTTCATCACCACAAAAGGCACTATTACCAATAGTGTGATGATTATCACTAGTACCAGTGGCGAAATACGCCAACGACGCATCCGTAGCCGCTGACCAGGCTCTGCCACCACATTAGCGGTACGCGGCGCTGCCGCACGATCATCAGTGTAGTAGTTTGTCTGATCAGACAGTTTCTGACCGATCAAGTCAACGATTGATAGTAGCTTTTGCACACTTCGATAATCTGTACCAAACGTATCAAGCACGTAGAAATAAAGTTTATCATCGATCACCTCGACATTGTAGCGTGCTGCACCATCGATCAGTGACGCCATCAGATCTGGTGTGAAAACATAGCGCACATCGACATCATATCCAGCTGGTGCATACAGTGTGAAATATTGATTGAAATCTCCCTCAAGTTGGATCGTCTGGCTCGTCTCGAACGACACTGGGAGATCGCTTCGCTCCCGTCCAAGGACCCGTGCGTTATTATCTGTTGCATCGAGCAACATATGTGGTAACCGGCGCTCAAGCTGCACGCATGCATAGCGCCAATACAATGTTCGACTATTCTTGCCCGAACCAATCGTGTACTGATAACGCCCGATTTCGAATAATCGACGACCCGCCTGATCCTGTCGATATAGTGTCTGACGAAAGGTGCGTGCCCGACCGATATCAAAAATCACTCCCGCACCAGCGAGCTCAACCCCATCGTACGCACTATATCCAAGCCCCGCAGCATCCGCCAAACGACTCATCCGAACATCAGCTTTGGCTGAGTACCATGATGCACCAGCATGCCAAAGCAGCGCTACACTCGCGATAACAACGAGTGGTTCCCGACCACGCAAGAATTGCATATCACTCGGCAAAAAGGCGTGCACGACCAGTCCAATAAGTAGTACTACCGCTAGTAACACTAAACCTCTCAGAGGCCACTTCGCTCCTTGGCGCCGCCGATACGCCTCGGCCTCCTCAAGTGTCACCGGGCTATCAAGTAGCGAAAAATCGATGGAATCGTACTGTGAAACCATTTGACTCATATCTCGTATTGTAGCAGACATGGTATCTGTGCACCACGAATAGCACGCGACGATCTCTATCGTATAACGCTCATCCTTGACAAACGATATAAATCAAGTAGAGTAAGAATGTTCTCATATGTCTACCAAGTAAGGAGTGAGAACAATGACTGCTCAGTTCGGAGGGACACAGGTCGAAGGTCGACACTTTGATCTGTATTTGCTCAAGTTAGTCTACAAACGTTATGTTGTAGACAACCGAGGAGCCATAGCCATCAGGAGATGGCTGTGGCTAGAAGAGACACCATCATGCTATATAAGCATGGGGTTATCTATCCTGATGACATTGTTCGCAATGATGGGGTTTGCTGCATTTATAGCCATGACGGTAGTGGCTATATCTGACCCAGACACGTCATCAACAGACATCACCGAGGGTATAACAGCAGTGGTGATACTGTTAATGATGGGAGTGCCTGCCCTATTCTTTGATCTATACTCAAGGCTCGTCTGCTGGCGGGTACTTGGACAGATCAGGAAAGGATCCCTAGTCCTCAGTCCTCGTCAGGCTTGGTACTGCTGAGCAACTACCCCGCAGCCGTTTAAATAACGATAGCGGGAAGACTTCACTCACCTGAGTGAAGTAGTTTGAGGGCTCAGTCCCTCGTCCTGGCCCATCTGGCTCCTTGAGAACGCGACCATCAGCGTCGCTGCCTCGGAGCCAGGTGGGTCTTTTCTTGTTATTGTACTGTATCATCGCCAAAGTGCTTTTGTAATCGCATCTTGATCGAACCTTCGTGGCGACCTAACGCTTGGCTCATCGTTGAAATCGACTCGCCATTCATGAACATCTGGCGTAGTTCACCATCTTGCGCTTTTGCTAATGTGCGATAAAGAAGTAATAGAAGTGTAAAAAATTTTGCCGTTCCT
>CAMCBN010000004.1 GCA_945873065.1 uncultured Candidatus Saccharibacteria bacterium
CTGGCGGTCTATCTCTTGTTTTCGGTTGCTTGCTTCCTTACCGTACATGAGCATTGGTCCATGGCTTGTAGACATTCGGGTAAGTTTCGCGCATTTTGGCGATTTTGGCTTGCCAGCTAGTGCTGCTAGCTTTTTTGCTTAATTTCTCAGGGGCAGCGGCGCGTTTTTCAGCCTTTTTCATCAGCGGCGCAAATCGTTCTGCGTCAGTTGCCGCTTGAGCGCGCAACTGCTCATCGATCACATAAGCTTCATCGCTCATCCGTAGCGCCATTTGATTGATGCCTGTCAAATAGAGATTTTCGATATTTCGCACCCGGCTCAGCGCCACGTAGCCCATCCCCGGCACGAATGCTTTACGTAGATCGATCCGTGCGCTATCTAGTGTCATACCCTGACTCTTATGCACGGTAATCGCCCAGGCCAGTCGTAGCGGAATCTGGCTAATACTCGCTCTCTTCTTGGTGCCATCACGCAGCTCCCAACTGTCAGGTTGCATCGTCACCACTTTACCACTACGAAATTCCACCACTGGGTAATTAGTTGCTGGCTCGAAATCCACCACCGTACCGATACTACCGTTGACATAGCGCCGCGCTTGATCGTTCTTTACTGCCATAACTAACGCCCCCGTTTTGAGTGTTAGTACTTCCGGCGCTAGTACACTGCGCTGAAGGTTTTCAACGTAATTATCACTGCCAGTCGTATGTCGCTGGTACAGCACCTCATCGCCCGACAGCTCAGCCAACTTCATTTGATTAATCCGATCGACATCGACATTCACAGTGTGTAGTTCGGTCAAGCCTACACCTTCAGATGGCTCACACCCCGTTCGCTCCAACAATTTCTCGGCATGATGACGACGCAGATCGTTCCTGCGCATAGCCGTCAAAATATCCAGCAATACATCACCCTCGCGCTGGCGAAACTGCTCATCTAGATACAAAATCACTGGATCGAGCTCACGCCAAGCTTGGGAGTTTACCACAAAGCCACCTTCACGGCTGCCTGCTCTATTGACTGGTGGCAACTGAAAAAAATCTCCTGACAGCACCACCTGAATACCACCAAATGGCTCGTCTACCCTTTTGCGCACTAAACGACAAACCTCATCGACCATATCCAACCGATAATCGTGCAACATACTGATCTCATCTACGATCAAAACATCTGTCTTTTCGATAATTTCACGTCGCCCTTTTGACAAGTGTTCAACAAAATTGTTCGGCAAACTATCATGTACGCCTATTCCCGACCAAGCATGAATAGTCACTCCACTCAGATGTGTCGCTGCCAACCCCGTAGTCGCTGTCACCGAAACGTACTTACCAGCGGCCCTAGCTTGTTGAATAAATTTGTTCAATACAAACGTCTTGCCCGTCCCTGCCGGGCCAGTCAACAGAGCGCTCTCGCCGCTAAGTAGAATCTCAAGAGCAAGGGCTTGTTTCATGTGTTGCATAATACCATTATAACCAAACAGCCCAGACTATATCCACTCACCCAGAGATACACTTCGAAAACCTGTCACATAGTTCAACGGTATACTCATGCGTCATGGTAACGCCATTACCGTCAAATAATCCGCTCATATCTTCACCCGACAAAGACAGTGCGTGAGCGACGACGCATGCCCCGACTCGTAGTATTTGCCGTGTCTGTGCTGGGGATAAGTCTACATCACGATCACACACATCACCTTTTACACCGTACACTACACCTAAAATATCGTCCTGACTGGCCCCACCAGCACACCACATACCATTTACTTTACCGCTAGTATATGCTGCTTCAAGCGGTAGCGAAAAGTAGCGGTCGCTATCACCACCAGCACATTTCATTAGCTCCATGTGAGTACCCTGATCCCCGACCGCCACATCATAGCGAACAGCGCCTGTCTGAGTATCATAATCGATGGCATGTACCGCTGCAAGAGTGAGGTCACTGCAAGCACCATTATAACGGCAATCTTTATACGTGACCGATATAAATCCTTTGGGTAACCACAATTTATCCATACAGATCAATCACAGCTTAGCGCTGCATCCATTTCAATAGTATATAATCCTCTTTCGGAGGCTTCACGAATAACATCGGGGGCGACCTCGTGTTTACCAGACAAATCATTTATCCCTAGACTGAGCGCCAAGTGGCACACCGCTATCCCTATACACCGCAACTCTGCCCACGTATGATAATCCCCACTATCGCGATACCTTGCGCCAATGACTACCTCACCACACGCCACAGCATCAGCAGTTTCTGGGTCACCCGAAATACTCATCGTCACCAAATCACACCCTCCCAGACCTGATGGTCTAAAGGATCGCGACTTAACATCAAAATCAGCGCCAAAACCTCCCGCCTCATCGACAGTTTGTGTCATCAGTTTTCCATGCCCCGAAGAGTCGCCTACTACCACACTAGCCGTAACTGGCTCCCCGGGCCTTTTCGGCCCATAGATGCCATGCACTATAGCTGTGCGGAATGCATCATTGCTAGACTTATCGCCAAAACATGATGTTACATCGACTATAACAGGTGTTACGCGCTCCATGATTGAGGTAATATACCATAAAACACTTTGTAAGTCAATACATCTACCATAGTTTCTACTATTGTTTGTATTTTACCACGTCAAAGAGGGCATATTTGTAGCTATGCTAAAGCATGACGCAGCTTCAACAATATATCGCTACAGTCGTTCACCTCGACGCGCCCGATTCGCCCACTCATCAGCGAGTTCGTTCTGTTCGTGACCGACATGTCCACGCACCCACACTAGCTTCGGTCGTGTCATCTGGTATAATTCGTACGCCTCTGTCACAATATCGAGATTTTTGATTTCACCACCTTTTTTGCGCCAACCTTTCGCGGCCCAACCTGGTGCCCACTTCGTCAGAACATTGATCCAAAATTCACTATCGCTATGAATCTCACACGACTGCCCCGCTGCTAGTTTCATCGCTGCGATCAAAGCGAAGCCCTCCATACGGATATTTGTCGTCTGGCCGTCTTCGCTGCCTAGTGCAACTGGTCGACCATTCTCGATCACCGCAAAGCCGCCCGGACCGGGATTTGGACTAGCACTACCATCAGTATAAAAAACTCGCATACAAGCTAAAACTAGTTGGGGTATGCCCGCCCCTGAATGTCCATGTGGCTTGGCTCATACCAACGATTACCATTATTGTCTGTACGGCAGTCATAACGCACCTCATGGTCTACTCGAAAGATCCTACCATCGCCTAACCTTTTGAATCGCAAATACATCCTGCGCTGATTATCATCCATCGGTGGAACCCCTTGATAGACCATCATATCAACTGTCTGCCCTGCATCTAAATGATGCGACACACCCTGTCGTTTTCCCAGCACCTCGTATTCGATCACTTCTACACGGTCGCTCGACTGATTGCGTACACGTGCCCGGACATCGATTCGGCTCGAATTACCATTAGTATCGACTCGTTCTACCCGTACCTCTGGAATAGTGTCACTCATGATTCACCTCCTGTGTTTATTCATTCTGAATTATACCACATCCATATCCACACTACTTTATCACAAAATCTATTCACCCAAACACCCTATTCACGACCGACCTACGCTATATGTAGTGTGCCCATATCTAGTGTTCGTATGGATGTGGAAAACTAGTGGTTTGATTTTCGATGACACTAGACCCCTGTTATTTATTTAATTTCGACTACCTTCACCACATTAACAAAAACCACTCTTGATGGTTTGAGAGTGGTCTTTTACTTGATAAATATGATTTTGATTTGGTGAGGAATTACTCCAGGTGCCCGATGATTTTTCGGTGAATGCCTGCCGCTGGTAAACCATCGACCTCGATAGTCACGATATCGTAGGTTTTCGCGATATCGGTATACGCTTGATTTACCCGATCCTGAAACGTTTGCTCACGAGATTCAAACGTATCAGGATTATCTAATTGGTCGCGTTCAGCTATCCTTTCTCTTCTCGCAGCATCCCCTAGCACTAAAACGATCATTGCATCCGGATGCATATACCGCTCGCCAGTAAATATCCGTGTCATCCTGAGGATCTCTGCTTCATCTACACCTTCGCCGCGCCCTTGGTAGGCTAATGTCGATAGATAATTGCGCGAGCTAAGGACTACTTTGCCACACCCTAGCGCTGGACGAATTTTTTTGCACCACAATTCATGACGCGCTGCCGAGAACAGCCCAAGATTTATCTCTGGGTCACGCGCTAAATTGCCATTTTTGATCAAACGTCTCAGCTCATTAGCTACTGGGGTAGACTTATCCAAATCATCGCTACCTGGCTCTTCTACTACACAAACCTCGCGCCCTAACTCGCGAAAATGCTCAGCGAGCAGCTCAATCTGCGTCGATTTGCCAGTACCATCATTACCCTCGATAACGATATAATATCCCAGTTTGTCTACAGCCATCACTTAGAGGTCTTTTCTTGCTTCCTTGCTAAAGGTTTCTTCAAATATTCCGCCGCATCATTGATCAAAAACAAGCTCACGTCATCACGGGTTTTGCCAGCTTTGTGGAACGGCTTGCTGATAACATGGATCAAAATCAGCATATACACCAGCACAAAAGTGATCAGGCCGACCACCGCTAAACTAGCGAAGAATGGGTCAATATTCGTCATCATTAGCAATACGATCAGTGCCGCGACGATCGAGCGTGACAAAATCGTTGCCGATGGAATAAATTTAATACGCTGGATATAATTCACGCGGTGGCGCGCCCGCAAGAGAATCGATTGCTGCTGTTTGAGCTTCACGATGAAGTTCGGCGGCACCTTACCCCGCTCCATTTCGGCAAAATACGGCCCCAACCCGCGAATATCCTTGCGCGCATCATACGATTTTTTGCGCACATCTTCTGTGAAACCAAGCGCCACCAGGCGAAGCTGTTTGCGAAATCCTTCAAGATCAAACACTGGATAGCTGGCGTGAATCTGCGCCGCATCGTCATACATATCCTCGAGCTGCGCCGCGAACTCTGCTGGAATTCGCTCAGATTCCTTATAGTCCGCGATCGTCGCCGACAGCAAAAAACCAATGACAAATGTCACGCTGGAAATAACGCTGTTGTGCAGCGAACTCTGCTGGATCGGCTCCCAATTAAGACGGTGTAGGATATACTTCACGCTCACCACTAGCGCTGCTGCCAAAAGTGCGCGCCAAAAAATCTTAAATAATTTTCCCTGTTGGACAAACTTTTTCTGAGAATACTGCATGCGTTTCATTATACAACACAACTACTGTTAACACATATAACGCTGTACGAAATTGTGTAGGATCTTCACGGGCTCGACGACCGACTGTCGATAAGCTTCAGCTATGAGGCTCTCGGCTTCATCTGGCCGGAAATAACCAGCGTGCCGATAGACATCAATACGTAAAGCCAAGCCATCAGCATCAAGCTCGGGATGAAATTGCGTCGCATACACGTTATGACCGACACGCAACATCTGCACACAGGTATCAGACCGTGCCAAGACCATACAGCCTGGTGGCGCAACTGCTACACCCTCCTTGTGTCCAACGAAACCATAAAATTGTTCTGCTACACCTTCCAGGAGCGGGTCACCGATAGCTTCTGGGGTTTTCGAGATCCATACTGCCTTTACTGGCTCGCCATGATCAAAATCTGGTGCACTACCCAATGCTGTGACCACCGCACCAATACCTAAGCAAGCCCCCAGAAACGGCTTATCTTCGGCAATAACGCGCTGTATCAATGGTATGACATACTCCTCAAACTGTCGCTGACTAGATGGCTTGTGCGCCTTGTCGTACGCGAAATTTGCTGGCCCACCACCCATGATGATACCGCTATACTGTGCAAAATCCAGCTCTGGATATTGCCCTGCATCTAATCGTAAGCGCAACAACTGATCTGGCTGCAATTCACCAAACTTTAGAAAAGCTGTATATTCATCATCGGACGCTTCATCTTCGGGACGAGACTGCAGTAACAAAAATGGTTTAGTCATGGTCTACTCCTCCATTGCTTCAATATTAGATATGGCTTTTGCGATCAATCTTCTAGTCGGCATGTCATTCTCATCATCCCGGACCTCTGATGCAATGCGCGGAAACCTCCGCGCTAGCTGACACCAGTCGAATTCTGCTAGATCGATGGTCTTGGTAACGATCTTTTCACCAGCATCCAACTGTGGTGCGGCGCGGTGAATTGGCTCTTTCGCTATGAATAAATGCACGAACCATTCAATTTTAGCCTCAGGCTGGACCACATCGAGCTGCCGCCAATTCGCAAACTCCCAGCCAGTTTCTTCGCGTAGTTCACGCTGCGCTGCTGCTAACACCGATACATCTTCCTGATCGACTCGACCCATCGGCAAAAAATCGTGTCGCACGATCCCGTTTGGTTGCTCTTCATCATTTACCAGCAACCTGCCATCACTATCTATAGCGATAACGACAACTGTGTCGGGTCGTCGTAGCATCTCAAATGTCGCAGTACTACCATCGTATATTCTCTGAGGCCACTGATAAACATCAAATATCTCACCACGAAATACACAGGTCGCCTGTGCAGGAATAAGGTGAGCACCATCTGGTAATAGACGTCGTGTCATGAATATATCATAACACGTTGCCCAATACGTAAGAGTTAAATGCTAGATGGATGTCTTTTGCCAGCTACTTTCAAAGCTGCTTCGTAATTGCCGTAGAACACTGGCGCTGAGACACCATTTGCTTTACCACTGTCGTAAACACACTTGCAAACATAGAGCAAATCGTCAATATTGTCGTGCAGCGTGAGTATCTTACGCGTCAGCACCTTCTTGGCAAACATCCGTTTCATCAATGGTACAGATATAAATGTCGGAATTTTGTAGGCCAATAGTTCGTTGTTGTATTTTTTCAACTCTACACCACGCGCAGCGATTATTTGCGAAGTTTCACGGATCGCCCTTATAGCCTCTTTCAAAACACGAACCGAGCTAATCGCCCTTTCTACAGATGATGCTGTGTCAGCCATATCGCCATGTTTAGCGATAGTAGAAATCACTCCAGCGTTAATCGCCATATGCAACCAGATCCACTCGAGCATGTCATATGGACGCTCGAGTTTGATACTACAGTCGGCGAATAGCTGCTCGATCGCCTGATAATTGTCTACCGTAGACTTGCTCTTCTTTTCGAGCATAAAGTGATCAAACACACAGCAGGTCAATTTGCCATCACGCATACTGCCACCTGCCACAGGGTAACCCAAGATATATCGGCGGTCCCGCATTACCTCATCGAGGAGCGCCCGATTCTCCCAAAAACCACAGGCCAAAAGGATATTACCAGATATACCTCGAGACCGAAGACTCTTCATCACCGATGCTACCCCACCCGATGGCACGCTGACAAAGATCAAATCGTATTCTCCTCTGTCGGTACATTGCTTCAAGACATATTTATCGTGCCGCTTTATACCGCGTTCGTCTGCTCGGCCATCCAATAGCTCTACTTTTATCTCGGTAGAAACAGCATTGTCACCGATACTATTTTTTCGCAACAAATGCTCTACTTCATGGCCCGCTTGCTCAAACAAATATCCGTATGTCGTCCCGATGACGCCCCGGCCAATCACTAAGATTCTCATTTTTCATTTTACCTCTATTATTTTTATTTTAGTATAAATCATGTAGATTTTTCATACAAATACACCTAGCGCATTTAAGAAGGCTTGCCCCTAAACCGCATAGAGTGACGAAAGCCGAGTTTCTTTTTGCCCTTAGATGCGTCTTGCAGGCCTACTTCTACACAGCCTTTTCTTTTCGAAAATCTGACCCATGGAGCATACCTTCCACCTTCTGGCATCTTGCAGTACGACCCCATACTACTATTACAAGGCAGCTTGCCTTCGATGATTTGACCTAGCATACAAATGAGGGATTCGGGTACTGTCCAACTATTGTGGCCATACCGAAGTCTGAGATTTGGATCTTCGTGATACTGCTCGACATCATCGTGCTTCTGTAGGGAGACTGGGACGTTACCTACCGAAAAGCCAAAGGCAGATAATGTGAGCCTGGCTTCTTCTTTTTTCGAACGAACACCACTATGTGTAGCATCGATAGCAGCTCGCGACAACCCTAAAATCGCCTCGGGGATCTCCTCTCCATTCGAGTCCATGTTGTGTACAATTTCATAGCTCCTTCCAGGGTGTTTGGACTTTTCCCTGCCAGCAACGATACTCACCGTACATCTAAATCCACCAGGAAAGACAAAGGATGCCGCATCTTCTGGGATATCCATGTACGCATGCCGCCAGGCTCTATATGTCAAATCATCAGCGACCATCAAGCCACTAGCAGTACGCTTGTCCCCATATCTTTTCACACTCTGCTGTCGTAGTGGATTGTGTTCAATGTCACCATCTACTGTTGCCCGCTGAAAAATTCTTTCCCACTCCTCTCGGCCCAACCCATATGGCGTAATAAGGACACGCGGTTCATACCCGCGCCCGCTCCAATTATCGTACATATCGGCCAGCCTAAAAAATTCATACGGAGTATCAGTGTTGGGCAGTCTGCAGTCTTCGGGCTTCATCTCGTGGAGTTCACTAGTCAGATAGCCTAATATACGAGATGTCGTCTGCAAAGATTGCACGAATGATTCTTCAAATTTAGGATATTCTTCAAAAACCTCTTGTGTACTTTTGGGGCGTGGCTTATCGATGAGCCCGGCTCTAAGCCTCTCATCCCAATCTCCCGCTGGCTCAGTAGTAACGGCATTTTTGGGGACAATGAATAGGGGGGTTGTATCGAGATCTTGCCTACCGTAGGGCTTCCAACCTTCTGGTATATCTGGGAGTCTTTCTCTATTCATTGGTCATTTCCTTAATATATTCGTGATTATATTATACCATAACATATCTTAGATCGCTTGCAATTTCTTTTGTTTCTTGGATTTTACTGCGCCAAGTACACTAGCAAAAGGAACAGTGTCGCGATACCAACTAGTACCCACTTGATCTTACGCAAGATCGCCACATACTCCCGCAAAAATGCACTCGGTATATAATATCGCGCCGTTCGTGCACCCAATCCATCACCACGCATGTGCAATCGCTTCGCATATAGGGTGACTCGAAACACATGATAATTATTGCTAACAAATAAATATTTTGGGTCCTCTTTTTGCCTAGTCGCTATCTTTTGCGAAAATTTCAGGTTCTCATACGTTGTTGTCGATCGGTCTTCGAGGAGAATGTCGCTCTCTTTCACACCCTTAGCTAGCAGACGATCAGCGATCGCTCTAGCCTCAGAGATTTTCTCGTCACTACCCTTTCCGCCACTAGCGATGATCTTGACATCTTTCTTCGTAGCAACCCTGTAGGCTTCGATCGCTCTATCGATCCTCGCAGCTAATAATGGTGGTACGACAGTGCCATCAACCAAGCCTGACCCATGAATAATGATGTAATCGTAATCTTTTTTCTTTGGCAGCGCGATATACAAAATCGAATACGCCAAAAAAGCGAAAAATACAAACATCAACACAACGAAGAAAAAACTGACAACAACAAATCCATAGTGGACCACCTGCCCCAATACATAATTGTACTGCCTGATGTCAACTGTGTATCTAATGAACAGTATTGCTGCGCTCGCATACAGCAGTATCACTACCCCGAACAGAGTAGACAGCCCATTTGCCAGACTCACTCGCTCTTTTTTGAGGATGACGAAGCCGTTGATAATCATACCGACAGAAAACAGCAATAAGCCAATCAGCACCGAGGCATACAAAAATAACATCAAAAGAGAATGGAGTATTTCTAGCTGTTGATCGTACGCAAACCAGGCACAACTAAGAAAAATCAACCCTAACGATGCCAAAAACAAAAATGCATTCGACAACTTTCGCTTATCATAGACAAACGAAATAACAAACGCTAATGTCATGATGATGGTCAATATATACAAAAACATCAAGCAATACTACCTTAGTTTATCGCTCTGGCAAAACTTCTGTTATGCATGGTGCAAACTCATCATTTAATCCCGAAATTTGTTCCGCTGGCAACTCAATCACCTGCTCCTCTGCACGCTGTATCATCATATCATCAGTCATCGCCGCCATCAGCACCACCGCACCAAAGCGCACTAGTTGCTCTGTCTGCTCAGGTGAAAGCAACACATCGTAGCGTGCTCGCCCTTTAACTCCGTACACCACTGCTGTCTGTCGAGAATTTGTATCGGTAATATCAATACCGCAAATTTTCGCCTGCGGAAACCGCGCTTCACTTGGTAATGGGAAAAATCGGTCATATCGGCTACGCGCCAGAGCCATTAACGTATCATGCTCACCACTATTAGCTGCAGCGATATGATAGGTCGCCGTACCTTCCGAATGATCATATTCAATATCATACACAATTGACCTTAGCGGCTCAGACAAATCTGAATCACAAAAATCCCGACACTGTACTAACGTCCGCTTCGGTGTCCATAGTTCGCTCATAATTCATTACCGCCTCGCATATTACCCTAGTATTTTACCACTTGCGCAAGGAGTAGCCAAAAGATATCGGCGTTGCCAAAATGAAAATCAGCAGCACCCGATGCCACGGCTTCTCCGCATATATAGCATAAATCATTTTGTCAATATCACCATGACAGACGAGTAAATAGCTATAACTCCTCAACTTCTACTCGCCTCTGCTCCGTCGTATCCCGCTCGCGCACGGTGACGGTACCGTCCTCCAGCGTCTGGAAGTCGATCACCACGCAATGCGGCGTGCCGATTTCGTCTTGGCGGCGATAGCGTTTGCCGATATTGCCGTTGTCGTCCCACATCACGCGGCCGTGTTTTTGCTTTAAGCTGCGGTAAATTTCGCGGGCTTTTTCCACTAGTTCCGGCTTATTCTTCAGTAGCGGCGACACCGCAAATTTCACTGGCGCCAAATGCTCTGGCAGGCGCAGATATACCCGCTTTTGCCCGTCAACCTCATCCTCCGTATACGCCTCAGATAACACCGCCATCAGCGCCCGCTCCACGCCAAAACTTGGCTCGATGACGTGCGGCACAAATTTCGTATTTGTCCCCTTCACCGTATATTCCATGCTTTTACCGCTAGCGCGCTGAATATTACCGAGGTCAAAATCAGTCCTATAAGCAATGCCCATCAATTCTTCTTTGCCAATTGGATAATCGTATTCAATATCGATGGTCTTTTTACTGTAGTGCGCCCGATCCTCGGCTGGCACGTCAAGTTCGTGAATATGCTCTTGGCTAAGGCCAAGCTTACCCAAAAATTCGTGCGTTGATTTAAGAAGTTCATCAAACGCCTCTTGCCACTTGTCAGGATTGACAAAATATTCAATTTCCATCTGCTCAAACTCGCGGCTGCGGAACACGAAATCGCGCGGCGCGATCTCATTGCGAAACGCCTTGCCCTGCTGAGCGATGCCGAACGGCAGATCAGGGTAAAAACTATCGACAACGTTTTTGAAATTCGTGAAAATCCCTTGAGCGGTTTCGGGGCGGAGATATGAAACACTGTCCTCGCTCTCGGTCGCGCCAATGTGGGTTTTAAACATCATATTGAACGTGCGCGACTTACTTAAAGGATTGCCATCGGGACTTTTAATGCCATGTTCAGCGATCGCCTCGTCCATCTGCTGCATCGTCATGCCATCTGGATCAACACCATTATCTTTGAGAATGTGATCAGTGCGGTAACGGCGCTTATTGACCGTGTCCTCGCACAGCGGATCAACAAACGTATCCACATGCCCGCTCGCCTGCCACACTTTCTGATTCATCAAAATCGCCGCATCAACGCCGTACATATCGTCGCGGCTGTCCACAAAATGCTGCCACCATAGGTTCATAATATTGCGCTTCAAAGCAACACCCAGCGGACCATAGTCCCACGTCCCCGACAAGCCGCCATACACATCCGACCCCTGATAAATAAAGCCGCGGCGCTTACACAAACTAATAATGTCTTCCATCTTGACGTCGCTCACAAAAAATCCTTTCTCCGCGTTGGCAACGCGGTGACATTTCGTATTACATTACCATACAGTATATCATCAAAAGACATGACAGACGATGAACTGCCACGCGTTACGTACGAATATCATTCCGGCGACGCTGATATTCTTCGAATGACAAAATAGGCTGCTTCTCCCCATAGCGATACACCGGGACGTACATACCGTTCTCGACAACTACATCTACTATCTCTGGTAACATACGGGCATATGACGCCCGCGCACTCGGCATATACACGATAGCACTAATATCAGTCGCTGGTACTGCACCAAAAATAACGTGATGATTGTTAATACGAGACTCCCTAACATTCCTCGCCAAATCCGGCCCCAACTCGGTATTATCACGATGGAGCACAATAGATATGGGGTATTCGTAAAGATAGTCCAGCAGGGGTGTTGGCCTATCTTTTGTAACCTCGACCTTCGCCACATCAACATTAAACGGGAAAAAATCATAGTCTGCATTCTTACCGATCGCTTCTCCGCACACGATACCACCCGAAAGTATCCGACGAAGCGTATCGACCTCTTCTGTAGAGTGTACTAGGCTGCCAGGGCGAAATGGATCAGCGTCCTTCTCCATAGAAAGTTTTCGATTCCGTTCTGATGATTGATCTTTCATTTGACTATCACGTGACAACACTTCTGATTTAAACAACTGCTGGGCGAGGACTGCCGTTTTCGTGTCACGATTCAATGCATCAAACGGCACGATATTCTTCTTCCCATGCCCCTCTGCTATCGCCTGCTCTGAAAGATATATCCTCTTTTCTTCGTCGCTCATGTCACTAAATAACCTCATTGCAGGTATATCACCAGCACTGAAGTCTGGACCCCATGCGATGGGTAGCCGATCTGGCACTCCAGCAACTGAAAATTCTGTATAAGCCCTCCTCGAGTCGGAAGATTTCTCTACCTCAGTAAATAGTACCGAAGCCCACTGGAAAGAGATCCACCACTGAGCTGCTTTGCCCTCATACTCAATAGCACGACGAAGCGCTTGGACCGCCTCAAGCGGGCGATCTGAATCTAAGCAAAAATTGCGAAACCGTTCCCCATCACCCCCGAGAGTTCCATCTCTGGCTGTCAAACGGAGTAACCCAGCCCCAACGAGTCGACACCGAGCTAGCGCCCTTTCTTGCGAGTTATATATGCCATACGCCACGAACCTCTCGAAAATCTCATGCCGCTCATTGTCATCTGCCTTCCTCAGTGCATCACCGATCCCTCCATCGACCAACTGTTTCATCATGCGGGAAAAAACAGATCCCTGATTACATGCAGCTAGCACCATCTCACGCTGATTTACTGTCAACATATCCAGTGCACCAAACACCTCTTCCTGGCTATACTTGGGTGTAGCGTCATTGTTTTCACGACTAATCAGGTCCACGCCATCATCAAACACTCCGGCGCCTCGTACAATCTCTCGGCTATACATATCTTTGTATTATACTATAAACTAACAAAAATAATCGTCTTAGAATACACTATCCCCCTACCCTCTCTATACCCCCATACGTTGTCGACGCTGCTGTGAGTATACTTCGAATGGTAGTTTTAGTTCCCCATTGATATCATATACAGGTATATACATGCCGTTATCAACGATTGCCTCAATAGTGTCGCCTATCTTTTCTGCGGCGTCTGTACCGTGTACAACGATAGCACTAATATCAGTCGCTGGTACTGCACCAAAAATCGTTCGATGTTGGTAGGGTATTGCTTCAGCTAAAGTTGCCTGGTCGGGGCCAGTTTCGAGACCATCACGATATAGAATGAGCGAAAATGACCCATACCGTCCATCTATACCCACATCACGCAGGCGTTGAGAAAAATCATCTTCATCCCTCTTCGTTCCTCTCGCGATTTGTCGTGTATCGACACCAAATGGGAATGAATCACTTCTAGCATTTCTGTCTAGTGCCTCACCGCATAAAATTCCGTCAACAAGCATCTGGCGAACATTCTCAATCTTTGGAGTCGAATGTACCAGATAACCATCTTGAAGCGGATAACCCCATTCCTTCGCGGCATAATAATTCCGTGCCGTCGCACGAGATTTCGAGGTAATATCACGTGATAGCATACCAGCCTTAAATAATTGCCACGCAAGAATTGATATTTTCGTATCACGATTCAACGAGTCAAACGACACAATAGTTCGCTCAGCACAGCCTTCGTCTAGCGCCTTATCCGACAAATACATACCCCGCTCTTCAATTGTCATAGATGCAAACGATTTCATAGTCACCATATCATCAACACATCCATAGGTGCGCCACGCGACTGGTAACCGATCCGGTACCGACCCAACCGAAAACGGCGCATATACCCGTTCTACCCTTGTCCCTGTCTCTCGAAAGAGCATTGATGCATACTGGAAATGCGTCCACCATGATCCGGCGTCATGTTCATGTGTAAGCACCGATTGTAGTGTCTGAAACGAAACCCAAGGATTCTCTGACTCTAGACACACTTTGCGAAATCTTGGCCCATCATTCCCCAAAGCACCTTCACGCCGTGTCAACTCAAACAGTCCTGCGCACATCAATTGCTGCAGCATTTGTAGTCTTTTATACCACTCCTGGCCAGTGCATTTACCAGACAACAGATATCTGTCGATAAACCACTTCTGTTCGGAGTCTTGCATCCAAGCAAATGCTTCGCCTATACCAGCCACGGCCAATTCCTGCAACATCTCGAATACTCGCTGCGGTGACACCTCATCATCTATACGTGGGACTCCCCGAAGACACTTCAACGCAGTCGGTATATAATGAGACCCTGCAAGATTCAATTCGTCGAACACGTTCAATAACCCCTTGCTTAATAACGCATCAAACTCCTGGGTATTCTTCTTCTCGTCTTGAGCCAAATACAATCCTAATTGTTTAATATTCCATTGTGTATCTGCATCTGAAATAGGTATCTCGGCAGCCCCACTACATAATCGACTCACACACTCAAACGTCTGCGCTGGACACTTAGTGTACCTTATAGTATTCCCTAGGTTTTTCGTGATCTTTATATCGCACGAATCTAATGCGTCCCACGTCAATCCTCTTTCTAACATATCAGCTAGTCGAGATAATTGATGTGCCACACTTGGCGTAGGCTCTGTGTCGGGTATATGATCTATACGACAATTGGCTGTTTCATGCATATCATTTGCCCTTCTTATCTTAATACAGCATATACCAATACAATATAATATAATACAGAAATTATCAAAGCATTAAACTTATACTACAAAATATCCCAATACTATATGAAATTTAATACCCCACCTCCGCATGCTGCCGCGCTACTAGCCAGCAATCAGCTATCACTGGTGTCACTCCCCTAATACGCGCCATTTTTTCTAACGAATTAGCCTGCATGAGTCGGAGTAATTTGATGTGATCTGCTGTCAAATTACCCCTATTGCTCAGCCTTAATACCTGCTCGCTTAGATCATACATATATCGCCTATCGGACTGCAGTTTGTGGCCAGTCGCATCTATATGCAGGTTTAATTCGCTACCTAATAACCCTGCATACCGTAGATAAAACCACGCTTCAATCAACCGCCTATCAATAGTTCGCTCGTTAAACGCTGCCAATACCTGAGCCAGTACCATGAACCATTCCGGCTCGTCGATCTGTTCACTCCCGTTCGCTACCAATTTCATAATCGCATACACCTGTTGCATCCGCTCGTAATCATCCAAAATATGGTGATAAAATACGTTGAGCCGAGCACTTGTCAATACTCCAAGTTCTCCTCGACCTCGCCGTATCACCACATCGCTGACCGCAAAGAGCTCAATGCCACCGGCAAGTTTACTCTTCTCGCGCCGAACACCTTTGGCGATAACCGAGCGTTGTCCTAATGGTGTGAGCAGTTGAATAATTCGATCGGCCTCTCCGTAATTTGTTCGACGCAAAACTATCGCAGTAGTTCGCTGGGTTGGGCTCATGTAGTCTCACTCCGTACTTTTGTGTCATCAAAATTATCATTGGATGTCGGCAGCGTACGTTGTATGTGAAGTACGATATCAGCCAGGCGCACAGTAGCTTTATCGAAGATAGCTATTACCCCATAGGGGTATAGGTCGTCTGGCGTAAGGGTATCTACACTATTACTGCAAATAATGACTGGTATATCGTGTAGGTCGCTATACGATTGTAATTCGTGCAATAGTACTAGTCCATTTACCCCTGGCATAAACATATCGAGTACTATCACCGCAGGCGGGTCCGTATCGATCTGCCTCATCCCCTCGAGAGCGTCTGGCGCATAAGCTGCTATTAGTCCAGCTGCACGTAGTCGGTAAATCAACAAATCGGCAAACCAGGCATCATCATCAATCACCAATACCCTACTGGGTATCATAAAAGCCTCTGCTGTTGCGCCGCTGGGACATCTACATAAAATGTCGCGCCATCGCGATGACGAATCGCACCGATCCGAGCTTGCATCGTGGCAGCGAATCGTCCAGCGATATACAACCCCAAGCCACTGCTTGCTGGCCGATTGTGTAGTGGCTGAACGCGCACACCGACGGTTTGCTGAAGGCGCTGCCATAGCCGTGACGGCACCGCTGGACCGTAATCTCGTACCGCTAACCGGACTATACGACCGCGCTGACGCCGAGATATCGTAATGGCGACCGGCACATCGGCCTTGCTGTAGCGGAGAGCGTTGTCGACGAAATTCAACAAAATACGCCCGAGTAGATCGCGATCGGCTAGTCCGATCATCGACCGTCGCGGTATACGAACAGTAATACGACGGCCATTCGCTTGATAGAGTGGATATACTTTGGCAGCAATCTCGCAACATAGTGCCGTGAGATTGAGCGGTACTACCGTGGCGGTCGCATCGCCGATATGTGTTGAGCGGGTTAGGTCGGTCGTCAAGCGTAGTGCACGTTCGCTGGTGAGCACGATACGGCGAGCTGTCGTGGAGATTTCGGACGAGCTCAGACCACCAGCCTCGATATGTAGAGCCAACTGCCGCAACAACGCTAGTGGTGACTTCAAGTCGTTCGCAGCAGCTACAAAAAGCGACGTGTCCCTCTGGTATACGTCGCTTTTTGTAGCAAGAATCTGTCCCCCATCGCCCATACCAGCCATATTGTAACATAGCGGTACGCAATGTTCTATATTTATTCGTTAAATTTGATGGTTTTTATCAGTGCTTCGTAATCATCATTAAATACATCGGCATCAGTGCGAACAGTCAAAGTGCGATCACGCATTTTTATCACTACTGCAGTACCGCGGATGTCTTTGGTGAAGTTGCCGACTAGTCGTGTACCAGTTAGGCCTTTATCGTTGCTCCAGGCGCTAGACTTGATCTCGCCCTTTCTGATTTGATTGTCATAATCGGCCAAAGCTTTGTCATAAATCTTCTGCTCAATCGTCACACGAACTGCTATCTTTTGCTTGTCGCTCACCGGTGGCACTACACGTGGGTTTAGATACGCTTCGTAAGTCTTACCACCACCATCGCTAACATCAGTCGCCTGGTAAGCGCTCCAGGTTTTTGGGTAATCAAACGTCAGCCGGCCATAATCTTCTGGGCCGACAAATTGTAGCATCGGTTGCTTTTCGCGCTGAGCGAACTTCTTCTCATCCTCGTCGGCTTGAGCTTTTTTGGCCTCAGCCTGAGCAGCTGTGATCTTGCTGTCGAGATTACTTTTTGCTTCTGTGTAATTGCTATAAGCCCAGACCGAGAAACCACCAAAAAGGACTGCCAACAGCGACAACCCAATAATAGCGAAGGTGCTCCCGCTCAAAAAACTCCGTTTGTACGATTGCTTTGTCATAACTCTATTATACTTATGGCTGGCGATGTGTAAAGTGGGGCTCGACCTTGTATAGGATATGTGGTCCGCTTTGCCGTTCAGCCTCCCAGCCTGGCACAGCAAACGCATATGAGACAAACCACAGCGGACGCCGCAGTCGATTCGCCTGCTGCTGGACTGCCCGCGCCATCCGAGCGATATCGCGGGAATCACCGAAGGTATAAACTATAGTAGTCGTATCAGGGAAGTTAGTCGCATAAAGATTACCGCAGACAATCTTCGCCCGTGCATCCCCACGAAATCGCCAACGAGAAACAAAGACAAGTAACGGATTAAGCTCGATACCATACACTGTCGCACCATGTCGCCGAGCAACTCGCAGTACCGTTCCGTCGCCCGAGCCCATATCGACCAAAGTATCATTGTCTGACATCTGGTATAAATCTGTAAAAGCCTGCTCGACATCCTGTCGCCGTGATGGCACATATGGTGCACCGGTAAGCGCCATTACTCCAAACAAAAACACCAACCCGACTAACCCCCACCACAGCCAAATCATGAATCTGCTCCGCCATCCATCAGTGTGATGGTATTTTTAGTGTCAGTCAAACGCTGGTCGATCCGATCGGCGAGCTTTTTGGCTTGATGATACTTTTTTATCGCTTGGTCGAGTTGAAATTCATCCCCCTCGAACCATGCAGTCAAACGTTGTAATTCAGCAATATCCTGCTCGATAGTTGTATCTGCTTCGTCTGCTTCTGCTGTGCTCGTATTATTTGCTTTCGACATGATGTACCTCCGCTATTATAATATCGTGTTGCCGCTCGATGGTGATGCTTTGCCCAGGCTCTACTGTACCATGCACCAATGCATAACCGCGAGCTAGCATAGCTTGTGGGTCGTAGGCTTGAAGCTGCCTACGCAAACCAATAGCTTGCTGCTCTAGCATAGAATATCGCCGCACTAAATTTTGATAAATCTGCCGCATAGACATCTGCTGTACTATTTGACAGGACTCGACCTCCCGATGCACCGCCTGCATCATACGCTGTAGTAATGTATGGATCATATCACGTAGCCCCGCTACATCAGGAACGATCAACTGGGCCGCATTACTGGGTGTCGCCGCTCGCACATCTGCTGCGAGATCGGCCAAGGTTTCATCCGTTTCGTGCCCTACCCCTACCACTGTCGGAATACGGCTCGCAGCAATAGCACGCACCAATGCCTCGTCATTAAAAACACTCAAGTCATCAGCACTACCGCCACCCCTGATAATGACGATCATCTGCGGTGCGGGCATATACGCATTGCATCGCTGCAAAGCTTGAATAATCTGGTCGGGTGCAGATACCCCTTGTACTGTTACTGGCCAGACATCGATCTGCAAGCCACCCCAACGCTGATTAACGATCTTAACAAAATCCGCATACCCTGCTGCCTGTGGACTACTAATAACCGCGATGTGATGTGGCATACTTGGCAGCAACCGCTTGCGTTCTGGCGCGAACAGCCCGTCATTGGCCAAACGCTGCCGCAATAGCTCGAAGCTCTTTTTTAGGTTCCCTTCACCCACCGGCCGCACCTGCTGTACTGTTAGACTAAAGCGGCCTCTGTCGGTCAACTTCGGCGTAGCTCGCACTACCACCTGCATACCATCTTGTATAGCTAGCCGCATCTGCCAGACAGTCATGAAACAGCTCACGCTACCAGTTGCGTCCTTTAAGTCAAAAAATACCCACTTCCCCTGGCTCACTCGCAAACTAGCTACCTCACCCTCGACTGCCACTATTGGATAAGCTGTGTCGAGGATTTGATTGGTAATGGCCAAAAAATCACTGACGCTTAGGGTCAGTAGCGGATCGTTTTGTGTTTTTTCCATAGCGCAAGATAGTTAATTGATAAAACACGTAACCAAACACCAATGTCGCCAAGATCGCGATCACTCTATAAAGCACCGTCCCAGCTATCGCATGTCCCTGGTTTACTCCAGATATCGTCAACACGCCGACCATCGCTGCTTCATAAGCACCAGCACCACCAGGTGTCACCACTACGACCGCCATGATAGTCGCTATTCCATAAGCGATGAAAATCGAAGCTGGATTGACTGACACGCCCAATGACTGAAAAGTTACCCAAAACGGCAAAATGTCAGCGATAGTGAAGATCACACCCCAAACAAACGGCTGCCACAATAATTTTTTATCGCGTCGCAGCTCGAGAAAATCCGTATGTACATCAATAAAATATTTTTGTACTGCCACCTCATCGAGTACCGGCTGGCTTCGTCGAAATATACGCCGCGCCATACTATTAATACCATTCGTCAGCGCAGTCGCTGTGCGTCGCAGTCGCCGCGGACTACTAATCAAGTACAACGCCAGTAGCGTGATCACTGTGAAGCATGTTACCAGACCACTACTCATCAAGATGATCCAACGATTGACATTACCATCGATCGTCACCACTACCACTGATATCATCAAAAACAAAACAATCACTGCGAAGCCTACTATATACCGCACGATCTGCGCCATAGTACTACGGCCATTCGACACACCATATTTATGTAGCCGCCAATTTACATACGACGCCCCACTAACACCACCACTAGGAAAGGCGTGATTAACAAAATTTAACTCTAACGACAACCGCATAAGCGCAAATGGACTAACATTACGCACCAAGCCCTTTTGCCGTAAATAAGAGAATATCATCTCACCCGATGCTAAATAACCGATAGCTGCCACCGGGAAAACCAACAACAGTAGCCAAATATTGACTTGCTGCAATAGCTGCCACGCATGCACTAGCTCATGGCGTGACGCAAACAGGATCAGTGCAATCAACAATAGAGTGACCAAACTCAGCCAAGTGCGAAACGAAAGATGCTTGAGATACTTCATATTTACACATTATAACATGGTGTATACTTAACTTATATGTATATTGCGATCCTCGGCCGTCAGCCAGCCATTAGTATGGCAGAGTTAGAGTGCTATTTCGGCACCAGTATGGTACGTTGGCATAGCGATGTAGCAGCACTAATCAACTCATCTAAGCTAAACATAGATAGTCTCGGTGGCAGCCAAAAAGCTGGGCGTGTTATATTAGAGGCTCGCGGTAATTGGTTGGCTATCAGCCGCAAAATCATCCAACATTACACTACCAAATGGCATGACAGTCCACACAAGATTACTCTGGGTATCAGCGCCTATGGCTTTGAGGTGCAACCACGTGATGTACAAAAAACCGGCATCATCCTCAAGCAAAAATTACGCACTAACGGCGTTGGCCTACGCCTTATCCCCAACACCAGTGTCGCCCTCAATACTGCGACCAGTCATCATAACAAACTTGGTCTTTCACCTAATAAGGTCGAGCTACTAGTCGTCCGTGGTAGCAACGGCCAAGCGATCATCGCCGAAAGCGTAGGCGCGCAAAATATCACTGCCCTAGCCGCCCGCGATCAAGCTCGCCCCCGCACCGACACTTTCGTCGGAATGCTACCACCCAAACTAGCACGGATAATGATCAACTTAGCAGGATTGCGACCAGAGACTACGCCAACACCCCTCGTACCACCGTTGATACTCGATCCTTTTTGCGGTACTGGCACCGTTTTGCAAGAAGCATTACTCAGTGGTTATCGCGTAGCTGGCTCGGATCTCAGCCAAAAGATGGTCGATTACAGTCGTGATAATCTCACCTGGCTAGCCCAAGCGTACCAGCCTACTACATCACACCGCGATAATATCGCTATATCGCCCACCGGTGTAGTATCAAATATCATTAATGTCAACCAAGCTGATGCCACTAGCCATCACTGGACATACCACCGCGACATCGCAGCCATCGTTTGCGAAGCTTATCTAGGGCAACCATTCTCGGCACCACCCAGCCCCGCTAAACTAGCCGAGGTACGAGATAACTGCAATCACATCATCAGCACCTTTCTACACAACATTCAGCCACAATTAACGCCAGGTACACCCCTGGTCGTGGCTGTACCAGCATGGTGCGATCATGGTGGACACCTCACTCATTTGCCCCTTATCAAGCGGCTAAATATGCTAGGCTACCGAAGACGACACCTCAGCCACGTACGTGATGAGCAGCTCGTTTACTACCGCGAAGGACAAGTAGTGTCGCGTGAGTTATTACTATTAGAGGCATAGCCTTGCCCGACCTTGGCCCCGATTTGACTTTTGCTAGCCACTTCACGTATAATCATGAAGATTGTTTGTATCAAATTAAAGGAGTCATATGTCACACGTCAAAGCGGGTGGTTCGAGCAAGAACAACCACAATAATGCCGGTGCGCGTCTCGGAGTAAAGCGCTTCGGCGGTCAGGCCGTTAACGAAGGTGCTGTCTTGGTACGCCAGACTGGTGCTACGAAGATCGCCGGTCCAGGTACTTACATGAGTCGTAATTTCACGATTCACGCCGCCAAGGCTGGTACCGTTAGTTTTAAACGCATCAAAAAACCATCATTCACTGGTCGTACACATCGACGTACACAAGTGTGTGTTGACTAAATTTCGACACACTATACACAATGTAAATACCCATCATTTGATGATGGGTATTTTGATATACAAAGTGTCTACAATCACTCCACGCCGAGATGATACTTCACACGCTTGACCACATCGCCGATCACGACCTGAGATTTGACAAGATAATCATCGACACCGAGCTGCTCTGCCCGCTCTTTGTCTTTGGCCTGACTAAGCGCTGTCAACATAATGACACGCATATTAGTCGTCTCTGGCGTATTGCGCAAGATATCGAGCACATCGAATCCACTAATCTTTGGTATCATCACGTCGAGCAATACCAAATCAGGCCGCAACTTGACCGCCGCTGACAAGGCGTCCTCGCCGTTATGCACCTCATTCACCTCGAAACCCTCAAGTTCTAGGCGTGAGCGATATACCTCTGATAAAGCTGTGTCATCCTCAACGAGGAGAATTCTTTTGCGCATACTCATAATGCTTATATTTTAGCGTATCTAAAGAAAAAGCACAAGAATTTTATCGTGTCATTATCTGTTTTAATGCAGCATCTAGCTGAGGGTCGTGGTTGTTATTATAATCACTAACTGTCATCTTTACTTCTGTGTCAGGAGCGATACCCCCCCTAGAAATATTTTTACCTCGGGGGGTATACCAGCGTGCCACTGTTACCTTCAGCTGACGACCACCTGCCAAGCTGATCACCTGCTGGACAGTTCCCTTGCCATAGGTCTTCTCACCTAAAAGCGTAGCTGCGCGATGGTCTTGTAGCGCCCCAGCGACAATCTCGCTAGCGCTAGCGCTACTATTATTCACCAATACTATAGTCTTCACTCCTTTCAAGACCGCCTCACCGCTACTACGTAGGGTTTCTCGTGTCTCGCCATCAGACCGCTCCGAGACGACAACTTTATTCTCCAGCCACAAACTCGCTACCGCTTGGGCTGCATTGACATAACCACCACCATTATTACGCAAATCAAGAATGACTGCTTGTACATTTTCTTGCTTGAATCGCTCAGCCGCTTGCCGTGCTAGTGCTCCTGTCTGTTCATCGAACCGGGTAATCGTCAGTATACCTACTCCATCACGAATCGTGCTCCGCACGCTAGCATCGCTAACATTTGCTCGTACTATCGAAAAATTTTCCGTCGACTGACCACGCTGCACTGTAATTTTTACAGTAGTACCAGCATCACCTCGTACTTTACTCGCGACAATATCCGATGTTTGCCCTAAAATTTCTTGATCATTGATCGTCAAAAATATATCCCCAGTCTTTAGACCCGCCTTAGCAGCTGGCGAATCATCGATCACACGAGTGATCGTCGCTTTGTTATCACGCATACTAATCTCGACACCTATACCACTCACCTTACCGCTGATACTACGTTCAAAATCAGTCGTCTCATTTTTATCCATAAAGACCGTATAAGGATCACCCGTAGCTGCAGCTAACCCCCGACTAGCACCATCGATGAGTTTTGCTGTATCTAGTTTGCCATCATAATGCACCTTTAGCTCGCGATACGTCTGCTGGACGCTAGACAAATCGATCGTATCTGCCGACGCTTTCACGCCAAATAATGGTGCGATACCAGCATATAGTTGGTCGGCGTGCATTCCTGCAACAAAACCGGCCGCCAAGAGTAATGCTGTCAATACACAGGCTGTCAACGGCGCACACGAAAATTTCTTCTGTTGCGCAACACTACTCGGGCTATACGGGGTCTTCTCCACAGGATCTCCTTTTTTCTACCACTAACGTTTTAATTATACTACGTTATTATTGTCACAGATAATACATTCAACAAAAAAGCTTGGTACCTACTCACCAAGCTTTTTATCGCTATTTTCTACAAATAAATATACGTATCGTATGTGCTAGCTGGTACTGTCATTTCACTATAATTGCCCCAGCCAGGACCACCAGCGTTGAGGTAATTAAACTGACTAATATGTACCATACCGGTACTAGCATCGTAGCCTTCGACATACACGATGTGACCGTACTGACCAGCCGAAATGACCGCTAATGAATTCGCTCGCGGAGTGCCACCAGTCGAGAAACCAGCTCCACGGGCTGACGATGGCCACATGTTGGCATTACCCCAGTAGCGCGGCGCATAACCTGTTTTTTGGTACATCTTCCAGGCAGCATAACTTACACATTGGCGACAGCCATAACCTAGCGGGTCTTCGCCGGCACCATTAACGCCACCGTGTGACATTGCATTTGCATCGACGTAACAATTGCCTGCCCACGGATAGCCACCTTTCGAGCCGTCACCCGATGAAATATTTAGCGAACCACCGCCACCAGCGTTACGGATCGCTGCAGCGATCGCGTCCTGCTGAGCCTTCTGTACGCGAGCTTTCTCAGATTCACGGTCACTGCTAAGTTTTTGGTAATTTGCCTCTTCATTTTGCGTCTTAGCCAAAAGTTCGGCCTGCTCACGCTCTTTGGCTGCTAGTGCTGCTCGGGCGTTCTTTTGATCGGCCAAGACGCGCCCTACCTCCACCTTTTGCTTTTCTAATTCTTTTTTGAGCTTGTTGATTCGATCAATCGTACCTGTCAGCGTATTCTGGATACTATTACGACGATCTTGCTCGATGACATAATCGCCGATGCTCTTGCTACTAGCCAGCATCTCCAATGGACTAACCGTTCGATTGACGTACATACTAGCGATAGTGTCGCCTAGAGCATCCTGGTTAGCCTTGATGTCTTTTTTCGTTTGCTCGATTTTTTGCAGCAACTGATTGTATTTCTTCTGGCTAACGTTGATCTGAGCCTGAATAGCGGCCTTCTGGTTCGCCAAGATAGCTAAGGCGTTTTGCAAACTCTTGGCCTTTTCGTTCAACTGCTTGGCTTGAGCCTGATAGGTACTAATCTCGGCATTTAATGCGTCAATCTGCTTCTGATATTCCTCTTGTGTCTCGGCATACGCTGTCGATGATGTAATGTACACGCTCATCGGCACGCTTAACGCCATCATAACAGCAGCTGCGACTATCGTAGATTTCGATGCCAAACCGCGAAGTCCCGTCTGAGATGCCGCTATTTGCGGCTGATGCGTAGTGGTGGAAGTATGCTTCATACTCCTTATGGTAGCAACCGGTATTTTCTTTGTCAAATTAACCCTCCTTTTTTTGTTGTGTATTTTACTGTATTTTGCTTTAAATCTTGAGATAACGTCGTGTCGCCAGTAGTGACGATACGACACCAATCACCGAGCCAATCATCATCATCACTAACACTACAAGCCATAAATAACCTGTCAAAAATTGAATAGTTGGCTGGATAGTCACCCCCCAAGCCTGTAAACGTTCTGACATTAACAGTAGTGTTACTAAACCAATACCTGTAGCTATCACTGCTGCGATCACTCCATAAACGATCGCCTCGATCAAAAATGGCCCGCGGATAAACTCCTTATTAGCACCGATCAGCTTCATCATCTCTATCTCATCCCGACGATTGAATATAGCCATCCGGATAGTATTAAAAATGATCAAAAATGACACTGCTACGAATAGCGCTGTCGCCGCCACACCGATCTTTTGTGCTGTTTGCGTCCAGCTAGCTATTACATCAGTAGGTAGACCACGCTCACCCATAAATGTCGGTGTTTGACCTGGTTGTGTACTGATCAATTTCTTTAATGTCGTATTAGTATTAACGAACTCGACTAACTCGGACGTATCGCTGGTATCGTATAGGTATATCCGGATCGTAGCTGGAAGACGATTGCTCGCCTCTGTTAGTGCCCGTAACCTAGCGTCGTCGTTTTTGTTATCACGAGCAAAGTTGTTCTTGCCATCGTCGGTACTAATGAAACTGACTCGCTCAACATTTGACAGACGTTGTAGAGCCACCATGACTGGCTTGGCCTGAGCTTCGGTAGTACCTGACTTTAAATATATCGAGCGATCAAGCTCTTTGCCGATGGTCGAGGCGGTATCTCTCAGTGCTTGTTGCGCTACAAACGTAGCGAAAATTATTAGTAGTGTGATCGTCATCACTAATGTAGCTGCTACAGTCAACCAGGCATTGCGACGAAAGTTGCTTAACCCATAGCGACAAACACGCAAAAATGTCAGCCACTGGCGGCGACGGCGTTTTTGTTGGATCAGCGCTCGAGCGGTGTCTTTATTACGACTCATTGGCGGTAGCTCCCCCGAGCTTGGTCGTGCGTAATTTTGCCATGATCGATGGTGATAACCCGACGTTTGAGACGATTCACGATCTCAACATTGTGTGTCGTCAGCAACACTGTGGTACCGTATCGGTTGATTTTTTCGAGTAAGCGAACGATATCCCAGCTATGCTTTGGGTCGAGGTTGCCAGTAGGCTCGTCGGCGATAAGAATCTTTGGCTGGCGAACTACAGCTCGAGCGATCGCCACACGTTGCTGTTCACCACCACTTAACTGATGTGGGAATTGTTTTTCTTTGCCTTGAAGACCTACCAATTCTATCACCTTGGGGACAGTGTTTCTGATTTCGCGGTTACTCATACCAGCGATCTCAAGTGCGAAAGCGATATTCTCAAATACCGTCCGCTGTGGTAGAAGCTTGAAGTCTTGGAACACCACCCCGATCTTGCGACGCAACAGTGGTATATGCTTGTCCTTTAATGTATCGTAATCGATACCACCCACGACGATTTTGCCGGTAGTAGGTTTTTCTTCACGTGTCAATAGCTTGAGTAGTGTACTTTTCCCCGCCCCACTAGTACCGACTATAATGACAAACTCATTCGGCTCAACGTGCAAACTTATGCGATCAAGCGCTGGCTTGGTATCCTTGTCATATTTCTTAGAGACTCGGTCTAATAAAATCATACATTACCAGTATAGCAGGTTTCGGGAGGTATGCAAAAACGCTTTACTACGAAGCCGCCCACGACAAATAATGTACGATAAACTCATCTAACTTACCATCGAGCACAGCTTGTACGTCGTGCTCTTCATATTTGGTGCGAGTATCTTTGACTAGAGTGTACGGATGAAGTACATAATTGCGAATCTGCGCCCCCCAACTAGCCGACTCACCAGTACGTAGATCGGCCAACGTCTCTGCCTGCTGCTCGTGCTGTAGTTGTGCTAAGCGTGAACGGAGAATGGTGAGAGCTGTTTCGCGATTTTGGATCTGACTACGCTCATTTTGGATTGCCACCACGATACCTGTTGGGATGTGTGTCACGCGCACTGCCGAATCAGTCGTATTGACACCCTGCCCACCTTTGCCGCCGCTACGATAGACATCAATACGTAGGTCTTTATCGTCGAGTTGTATTGCTTCCGGCTGATCAATCTTGGGCATCACTTCCACCAGTGCAAAACTCGTCTGACGTAGATGATCCGCATTAAACGGGCTCAGTCGCACCAAACGATGCACTCCGTGCTCACTTCGTAAAGTACCATAAGCATAGGCGCCATGCATACTATAGGTAGCGCTTTTGATACCAGCCTCTTCGCCCGCTGAGCGATCGAGTAGTTCGACCTGCCAGTCGTGTTGTTCGGCAAAGCGCAAGTACATCCGCTCTAACATCTCAGCCCAATCTTGAGCATCGGTACCACCAGCGCCAGCGCTCAATTTTATTATGACTGGCTGATCGTCATATTCGCCATTAAACAATATATCACGGTGATGCTGCTGATATTCAGTTTCGAGCATAGTAATCTGCTGCTCAAATTCTGGTATCATCGAAGCATCTCCCAGCTCCATCAGTTCCACGATATCACGAGCTTGTGATTGTAGCACTTGCCACGGCTGTATCTGCGATCGCAACGCTGCTGCCTGGCGCGATATCTGTTGTGCGTGATTCGGGTTGACCCAAATCTGTGAGTCTGCTAGCTGCTGCTCAAATTCCGACAACTGCTCGGCCTTCTCGACAATACGCAACTGCTGCACAGCTGCTTCGACATCAGTCAACAATACTGCAGCGCGTTTCTTAAGAGGCTGCACCACTCGAGTCCTGTGTTTTAGCAGGTTGACTATCGGCGACAGGTGGAGTCATACCGAGTGCCTGTGCGGTTCGGTCTATGCGGCTCAACCGTCGCACCAAAAATGGGTGGTTACTAAATGTCTGAGCAAAGCGATTCATCGGCCGCTCAGCGGTATATTGCATCCACTGACGCGCGATTTCATTCATACCATCAGCAGTATCTGGACCAATGTGCACTTTGACCAGTGCATTTTTCACCAACTCTGCATCCCACATATAAGTCAAAGCCAGCCTATCGGCAGTGTACTCACAGCGCCGTTGCCAAAAACCTGCTATCCACCCTGTGACGATCGACACGACCGGTATCGTAATAAACGGTTGTAAATACACACTAGCAAGAGTATGCCTATATTTGATGTGAGCCATTTCATGAACTACCACTGTTTTGAGCTCATCTCGACTAAGATACCGTATCGATCCCGAGTTCAACACTATGCAGTATGGATCGATAAAGCCAAAGGCATAGGCGTTGATAACTGGGTCTTGCGTCACAAAAATCTCGACGCGCGGCAACTCCAAATCGGCGGCCACGATATTTGCCCAATCACGCAACCAAGCATAATCGCTATACTCAACCTGCATCGCATTACCGAGCATCATTTGGCGTTGCATCCGTACTACGATCATGCCGACTGCCAGGATGACCGCAAATAAAATAATTCCGCCGACCAGCCCAAGAGCCATTCGAAGGATCATCGGATACCCCGAAGTAGCTTCGACATTAAAAGCTGCCTCGATCAGAAAATATGCCGATGTCAACACCAGTAGGCCAATAAACGTCCCAGCTAATACAGAAGTATCGCTCGGCATCGCTGCTAGCGCCACAGCTCGCTGCCCCTTCGTCATCGGTGGTGCCGTAGCAGCCTGCGGAGTACTACCTGCTGCAGACTGCGACTGTGCTGGAGTCGTAGCCTGCGGCTCAGTAGGCGTTTGTTGTTGTGGTGTTGAATCAGATTTTTTACGCACCATAGTTACTTCTCCTCTATCGCCAACACAGCGGACACATATCGTTCACCGCGGTCGACATAATTGTTATAATGATCAAAACTTGCTGCTGTAGGGCTAAGTATCACCACATCACCAGGCTGTGCCACCATCATAGCGACATGGACCAGATCGGTCATATGTACTGCCTCTTCGTGCACAACCAACTCTTCGGGTACCTTGGCCTGACGCAGAGCCGATAAAATCACCTTAGCGTTGTCGCCAGTCACTATAACCTTGCGCAACGATGATGATCGAGCCAACTCCTGCGCCAGCTCGGTATAGTCCGCCCCTTTGTCCGAGCCACCGACTAGTAGAACCTTCGGTTGTTCGAATGCCTGCATCGCCGCAATAGCACTACCTGGAGTAGTGGAAATACTATCATCGTAATATCTCACTAAATTTTTCTCAGCGACGAATTTCAACCGATGAGGCAAACCAGTGAATTCCGCCAAGCCCTGCCGTAACACCTCGTCACTCAACGCAGGATTGATCGATCGCGCTGCTATTACCGCTGCACTAGCATTATCACGGTTGTGCCTACCTGGCAAAATTACCGCGTCGAGAATATCATCCGATACATTACCTAAATACGCCACTTGACGTGCCAGTGATCGGGTAGCTATCTCGCGACTATATTGATTGTGCTGATCGTACACGACTACATCGTTGGCTTGCTGATACCGAACGATGTTAGCCTTGGCTTCGAGATAATCGGTAAAATCACGGTGCTTATCGAGATGATCTGGCTCTACCATCAACACTACTGCCACATGTGGTGAGCGCTGAATGTCCCACAATTGAAAACTACTCAACTCGTACACGACTACATCGTCGGGCCTAATCTTAGGCAAAACACTTAACGCTGGCGTGCCGATATTTCCTACCAAATGTACTGTTTTGCCAGCTGCACGCAAAATAGAAGCGATGAAACTACAGGTAGTCCCCTTGCCTTTGGTACCCGTTACGCCAATAATCGGCACAGGGCACATCGCGAAAAACTCATTGGTAGCCGACCAAATCTTTCCCGCAGTCTGAATGTCACCAGGCGGCAAGCTGGCTGTCCGCACCACCAGATCAGCATCGTACAATTGCGTAGCGAATACATCGTCGCCTGACAGTACCACCACATCGTCTGGCACATCAAGTACCGGATGTTGATCAGCGATCATTATCTCAGCCTGCGGATAACGCTGTCGAAAATATTGCAGGTTTTGCCTACCTTCGACCCCATATCCAGCAACTATAATTTTCATACCATCGTTGATTATACCAAAAAAGCAAATACCCCGCCAGCAACGAGGCACCAGTATGAAACTAGAGTCAAATCATTATTGCTCTTTCGCGCCTACTCGCGTGACCAGAGCTTCATCTAACCCAGTCGGCGAAAATGCCATAGTGCGCGCTTGACCATCAACACACGACAGGGCTGCGCCACATCGTAATGTCATCCACAACGCCCGAGCAGCTGTTTCTATTTGGGTAGATTCCGCTAATTGATCGGCTTCATAGCCATCAACAGCACTACACCGATCAATATAGTGGACGGTTGGCAAAGGGTCAGTCCGCCTCTGCCAGCCGAAAGCAACAGCTTCCATATGAGTGAAGTTTTCCAATCTCTCATCATCTTCCTCGTCGACTACCCCGTGTGTGCGATACGCGTCACACAGGTCTTGGTGATGTCCAGCTGGTGCCACCAAAACCTTCAACTGTCCATCCGACGCCACAAATGCGACACCAACCGGACAATCATATATACCATCGGCCTGCCCACTAAAAGCAGCCACGTCACAATGTACTCGCTCTCTCTTCATCTGTTTCATTACCTAATTTGATTTAGCCATTATACAATAAAGCGATCAGACGAGCAATAGTACTCTACATGAAAAATCGCATTCACTCATTCACTATTGTCGCGAGAACAAAGGCTGTTTGGACTGTAGCAAAAATCACTTCAGCTCATTCTTGCCTAGCGAGATATACTCTAGCGAATTCACGAGACTATCAAAATACAGCCTTCCCTGATTTATCAAATTGTATGCTTCTGGATCTTTAACAATCTCTATGAACTCGTCTAAAGCTTTCCATTCATACGTCTCAACCTCACCATCGATATATTCAAACCTCTCGTTTCCAGTTAATTCATACAAAAACACATTGACTATATCGTTCGGCGCTCGTCCGATAATTCTCGTACTAAAACAGTAGTGCACTTTTTCAGGAAGAAGATCTATCCCCATCTCCTCTTTTGTCTCGCGAATAGCTGCATCTAGAGGAGTTTCTCCAACATTAATATGACCTCCTGCAGATATATGAAACCATCCAGGCTTAGATGATTTACTCAGTGACCTTTGCTGTAAAAGTATAGATACGCCGCTTGGACTTTTCATCCAAAACCAAACGTGAGAATTTCCCATAATTAAGTTGGTGTCTCTTTTAAATTCGGTACTATTTCTACCGTCGGCAGTAACCGCACTACCGTTGTCAGAATATACTTGCCATAATTCATCTTCGTGCATAAACGCCCCTTGCTCACTTCTTATAGCAAAACACTGCGCCGAGGCTAGCTCACCTACCGCTTCGGCTATTTCGCTTTATCAAAAACTGTCGCCATCAACTCGCCGAACTGCTCTTTTCGCGGGATAGCGATGCCACGGCTCTCATCGCCCAGCACGATGAGCGTATCGCCCGGCTTGATATCAAATGTCTGGCGCGCTTGTTTAGGAATAACGATTTGTCCACGTTCGCCCACCGTCACTGTCCACGCATATTTTCCTTGAGGAAAACGTCCTTCCTTCGGTCGCGTATTCTTTTCTACTTCATCCATAGTTAATATTGCCTTTTCTTACTTGCATAGTATAACATACTCATTTATAATTAAATTCATACAAATCATACTTTTCATACTAATGGAGCTATTATGAGCAAGCCAACCACAAACAATACCAAGCCAACAAAAGCTCACTCACGGAGGAAGCGTGTCATGTGTATAAGTTTAATTATTCTTGCACTGATCGGAATCGGTTTAGCCCTTTACGCATACCGCAACTTAACGTATGACCATGGCACGCAGGCGAAGTTACAACACGCCGGATTTCAGGAAAAGCAAGCAAAATTACCAGATGGCTCGATCCTCAATTACGGCGAAGGTCCAGCGAATGGTCCAGCATTAGTACTCTTGCACGGACAACAAGTCTCGTGGGAAGATTATGCATCAGTTGTACCTGAGCTCGCCAAACGGTACCATGTATACGCCATCGATTACTACGGACATGGCGGTTCTAGCAAAAAACCAGCGAAATACTCAGCTAAGGCCATCAGCAACGATATCGTCTGGCTTATTCGCCAATACATCAAGCAGCCAGTCATCATTTCAGGACACTCGTCGGGCGGTTTATTAGCTACTTTAATCACCGCCGACGCGCCCGACATGGTGCGTGGTTTAGTTATCGAAGATGCACCATTCTTCACTACCGAAAAAGGCCGTGCCGAGTCAACTTTCGCCTGGAAAGACTTCAAAACCATGCACGACTTCCTAGAGAGCGGCCAAGAAAATTTCACACGGTACTGGCTTGATCACACATATATACAAACTCTATTCAACGCCAAAGACCCAGACGCCTGGAATAAAATAGTCAAAAATCCAGCCCTGCACAATATGAAGCAAAATCCCGGCAAAATCCCGCGCATTTGGTACTATCCACCAGAATTACAGGTCAATACTCTGTTTGATCTAACTGCGAACTTGCAAGACAAAACCGGCGAATACGACTTGCGCTTTGGACAAACCTTTTATAACTTTAGCTGGTTTAATGAATTTGATCAAACAACAACCCTGAAACGTATCACCAAACCGTCAATCCTGTTGCATGTAGCGCCGGCACAAAATGGAAGTTACTATGACGGACACGGTGTGCTTCTCAGCGCCATGGATGACAAAGATGCTCGACGTGTCCACGAATTACTAGGCCCTAAAAATAAACTGATCGACAATGTCAAATCAACGCATGACATCCATAAAGATCAGCCAAAAATCTTCATCGAAGCAATCGACGAAATCGCCCGTCAATAGGCCCAGCTTCAAGCATTAACTTCTCTGGAGTCAAACCTATTGCGCTTGCAAAAAACTCTTAACCGCTCTTTAACTTTGCGGATTTCTGATACTCGTATCATACGGCACCGTCCAAATTTCACCGCTCAAACCAAGACCCAACAAAAACTCTTTCATTTCATCCTGCACGCTGGCGACATCCACACTATCTTCGGCCATCACTTCCAGTTCAATAAACAACCCGAGTCGCGCCACTTCATCAATACAAATAGTATACTTACCAATTTTTGATTCTGCGCGCAGCTTATCAACTGTCACGACCTCTCGCCAACCCATTGCCGTGAGCATTTGTCTCGCCATTATACCGTTTTCGACCGCAAATTCGTACTCGTCGGATGATAGCTTTGTCTCACGCTCAACTTTTAGCGTCATGAGGCTTTTTACTAGCTCTCCTGATTTCGGATCGAGCATATCACGCACCCGCATAATTTTTGAACCCGGCACGATTGGCGAGTCAACCTGTTCAGGCAGCAAGAAGACTGTGTCAATTTGGTGCTTTTCTACCAGCGGCGCATCCAACTTTGGCGTTAGTTTCGCGAGCAACTCCATGCGGCTCGCATCTGGCGGTAACTTGAATTTTGTTTCGATTTCGATCATACCCTAAATCTCATGGCATACGGTCCTAGAATAGAGCCTCTTATTTGTTATTAATATAATATTCAAGTATCCTAATATCTCTAAGCACCATAAACCTAGACCGGTAGACCGAGTCGTATTGCGATTCTCTCAATTTATTTAACGAACTTTTCATACTTTCTAGGGCTTTCAGTTTAGACTGCCAAAGGCACTCAGCTCCCTCGTCTTTTTCTTTATCTGTTAGATTACTAGAACTAAGCTCATCGACTTTTTTAGCGACATAAACAAAAGAAAGCTGCTTAAAATTCTCCTGCGATTTATATTCCGCCACCGTACCCAGCTCATCAATAATCTCCACCACGCAGCCCAGCTCTTCCCGGCACTCGCGAACAAACGCTAACTGCGGATCTTCGCCTTTGTCAACGCCGCCACCCGGCAGCTTGTATTCGTTTTTTAGTGTTTTATGAATCAACGCAACCTTGCCGGAGTCGTCTAGAACAATCCCGCGCGCTCCAAGCCGTACGTGCGGAGGCTCTGAATTATCTTTTGGCTCAATTCCAAAATCTGCATCTGTTATCGTCGCTATTTCTGGTAGCGCGCTCGTACTCTTCACATCATAATCGAAACTCATTTTTCTCCCCTCGTGCAAAATAGATTTATAAATCATTTCTGTTATTAGTATACTCTGTTTATGAAGCAATAAGTCCGAGTCGTTTGGTTTATTATTAATAAAATCGATAAAACACTTTTCACGGGCTTTTTCGTTGTACCCTATAAATCCATCATCTTGTCTCCTGTAAATATCTGCTATTGTAATTTTTTCAAAAGGCTTACCTCCTATAAGATCTGTGTTGCGAAACATATAAATATCAAAATGTTCTATATCACCAACGCCATGTCCACCATGAATAGCTCTATCTTTTGCCTCATATGCTTGGTAGCTATGAATTTGAATATTAAATAATGGACCAACGCACACATTCAAGCGCTCATGTCGTATTCTTCCATTTGATTTGTATGTGTCTTCGGGTAGCTCCACCCACGATCTTCTACTGACCCCTGATTGCATAAGGTTAAGGGTACAAGCTGTAACTATCTTGTCGTCATGATAAAAGTTTATGACACTATAAATATCCAACTCCCCATAGTGACGAAATTCTTGTTTTTGAAGCAGTATGTCAGAAAACTTATTTGTATGTAATATATTTTGATAGTCCTTATTGTCAAAATTATACATAAAGTCAACCGGCCGATAACTTTCAGAATAAACACTGCACTTATTTATTTCCTTATTCTTCAATGAGCTATTCGCGTCTAGTAACCAAGTCAACAAATCAATGAAATGGTATCCGCTGTGAAATAACTTTCCGTAACCGTACTTATATGGGTGATTTTCTCTGTATATAAATTCATCAGGCATATTCCACATTCCGTCGCTATGAAATATATCAATATAGTTTATTGGGATATTGTACTGCCCAACAATATCTCTCAGTATTTTCTTCACAAAAATATATCCCTTATGAAACCTACGCTGACACTGAATGCTAAAAATTAGATTGTTATTATAGGATTTTTGTATCTTGTATTTTGAGCACAGTTCATCATATTCTGTTCGTATTTTTTCTGCTTGCGATGAACTGTTAATCACGTCGACCGGAGCTGTAATAGGCTTATCCATTAGTATGCTAATATTGTTATTTATCAAAAAATTAGCATAAGCAAAATGTGCTTTTGGCTCTGTCGATATAATTGCATGTGTTACATTCAGTTCCTTTACATACCGCAATAACTGTGACGCCACTCTAATAGATAGCTCTTTATTATCCTTTTCGTGATCGGCAACAAACATACAAGAAACGTCTGTCATGCCGTAAGACTGCAAATACTTTTCTACAACGTCCTTTCGTGACACTAAATCGACAATCAATACTGGTTTTATGTTATGTTTGCGTAGAAAGCGCAGGTATATACGATTTGCGTGCGGACCTAGCCCTACAAGCAGAATGTTCATCTCTGTGTTCTCCTAATCACTATAGACCGCAATCAAAAAGCGACCACATGCTAGTCGCTAGACTTCTACAAATAAGCTTTGAGACTTATCTGCGCATATGGTCGCATCTTTTATCTCAAAGCATTATCTGTACATGCTTCTTTGTAGAAGTTTAGCAATTCCAACAATAACACAAATCACATATCAACACCAACGAAAGCCCATTCACCGCCCGGACCCGTCAATATCAAATTGCGCGAATCTTTATCCTCTAAAACATCCACTCGCCACTCATCAAAAAACTACCTAAATCAATAGCAAATATCACCCCAGCCATAACAATAACCCCTGTTACAAACCACGAGATTTTTTGGCTATGGCGCTCCTGGACATCTTTCATTTTTGATATCACCGGCTCGTGTTTATTGAAGACGACCGCTGCTAACAGCACAAAAAGCGGCAGCTGGCTGATAATAATCCACAAACTGTGCGCCAGCGCCGCCAAGCCTATATGCTGTTGATGCCCCGCTGCTGCGATCAGCGCTAGATAGGAAGGATCAGCCAACATACTCAATACAAATAATGCTCCGACCATAAATATACTGTGTCTGAGCCACTTCTTAGTGCGGTCAGATTTCTCAAACTTCTTCTCGCTACATACACGCTTGGCCGCCCAGCTCCACAGTAGCACGATCACCGCAATATCCACCGCCACCCAAACCATGTCTGGCAACTGCTTAAGCGCGTCCACGATCGCCATCACGCCAGCACCAAACAGTATCGAAAGCATCACTCCCAGCACAACCGTGCCAACCAGCACCATCACGCCAAATCCAATCACCGCTCGTTTCTTCACTCCGACGCTCAGTGCTGCCGCCACCAAAAGCGCGCCGAGCGGGTCAATTCCAGCCAGCCCCAAACCTAATGATAATAGTATCAATTCCACGTACCTATAGTACCAAATACTAACTATTGATACTATCGCAACAATGTAGTGTTAAGCTATGGTTAGTCCAATCTCACGCCAGGATACACCGCCCGCGTCGTCTCATCAACCTCGCTGCGCATTTGCGGGAACGGCACGCCCTCGCGTGCGCTCACGCCCTCAAACATCCAAAAGACCCGCTCACTATAGCCCCAACCGCAAGCCGGCGGCATGCCATATTCCAGCATTTCCACGAAGTCAATATCCAGCATCATCGCCTCGTCATCGCCCGCATCGCGCATGTTTTGTTGCTCAACAAAGCGGTTCAATTGGTCGATCGGATCATTCAATTCCGAAAAGCCATTACCCAGCTCCGAGCCCAAAATCACCGGCTGGAAACGCTCCACCGCCTGCGGATTTTCACTGCTGGTTTTTGAAAGCGGCGAGATAAATTTCGGCGTATTGACCAGCCACACCGGCCCTGCCACATCTTTACGGATATTTTTCCAAAGCTTATCAATCCCGCGCGGAATCGAATCAGTTTTCTCGACCTCGAGGTTATGTTCTTTCAATTTAGCAGCAACTTCCTCAATCGTTGTATTATACACATCAATTCCATAATGCTTTTTGATCACCTCAGCATAATCCCACACGTCCCACTCGCCCGACATGTCCACCTCAAAACCGCGAACCTTAAATTGCAACGTACCAAATGTCTCTTTTAGTACATATTTATACATGTCTTCCATGAATTTCATGCCCTGGCGCCAATCCCAATACGCCGCGTACCACTCCATCGCCACATGCTCCGGCAAATGCTCGTCAGAATAATTTTCATTGCGAAAACGCGGACCCAAGTCGTAGACTTTTTCAAATCCAGCGCCAATGAGACGCTTAAGCGGTAATTCATGGCTAATTCTTAGGTAAAAATCCTGGTCCAATGCGTCCATATGCGTCTTGAACGGGTTCGCATCGGCACCACCGGTCGTATGTTCCAACACTGGAATATTAACCTCATGAAACCCATGCCGATTCAGATAATCGCGCGTCGCCTGCCAAAACGTACTGCGGCGAACGAAGCGCTCTCTCACCTCTGGATTGACGTTCATGTCGACGTAGCGGCGGCGCAGTCGCTCTTCTTTATTTTCCAATTTTTCCGGCATTGGGCGCAGCGCTTTGGTAAGTAATTTCAATTCGTGTACGCCAACTGATTTTTCACCAGTCTGTGTCGTCACCATCGGTCCCGTCGCCTGAACAAAATCGCCCGTATCCAGCAATTTCAACTGTTTCATCCCCAGAATTCCGCGCTCAGCGTCCAGTTCTGCTACATCGTCTTTCTGCAAGTACAACTGTACCTCGCCGCTGGCGTCGCGCAGTTTGATAAACGCCAATTTACCGAAACTCCTGAGCGATACCACGCGGCCAACCACGCTCACCGTCTGCCCCGCCAATTCATCGTATTTTTCAACCACCTCGCCGCAGCCGTGCGTCCGCTCCGCCCGCGCCGGATACGGATCAACACCCAGCTCGCGCAAGGTCTCTAATTTTCGTAGTCGTTCATTTCGGTAGTCTTGTAATGTGGCCATAGGCGTATTATAACACTGGTTACACCAAAAACTAACAGGCTACTTATATCTTTGTTGCACATTGACAAGATTTTCGTTATAATGGTAAATCATGTCTATCAAAGGAGCGACGGTCGAGGCGACAGCCAACCGGCCACTCACCCCCGTTACAGTTACTGAATCATCGACAAAAGAATGGCTACGTAGTATTGGTGTTGAGACCACAGCGCCGACCGATAAACCTTTCGCGCAGATGTTGGCACAGGTAGCCCATCTACTCACACGACTGCAAGACAAGTCCACTCGACTAACTTTGCCTGCAAGAAACCGCCTAGCCCACTACCAAACCACAGGCTACGAGCACACCGAGCCAATGATCGATGATCAAGACGAATTCGATCAGCTCGCGGCAAATCTTCGCGATTTAGCGACTAGAGACACACCCTTATCACACGAAGAAGCCACAGACCTAGGGCAAAAAGCCTATCAGCTAGCACCGAGTCTAGCCGAGTCGGGATATGTGCTAACGAATGCCTATCGTTTAGCCGAGGTACACGATATCCTGATAGGCTTCCTGAACGATAAGAAATGCCGTTCATTAGCCATCGGGCTACACAGAGAATTACAAACTACCCTAGAACACATCGACCATCCAGGTCTAGAGCCTTTACACCGCAAGCTGACCAAGACAGCCGATGATCCACTAGATAAGCTCGGCGGTTCCTACAAAACCGTGGACCCACCAGCTAGTATTATCGATTTTTACGGCGACCTAACGCCGAACGAACTTGGCTTGCGTCCACCAGCGACAGAGCCAACGAACACACTACCATACCGCCGCAGCATTTTTACCATAAATCAACAGAGTAGATAGTTCGGTAAATAAATAATAATAATAGAGCACGAAAAAGTGCTCTATTGTATATCATGATCGCCTCAAAGCCAACCTAATCTACAGAAGTAATACGATAAGCTATCTCACCCTTAGGGGTGGTGATAGACACCTCGTCGCCAACAACTTTATCGATCAGCGCAGCACCAAGCGGTGATTCATCACTGATCTTCCCTTCTAGTGGATCAGCCTCGACTGGGCCTACTACTGTATAAACTTTTTGTGAGCCATCGCCAGCATCGAGAGTCACTACACTGCCGAGATGGATTTTACCAGTGCTTGGTGCAGTGATTTGCTCAGCGTTGAGCAAGATCTCTTCAATCTCAGCGATACGGGTCTCGACCACCCCCTGCTCTTCACGAGCACTGTCATACTCGGCGTTTTCGCTCAGATCGCCATAATCACGCGCCTCAGCGATTTTCTCAGCTATCTCACCACGGCGCCCTTTTAGTTCTTCCAATTCTTTTTCGAGCTCTTGGCGGCCAGTATCAGTAATTTGGTAAGTCTTTTTCATATCATGCTCCTTTCTACAGGCACACGGGAGTTTAGCGACGCTCCCCTACCCGATTAACATGGTTATTTAGTTTAGCAAGCAACTGGCTAGTCGTCAAGAGGCACTGCTCACCATTCGAGCGCGACACGATTTCCCATTTTTCGTCATCAAGCAAACGATCGCTTACAGTCACGCGATACGGGATCCCCATCAGCTCTGCATCGGCAAACTTCATACCTGGACGTTCGTTGCGATCATCATAAAGCGTTTCTATGCCAGCTTTTTGCAACTTCTGGTAAAGATCGTCCGCAGAGGCACCCGACTTATTGCCTATCTGTACCAAATAAACCTTCGCTGGCGCGATATTCTCCGGCCATACCAGCCCCTTGTCGTCGGCAAATTTCTCAACGATCACGCCCATCACCCGCGTGATACCGATACCGTAACTACCCATATACGCGTGGTGTTGCTGGCCATCCTCGCCAGTAAATACCAGATTCATTTCCTCCGACTTTTGGGTGCCAAAATTGAAAATATTGCCAACTTCCGCTGTCTTTACTTTTTCTAGCTCACTCTTGTCAACGCCAAGCTCTGCCACCGCTTCGTCTAACACTTCCTCATTAACGGCAATATTGCGGCCGCGGTGCAGATAAATATAATCCTCGCCCGCCTCGCAAATCGTCTGAAATTCGTGGCTAAATTTGGTGAAGGCGCCGCCGCTGGCAAACGTCACATACGTGTCTTCGCCGATGCCAAAACGGTCATAGCAACGTTTATACGCCTCAATTACTTGTTCATAATAATTATCCAGGTCCTCTTTGCTGGCGTGCACTGAATACATATCTTTCATGATGAACTCGCGGCCACGCATGATGCCGCTTTTGGCCCGGAGTTCATTGCGCAGTTTATTCTGAAATTGATAGACGCTGATCGGCAAATCTTTATAACTTTTTAGATAACTACGCAGTAGTTCGACAATTGGCTCCTCATGCGTCCAACCAAACCCTACCTCTGTACCATCTTGCAACTTCGACTTAAACCAGACATCAACCAGCTCGTCGCTCCAGCGCCCGGTCTCCTGCCAAATTTCCCGATTTTGCAGCGTGCTCATGATCAGCTCTTGACTGCCCAGCGCGTTCATCTCCTCGCGCACAATCTGCTTAATATTCTCCAGCACTCTGAGTCCCAGCGGCGTATACGAATACACTCCCGCCATAGTCTTATATACATACCCCGCCCGAATAAGCAACTGAGCGTTTCGAGCCACCTCGTCAGCTGGAGTTTGCTTACTTGTCCGGGTGAAATTTCTTGATAATCGCATTATCACTCCTTTCCCTACAACATCAAAACGAATAGGCCAATAAACGCAACTACATTTTTGGTAATGTGCAATAATATCGCTGGCCAAATAGTATCAGTCATACTACGCAAACCACACATCACCAAACTTAGTGCAAATACATCGACGCCAACATTCCACTGACCATGTACCCAACCAAATAACACACTCACCACAAATATCACAGCCCACAACGGCATACGAGCATGTTGTAGTTTACCATACAGATATCCGCGAAAGGTTATTTCTTCGGCGATAGGCGCTACCAACACGAGTGCAACAAAAGCCATGAATCGCTCCATGCCAAATAATTGTCGTGGTACACCGATATCCTGCCGCTGCGACGCATCAAACCCTGGTATTACCTGCTGTGCCACAAAGATCAACGACATCGTCAAAAAGATATACAACACCACGCCGACTAATGCCCACGCCATATCCTTCCAGCGTAACGTTCGCTGTAGGCCAAGTTGATGTCGAGTTGTCCGTAACTTCGACGCGAGCCTAGGCAGAACTAATCCTACCAATCGCGGCACTCCCAATAATATAATCAATAGCACTATATATGTCGCGGCTTGATACAGCAGCACACCTGTCGTCGAAATCGACTTACCAAGGAGCGGTAGTGCACAGATGATCCCAGCAGAGACGAAACTCACTATCGTCCATAATGCCCAGCCAAACCATACAGCCAATCGCTTGACAATGCCATGTGATGATGCCTGTGTTTTTGTGCGAGATGGTGTCGCCAGATGTTTCGCACGAGGAAATATATGTTTTTCTACCACTGTCAGTGACCCAACTTCCCGATATCAGCGATCGTCACCACTACTACTAATGCCATCAAAAGCAAAAAGCCGAATGCCTGGATATTTTCCTCGGTAGTTTTGCTAAGCGGCTTGCGTATCAACCGGAAAAACGCCATCACTGCCCAACGCCCACCGTCCAATGCAGGAATCGGCAAAATATTCATCACCGCCAAAGACAAGGCGATGATAGCTGTCAGCAAAATCACTGGTACCACCCCAGCTTGACCCGCCGCTGGAAAAATAATGGCAAAGATACCGATCGGACCAGCTACAGCATTACCAGCTTGAGCCAACTGCTGCTTGGCCGCCTGGCTCGTCGATGCATCACCGCTAAATTGTCGAACTGTATTTGTCGCAACATTAACTACCATCTCGACCAAACTCTGCAAGCTCACTTGTGTCAGCTGTACAGTGGTCGCCAACCCTACAATCGGTGCCGACCAGGTAGCCCGAATCGTATCCTGCTCTTTGGTCAAACTCGCGCCCAAGTAACCTTTACTGTCGGTATTTTCTGCGCGAAGTCGTACCTGTACCACCTGCTGCTTACCATCACGCTGATACGACACTGCCACGGTCTGCCCTTTGCGCTGTTCGGCCAATTGTACCAACTGGCTAGGAGTCTGAACAGCCTGCCCCGCTATCTGCTGGATGGTGTCACCCTGTCGCAAACCAGCCTTGGCCGCTGGCAACCCCTCAGCAGTAGTGCCGAGCTGCACCGGGTGATTCGTCACCACCGCATCGGCCGGCAAATAAAACTGATTATCAATCATCTTCGGCAGCCCGACCCAAGCTAACACGGTCAAAAGCAACACCGCCGTTAGCCAATTCACTGTCACCCCTGCCAGTAAAATCTTCGTCTTCTGCCAAAATGTCGCTGCACCATAATCGCCTGGCTGATCAGCTGCGTCGTGCTCACCCTGCAACTTGACGAAACCACCCAATGGCAACCAATTGATCGAATAACGTACATTCTCACCCAGAATGCTTTTTTTTACTACCTTGCTGCAAGCTCGTGGTGGAAAACCAATACCAAATTCTTCGACCACTACGCCATTACGCCGTGCTACGACGCCATGCCCAAACTCGTGTGTCGCTACCAACAGCGTCAGTGCGATTACTCCGATGATAATACCAATTACGATCGTCATTTATCCTCCAAACCGGCGCGACCGGCGCGCATATTCCTTTAGTATATCAGCTACATCCTGTTTCGTCATGTCAGGCCAAGCCTTTTTCACAAAAATCAACTCACTATATGCACTTCGCCATAGCATGAAATTACTCAAGCGCTGTTCGCCGCTAGTCCGCACGATCAAATCACATGGTGGTACATCTGGAGTGTACAAAAACTGCTCAAAAATCTGCGCTGTCACCTTTTTGTGCACAGATAACGTCTTGCGTAAGCGATTCACCGCGTCAATTATCTCCTGATGGCCACCGTAGTTGAACGACAAGATCAATGTGCCGTGCGTGAGATGCTTGGTAGCCGCTTCAGCAGCATCAATAGCCCGCTTGACTCGCCAACTTAGCCGCACACGCGTACCAGCTACTCGCAAGCGAATACCTCGCTCAACGAATATATGTAAATCGCGTGTCAGCATCTTTACCACCAGGTCCATCAGATGCTTGATTTCTGGACCGCTACGATGCCAATTTTCTGTACTGAAAACGTAAGCACTCACATATGGTACACCGCGGTCGATCGTCTCGAGTATCACCTCCCGCATTTTGTCATACCCAGCAGTATGCCCTTCATGTGCTGTCAAGCCGCGCTCCTTGGCCCAACGTCGATTGCCATCAACGATATAACCAACATGCTGCGGTAATGATGAGTCACTTCGAGACATCAGATCGTCAAGATATCCTTTTCTTTGGCAGCAAATACCGTCTCGATTTTCGTGTTAAATGCACTCATCAAGCGATCTATCTCCTTTTCTACCGCCTTGACATCATCCTCCGAAAGCTCTTTAGCATCCTTCATCCGCTTGGCATCTTTGAGCGCCTCTTGGCGTACACCACGCAGCGCGATACGCGCTTCTTCGGCTTTTTCACTCGCCTGACGAACGAGCTGTTTGCGGCGTTCTTCGGTAAGCGGCGGTACTGGCACACGCACCACTCGACCATCGTCGCTCGGGTTTAGACCCAAGCTTTGATTTGTTCGAATGGCTGCAGCAATTTTTTGTAAATTAGCTGGATCGAACGGTGTGATCTGCAGTAAAGTCGCCTCTGGAGCTGTCACGTTAGCGACTTGATTGAGTGGCATCAGCGCACCGTAAGCCTCGACCTTCACACCATCAAGCATCCCTGCGTGTGCTCGACCGGTACGGATCTTGCGCAACTCACCTTCGAAATGCTCTAATGCACTCGTCATTTTTAGCTCATATTCATCTGTACTAAACATACTTGTCTCCTTTGCCCTATTGTATCATTAATTTATCTGTGCCACACCTAGCAAGCTCGCCTGCCGATCGAATCCACGTCGCAAACGATACGCCTGGCGAAAATCAGTCGAGCCATCGACATCTTCATACGCTCGCGCATCAAAAACCAGCCACACATCAAGTGGCCAATGCGGACGTCGGGCAGCGCCTGGCAACATCGTGTGATATAGCCGAAAAAATGCATCAGTCGTATGGTATGTCATTATACGGTTCAAACGCCTGACCCACAATATCTGGCGAACCACTATCCGTATCTGATAGCGGTAAACCACCAGTCTCGCGAATATACTTGGCGAACGCTTTACGTCCAGCCTCATCAACATACGCCCGCGATACCACACCGCAAACGATAAGATCTTGATATACAAACCGATGCAAAAATACGACATCAATATAGCGCGATATCTCATACGTCTTCGTATGCTGTGGGCCAACACCGACAAACGGATTATGGGCAAAATCATAGATATACGCCGGAATCGTAATATGAATAATACCATCAACGTCGCTACTCAATTGCTCACGAAGCTGTGCCAACCGAGCATTAAGACGTTTGTCATTATCGACCCGCTCAAGGTCGCGCTGCGCCTCATCCTCATCGCGTGTATCGATCGGCTCCTTCTCAATTCTGTCGGGCCGACGACCTGCCTCAGGGGTCGACCAAAAGTCAAATCGACCCGACTCGAAATTAGACATAGCGATAATCCTGCTTCATACACCCATCATACCAAAAACAATCACCCACATGGAGCGGCTTAACGAGTGATGCCAATAGCAAAAGGTGTCTCCTTACTTACTAGAGACACCTTTCGATTTATCTACTTTAGACGAGACTATTCTGTCACGCCAAGTTCGATACGCTTGAACTGACTGACGCGAACATTTTCGCCACGCAGCGCGACCTGTTCTTTGATCAACTCGCCGACTGTTTTGCTATCGTCTAGCACAAAAGGTTGTTCCGTCAAAACTTGCTCAGCGAAGTGTTTCTTCAGCTGGCCATCGACAATCTGCTGGCGCATGTTTTCTGGCTTGCTCTGCAAACTCTCGCTAGTCAAAAACTCTTGCTTTTTCGCCTCATAAACATCGGTCGGAATATCTTCGATTGTCGAGTATTTTGGCGCCATAGCAGCGATCTGCATAGCGATTTGGTGAGCAAACTCTTTAAATTCTGGCAAACGTGCCACAAAGTCTGTCTCACAGTTCACCTCGACCACTACGCCGATACGGCCGCTATGGACATAGCTTTCGATCAAGCCTTCACGTGTCTCGCGGTCACCCTTCTTCTCGGCTTTGGTCAGGCCTTTTTTGCGTAGTGCTTCAAGAGCCTTGTCGAAGTCGCCCTCTGCTTCGACTAGCGCTTTTTTGGCATCGGTCAGACCAATACCGGTCAACTCCTTTAGCTTCTTGATATCTTCGATCGTTACAGCCATTTTTATTTCTCCTCTTTCTTGCTTTTACCTTCTTGCGCTGCGGCGGCAAAGTAATCAAGCAATAATTGCAAGCTCTTGATCGCATCATCATTAGCTGGAATCGGGTAGTCGACTAAAGTAGGGTTGGCATTCGTATCGACGATACCGACCACCGGCACACCTAGTGTCTTTGCCTCACGCACGGCGTTATTGTCATCGAGGATACCCATGACGACGACTACACCTGGCTTGCCATTTAGGTCTTTGATGCCACCATATTTGAAATTGAGACTATCAATCTCTTCTTGATAGCGCTGAACTTCTAATTTGTTGTATCGCTTCTCGAGATCACCCGAAGCCATGCGACGCTCGAGGTCCTTTAGCTTTTTGATCTGCGCCGTTGTCGTAGCGACATTTGTCAACATACCACCGATCCAACGGTTCGTGACATACGGCTGGCCAGCTGCTTCGGCTGCCGCTCGAGTGATGTCCTTGGCTTGCTTTTTGGTACCGACGAACAAGACTTGCTTGCCACTGGCGACAGCTTTACTGATGACTGGCAGTGCGACATCGAGCGCCTCAACTGTCTTCGTTAAATCTATAATATGGCTATCCTGCCGCTTGCTGTGAATATACGGCGCCATCTTCGGGTGCCAACGGCTCGTCTTGTGCCCGAAATGAGCACCGGCCTCAAATAAAGCCTTGATATCTACCTGTACGGTCATATCATTTTTCTCCTTGTACCTCGCCCACCACTAATGGAGTATGGTAGGCTGTGTCGTTATAATTTTGTTACAGTAGTAGATTATAGCGTATTTTTCTTAAAAAACAAGATCACCAGCCGACGATATTCCCTATCTATACCACTCAAATAACCGTTGCTTACAGCAACCTGACATCACTCAGTTACACTATCAATTCCACACCATGCTCGTTCACGTGCTGTTGGTTTACCCGTAACAAGAGCTTGGAGTACATCACGCTCTGTCGGTAACGGTATATAGAGATATTTGACATAATCGCCAGCTGTCATATAACGTTGATCCCATGCAACATGCTTAGGGTCATACATTTCACTGAGCCCTTCAGGATACAAGTCACACTTATCTACCATCAAACTCGCTGTAACAGCTGATATACGGTATCGTTCACCACCTATCGTAACCGCGCCACCAAACGTACCCGGTAATTCACCGCCTGGACTATCAACGAACAACGATGACGTTGGCCCGTACTTATCAATTCGCTCTGATCCCTCAAGTAAGACACTCCCATGTCGAGGTAAACTGCGCTGTACGTCTAGCATGATCATATCTTGTACCACGTCACGTGGATCATAATCACCAACAGTATAACCATGTTCTTGTTGATACCGATAAACTTTATCGAGTTCTTCTCGTGTTAGATACGCCCTACGTTCTAAATGAAGTTGCCCATCAGGCTGAGTATCATCAGGAATCGGTCGGCCGAACACGCGTTGTTCACCTTCGCCAACTGTATTAACAAATGCCACACCGACCTGGCTGAGCTCGCTACGTCTGAAGTTCTTCCAATAACCATGAGATTTGACTCCGCGTGAGGCCAAACGCTGCATACCTTCCGGATCATCAACCTGTCCTGGTATATATATCTGGTCTGCAACAGATGCGTAGTCATTAGCGTCATATGATTCTAAGCGGTCACCCAACAAGCACTGATTTAGCTGTACGATCTTTTCCATCGCATCTGCTGGTATCGTCTCATGGCCAGGGATCGTCCATGGATAACGGTTAGACTCTCGTCGATCATGAATCAATAATTCTAGCTTTTGCTTTTCCTGTGCCATCAACTGCTCGACTATAGCTTGGTGCGTCGCCTGAAAGTCAATTTGTTGATGGGTACTCATCGCCGCATCGAGTTTGTCTTTAATATGACTATATTGCTTCTGGATTCTATTCTGTTGCGCATCCGTCATCTTGCCTTGCAATAACTCTTCTAGCCGGGCTATCGTATCAGTATACCGCTGTATCATTGCACTGTTGTCGATAGTCGGTACGCCAACACTCTCAAGAACGCCAAGATCACCCGTATCTAAACACTCGCGTGCTAACTCTTGAAAATACGACAAGCTATGCGGCCTCACAACCAAATCATCTTTATCATCAAACGCCCATCGCTTTGCCATGCTTAATCCATCTTGCTCTGACACATCCAGCTCTAACCGCTCTTGCACAATCAGGGGTTCTACCCTATCGGCTTTCGCTTCACCGAATTGTTCCGGTGCATAAGTCTTTTTATCTTCATCTTCTATATTATTATTTGCTTCGGGCGCCTGATATTCATACATATTAACACTATACCACACTAACCATGTTCACACTTGTAAAGATCTGTCGTTAGCTATTTCGCCTCCGCTCTATCGCCTGCTGTTCGGCCCGGGCGCGCAAAATATCCGCTATCAACTGTTTCGCTGTATTAGCACCACCTTCTTGTCGCATCGCCTCGATAATGACTCGACCCACACGGATACTTCGCTCAAGACGTCGGCGCTCTTCTGAATTTTCTATATCTTCTATATCTCGCAGTCTCGACTGGCGATCGGCCAATAAACCTTCTCTTCGCTGTATTTCCTTTTGCTGATCCAGCCTAGCCCGTTCTACTGCAGCTACTAGATCGTCATCGTTCGTATCACCAGATACGATAGACTCATACACCTCTGAAGCACCGAGACTGGCAATATCGCCAGCGTGATGCGCATTTATCTCCATATTCTCTGTTAAGCTCCTTTCTCGTCTCAAGTGTAGCACAATAGTTCTTTTATTCTGTATTAGTTTCTGTTATGCTTATGGTATGAAGGAGAAATTTCGGAGGGTAGCAGCGCGAACATCTGTATTGGTGGGTTCAGCAGGCGTTTTTGCGTTAGCGATAGGTGCAGTGCTTATTTGGCTCATCACCGGGCCGTTATTTGGATTTTCTGACACCTGGCAATTAATCATCAACACAGGGACGACCATCGTCACCTTCTTGATGGTATTTTTGATCCAAAACACTCAAAATCGTGATGGTAAAGCGATTCAGCTCAAGCTCGACGAACTCATTCGCTCGACTAAAGGTGCTCGCATGCGATATGTCGGGTTGGAAGAGTTTAGTGATGCCGAGCTAGCTGATATCGAAGCAGAAATCCGAGCTATAGCCAACCACCCCGCCTCCAAACGTGCCATGGCGAAATTGCACGAGCGCCTCACCCACGAGACGCAGCAGCGAGAGAGAAGTAAAAATCCTGTACATAATGCCTCAACACACCAAACTGCGTCGCCAATAGCTGGATCGCAAACCCACCACGTAGTACCTGCGCCAGTCTCGCGTGCAGCCACAGCTCTGGCTACGACGCCCCATCTATCATCACAACACTCCACGCGATCGCGCCTACAGCAAACTACACCCATATCGCGCACTCGCCCTATGATGACGAAACCATCCCGACCACAGACGACACCAACACCACCGGGAGCATCAGTCTCACACCACACTCGCACCGAGCTCCGCGCTCAGCCAGCGACTCATCGCAATGTGAAGCAGCAAGCCCTCACTACCGCTCGCGCCGCGACACCACCCCGGGGTACTGCCACCATGCGACGACGCGTCAGCGGCTGATTTTTTGCATGACATTACATCACAACAGACCAACCCCCAACCGTTTTTAGCGCAACAGCTCCATCTACAGGCCTCTTGACCTCCTGATACAATCTGCTACAATCAGGGCATGACTTATAGGATTAGCACTAGCGTTATCCGTCGTCGCTCTCTCTCGTAAGAGGGCTACTTGTCGTACCAAATCAATCTCAATCGATTACACTAAAAGCCCTCGTACCAACGAGCGGCTTTTTCGTTTTTCAGAAAGGAGGAAAATATGAAAAACGACATGCCCCATTACAATAAAGTGGCTAGCCATGAGGCTCATCAAGGGTCGTTTGACACCTGTCTGCTGCTGTATTCTGGCGGTTTAGATACCTCAGTGATGCTAAAGTGGCTACAAGACAAATACCACTGCCAGGTTATCACCTTGACAGTCAACATCGGCCAGACTAACGACGATTTAGCTGCGATAGAGAAAAAAGCTCGCGACCTCGGCGCTATCAAAGCGATCACTGTTGATGCGCGCGATCAGTTCGCCAACGAACTATTGTCGATAGCCATCAAAGCCAATGCCGACTATCAAGGTGGCTACGCCCTGAGTACTCCCCTAGGACGGGTGATCATTTCACGACTAGCTGTTGAATACGCTGCCAAATATAACTGCCAGGTCATCGCCCACGGCGCGACTGGTAAGGGCAACGATCAGGTGCGATTCGAGAGCTATATCACTACGCTCAATCCCGACCTAAAAATTGTCGCTCCAGTGCGAGAATGGAGCATGGGACGAGAAGAAGAAATCGCCTACGCCAAACGACACGATATACCAGTACCACATAGCGACGATTCACCATACTCGACTGACGAGAATATGTGGGGCATCACTAGCGAGGGAGGCGAAATCGAGTCGCCAGTTCATATACCGCAATATCGGGCTATTTTGAACTGGTGCTCCACGCTAGATGCCGCACCCGAACAACCACAAGATATCACACTTGAATTCCGCCATGGTATCCCAGTGACACTCGATGGTAAGTCGCTATCGCTGAAGCAACTGATTCACCGCTGCAACCAAATCGGTGCCAAACATGGTGTCGGTGTAGCAACTTTGATCGAAGATCGGCTCGTCGGACTAAAGGTGCGCGGTGTCTACGAAAACCCAGGCGCTGCTATTTTGATCGCCGCCCACAAAAAACTCGAACAATTAGTCTCGACGCGCACGGAAAATGAATTAAAGGAAGAAATTGACAAAAAATGGGCCTACCTCACCTATGCTGCTCAATGGTTCGAACCAGTGATCGGCCACCTTCACGCCTACATCGACCACCAGAACCGCAAGGTCACTGGCCGGGTAACAGTACGACTCTACAAAGGCACTATCACCATAGTCAGTCTCGACTCGCCACACTCTCTACTTGATTTAAACTTGGCTACATTCAACACCAACCAAGCATTCAACCAAAATTCATCCGCTGGGTTTATTGAAATTTACTCACTAGCACAGCGCACAGCGCACGGAGCCTATCATGACGAACAATAATAACAAACTATGGCAAGCCGCTAGCTCTGGCACTCTTCACCCCGCTATAGAACATTACACTGTAGGTGATGACCAAAGTCTCGACCAAAAACTGCTAGGATACGACATCACCGCTACACGAGCCCACGCTCATATGCTGTCGACTATCGGCATAATTAGCACCGACGAATACCAGCGACTGGCTCGAGCCCTTGAGGGATTGCACACCGCTTGGCAACAGGGGGATTTCGTAGTTGACGATCGATTCGAAGATGGTCACAGCGCTATAGAAATATACCTTACCGAACAACTCGGCGATATTGGCAAAAAAGTCCACACTGGCCGCAGCCGTAACGACCAAGCGCTAGTGATGATGCGCCTCTACCTCAAGGATCAATTGAAGCACGTCGCCACCGCCCTCGCCACAACCGTTGACACCTATCGCGCGCAGCAGTATCAGTTCTCTGACCTGCCTATGCCTGGATACACCCACAGCCAAAAAGCCATGCCAACCACTGTAGGCGCTTGGCTGGGATCATACGGTGACGCCTTTGCAGACCTAGTAGACTACATCAAATCCAGTCGTGGAGTCATTGACCAAAATCCCCTAGGTAGCGCCGCAGGATTTGGTGTTAGTCTGCCACTAAATCGGCAAATGACTACGCAAGAGCTAGGTTTTGCTAAAGTCCAGGACAACCCATTGTATTGTGGCTTGTCGCGTGGTGCTTTTGAGTTAATCGCTGTGCAAGCTCTCAACCCCATCATGGTATTCGCTGGCAAGTTTGCTTCGGATATGATTTTGTTCACCACCCAAGAATTCAACTTATTTTCGCTACCGACCACTATGACTACTGGCTCGTCGATCATGCCACACAAACGCAACTACGATGTTTTTGAAATTATGCGAGCAAGAGCACATGGCTTTGCCAATCATGCAATGCAGCTACAAGCAGTGTCGACGGGCGTTGGTAGCGGCTATCACCGCGACCTACAGTTGACCAAGCAAGTGACGATCAGTGCCTTTGAAACAGCCATCGAAACACTCGAAGTGCTAGCGCTCTGCGTCGCCCATCTGACACCACACGAAGCTAATCTTCGTGCTGCCATGACCGACGAACTTTACACCGTCGCTGAAATCAACAGATTAGTCGAACGAGGCGTACCGTTTCGTGACGCTTATCGCCAAGTCAAACAACGACTCAGCGAAGAGTAAATTTTGGCAGGTGCCATCGCCTGGCGATTTGCACTCACTAGAGTTTTTTGTTAGAATATTTAGGTTATGAAAAGCAGTATTCACCCACAGAACTATCGCCCAGTCGTATTCAGCGACGATCAAGCGGGCTTCGCGTTCTTGACTCAGTCAACGGCGCAAACAGACGACACTGTCGTCTGGGAAGATGGCAACACCTACCCATTGGTCAAGGTGCATATTTCATCAGCTTCTCACCCATTCTTCACCGGTGAAGAAAAGATTATCGACACCGAAGGTCGCGTCGATCGCTTTAAGGCGCGCCAAGCCGCTGCTGAAGCACGCCGCGCTGCTCTTGCCAACAAAGCAAAGAAGGCCAACGCCAATAAGGCAGCCAAGGTAGCCGCCAACGAACCGAAGAAGTCAGCCAAAAAATCTTCGACAAAAGCCAAACCCGCCAAGGAGGGCGACAACTAAAGCATCTGTAATGCGACAATTAACTAAAAACACCTTGGGATAGCCTAAGGTGTTTTTAGTTTTCACAATTCATACCAGCCCCTGCTAGTTTAGTCAAAAACACCAACTCCATACACTAAGAAAGAGCCCCACTCTTTTACTAGAAAGAGTGGGGTGAGGACGGCAAAGCGAGATTGCAAACGAGTCTCTAGCTGCCACATATTGAGGTTGTCCCAAGATTACTCTCTTTGGATTTGTCAAATTGTATGACAAGCGTTAACGCGACTCTACTGTGTGACTCTCGTATTTTGTGATCATATCGTTAACTATCGCTTGTGTTCCTGTCGCGCTTTTTACTGCGCCGTTGGGATATTCTTCTTCCCCTGTCTGACTCGGTTTCTTGTATCCCTGTACGGTCACTTCGTCGGGTGCAAATGGCTTGTCTTGTTTCATCTGGACTATCCCTTCAAGCGTAGTATGTTGCTTGCCCGATGAATCGTAAACCGTTGCCGAGATATAGCCTTCCTCTAACTTCGTATCAGGATCACCAAGATAATCGCGCAGCTCCTTATCGGTTATGACACGGTCTTGGTTTGAATCAACCTCTTTCGAAGAGTTTGTGAACATATAATATCGCTCGTCAAATCGTGACCCATCCTCGGGGGTCTGCCCGTAAGTCACCCGGCGTGTCATGTCGAGGTACGGCTCTTTGCCATCTTCCGTGTGACTGTATTCAACTGACACATCCAAACTATGACGGCGGTCATTAATCCTGTCCTCTACCACTGGGGTACTGCCATATTTATCACGCCAAATGTCATTCAGCTCGGTACCTGTCGCCTGAGCCTGATACTCCATATCATCAAGCGCCTGCAGCGCAGAATCACGCGCTGCTGTATTGACACGATCGTAATCTCCCATGCTAATCTTGCGATCTTCCTGCACCTCTACAGGTCCATTTTCTCCCGCTCCGCAGCCTGCCAGTGCACTAACTGCCACTAGACCTGCTACAACAGCTGACGACCCCGCCCACGGCGACGCTCATTCGTACTTCGATTTTCCATGCTCATGGACCAACTATACCACATAATGCAAGAAATAGAAATAGCACTCACCCTCTGCGTATCGGCGATAGCCCTAAAACGGCTATCAGTCTACACGTCGCGCGGCACCACTGAGGGTGTAGCCGTTGAAACTAGCCGTTAACTCACCATCGGCAATATCTACCAAGGGTAGTGCACTAAGTTGTCGCTGCATTTCATCGAACAGTGTCGGACGGTTGGTCGATGATTCACCTGCCTGGTCGAGAGCGATCGCTGGCACCGCACCGATAGTTGCAGCCATCTGCTTGCCATAATCTATCACTGCCGACAAAAAGCTAGCAGGATCGAACTTGCGTATTTGATTTTCTGTCGGATTGATACCACGCAGTGCAAGCACCCGATTACCTGCCCGATCACACGTTTCTATCATGAGCGCCGAACCGACCAAACGTTGCCGACCATCTATCGATGTTCGCCGCATTATCACACCAGTGATATTCGGGAAGTTATCTGCCAACGACTGAGTCTGCGTCGTCCAACACACATCACCTACATAGCCCGACAGCTCGAGGCCGAGTCCCCGTGTCGGGATAAGGTCAATAGTCACCATATTAGCAGTATCGTCATTGGATGTCTCATACTGCCGAAGGGCTTGGCGTAATGTCCCGGCACCAAAAAGCCCTTCGTAGGCCTTGACCACAGATGGATGGGCGAATTGGTGACTCGTCACCAACCGGTCGGCAAAGTCGCTCATCACGCGCACACCGGTAATTGTCACGTCGGTCGTATCGACCGCAGTCACTTCTTCGTATGCTGCAGGCCCCATTCGCTTTAGCTCCTCTGCCATCGCCAAGCGTCGCAACGATGACTGACACGACCGCACTGTATACAAATGCGGAAATAAATCAGCAATATCTGGCCTATCATCACCCGCTAATTGGTCTAGAGCCTGCTTCAAACCATCTACTCGCCTCTGTTCGTTCAAGCGATAAAATCGCTGCTTGCCTGACGCGAGCGCCATGTACGCTTCATCTACACCAGTATCGATATCGCGTAGCCGTCCTACTGCTCGCATATACTCGTGCTTTACTGTCTGGTGTAATGTATCAAAAATATCATCAACGCCACCAGGTACCTCGACAGCCGCAATATCAGCACCGATAAGCGCCATACGCTCCGTTAAGTCTGGCGTCATGGCAAACCCAGAGGTATTGCGTCGATTTGTTTTAATATCATACCGAAGAGGCGAAAACGGTAGCAGCGAATACCGCTCGCCTGCTTCGCAACAATGGTGAATAGTCTGACCAAGGCGATCATTTGCTCGATATATACCACTGTCGGTTTCATATATCTGTCCTACTAACGACTGAACGAATGGCGACATATCTGTGAGATGTAGTATATCATTTGACACCTCAACCTGTTGGAATATTTGTGCTAGCCTCTGCACTACCACACGAAATTGCTCAACCCCCTTAGTGCCCGATAAAGTCACTCCAATGAGCCGTGCTTCATCAGATACTACACCACGATGTAATTCATCGAGAATGCGATATCCTTCCTTGGTCGGACCGCAAGCTGCCATACAGCTGCTCGTTTCGCGTAATTTGGTGATCAACTCACGACTTTGCGAGCTAAGCGATGAGCGCTTCATTAGGTCTGGTCGATGCATCACTATATCGGCTAGGGAGGCAAACTCATGCGCGTGTAAGTCATCGGCGGTGAGTCGACCGATGAATCGATCCAACCCTCGCTGGTAGAACCAATCCGTCGCAAACTGGAAATCATCTATCGTATCGATAAATGCCAGCACTCCATCACATTGTCCACGATCAGCGACGCGATCAAGTAATTCACTCGGTGAAATCGAACCGAAAACGTCCTGCCGCTTCACCGTTGCAAAGCGCCGATCTTCTTGCTGTGAATTTTCACGCTGCAAGAATGTGCTCATATTTCGCACCAGCCGCTGCACATATATCGGCGAGTAGTGTGATGCTTCTAGTGTCACATCAATAAGTTCGCTGGCTACTTCATCTGCTGGCTGCCCCGAGGCTATCACCAGCTGTTCTAGCGTGTAGCCCGGAACCACCCCCTGTTTCATCACCGGATAAGCCCGACGACATAAGTCGGCGACCGAGATACCATCGCGCTGTAACAATTCATGAATCTGCTGTTTTACCTGAGCTTGGTTACGACAGAGCACGTCGAGGATAAGCCCCTCAGCATTGCTATCAAGCGCTTGGTGATATAATGCATCAACTGCAGCAATCTGCGTTGGCGATCGTTCCAGAAAAGCGATATCCGTTAGCCGTTCGTCGCCACACGCTTCACGAATCTGTTGCTGATGAGCTCGTACGGCTTCAGCCACCCAGTCTCTGACATCATATTCTTCGGCGCCTTGTATTCCTAGATTGATTGGTAGCTCGTATACATCGTACCGACGAGCGATCTTCCCCACTTCTTCGGGCGATATAGTCAATACATCTGGGCTAATATCATCATAGGTCAAGAGATGATGGTCTACATCCGACCTAGCACTATGACTCTGCAGGAATCGTCGTTGCTCTTCTGTGTTCATATAGCCCATAAGCGCGACAAAACCTCTCGCTCCTTGATCTATGCCAGCGCGCAACAAAACCTGCTGAGCATCGGGCGTCAACTCATCAAACCCTGTCCAAAACGGATCGACGACGTTGTCGATTAGATTCACATCGTCCATCAACAGCTCCTCGACCCTACTAAATGCTGCTCGGCCCGTCGCTTCATGTTGCAGCACCTCTCTGATAAGCATACTCTTTTGAGACTGCGACCATATGTCATCGTTTGGACCTTGCCAATGTTCGACATATAGTTGCACTGCCTGTGGCTGAGTCAATGAGCTCTCGAATAGTCCCGACAAAACTTCGTGTTTCAGGCCAAGTAGATCACTCATAACACCGTGCGGTGTGGAATTTTCTTCCGCAGTGATAGCGCCAGTCAGTGTACAAAATAACTGTTGTCGTAGTACCATGTCATCAATATCTGCCACGGCAGTGACTGTCTGGCGTATTTCTTCGTATAATTGGGTCCGCTCACGCTCGCGATCGTCTGTCTTTTTGCGTGAGTCACCGCCAAAGCTCCGACTGCCAAACCGTTCTACAAATACTCGCAGATGCTTTTCACACACAGCAACAGCGATATTTGGCTCGACCATCCGCTCTGGATCATCGCGCCCTTGCGCTACATCGCTATAATATCCGCGTAGCTGCTGCTCCATATCAAACAAATAGCCCATTTAATTTTGCGTGAAGTTGCTCAATCAAAGCTTTTTCTCCGCTGCTCACTCCCGCCAGGGCCCAAGTATTCGCCGCAACAAAATCACGCGCTACATTATGCATTTGCGCCAGAGTGATCTGTTGAATGCGCTGCGGTGCGTTGTCATAATCCTTGACGTAATCATCCCAAAAATACCGGCCACTATAATAACCACTAATCTGTGCTACAGTCTGAGCCCCCATCTGATGACGACCAAGACCATACGACTTTGCAGCATCTAGCTCAGCTTGAGTGATCTCGCCGCGCAATACAGCTTGCAGCTCGTGTACAATGACCGCAAAGAGCTGTGGCGCTTTTTCTAGCTCGACCTCACCACCGAAGTCCCAGCTGCTTTCGTACTTACCGACCGACGCGTCACTAAACATACCATACGCCATGCCTTGTTTGCGTACTGCACCAAGGATACGTGAATGCATAGTGCCAGTCAAAATATGGTTAAGGCAATCAATAGCGGAATCTTCTGCATCAGTCAACTCACGCGGAATTTCCATAGACCAACCAAAAGTCAGATTGCTCGCTTCCTTGCGACGGATCAAAGTCGGCCCACCGCTATGCAGTTCGTCGCGTGGCACCACGAAACGCTCGCCACGTGGCAACTGCCAACCCTCTAGCAAACGCTTGATTTTCGCTTTCCGTCCTTGTAGTTTACCTGCGATGACGAATCGTAAGTTGTCGCTAGTATGTGTCCGTCGATGATGCTCACGAATATCATCAAGTGAAATCGCCGCTATTGTCCGGAGGCGTTGATTGTAATTATATACATCACACCCTAGTAATTGTTGCATCTTCGGCCAAAGTACGCGGTTATGATCGTTGAGATATCCGGTTAATTCACTGCGAACATTACCTTTTTCGGCCTCAAGCTCAGTTTGGTTAAACCTCGGCTGAGTGATCGCCACTTGCTGTAATCGCAAAATCCGCTCCCACTCGAAGTCAGCGCAATCCGCCACGTACACCATCGATAAATCGCTAGTCCAAGCGTTGTGATAAGCACCATTCTTGGTGAATTCTGCCTCATACTCATGTTCACTAGCGAAATCCGCATTAGCACCAAATGCCATATGCTCCATCACATGGGCTGTCTCATAAATATCCTTACTAGTAACGTAGCGATTACCAGCCCGAAACTGAAATTGAAAGCTCATAACTGTCGCTCCTGGCACATCGATCAATAAACCACGAGCGCCATTCTTGAGACACACCTCCGTCACAGTATGTTGCATTTAGCGGTTCTTCTTGCGATTCTGCCGCTGCGCTTTCTTCTTCTTGCGGGCGGCGTTACGTTTGCGATTAACCTCAGCAACAGTACTGGCTTTAGTAGTTTTGCTAAAGTCGTGATCGTGATTCTCTTCCCCACCCGTGATCTCGTTCACTCCATGCTCTACCGACGATTCAGCCAAGCGTGTTAGCTCTGTCCCATATTCGTCATCACTCGCCTCGCGAATGATAGCATCTGTTTTGTGCACGCCATAAAGGAAGCGCAATACTTCGTGGCGCAAATTTGCCTGCAAACTCTCAAATAGCTTCTGAGACTCGACGCGATACTCGACCAGCGGATCACGCTGCCCAGCTGAACGCAAATTGATGCCTTCGCGCAAATGCTGCATATTTTCTAGATGCTGCATCCACAAAGTATCGAGCACTTGCATATATACTTCACGCTCGACACTACGCAGCAATTCACTACCGAGCTCATCTTCTTTAGTAGCATAGAGTTTCTCGGCCTTTTCTAAGGCTAACTTGTGACGGACGGAGTCACGCTTTTCTTCACCAATCTTGGTGACATCCTTCTCATCTAATGGGATGACTGCGGTAAATTCTTCGACGAATTTCGGATTTTGCTTGGCTGGTACTACTGTAAAATCCGCTACCGATAGGCGTATCAAGCGTCGTATTTCCGACTTGATACTATCACCATCGAGAATTTTGCGTCGCACTGCATAAACAACTTTGCGGTGGCGATTTATGACGTTGTCAAATTGAACAACGTTCTTACGCAGATCGAAGTTGTAGCCCTCGACACGTTTTTGCGCCGCCTCGAGTGTTTTATTGATGGCTTTGTTTTGGATGGCAACATCTTCGTCGACACCCAAACGCCCCATCAACGACGCGATCCGTTCACCTTGGAAAATTCGCATCAAGTCATCTTCAGTACTGACGTAAAATTGCGTATCACCTGGATCGCCCTGACGGCCACCACGCCCACGTAGCTGGTTGTCAATGCGACGTGATTCATGGCGCTCCGAACCTATCACTACCAAGCCACCGAGCTCTCTCACGCCTGGCCCAAGTTTGATGTCTGTCCCCCGCCCAGCGATATTTGTCGCCAACGTAACGGCACCCTTCTCGCCAGCATGGGCGACGATATCTGCCTCGTGTTCGTTGTTTTTAGCATTGAGTAAATCGTATTTTATGCCTTCTTTATCAAGATAGGCGGCGATCATCTCGTTTTTAGCAATTGATCCCGAACCGACCAACACCGGTCGCCCCTCTTCGTGATACGCCTTGATGGCTTCTGCCACCGCTTTGAGCTTGGCTTTCTCGGTTTTGTAAATGAGATCTTCGTGATCTTTACGAATAATCGGCTTATTCGGTGGCACCACCACTACGTCTAACGAATAAATCTGCTGAAATTCCTCTGCTTCTGTGAAAGCCGTACCGGTCATGCCGCTGAGTTTTTTGTACAAACGGAAGTAGTTTTGGAAGGAGATTGTCGCCAAAGTCATGCTTTCTTGCTGCACCGGGACACCTTCTTTTGCTTCTATCGCCTGATGCAAACCCTCGCTATAGCGATTGCCAATCTTGAGACGACCAGTGTGTTCATCGACGATAATTACCTCGCCATCGTTAGTCACGACATAGTCTTTATCGCGTTTAAATAATGTCTGAGCCCGCAAAGCTTGGGTCATATGATAAATATTCCGCACCTGATCTGATGTGTATAAATTTTTTACCCCAAGCATTTTTTGTACTTTAGTGATGCCCTGGTCAGTCAGCGCTACGCTACGGCGTTTTTCATCAAGGCGGTAATCGTCGGGTACCAACCTAGCAGCAATCTTCGCGAATTGATAATAACTATCTGGATTTTCAGCAGCTTGCGCGCTAATTATCAGTGGTGTACGCGCCTCGTCTATCAAAATCGAATCTACCTCGTCAACAATAGCAAAATTTAGCTCACGCTGACGGATCAACTTCGCCTCGTTGACCATGTTGTCGCGCAGATAGTCAAAACCCAATTCGTTATTAGTACCATAAGTGATATCAGCCTCATAGGCCTCGCGTCGCGTGCAAGGGCGGAGCTTACGCATACGTGGATCAGTATGATGCTCATTGTCGTAATCTGGATCGTATAAAAACGACGCTTCGCTAATGACTACGCCAGTGCTCACCCCCAGAGCGTGATAGACCTGTCCCATCCAGCCAGCATCACGCTGCGCTAGGTAATCGTTGACAGTGACGATATGTACACCCTTACCCTCTAATGAGTTAAGATAAGCTGCCAGTGTCGACATTAATGTCTTACCTTCACCAGTCTTTAGCTCAGCGACATTACCTTCGTGCAACACCATACTACCGATCAACTGCACATCATAATGACGTTCACCGATGACCCGATCGGCCATCTCGCGCACTACCGCGAAAGCATCTGGCAAAATCGTATCTAGTGTAACATCCTTTTGGCCTAGGCGCTCCTTTAGAGCCGCTGTCTGAGCAGCCAACTCTTCATCCGACATCTTTTTATACTTCGGGCCAAGAGCGTTGATCTCGTTGACCTTTTTTTGTAAACGCTTAAGAATCCGCTTCTGCGGATCACCAAAAATCTTCGTTAGTACTTTTTGTTGTGTCAATGCCATATGTTCAAACTCCCTCGCTCTTCGCTGCGGCCATTTCAAAAAACTCCCTTTATTATACCGGGTATGTCTAGTTTTTGGAAGAGCCGACTACTGACTATCTCGAACACGAGCCTCTCAGAGCACGCTCCTTAGCGGGGTAGGGCCTAAACCCCACCCCGTCTCATATCCTCGAAGCTACACGACTACATGGACTAGTTCCAGAACTATTATCGCTCACGGTCGAAACTACGCTTGAAACGCGCTAATAAACCGCGGCGACCAAGGTGTGCTAGATGATTTTGCTTATACTTGCGTAACTGGCCAGCTAGCTTACGCTCGACTATATCAGTAGCAGCCAGCACGTTGACTGTTGACTCTTTGGCTTTGATGGTCTGGTCCGGCACAGCCAGTACTACTTCAACCTCGTACTTGTTGCCATGGTCGCCATTGACTTCATCGATACGGACAGTAGCACTGATAGTTTTGCGAGCATGGCGCGTCACCATGCGATCTAACGCACCGATTTTTTTGCGAATATATTTCTTGGTCGAGTCGTCGGGTATATACTTGCCTACCCCAGTAATGTCGATATTTGCTATCATGCTGACTCCTTTCAATTATCGGCTTTGTGTACTTACAGTATAACACGTCAGCGATTAATTAACGGAGGCTAAAAATCACTCATCCAGCCTGATGATCAGCGCCAATCGCCTCGCTGATCGAAACGTAATCATCACGATCCAGCAAACGCACCAACCCTTCGTTGATCTCGCCTGGTAACTGTGGACCCTCAAACATCAACGCTGTCGTCAAAGCTACCAAACTGGCTCCAGCCCGAATCTTAGCATAAGCATCCTCGGCTGTAAAAATACCACCCACGCCAATGATGACGAAACGATCTCCGTATGCCGCGTAAGTTTTGTGGATTAGCTGAGTCGTGACAGCCTGTGTTGGCTTGCCACTTAGGTTACCTTTCACTTCGTCGCTCAGTGCTGATGGCATTACTAATTGTTTGCGGTCTTTGACTAAATTGCCGATAGTCAAGCCAGCGACTTTGTGGGAGTCGGCGACTTCGAGCAACTTCGCGAACTGTGCCCAAGTTTTGTCGGTCGGCATTTTCAAGAAAACCGGCCGCGACAAATGTAGCTCGTCTACAGCTGTGAGTAGTTTCTTGAGCCGAGCAGGTGTCGTAAACGGCTCACCGCCGTAGGTGTTTGGGCAAGAAATGTTAATTTCGTACAACGGAACAATACCAGCCGCCTCGAGCTGGCGCAGACTATCACAATAATCAGCGATAGCATCCTTGGGCTTGACCTGCTGTGGGCTATTGGTCTTGGCGACCGAGATACTCAGTGGAAAATTCCGCCAAGTCCGGTGCGGATAACTCATAATGCGCTCGATAGCTGCTGCTACACCACGGTTAGCGAGGCCGACGTTGACCACGATCGATTGTTCGTCTGGCAAACGATGAAACCACGGCTTTGGATTACCTTCGCAAGGTTGCGCCGTGACCGAACCACCTATTTCGAAACCAAACCCAATCTTCTTAGCTACAACAGGCAAATCAATATTCTTATCAAGCCCTGCCGATAATCCAACTGGATTCAAAAAATCCAAGCCTAAAATCGTCTGTTCGAGCCGAGGGTTCTTATATCGCCATGTGCTCAAAATTTGCTCAGCGTGGATAGCGCGCAAAGCCCGGGCCGACCAAATCATCGTATCATGACTCGCATCTGGCGCTTGGCGAAACAATAGCGGCTTAGCGATCTTGGCGTAACCTTTACGGCCAACTGTGCGCATTGTTCGTCCCATCAGAGTACCTCCCGATTTGCTAAGTATGGTCGCAGCACCTCTGGCACACGTAGCTTACCATCATCTGTTTGGTAATTCTCGATCACCGCTACCAACGAGCGCGCCAAGCTGACCGCGGTACCGTTCAAAGTATGTAACACCTCGAGCGAGCCATCCGCCCGGCGCACGCGAATATTGAGATTACGTGCCTGAAAATCAGTACAATTTGAACAACTGGTTAGTTCACGATATTTACCATCGACTGGCGACCAGTACTCCAAGTCGTATTTCTTTGCAGCAGGTGCACCTAGGTCGCCCGCTGCAATATTGACCACATGGTATGGAATACCCAACGACTGCCAAATCTCCTCCTCGATCGACAAGATCTTTTCGTGCATCTGACGCGACTGCTCTGGTGTACAAAAAATATACATCTCCAATTTATTAAATTGATGCACCCGGAATAATCCGCGACTAAACTTGCCAGCTGCACCTGCTTCTTTGCGATAACATGGGCTGTAACCCGCATACAGCAAAGGTAGATTATCTTCATCGATAATCTCATCGGCATGAAATCCAGTCAGCGGCGCCTCGGCCGTACCGATGAGCATCGTGTTTTCGCCATCGACAAAATACTCGTTACTCTCTTTGTCGCTTTTTGGTGCAAAGCCTGCCCCTTTGGCCACTCGCTCCGACACCATATGTGGCACTGTCATCGGAGTGAAACCTTTTTTCACCAATAAATTGAGAGCATATTGATAAATAGCGTTCTCGAGTAGCATCAAATCGCCTTTGACGTAATAAAACTTCGTCCCCGCCACTTTGGCACCACGCTCAAAATCCAGCCAACCACGCTTAGTGGCAAACTCTAAATGGTCCTGCGCCGAGGAACGCTTATCTCCCCACACCTTGACCTCGACGCTATCTTCTTCGCCACCAAGAGGCACATCTTCGAGAATGATATTTGGTATAGCGTCTATCGCGGTACGGAATGCTGCCTCTACAGTTCGCAACTGCTCATCGAGGGCTGCTAACTCTGCCTTAATGACCTTACCCTGCGCGACCAATTCTGGCGTGGGCACACCACCTTTCATCTGGTCTGCTATTTGCTTACGCTGGGCGCGGAGGCTGTCGACCTTTTTTTGCAACTCACGCCGCTGGTCGTCACGCTCTAGCAGCGCCTCGATCGACACGTCGTACCCCTTATTGCGCGCTGAGGTTCGCACTAACTCAGCATTTTTTCTGATAAAGCGAATATCTAACATAATTTTATTTTACCACAAGTGCCATCGATACGAACGATCGTCCAGATCGTATGCTAAGTTGCTATCAAATTCGGCCACAAATATCAAATCAAAGGGATCAAAAAATCCAAAGATCAAGCCTTCACCCCACCGCAGGACGCGAACCCAGATAGTCATCGCGGCGATCAGGGTCGAGCCAGGAGACAAACACCTGGTTGTAGCCGACGCCATGCATCTGGCTGTAGCTGACGTTCCAGTAGACGAGCGGAGCTAACGAACCGTAGCAGGGTATCACGAACTCACACTTTGCCCAGCTTTGGGTTTCTTTGTCAAGCATTTCGAAATAGCCGGCACCTTCTTGTATATTGCGGGCATGCAAAGTAAGAAGTTGAATTATGGTAGGGTGAGATGGTTGGTACTCCTGGATGAGATTCCCTAGGTATGAAACCTCAAGATTATTACCATTATAGTCACAACCCTTGTAATGCGACTCTTGAGTGCCTGGCACAAGACATAGAGTCCACTGGTAACCCCTACTGTCGGTGTAGTAAGAATCGACATCATCGATCCCGATTTAGATAACGGCTTTGCCATAGGCTTTGGCTTGGGCTCGCGCTCCGTAGTGGGGTGACTTCCCTGAGCGAGCCCGGAAATCCATCATCCCCACTCTTATCCTATTTTTGCCTCTATTCTGTCCGCAGCGCCTCGACTGGGTCGAGTTTGGCGGCTTTGCGGCTCGGTAGCCAGCCAGCGACGATCGCCACCAGCACCAATGCCAATACGACGGTTGCACCCACACCCGGCTGGAAGATCAACAGCGAATTATCACCGAGGCCCAACGACTTCGAGATAGATGGGTTGATCAATGTCCCTATGCCCCAGGCGCTCAACACGCCGAACGCACCACCGAGAAAGCCGACCCACGCTGCTTCATAGCGAAATAGCCGCCCGATATCGCGCCGTGATGCACCGAGAGCCTTCATCAAGCCGATTTGCTGCGTCCGCTCCAACACCGAAATATACATAGTGTTGATGATGCCAAACACGCTTACAACCAGTGCCAAAAGCCCAAAGCCCAGGACGATACCCTGCAGTATATTGATAAATGTGAATATCACCCCCTGAATGTCCTGCGCTGTAGCAGCATGATACCCCGAGCCGTTGAGTCGATCTCGTACCTCTTCTGGAGTACCATGCTTCACCGTCGCTAAGACATAAAAATACTTCCGGTGCGCGCTGGTGCCAACTGTACTAAATTCTGACAGATTTTTTGCATCATGGGCATTTATATACACACTCGACGGACTCGAAATCTGGTCGGGTGATTTTTTGGCTACGGCGACTATAGTAAACGGTTTACTCAGGGTTTTTCCTTTTAGCAATTCCTGCACACCAGCATCACCTTTTGTGGCGTAAACCTGTTGAATCGTGGCGGCGCTGGCTTGTTGTGGTTGCTGCGTCACCACTAGATTTAGCTTCGAGCCGACCATTTCTTGCGCAGATTTGCCGAGCTTTTCTGCGTATATCTCAGGAATGATCGCCTCACCATTTGCCAGCGCATCACCCGATGCGACCGACTTACCTGCGGCTACCTCCATCTGAAGCGTGTTGTCTCGCATCATCACCTGGCCGACGTATTTCTTCTTTTTCGACTGGCTGAAGGTGATATACTTCGGCTGCACCTGGTAAGATGGCTCCACCTGCTTGATGTCATTCCGCTTGCGCAATACCTCGATATCTTTGGTGGTCAAAGTCTCATAATCTCGGCCATTACGCGTCATGGAGTTTGGATTATACTCGGTCAGCCCGTCCTCTCCGCCGCCGTTCACTTGCGCGCTAGTGACCCGCTTGTCTTTGGCGATCATTAGTGCATTTGGATCGAGGTTGCTCTTGATGATCCGATCGACGTATTGTCGTGCCCCTTCGCCGACCATCAAACTAGCCATGATCGCGAAACCACCAATCGCGATCGCCACACTAGTGAGAAATGTCCGCATCTTGGCACGGCGCAAATTTCGCCCAGCCCGTTGAATAATATCTACCGTCTTCATTACTTCGCCCTCCTCGCTGGTGTATTGGATCTAGTCTTTTTGTCAGTCGTTTTTTTCGGTGATTTTGTCGCAGATGGCTTAGCCGACTTGACTGGGCGTGACGACATACTATCTTTCTCGACCTCGCCATCTTTAATATAGATGATCCGCTGGCAACGCTTAGCCAAATCTTCATCGTGTGTCACGATAATCAAGGTCGCCTCAGTCTCTTTGCAATACCCAAACAGCAAATCTTCGATCACTTGCGAAGTAGTAGAGTCTAGATTGCCCGTTGGTTCATCAGCGAACAAAATTTTTGGTCGACCCACGATCGCTCGAGCGACTGCGAGGCGCTGTTTTTGTCCACCAGACAAGTCTTTGGCGCGCGACTTGATTTTATCGCCTAGATCTACCGCCTCGAGTGCTTCGATAATCCGCTGCTTGCGACCAGCTCGCGGCACTCCAGCTGTCTCGAGTGCCAAACTCACATTGTCATAGCATGTCTCGCCACCTTCTACGAAAAAACTCTGGAAAATAAATCCCATCTCCCGAGCGCGAAATTTATCCGTAGCGCGCGGCTTGAGTCGCAGTATGTCCTTGTCGCCGACCAAGACCTCGCCTTGCTGCGGCTTGTCCAACCCCGAGATTGCATGCATCAAAGTCGACTTACCACTGCCTGACTTACCGAGAATCGCGACACTTGTCCCCTCTTTTATCTGTAGATTGATATCCTTTAGCGCCGTGAAAACATTTTTCTTTTTGCCATAGGTTTTTGTGATATGTCTGATATCGATCATACACCTCTTACCCTTACTATAAATTTTGTATACTGCCAGTAATTTTACCACAAGATACTCGTAACGTCGAATCACCCTCATCGTCGAGAGTTAGAGGCTTTACACTGCCGTGATCGTACCACTGACCAGCAGCAACACGATCAATGCTCCTAATCCCAACCGGTACCAAATGAAAATACGAAAATCATTACTAGCAACAAACTTCAGTAGCCACGCGATAGAGACATAGCCGACCACGAATGACACCACCGTCGCCGTGATAGTCGCACCCCAACCTACACCACCAGCAATGTGTTTGTACTCAGTTACTGCCTGCAGAACACCCGCTGCCACCAGCGCTGGAATACCCAGGAAGAAACTCAATTTCGTCACTGTCACCCGGTCGAAACCGCGCAGCAAACCGACCGAAATCGTCGCCCCCGACCGGCTGACACCAGGGATCAGTGCCAAACACTGCCCCAAACCGATCATCAGCGTGTCTCTCCAGGTCGTGTCTTGCTCACTACGATGGTTGTGCTTCGCTCGCTGATCTGCCAGCCACATCACACCACTCCAAACGATCAACGCACCCGCCACGAACCACAAACTGCGCAACACCGTCTCGATTTCGTCTTTAAACATCAGACCAATCACCGCGATCGGTATTGATCCAATGATGATAGCCCAGCCATACTTATAATCAAAGTTTCGCCGCGTCCGGCGCACGCGCAGCCCACGCCACCACACTGTCAAGACTCGCCAAATATCATCCCAAAAATAAACGATCGCTGCCAAAATCGCCCCGATCTGGATGATTGCCGTAAATGCAGTCAAGCTCGCATCCGCGATATTCATACCCATCAATTTCTCGGCAATCGTCAAATGCCCAGTCGACGACACCGGCAAAAACTCAGTCACACCTTCGATGATACCGAGGATAATCGCCTGCAAGAAATTCATTTCCATAGCTACCATTGTAGCAGATCATTTGCCGCCGAGAAAACCAGCCATGCTATACTATCGGCATGGAGAAAGCTATCGTCGTCGCCTATGATCAAAACCGTGCCATCGGTCGCGATAATGGATTACCATGGGGCCATCAGCTACCAGCAGATTTAGCTCATTTCAGACAATTGACTACTGGTGGGTCCATTATCATGGGGCGAGCTACCTTCGAGTCGATCGGCTCGCACCCCCTGCCAAACCGAGAAAACATCGTGGTATCACACACTCCTACTGGTGTTAATGAGGTACTTACCGCGGTCGATCTAGCCAGCGCTTACGCACTAAGCCGTTATCGTATTTTTGTGGTTGGTGGCGCAGCGATCTACGAGGCGGCTCTAAATGACGTAGAGATCCTTTACGCGACCGAAATACAAGCTCAATTTGCCGACTGTGACCGATTCTTCCCACCACTCGACCCCAGTCAGTGGACCGAAACGCATCGTGAACAACACTCAGCTGATGGCCATAATGTTTATGATTACGATTTTGTCGAGTATCATCGCACTTCATGAGCTGGTAGCTTCTTGGCTCTATACAAGCTGAAATCATCGTATGCTCGCACAATATACCTACAACTACTTCTGCCGCGCCGCTTGACAGGGCCAAAAATGTTTAGTATAAGAATAGAAAGCTTAATATTTCTACCAGAGGTAAATCATGAAAAAACCAGAAAAACAACCAAGAGCACTTATTATTAATGGTCCGAGCGCCCAACACCTACTGGCCTCATGGCTACAACAATCATACGACAAAACACCAAACGCGTTCGTTCCTCCACTTTTTCACGCCCTCGATCCTGCCAATAGCGAGCAGCGTGATTGTAAGCCAACCCCTATCGAGGTAATTCCTCTAGACCAGCCAAAGCCAGACGGTGAAGGTGTCATCAAAGTAACAGTACTCACCGGAGAACGGGGATCCGCTCGTGATTCAAACGACGAAACGACTGACAATGATGGAGATAAGCAAGGTAACAGCTACGCCCACCGCCTCGGCCGTGTCGCGACAATCATCTACAAACCAGATGCAAAAGATGTCATCAAGGGATATTTTAAATAATTCATACAACGCAACACCTTACTACAGGGATTACAGGGCAAGTCGTAGCAGCTAGACTACCAGCCGCCCCCGCCTCCTCCGCCGCCACCGCCGCCGGAGAAGCCGCCGCCTGAGGAGCCGCCAGATGACGACGAATAGCTACTGACACTTGACGCTGCGCTCGACAAACTATTCATGCTGCTGGCAAACATCGCCGCGTTAAACGCCCCTTGTCCAGCATACCAATCTGGCTGAGCACCAATATTATCGTAATACCGCCCCAACTGCTTGGTCCACTCTTTTTCCTGCCCGAACAGCACCGCATAAGGCAAAACTCGCTCGTATAATTTGATCAACTGTTTCGGATCGCCCGCGTCAACATGCACTTTTTCCGCCCCTTCCGGACTCTGCAGCATCGCCAGCCGCTCAGCTTCAGCCACGCCAATATACATTTTTAGCCCCAACAAATACCGGCGCAGGGCCAAACCTTTATCGGTCAAAGACTCGCTAAACGACATCGCATAGGCAATTATCGGCAGCGGCAACAGCACTGGCGACACGAGCACAACCGTCAATACAGCAAAGACCAATGCGTAACGGCGAAAACGTTTTTTGTGCGCCGCATTCACCTCGCGCAGGCCATATTCCCCATTGATAAGCTCTTTCAATTTCTTATCATCATCCATCGTCCGCTTAGCGTATCCGCTGTTATACTGCAATTTTTTCAAATTCAGCCGCTCGCCCACCGCTGGCAAACGCCCCCGCCCGCCGAACATATCCTTAATAATCTCGCGCTCCTCAGCCCGAAGTTTGCTCATGTCCTTGACAATTTCAATTTCATATTGCGCCGCCCGAAGCGCCGTTTTTGGCTTAACTTCATATAATTTTATATAATGCCGCACCGCCAAATCCAGCAGCTGCGCTGCCATCGGCGAGCCTTTCACGCCGCCCGTCCGCCGCAGAATATTGCCAGAAGTGATCACGCTAGCCTCTTTTGGCGGCAAATATTCCGGCACAATGGCACCCAGATCGCGCTTTCGATCTATTATTCGATAATACGCAAAGATCAGCCAAACGATCGCCGCCATCATCGCACCGATCATACACAACTGCACAATCCCCCAAATTTCGAGCAACTTCTCCTCCAGCGTCTGCTGATACGCCGAAAACGTTCCCGTCTCAAAGCCAAGCGCCACCGTTACGCCCTCGCGCGGCTGCAAACTCCCCGCCGTAAATTTCAGTTCATTCTTGTCGTCGATCGCCACGCAGCGCTTATTCGAACCATGCTTACCGAAATAGCAGAATGCTTGACCACGCCGCGCCGCAACGATCGAATCGTCCAGCGTCACCTTCACCGCAGTTTTTTCAATCGGCACCCGCCATTCATTGCCGATCACATCCCAATAAAATTCATCGCGCCCAGTATCGCCATAAGCCTTTGTCACATCGCGCTGAGTGTACTCGATCACGTATGTTTTTTTACCAGAAACATATTCGTACTTATCACCGATTCGCAGCTCGTCGCCATCCCAGTCATAATTAAGTGAGTTGCCGGCGCCATCCGTCACCGACCTCAGCTCAAAATGCGTCGGATGCTTGTCATAATCCTTCACGAAAACCGGCGCAATGCCATGATTTTGCTCTGGCGGAAAATTGGCAGTAATCGTCCACCTGGCACGCAATGTAGAGCGATTTTCACTGTCTCGCCCTAGATAATATTCAGCTTTAAAGTTGCTAATCGTAAATTTATCGGTGTCGGCTGCCTGCGCGACTGTACCCATTCCGAGTGTCACCACCAGCGCCATCATCACACTTAAGAATAACCGCTTCATGATTTTATTATAGCAAACATCGCGCCGAAATGGAGCTCGCCTAGCGATACAAAGTAGTCATGGCGGGGTCTTCGTTTTCTTTTTGCTTCAAACCGAAGTCTTTGTCGGTTATTTTGATAATCTCACTATTTCGAAATATATAAGTACCGCCAACACCATGTCTTATGTGCAACTTCCTGTCTCTCACCTCGCATACTTAAAAATGCGGCGAGCTGTGCATGCTCGCCGCATAAATAACTTACCGCCTCAACGACCCGACAAACTACTATGCCTAATCCGCCCTGCGAATATGCCGATACGGCGACTCGTCATAATAATCGTGCGTCTCGACCACCTCTGGCTGAATCGGTCCGTAAAACTTAACATAAGCTTTCTTCAATACGCAAGAATCCATACCAAACAGCAGGAACGGCGCGCTGCCATGGCAATGTATATTACTCTCGTCTTTGACCACCAGCGTATCGCCCTGTTTCTCAACCTTGATATTTGGTTTCTTATTACTATCCACCGTGAAATATTTTAATTCAGCTCGAATTTTATCATCACTGCTGCTACGCGCCGATGAAAAGTCAGCCGACAACAAGCCTTCCACGCGGTAATATTTTACACCTGTCAAATCCGCTGGCAATTCTATCGCTTCAGTCTTCGCGAGACGCTCCTCGTCCCGTTGGAAATTAACCGCCATTTGCGTCGCTGTCACCGCCATAATTGGAATCATCATCGCACCAATTACCGCCGCAATAATCACCGCGATCAGCGACGAGCGGCCAAATTTCCAGCGAATCGTACTCGCAGTTAGCACACCCGAGATCGTCACAGCCACCACACCAGACACGACAAGTGCGACCAATAATCCCCGCGCCCATGGTTGCGCTGACAAACCGCCAAGCCACGACACTACCGTCACGCCAAAGAAGGATCCTGTCATCAACGCGATGAGCAGCCCCAACGTCATACAAAACATCACGAACGCCACGAAAATTTGCAGCACTTTCACTGCCACCGTTTTCGTCTTTTTAGCAGTCTCATCACTCACGGAAAAATTTTTCAGGCCATCAAACGTCACCTCCTCGCCCCGCATTTGCAACTTCTCGGCCGCCGTCTGCGCCTCTGGTATACTGATCCACATCACGATGTAAATCAGCAGTGTTGTACCAAACGAAATAAATGGCGAGATAATGAACAAAATTCGTATCCACAGCGGATTAATGCCAAAATACGCCGCGATACCAGCGCACACACCACCGAACACTGCGTGGTCAGGATCGCGCATCAGACGCTTGATCGGTTTTTTGGCCTCACCAGCCGAACTTGCTGACTCATTCAAAGTATCATCAGAATCAACCTCGCCGTCCTCCGAAAATTCCTTTGGCTCGCCCATTTTAGCACGCAAATCTGCCACATCGCCCGCCGCGATCACGCCGTCTTTTTTCACGCCGCGCTCGCCCAAAAGCTCAACCATCCGCGCCTCAATTTCATACATCGCCTCTTCAGACTTCATCGCCCGCTCGATGTCCGCCAGATATTTCTCCAGCGCCTTTTTGGCTTCAACTTCGATGTCATACGGCGTCTTCGCCAGATGCACCCTGGTTATTTCTTTCATGATTTCGCTCCTTTCTCAAGCGTTTTTAGCGTCGTATTCAGGGTTTTGATATGCGATCTTAACTCAACTTGCACCGCCTTACCCATATCTGTTATAGCATAATATTTGCGCGGCGGCCCCTGCTCTGATTCTTGCCACTCGTACCGCAGCAAGCCATCTTTTTGCAGGCGGTTCAGCAGGGGATAAATCGTTCCCTCCACCACCACCAGATCAGCCTCGGCCAGCCGCTGGATAATATCGCCGGTGTAATGCGCCCGCCCCGCACAAATCGTCAGCACGCAATACGCCATAAACCCTTTGCGCAGCTGCGTCGCCAGATTTTCGGCATAGGCCTCAGCGCTAGTTTTTGTGCTGATTTTTTCGCCAGCAGCCTCGTCGTCCGATTGAAGACTTGCAGTAGTTTTTTCGCCAGCAATCTCGTCATCAGCCTGAGGACTTGCGGCGAGCAAATCATCTGTTCTGCTCACGCTCACTCCTTTCGTTTTCAGATTAGCTTTGTTTATCATAGTTCTATGTTATACAAGGTAGTCGAAAAAGTCAAGTACTTTTAACTTGCAAATTATTATATGGCACTTGCGGGTCGCTTTACCATAGCGCTATATTCAACACCGAAACTTGCCGGAAATTAAGAAATACTGTCAGGTTCTCGATAAATTAGTTCGGGTAGGCTAGCCTGTCCACCGCGTCAATAGTCACCGTGGGAAACGATCAACACTTGTTCCTTTTAGCTAGCTAGACCAACGCTAGTGTTCTAAGGAGTCGGCTGCGTTTTAATGTAGATCGTCGCGAGGCTTGAGCCAAGCTTATATACCTTGCCTGTTCCCAAAACATGCGCACCAACTAGCACTGCTGTGTCCGTTGAGTCTGTGTGCTTTTCTGACAAATAATCAAACACATTTAAGCCGCTTGGATAGCATAAACCCGGGAAGACTTGACGCAATTCCGTGAGACTCCCCTTGACCAGCTGGATATCCTCCACTTTGTGCACAAGGTTTGCTGACGCGTCTACCATGGCTGCCATAGTATAGCCGCCTTGTTGCAATGATTCTGCGTGACCCCCAAACCATTCGACAGCTGCTGATTCGTCACCGCCAAACATTTCCTTATAAGCGGCAGCCGCTTCGCGCCTCTCTGCTTCCGCTCGTTTCCTTGCAATCCCCTTTTTGGCACAATTAAGCAACTCACGTAGTTGTTTTTCCTGCTCTTCTTCTGGCAAATCAAAGAATTTTTCACTCTCTCGAACCTCCCAGTTATATTCATCTTTGCTTCCAAATACAACACAACCTCGAATGTTCTCTTCATTAAAACCGAGAGCTTCTAGTATACACAGTCTGCCTATATCCGAACTTCCTGGCTGAAGGAATTCAGATAGAGGGCTATCCTCGGGTAACTTGTTTTGAAGTACTCTAGTGCCTACAATATCAACGTGGTCTGATCGGTGCGATCTGTTGCACAATCCTGTATATTCTTCTATCTCTCTTTTCGCTTCCTCTGGAGACACCCTTCCTGACTCAATATTCTCGTTTACTATCTTTTCTACAAACTGCCTAATGCTATCATCAACAGCCTCTTTAACTAGTAAACGAGACGTAACTTGAACAATTTCGTATGCAGGACTTGCCCGCAATTTGTCTGCTTTATCAAAAACATTCAACGCTTCCCTCGCCTGCGGGTTAAGCTGCTCTTTTGGAGGAAGGGTAGGCCAGACATCTGGGCGAGACTCCTCAAACACCTCTCTAGTCTCGGGGTCTGCCGTAGACCACGGTTCAGGTGCGCGTATTAGTGGAGATGGGGGGGTAAATTCAGTACTCATTCTCGTCATGCTATTTGTTATAGCAAAAAATGCGTAAAGTGTCAATTGTGCTCGGTCTTCTTGACCGCTTCACCGTCCTCATCACCGATCTGCCCATTTCAAATCCCACTATCAAATTCATCGAGCTCATTATTAGGGAAATATCGCGTCACATCACGTTGACTATAAGAGATCACGACCGTCTGGCGCCCTACAATATCGATCGATAGCTGATCATCACGCCAATGGTATTTCAATTGCCTACCCGACTGGTCGCTCACCCCATGTAACCGAAAGCCAGTATCGTGCCTGTTCACAGTTTTAGTGAATTTCGGCACCTCTAGCCGTTGACTAGATCCTTCAGACGTTTCTACCTCAATAGTTACTTTCGCATCCAAAGTCGAACGATTCTCACTGTCTCGTCCCAACCGATACTCTGCTCGGTAGCTATCGATCTTATATCCTGCCGTGGCGACCACAGGGCTAGCTGTCGACAAGATTGTGGTTAATATACCAACGCCTATCCATACAAACCTCATAGAAATATCGAACTCACCGCAACTCACCGACCACCACAGACCATATCATTTTTATACTACCAGTATAGCAAACAAAAACGGGGATACTCGCAGCATCCCCATTTTATCAGTTATGAAATATTATTTGCGAAAACGTCGCACTGCGTAAGCAGCTGCAGCCGCCACCGCACCTGCACCAAGTACTGGTGCAAAGATTGTCTCCAGACCAGTATGTGGTAACTCACTAACTGTCTGAGCCGGCTGAGCAGCTGGCGCTTCTGCTGCCGCCTGCTTCACGACTGTTGGCACTGGTGCCTCAGTTGTTTTAGCGGGTGGCGTAGGAGTTGGCGTCTTGGGCGTAGTCGGCGTAGGAGTCTTAGGCGTCTCTACCTTGCATGCAGCATCAGTCGAGTCTAATTTCTTCACTACAAAACCCCAAGCCCACTTGGTACCACTCTGCATGACACCTTTGGCGTCTGGAATGTAGCTCACCGCAGTGTCACGAGCGTAAACATCATACTGAGCTGCTGCTTGACATACGTCTGGCTGGCTAACAGTATATGTACCGTTTAGCACTTGGCCAGCCTTGACTGAAATTTTGGTGTGAGCAAAGCCCTTTTGTGGGAAACTTGTCGGGTGGTCTGCACCAAATACGCCACTGTTATCGTAATTCTTTGGCAGCGTGAAAGAGCTAAACCACAACGTGGTATCTGCACACGCTGGCAGTCCATTGCTGCTGACTGTGACTGTACCTGGCTTGTTAGCCGTATCAGCCCAGTGGACTTTGACATTGCTGCTGACATTGAGATCTACACACTGTGATGCCGATGTCGACGACAAGTTTGATGTCGCACCAGCACTCGGAGCAACTACCGCGCTGGCAACGCCGACAACGGTAAATACACCCAACATCATAGCAGAAATCTGCTTGACCTTCATTCTAAACACCTCTCTTTTTGCTTATTTTTGTTGGTTATATTACGATATATACGCCATATTTGAGATAATGTCAATATGTTTTCTTAACTTTTATAAACACAAGCACTATACTACAGTTGTTATGTCATCTGTGCAATAGCAAAAAATACGAAATTTCTTCAAAAATGTTCGCCTTTCCTCTGGTAGTTGTACCCGTCTCGTGCTATATTCTGTACTATATATGTTCTATATTTATGATTTAATATATACCTCACTATGATATATCTATTAATATCTGTCTACTACACAAACTCACACTGGACATAAAAAAGCCGCGCCTTTCGCACAAAAGCAGGGGACGACCAAAACCCAGCACTATGCTATAATGAAATAATATGACGCGAATCTCTTTAGATATTCCTGCCCTACAGGCCGAACATACCGAGCTCGGTGATTTTTTAGCTCGCCCTGACGCTTACAGTGCGCCAGATTTTACTGCCAAAAATAAGCGGTTTGCTGAGCTGGAAACGCTTATCGCCAAGGCCAATGAGCGCGACCAATTAGAAAAAAATTTGGCGGAAGCGCGTGAATTGTCGGCGGGCGGCGATGAATTGGCAGAGTTGGCAAAAACAGAGGTAGCGGAAGTTGAAGCGCGGTTAGCTGATCTGGAAGAAGAATTATTTGTTCTCCTCACGCCAAAAGACCCGAATGACGAGAAAAATATTATTATGGAAATCCGTGCTGGCGCTGGCGGCGACGAGGCGTCGCTGTTCGCGGCGGAATTATACCGTATGTACTTGCGCTGGTGCGAGACAAACGGCTACAAAACTGAACTGATGAGCGAGTCTGCTAATGATTCTGGCGGCTATAAAGAAGTGATTTTTATGATCAAAGGCGACGCACCTTACGCGAAGCTGAAATTCGAAGGCGGCGTTCACCGCGTGCAACGCATACCAGTCACCGAAAGCCAGGGTCGCGTTCACACCAGCACCGTGACAGTGGCAGTCCTGCCCGAAGCCGAAGAAACTGATATCGAGATCAATCCAAATGATCTGCGCGTCGATATTTACCGCTCTAGCGGACACGGCGGGCAGTCGGTCAACACTACCGATTCGGCGGTGCGCATCACTCACCTGCCGACTGGATTGGTTGTGACGAATCAGGATGAAAAGTCGCAGATCAAAAACCGCGAAAAAGCCATGAGCGTGCTGCGCTCACGCCTACTCCAGATGAAAATTGACGAAGAGAACGCCAAGCTGACCGCCGAGCGCCGCGCTCTGGTCGGTACTGGCGACCGCTCAGAGAAAATCCGCACCTACAATTTCCCGCAAGACCGCATCACCGACCACCGGATCCATTACAGCCGCAGCAATATCCCCGCTGCGATGAACGGGGATATTAACGATTTGGTTGAGAATTTGCAGAAGTTCGAGCGGGAGCTGAAAGCGCAGAACACAAAAGTGGCATAAAAAAGGCATAAAACCGAACATCTGAAGCATGTCTTCTTCGCGCAGACACCTATTCAGCGACTTCGGTGGTAGGTCGCATATATACCACTGGTGTTTGCTGCTGCTTGGCAAACTTTTTGCCTACCTGGCGGGCTTGGCGCTCTTCTTTATCATTCCAATATCCCCAAGTGCCTACGAGCACTGCCATCGACACCGCAGAGAGAGCAACACCGCCCATGAGACACGCCTCGGCCACCGCTCGAGCGACATCGGGGCTCAATAATTTGTCTCCATAAGATACACTGGCATGTCCTAACACACCGAACGAGAACGTACCACCAACAGCCATATCAAAACCAGCAGACCTGCTCAGGTTAATAGCTTTTATCCCTAATCTATATCGCTTTGAACCGGCTGACGATGGCTTGCCTTTTAGCCGCTCTACCACGTGAAACATCTCATGGCCAAACGTATCAGCACATTTACGCCAATTTCTTTGGCCCTCGCCTTTATATCGTACAACCACCCGAAAGCTACCGCTGTCGTGCAAATACTTGGTATAACCCTCTGTGCCACCATGCGCTACCCCGATTATCTGACTATCAATCGGATCCGCAACAATCACTTCCCGCACCCTGCCCACGCACTCCTCCGGAACACCAGCCATTTGCATGGCATCTCGCACCGCATTGGGATCATAATCAATCACCATACCATCTGGCACATACTTACCCATACTCGTCTCAAACGACACAGGGATCTCCTCTAGCATGCTCACAGGAGGACGAATGCGTCGCGACTGCGTGGCGACATTCTCGATTAGCTGCTCTGGCTTCTGTGGCGTATTAGAAACCGTAGCCGATGAAAAACGTTCTGGCATAGACTCCTATTATAAAATAATGAAGCTATCAAAGCAATACACCAGTATAGGGCTCTAATGGTCCTAAGTACCATCATCCAGTAGCCCTGATTCTACGCTAGCATTAATACCCCTATTCACTGCACTTCTCGGGCTAAGCGCCCCAAATGCAAAATAACACACCTCCATTTACAGAGGTGTGTTATTCTTATAGCCTAGACGATATGTCTACGCAGTTTTGTCGTCTGCCTCAGCTTGTTCGGCTGATTTCGGCAACGGTGTAGCAGTTTTTTCGAATTTGCCACCGGATTTTTCGAGCATAGTCACGACAGTCTTGGATGCGCCCTGCGTCCGCAGAGTTATCTTGGCAGTCAATTCGTCACGTGCTATCACCTTGACAGCGTGGAATGGCGTAGCTATCAAATCTGCTTCGTATAATACGAAATTATCGACATCGCCTTCCAAGCTGTTCAAGCGATCACTATAAACGACCTGTGCTGGGGTACGTAAGCTCTTGAAACCGCGCGCCTTTGGTATAGCTGTAGCGATACCGTTTTGGCCACCCTGAAACATACTGCGAAGCTTTTTTCCAGTACGAGCATTTTGCCCTTTGGTACCACGGCCAGCAGTCTTACCACCACCAGCGGAGATACCGCGACCGACACGCTTGCGATCTTTGTTCGCAGAGACCTGGAGTTGGTTGTACTTCATGTTACTTCCCCTCCTTCATGACTTTTTGAGACTTTTTCTCAGCGCCGACCCACTGCTCACGTGGTACCAGGCCAGCTAATGCTTCGACAGTCGCATAAGCGATATTAACTTTGTTGGTACTACCAAGACTCTTGGATAGTAAGTTGCGAATACCCGTCACACCGATGACTGCGCGCACTACGCCACCAGCGATAATACCAGTACCAGGTGCAGCTGGCTTGATAAGGACGCGAGCACCACTCAGCTTGACCTCCATGTCGTGTGGGATCGTCTCGTTAACCACCGGAATGGTTACCAGGTGTTTTTTGGCGACATCGGTGGCTTTAGCAATGGCCGCCTGTACATCAGCGCCTTTGGCTACACCAACACCAACCTTATTCTTGCGGTTGCCTACTACGACTAGCGCCTTGAAGCGAAAGCGGCGACCACCCTTGACTACACGCGACACACGGTCGATATTGATAACGACTTCTTCAAATTCCTTTGGCGCATCATCGCGCTGGTTGCGCCGGTCATCGCGGCGACCACCTCGGCCTTGCCGACCGCCACGTTGTCGTTGGCGATCAGCACGAGGTGTGGTTTGTTCTTTGGCTTCGGCCATTTTAGAACTCCAATCCTTCCTTGCGAGCTGCGTCGGCTAGCGCTCGTAGGCGACCAGCGTACTGGCGGCCATTGCGGTCGAACACAACTGCGTTAATCTTTGCTTTTTTGGCTTTTTTGGCGATCTCAGTACCAACTTTTGCACATTTTTCGGTCATTGTACTACCAGCAGCCCTAGCACCGACTGTAGTAGCAGCGACCAAAGTTTCACCAGCTACGTCATCGATCAACTGTGCACTGACATGCATATTACTGATGGTAACGCTCAAGCGCGGACGCTCCGATGTGCCGCTGACCTTGGCTCGAACGCGACCTTTGCGCAAATTGCGGTTCAACAGTTTGTGTGAAAGTGAACTAGCCATTACTTCTTACCTGCCTTTCCTGCTTTGCGCAAAATTTGCTCATCGACGTACGCTATACCTTTGCCCTTATACGGCTCAGGCTTCTTGAGCGCACGGATCTCGGCGGCTACCTGCCCGACTTTTTGCTTATCGATGCCAGAAACAACTATAGTCATCCGCTCGTTGCTGACATTGACGCCTTCAGGTGCTTTGTATTTAACTTCGTGGCTAAAGCCAAGGCTCATCGTCAGCTCATTATTGCTTGATGCAACACGAAAACCGACACCTTTGACTTCGAGACGCTTCTCGTAACCCTGTGTCACGCCAGTAACCATATTATTGATAAGCGCGCGCATCAGACCATGCTGGGCGCGAGCGGTTTTGGATTCATCTTTGGGATGAACCGTCACCTGTCCGTCTTCGACTTTCACCTCAACTGCTGGCGTGATGAACTGCTTGAGCTCACCTTTCGGGCCTTTAACGACCACATCGCCAGAGTCAACCGTGATTGTCACACCGGCCGGAATTGCTACCGGCAGTTTTCCGATTCGACTCAGACTCATGTCTCACCTTTCTCGTGATATTAATAACCTAATGATTCTAACAAAAAATCAGAGGTAGCGCAAGTCATCTAGGTACAGAACCGACTATCAATTTCTTACCATCACGCGACCCGTCACTCGTACACCATAATGGTGATGGCGATCAGATACTAGTCGCGGTTATTCTGCTGCTTATTTTTCAGGCTAGATAATTCTTTTTTCAATTTGTTGATTTCGCTGTATGCCCAGACTCCTAGTATAAAAGCCACCCCAGCTAAGCCAAGGGCTGTTCTGATTTGCGATTCAATAGGCATATAATCTATCCTTCCATACTACTCGCCGCACATACCTTCATGCATAACGGACTACTTACTTTTGCTAGTTATCTTATTGTAACATGCGACGTAACATGCGACAAGAGTGTTTCAGCTGAGCACTAAACTTATTCAATCATATATCTTTTGTTGACCATATACCGACCGACTGCCTGCACTCAAAGCAGGACTACGGTCTACCCCTATCGCGAAGAAGCTTGAGCTAATTTTTTATTCATAAAGCTTATGCTTATTATAGTAACAGTCTCTTCATCGCATAGCATCGAAGTCTGCAGGGGTAAACAAAAGCTCGCCACTAGACTGCCGATAAATCGGTATGTACATGCCACTATCCACTACAGCCTGGCTCACCCGTTGTCGTAAGTCTTCTTGTGACATCACCTCGCTAGTGTTACGTGTATTGCCCTCGTATCTATCGACCTTATCACGAAGAATGATACTTTTTATTTCTGTGGCGGGCAAACCACCAAATATCTGCCATTGGTTTTTGCGCCTACCCGCCCGATAGGCCTGGATGGGGCTATCAGGGTCTGGACGACGGGCGATCAGGTTCACCAAGCCAAATAAGCTATTTTGTGGTAACGGTATGACGCTATCATCTGGTTCGTATCGCGTACCAAGGAAGCTGACCGTAAACGGAAAAGCAGGGTCTACCGAACCATCATGGGCATCAATGGCTTCGCCACAAAGTAATCCTTGAGCAAGCACTTGCTTTAACGCGCCAGGAGATGTCGCATGAATCAGGTCATCGTCAGACACTGGCGGTTGGTCGGTAAGTACCTGACGACGATTACGCTCATCGACAAGACGCCGAAATGTTTCATCCTGCGATATTGCTGTCACATCAAATATGCGCCGCATCAAACAATCACGCTGCACAGAAGTATCTAGAAGCGAAAAAGGCACTCCCTTTTCTGGGTCAATCTCGTCAGTCAGCGCCAACAGATCATCTGAGGCTACCCTTCGATAGCTCCAACCATCTTCTGACAATAACCCACTGCGGTGGCGCATAGGCAGCGCTGTCGGTACTTGACGTATCTGAACAGCCTGCACCGAGTCTGTGTTGCCGTTCATGAGTATACCCAAGGCACACCGGCCAATTTTATACCAATCAGCTACCGATACTGGCGGCTGATTATCACCTTCAGCGGGCGTATACTCTGACATTTATACTTCTCCTTTGACATTCGATACATTACATTTTATCAACAGCTAGACAACACACACATTACAAATAGTAACATTCATTGAGCTAACATTATAACAGATATTTACTATATAGCAAGTAACTACACATTTGGTCTTTCACTAGCGTAAACATAACGAAAACGCTCGAGGTCTTGCCCTGAGCGCTTTCATTTCATGACTATGCAAAAAGGTTAGTACACCTTTAGCAGCAACTCTCCACCAAGCTTTGCCTTGACAGCTTCGCTACCTGTCATCACACCTTTTGAGGTAGAGATGAGCACCAAACCGCGACCAGATTTCACTTTTGGAATCTCGGCTGCCCCAACGTAGACACGGCGACCTGGCTTTGATACACGAGATAGCTCGGTGAAAGCAGCGTTTTCGCCATCCTTATTAATAGTGATGACGAGTGTGCCACGCGGCTTGCCATCCTCGATCTTGACATTAGCCAGATAGTGGTTTTTGACCAACTGCTCAGCGACTACTTTCTTCATTTTGCTAGATGGAACGCGGACTTCGGTTTTGCCAACCATCGCAGCATTGCGGATGCGGGTCAGGAGATCCGCGATTGGGTCGGTTGATTGTAAACTCATAGCTTTCTCTCCTTTCCTTTACCAGCTACTCTTTGTCACGCCCGGGATGTTACCGTTTGATGCCTCTTCGCGAAAACGGATACGGCTCATGCCGAAGCGTCGCATATAACCGCGTGGACGACCATCGAGCATATCGCGGTTTTTAAGACGCGAAGGGCTCGAGTTGCGCGGCAGCTTCTGCAAACCCTCTAAGTCGCCAGCAGCTTTGAGTTCGGCACGCTTGTCGGCAAACTTCGCGATGAGTTTCTGGCGCTTTTTGTCGCGAGCAATCATGGATTTCTTCGCCATACTATTTCCCCTCCTTTTCAAAAGGTAAACCAAATTTTTCGAGCAAAGCACGGCTAGCGGCTGGGCTACCATGCTCGATGGCGATCGTTACCTGCATCCCATGGATAATCTGAGTTTCTTCGAATGTCAGCTCGGGAAAAATCGATTGATCAACGATACCGAGGTTGTAATTACCACCCTTGTCGAACTTGCTGCCAACACCATGGAAGTCGCGGACACGCGGCAAGCCAACATTTACGAGACGATCAAGAAACTCGTACATACGAGCACCGCGCAAAGTCACCATGACACCGATAGGTGCACCCATGCCTTTACGTATCTTGAAGGTGGCGATCGACTTTTTTGCCAACCGATCGACTGGTGCCTGACCAGTCACCTTGGTAATAGTATTGCGAACCAGCTGATGAAAACGCTTGTCTTCCTTGTGCTTACCGATTCCTGCGCTGACCACAATTTTCTCGAGTTTCGGCACTTGGTGGATGTTTTCGAGCTTCAATTCGGCCTGAAGTTCCTTACGATACTGAGTATCGTACAAGGCTTTCAAGCGAGGAGTCGGTACGGCTGATGCTGTGTCTGCCATTATTTGACCTCCTTATTATTTAGCTGCCGAGCGACGCGAACCTTCACGCCATCAGCATTTATCTTATAACCAACACGACTGGTTTTGCCTGTCTTTTCGTCGACGACCAGAGCCAATTTGTGTAGCGGCATTGGTACGTGAATATCCTTAGTTCCGCCGCGTGGGTTCAGCTGATTTGGCTTGACGTGACGATGACCGAGCCCTACACCTTCGACCAGCGCAGTCTGCGCCACTGGGTCGACCGACAAAACCTTACCTGTAGTACCTTTGTTGTCACCACTGATGATCTTCACGATATCGTCTTTTCGAATACGCTGAGCCATTAGAGTACCTCCGGCGCTAGGCTGATAATCTTATTATAACCAAGGTCACGCAATTCGCGTGGCACTGGGCCAAAGACACGTGTCGCCTTTGGCGATTTATCATCGTTGATAATCACCGCAGCATTATCATCGAAGCAGATCGTACTACCATCTTTGCGGTGAATCTGGTCACGAGTGCGCACCACTACGGCTTTGACGACTGATTTCTTTTTGACGTTACCAGTCGGGCTGGCGTCTTTGACTGTCGCAACGATGATATCACCGACACGAGCATAACGGCGCCGGGTACCACCGAGCACACGGATACATAGAATAGATTTTGCACCACTGTTGTCTGTCACCTTGAGGCGTGATTCTTGCTGGATCATGCTACCTCCTCTTCGGTGTCATCTTTAACTTCGACAGAGCCCTGTGATCGCTTGACTATAGAGTCAAGTCGAAAGGCTTTGCTCTTGCTGATCGGGCGAGTCTCTACGATCCGCACCGTATCGCCAACGTTAGCGTCATTGGCCTCATCGTGAGCGGCATACTTACGGGTCACTGTGTATTGTTTGCCGTAGATTGGGTGCGTCTCGCGGCTAGTCACGGTCACCGTAATTGTTTTGTCGTTCACAGCTGAGGAGACCACGCCGGTCAATATTTTGGCCATTAGTTTGTCCCTTCCTGCTGGAGAGCGTTAATCTGCGTTAATAAACGAGCAATGTCGCGGCGAAGCGCCCCGAGTGCGCGTGGATTGGTGAGTTCACCAGTCTTGTGACCTCGCTGAGCCGCTAGCAAATCAGCCCGCTTGCTAGCAAGCTCTTGCTGGAGCGACTCGAGAGAAGTATTTTGTGTTGATCGTGCTGAGTCCGCCATTATGCATCACCTTTCTTAACAAACCGTGTTTTGACTGGCAATTTGTGGCTAGCTAGGCGCATAGCTTCGCGAGCGACATCCTCAGGCACGCCCTTCATCTCGAAGAGGACCGTACCCGACTTTACCTTGGCTACGAAGAATTCAGGGTTGCCCTTGCCGCCACCCATCTTCAAGCCAAGCGCTTTGCGGGTCACCGGGGTGTGCGGAAAAATACGAATCCAGATCTTACCACCACGCTTGACGTAACGGGTCATTGCCTGACGAGCAGCCTCGATCTGACGACTGGTAACGCGCTCGTTGCCGAGGCTTTGCAGACCGTAATCACCGAACGCGACGTAATTACCGCGTGTAGCTACGCCATCATTTTTGCCGATGCGGACCTTGCGAAATTTTGTTTTCTTTGGTAATAACATTACTTCGCACTCCTTTCACCCTTATAAATCCAGACCTTCACACCAACAATACCGACACCTGGACAGTTTGCTCGAGCAACATGAAAGTCGATGTCAGCCCGCAGTGTATGTAGTGGTACCGAACCTTCGATGACCTTCTCTCGGCGAGCCATCTCAGCGTTATTCAAACGTCCAGCTACCTCAATACGGATACCTTTGGCATTAGCATTCATGGTATTTTGAGCAGCCATCTTGACAGCGCGACGGAAATTAGCGCGACGCTCTAGCTGGCGAGCAATGTTTTCAGCTACCAACTTAGCGTTCAGCTCTGGACGGCGAACCTCTTCGATATTAATACGAACAGGGCGACTCGTGATCTTCTCGATCTCTTTTCTGAGCTCTGTCACACCAGCCCCACCGCGACCGATCACCACACCAGCTTTGGCGGTATGGATAGTAATGGTGGTTTGATTCGGACTACGCTCAATCTCAACTCGAGCGATAGTCGGACGACTAGCATAGCGTGCTTCGATCAATGAGCGAATCTTTGTGTCTTCTGCCAACCAGGTCGCAAACTCACGCTTGTTCTGATTGAACCAACGCGAACCCCAGTTCTTGTGAACCTGGAGGCGGAAGCTGAGTGGGTTAACTTTCTGACCCATTTACTTTTCCTCCTCTTTTGCCGGCTTGTCGGCTTTTTTAGCGGGTTTTTTCACCTGTTTGACAACGCCACTCACCTCTACCAAGATATGACTAGAGCGTTTTTGGAAAGGCTGTGCCCGGCCACGACTGGCTGGTTTATAGCGACGCATGCGCGGACCAGCGGTCACACTCAAGGTGTGAATATCGAGACTTCGCGCATCGAGACCGTGGTTGTTGATAGCGTTTGCCTGTGCACTAGCGATGGCCTTTTTGACGGCCAACGCAGCGCGACGTGGTGTATGGTCGAGAATAACTAGCGCATCAGCTACGCTGCGGCCACGCACTAGGCTCGCAACGATCGACACCTTACGAGGTGTCTGGTCGACACCCTTAATATGTGCGCGAACTGTAAAACGTTGTGCTTCAGCCATTATTTCTTATCCTTTCCACCGTGCTTGCGGAATTTGCGCGTTGGACTAAACTCACCGAGCTTGTGACCAACCATATTTTCCGAGATTAACACCGGTACGTGCACGCGACCATTGTGCACAGCAAAGGTAAATCCGACCATTTCTGGCGTGATCGTACTGCTGCGCGCCCAAGTCTTAATCACCGTGCGGTCGCCAACTTTCAGCGCTGCCACTTTTTTGGCAAGCTTCGCGTCAACGAATGGGCCTTTTTTGAGTGATCGACTCATAGATTACCTCTTCCTCTTAGCTTCGTGACGACTGCGAACAATCATCTTGTTAGTTGATTTGCGATGACGGGTGCGGTAGCCAAGTGTTAGTTGACCCCATGGAGTACGTGGCGCCTTACCGCTACCATGGCGACCACCGTCACCACCACCGTGTGGGTGATCGGCCGCGTTCATGACCACACCGCGAACTGTTGGGCGGATACCCTTGCGACGCTTGCGTCCAGCTGAACCGATTTTGACATTCTGATGCTGGACATTACCAACGGTACCCAAGCTCGCTTCACACTCCAGGCGGAATTTGCGAACCTCGCCAGATGGCATACGCACCATCGCGTAGTCACCCTCTTTAGCCATCAGCTGAGCCTTGGTACCAGCTGATCGAACCATCTGGCTACCCCTACCTGGGTTGATCTCGATAGCATAGATCTGCGAACCAACCGGGATATTTGCCAAAGGCATGCGGTTGCTATTTTCAACAGGAGCATCGCTACCAGTCTTGATGACTTTGCCTTTCGTCATAGCTGTATCGGCCAATACATAATGATACAAGCCATGCTGGTCTTTCACTCGAGCAATACGCGCCGAACGGTTCGGGTCGTACTCAATCTCCTCTACCGTTAAGGTTAAGCCAGATGCCAAGCGATGATCGAGTAAACGATAGTGCCGACGCACGCCACCACCACGGTGGCGAACTGTGATGCGACCACTGTTATTGCGACCAGCTCGCTGTTTCTTGCTCTTCACTAGGCTCTTGAGCGGCTTGCGCGTCGTGATATCACTCAAATCTTGACTGGTCATACCACGACGAGCAGGAGTGGTTGGGTTGTAAGCTTTTACTGGCATTACTTCTCCTCCTTCGCGTCTTCTTGCGACTTCTCTTCAGTATCAAATACTTTGATGGAGCCTTCGCTCAAACGCACATAGGCTTTCTTGCTATCTTGGCGGTGTGTCGTACCAGGATAGCGGTTTTTGCCTCGACTATAGCGCACTGCCTTGCCAGTCTGGATAGCTGTCGTGATATTGGCGACTTTTGTACCTTCGTATTGCGCCTCAACGGCGGCAGCGATCTGTTGCTTGTTCGCCGATAATGGTACATCAAAAATATATGTATTCCGCGTAGTGATCAAGCGATATGCCTTTTCTGTCGCACGTGGAGTTACTAATACAACTTGCATTATTTATCCTCCTTTTTTGTGAGCCATTGCTCGACCAGCTCAAGGGCTTCTGGCGAAATAACAATATGGTCAGCGTTCAAAATATGATAGACATTTAGGTATGTTGCTCGAACCACTAGCACCTGAGCCAGGTTGTTAGTCGATCGCAACAATTCTGGTGTTTTTTCACTTGTTACGAGCAATACCTTGCGGTCGAGGTCGGACTGCTTCAAGAAAGCCGCCGCATCGCGTGTCTTGCCGGTCATTTTGTCTTCATATGGCAAGACTATTACTTTTCCGGCCTGATGAGCCAAGGTGAGTGCCTGGCGCACCGCGACCTTTTTCGCTGTTTTCGATAGTTTCTTGCTGTAATTTTCGTTGCCGCGCGGCCCGAAAACGATACCACCATGGCGCCAAATCGGGTTGCGAGTCGACCCGAAACGAGCTCGACCTGTGCCTTTTTGCTTCCATGGTTTTTTGCCACCACCACGAACTTCGCCGCGGGTTTTGGTGGTCGCACTTGCCTGGCGACTGTTCGCGAGGAACGCGTCGTATGCGAGCTTGAGTAGCTCGTGATTTGGCACATCAACACCAAACACGCTCTCTGGCAAGGCTGCTTTTGCTGGCTTGGTTGATTCAGCCATTACTTAGCACCTCCTAGTACGATTAAGCCCTTCTTGGGACCCGGCACCGCGCCCTTGACACCGATCAGGTTGTCTTCGGCAGAGATATAAGCAACCTTCAGGTTTTTGATAGTAACCTGCTCGGCGCCCATGTGTCCAGCCATGCGCTTGCCTTTGAATATTTTTTGTGGATACATCGAGCCGATAGAACCGACCTTACGCGTATTACCTTTACCACCGTGTGTTTTGCGGTGGCGCTTGAAGTTGTGTCGCTTGATCGTACCAGCCCAACCTTTACCTTTGCTGACGCCTGTCGCATCAACAGTGTCACCGAGCTCAAACTCTGTGACATTCCATGTGTCACCGACCTTGACTTCGCCAAGCTCATCGACACGAAACTCCCGAATCTCTTTCGGAGTCACACCGGCTGGCTTGACATGACCAGCCACGGCCTTGCTCAGGTTCTTACCCATACCATATGCCACCTGGACTGCGTTGTAGCCGTCGGTTTCGACAGACTTGACCTGAGTCACAGTCACAGGGCCAGCTTGAATCAGCGTCACCGGAATAGTGGTGCCGTCCTCGCTGATGATTTGGGTCATACCAATTTTGGTACCGAGAAGTGCTTTCATTGCCCTCTTTGCTCCCATGTAAAATCCCCGGCGACTAGCAGTATCTCGAAGCTTCGATGCGTTAGTGTACACCAGAGCCAGACGAGACTTACCAATTCGTCCTGGGATAAGTTATTATTACGTAATAAATTACGTCTACTATGATATCATACCTTGGCAGAGTACAGCAAGCATTTCATACCATCTACGCGGCATTAGCCGATCCTATTGATTTTGATTCAACTCTCCATTAGCGGCTAGTGCCTCATTAAGGCCGTGGTCATACTCGGTAGCGATTACCGTTTTGCGCCACGTACCATCACCCTGCGGAAAAGCAGCTTTATCTGGGACTTCACCTAGCCCAAAGTCGTCTTCTGACCGGCTGAACTCAACGCACTGCGTCGTAACGCCATTCTTGCTCACACTGCTAGTAGCATTACCATCAACCGTTGTAATCCATTTGATTTGGCTTTGCGGCACCTCATTGATTTGGTTCGGATCGCGGGTCGCCGTGTAGAGCCTCACCTCGCTAACCGGGCTACTTTTTATTGCACCTGGCTGACTGCATGATGGGTCGCCATCGATCGTCGCTAGCGGCAGCGCCGAAGCATGCCCTTGATCAGCATCCAACTGTTCGCTTACGAAGCCTGGAGCGATCCACACTGGCCCATCGGCAATCTCACTAGCCCAGCTATCATATGCGTCTGGATTAAATACTGCCGACGTTGTACTTGCCTGCTCACTGCTTTGTGTCGGCTGCGCCTGCTCTGATGTACCACAGCTAGACATACCAGCTGCTAACGCTAATGCCGCGATAGCGCCAAGTGATTTGTGTAGCTCCGTTGACGACGTAAAGTTAACGTTGTTATCTCGTGGAACATATGGCACTCCTTCTTCGTTATTTAATGTTATGTCGTAGTGGTTATATTGTAATACTGCTTTGTAATGATCACAAATCGATGGCTTGATAGCTACTCACATACTGCAAGCACCATATGCTACAATACAACCACATGCGCGACACTTCCCCTTCTACCATCAACATGTGGCTAACCTCAGCAGCAATACAGTTGCGCGCGGCACAGATCGCTAGCGCGCGGCTCGACGCCGAGTTATTACTTGGGTATGTACTACGACGGCCACGGAGCTGGCTTCACGCTCATGACGAGGTGACGCTCGCCTCGCACCAACAACGCAACGCAGATCGTCTCTTGGCTCGTCGCTGCAACTACGAGCCACTAGCCTACCTCACCAAGCACAAAGAATTCTACGGTCGCGATTTCATCATCTCGCCAGCAGTGCTAGTACCGCGGCCCGAGACCGAGACGATGATTGAGCTACTATTACATTACCGACAGCCGCACCATAAACGATTAATTGATGTTGGCACAGGTAGTGGTGTTGTAGCTATCACATCGGCTTTGGAGCTGCCAGATGTTTACGTTGAGGCTTGCGATATTGACGCAGCGGCGTTAGCGGTAGCACGGCGTAATGGCACCAAACTAGGTGCATTGATACAATTTTATCAAAGTGATTTATTGTCGAAAGCACAACATAGTTACGATATCATCATGGCTAACCTCCCCTACGTCGACCCTAGCTGGCAGCGTGATAGCCGCGAAACGGCCCACGAGCCCCAGCAAGCGCTATTCGCCGAGGAGCATGGCCTAGATCTAATCTATCAGTTGCTCGAGCAAACCGACCACTGGCTCGCCCCACACGGGTTACTTATTTTGGAAGCCGACCCGTGCCAGTACCAAGCGATAACCACCAAGGCAGCACAGTATCACCTACGAAAACTCACCAGCCAAGGATACGCGATAGCATTTACGAAGGCTACCCATAAGTAGAGTATGGCTCATGCGTACGTCATAAACACACGTTATTCTTCGTCGCTCGCCCGATACTGACCGAGCGTGACCCGAAGGACGATTGTTTTGCTATCGCGCTGTACTGTCATCTCGACTGTATCGCCTGGCTGATATTCACCGATCAGGCTCGACACATCACCCTGCTTGCCGACTGTGAGATTATTTATCTTAGTAATAACATCTTTCTCCTTCAAGCCAGCTTTGGCTGCTGGGCCATCAGCTACGATCGCATCTTTGCCGCTATTGCCGATGATATAAGCTCCTTCTTTGGCTGATATACCAGCTTGTTTGGCGATATCTGGTGTCAACATCGTATAGCGTGCGCCCAGATACGCACGGCGCACTCCTTTGCCTGCTAGGACCGACTTGAGCGTCCCCTTCACAGCATTGACTGGTATAGCAAAACTAATTCCTTGCGCATTAGTGGCTACCGCTACGTTAATACCGATCACCTGTCCCGAGCGATTGAGTAATGGCCCACCAGAGTTGCCAGAATTAATAGCAGCATCAGTCTGAATGAGGTCGGTCAAACTCTCAGTCTGGCTCGAGCTATTCGACATCGATGCTACCACTGGTCGGCCCTTACCAGAGACGATACCGCTAGTCACGGTATTCTGATAGCGGCCCAGAGCGTTACCGATCGCGATCACCGACTGACCTATACGTAGTGTCGCCGAGTCGCCCAGTGACAAAGCAGCTAGTTGTGCATTTCCAGCCTCTAACTTTAAGTACGCGATATCATTGAGCGGATCTTTCCCGACGAGTTGTACATCATCATAGCGAGTGCCATCAGCCGTGATAACTCGAATAGCAGAAGCATTCGCCACAACGTGCTTGTTGGTGATGATATAGCCATCTTTGCTAACGATCAGCCCTGTACCAGCGGCTGCGCGTTGCTGTTGCTGCAAACCAAAAGTTGATGATTGCTGCTCAACATTCGTGATTATCGAAACGACACTCTTTGAAGCTTTTTCGGCCGCCGACGAAACAGCCGACTCGTCTGTAGTAGGCACCAAATTTCCATCGGTTTGTAGTTCATCGCGAAGTGTCACAGCCCCCTGTTGCACACTACGCACATAAATCCACATCGCTACAGCGGCAAGAAAAACTACGATTAGCATACCCCCCGCTATAATAGACATGATCCGCGACTGACGCGCCGAGCGCCTCGCCTGCTGATCAAACTGCTGTAATTGTTCTTCTGTCATACTACCCTTTTAAATTTCATTAAATTTTACGCTAAGCCAACCCAGTCGCGCTCAAACTATTAAACGCCACCAACAGCACAAATGTCAGACCAACAGCAAACGATACCGGCAAGATAATGTCCGCCATACGCACCACACCATGTTGATGGTAGCTATTGTAAGCGCGCTCTGCTACGAAGCCAAACACCACCAACAGCAGCGGTAATTGCGCTACCTTCATCACACTCACACCTGGCACCGTATAAGCAAACATCCAATGATACCCTGCCCATGCCAACTCAGCGAACACGACTGCCACCACTAGTCCATAGAGTCGAGCTAATGGCTCATCATAACTACCCAAAATATGCTGTGCTGCACAGTAACCTAACACCCACGCCAAAGCGACAAAAACAGCCACATCCCAGCGATACGATATCATTGCTAACGTGCTCATACCGAAAAATACTGCTACACCAGCCTGAATAGCCACCGAACGACGATCAGACCGCGGCTTGAGAATTACTAACCACGCAGCATGCAATACTGCTAATATAGCTTGGAGCCATACCACACCACTAGCAGCATACATCAGCATCACTACACTGAGACCAACTGTCAAATCGACCATGTTAGCCACTATATTAGCTAGCCAAAAACGCGGCCGCACAGCCAGTGCTCGCCATTTACTCGCTATCACCAACACAAGCGCCAACCACGGTGACTGTACCTCCAAGACTATCAAGAACAATAAAGCAGCCAAACCGACATTCAACGCAATGTAAACTGCCTCACTAAAGCGCGAGTTGTGGTTGCCGGCTTGTAAAAAATCCATATCCTCAGTCCTTTCCTTTTTATTGTACCATCAATCGCTGATGACACTTGATGTACCTGTCGTTGGTCTACCGACGATCACCACGAAACGAGTCTTTGCTCCAACTGTCACTGGTGGTGTATTTGTACTAGACTTCACGCCGTAGATAGATTCGAGTTTTGCTTTCGTTTCTGGTTTGTCGGTGCCAATTTGATAAACGACATTGTCAGTAGTACGCGACCGTGCATTACCGACCTCGTCGATCACCATACCAAGTTTTTCTAGCTTGTCTGCTTCACGCTTGGCTGCACCGACTATACCTGAAGCATTTAGCACCACCACATGCGCTGATTCCTTCGACACTGGTGTAGCGTTGATATTTTTGTTGATATACGCTTGGATCTGACTATAATCATACGCTCCGGCTGTCGGCACCACCGAACTAGCTCCACCCATAACCTTACTAGTCAACAATGCCGGAGTAGCGTCGGCTAGGCTAATACTCTTGATGGAGTCACTCTTGATCGACGAGCCAAGCGACATCAATGTACGAATTTCACTCGTCTCGAAATTAGTCCGCAAATTCTTACCAAGGGCATCGATAATACCAGTCACTTTGCCAAAATCAGTCAAAGTACCAGCGCTAGTAGCTTTGTCCTTGATAGCTACCAAAACTTTCTGCTGGTTCTTCTCGCGATCGAAATTCGATTGCTCGAAACCATACGACACTGCCGTCGAACCACGTGCCTGTGCAAGATACAGCGCATGCTCGGCGTCAAGATCAACTGGGCCATTCGGATAATCGATGAAGTGGCCACGCGGCGGACAATTACGGATCATAGTCGCCCGCGAAGCATAAGCATTACCACCCTTACACTTCCAGTCGAAGTTACCATCCATCTGACCACGTGGGTCACGACTTTCGATCGTCACTCGTATACCACCCAAAGCCTTGACCAAATCGCGCAGCACAGTATAGTTGACATGCACGCTATACTGTATATCCATGCCAACGATATTCCCGAAAAACTTTCGCGACGATGCTTGGCGTTCATCCTCGGCCTGATCACTATTCCAGTCACTATTTACACAATTGAAATACTCGTTGATTTTGCCTGCATAGCCCGAATTGCAAGCCTGACCATACTTGACATACAAATCCCGTGGGATGCTCACCATATAAGCGTCTTTTTTGCTCTGGCTGAGGCTAAGAACCATGAGCGAATCGGTCAAATACGACCCTTCATGCCCTGGGTCATCCTCAGAAGTACCAAGTAATAATATATTGCTGCGACCATTAGCGTCTTTTTTGAGTTCTTTTTGTTGGATAAAACCGAGTAAATCACCCTTGAATATCCGCGAACTAGCCATCAACGCCCGAGCGACGAATACTCCAGCAAAGCCTATCGCAATGACGACCAGCGCAATAATGATACGCTTGGTCCAGATGCGACGAGCTGAACGTGGCTTACCACGACCACCACGCTTACCGCGAACACGACCATTCTTTGCGTGTGTTTGCTGATTGTCAAAATCAGCCAAAATACTGTCGTCTATCACCCCAAGCCCCTGAAATCCGCTACTTTGATTATTCGACGGACCAGCATACTGACCAGTCGTCGCTCCACTCATCGGAGCTGACGCTATCGTTGGCCGATGTGACACACCTCTAACAGGCCGGGCTGCCGACACCGCAGGCCGAATAGGGCGACGAGCCATACCACCACGGACCATCCGACCACCTCGCCCATCTTGACGAGACACAAAACCATCAATCGAACTACGATTTGCCATAAACTCTATTAACTATAGCGGATTTATACCAAAAAATAAACCACATCAACGATGGTACCACCACTCCAACGCTTGTGATATGCGATCATGCCTACGTTCGAAATAGCAGATTCATCTAGCGACTACGAGGACAAGCTCAGACTTTGCCGCAACCATCCTACGACGTGCTATAATAGCGTAGATGGAAGCAAGTTTTCTGACGCGCCACCCTCGTGTAAAGGATATCGGTGGCTTTATCATATTTGTTTGTGCCGTAATACTCGGATCGTTGTTTATTAATACTTTCATTTTTCGTAGTTTCAGCGTTACTGGGCCCAGTATGGAGTCGACACTCTACACTGGGGATCGTTTGATCGTTAATCGCCTGTCTGTCACCATTGCCCACCTCGAAAATCGCTCATATGTACCACAGCGTGGTCAGGTAATTGTTTTCAAAAACCCGCTATATAGCACTGGAGCTGATGATATCAATCTTGTCAAACGAGTCATCGCTTTCGGCGGGGAGCGAGTAGTCGTCAAAAATGGGACAATCACTGTGTACAACAAACAGTACCCCAAGGGTTTCCAACCCGACAAAGATTGGCAAGGCCCAGGAGCGCCTACTAGCGGCGAGACAGATGTCACTGTACCAGATGGGTCGATCTTCGTGGCTGGAGACCATCGCCAAGGCGGTTATTCTCTCGATTCACGCAATGGGCTCGGCACCGTGCCTTTATACGATGTAGTCGGGCCTGTCGTGATACGATTGTGGCCGATTACTGGCATACGCTGGTTCTAAAAATCAGGGCGCGAGTATCTCGGCAGTATCTCTAGTGGATTCTCTAACTACTTATTATTTTCGTCGAGCAATCCGATAATCCGCCGGAAATCGTCATCATCCTTAAAGCGAATAACTATCTGGCCCGACCCACGCGTATTACCGCGAATTTGTACTGGTGCACCCAAACGTTGCTCAAACCGCTGACTAGCTTCGGTGTATTGTGGCGCCTTGACTGTGGTCGACCGTGGGGTTTTTGTTTTAGCATCAGGCGCTACACCGCGCTTTAGCTCGACTAAGTATTGCTCGATCCGGCGTGCGCTCCAGTCCTCGCGCAGTATCTTTGGTAGAATATCATCGATCTGCTCGGGCTCGAGGCTAACCAATGGCCGCGCTTGCCCTTCTGTCAATCGCCCTTCCACTAGAGCCTGGCGAACAGTGTCTGGCAGCCGTAACAAACGTAACGTATTACTCACTGCGCTGACCGACTTACCGCCAACACGCTGGCCGATTTGCTCCATAGTCAAATTGAACTGATCACGAAGCTTCAGATAAGCAGTAGCTGTCTCGATCGCATTGAGATCTTGTCGCTGAACATTCTCGATCAAAGACAACTCTAGCTTGTGCTGGTCAGACAAAGTTCGCACCAATGCTGGTATCTTGTCTAATCCCGCCTTGGTCGCCGCTCGATAACGACGCTCACCTGCCACGATAATGTATTTTCCTTTGCTATCAGGGGTAACAACGATCGGCTGTAGTACACCATGCACCCGCACCGACTCGGCTAGCTCATCGAGCCGCGCCTCATCAAACGAACGGCGCGGCTGTGTAGGGTCAGGTATGATCTCGCCTAACTTGATCTGACGCAGATCACTGACTTGGTCATCTTGGTCAGCAGTAGGGTCAAACGACTCATCTAATAACTCAGCTGGTATTAGTGAATCAAACCCACGCCCCAAACCTCGCTTAACCATCTACACCCCCACTCGTTCGATAATTTCTTTACTGACCGCCTTATATGCTCGCGCACCCCGACTGAAACGATCATACGCGCCGATCGGCGCACCATGGCTTGGCGCCTCAGCCAAACGAACATTACGCGGAATCGCATCTTTGAACACCTTTGCTGGAAAATGTTTAGCAATCTCAGCTAACACTTGGTTTGATAAAGATGTCCGGCCGTCAACCATAGTCGGCAATACCCCTAGCAAGTCAAGTGTCGGATTCATCCTTTTGCGTACTAGTTTCATCGTCTCGAGCAACTGACCTAACCCCTCCAGCGCATAAAATTCTGCCTGAACTGGCAACAACACATAACGTGCTGCGATCAGGCCATTGATAGTCAATAGACTCAAGCTCGGCGGACTATCAATGATGATATAATCGTATCCCTTTATCTCATCGATCGCAGCCTTGAGCCGACTAAAACGATGCTCAGCCTGAGCCAGCTCTACCTCGGCATTCGCCAATTGTGGTAGCGCCGGTGCAATGAAAAGGTTTTTGTGTCCAGTCGACTGAACTACCTGTGCTAATCGTTTCTCGCCCTTAATCACCTCTGTCATAGTAGGACCGAGCTCTTCTTTGTCGAGACCAATACCACTGGTGGCATTACCCTGTGGATCGAAATCCACTACTAGTGTCTTCTTGCCAGCCTTAGCCAAGTAATATGCCACATTAATAGCTGTGGTCGTTTTACCAACACCGCCTTTTTGGTTCGTCACGCAAATTACTGTCGTCATCGTTTGTTTATTCCCATTTCTCTATCTCCATTATAGCATAACCCACTTGATAATACGGCCTAACGGAGTTTGACCCTATACAAAAGCCGCTCATGTTTTGAGCGGCTACTTATGCAAAATGCAGACCTTGTCGCGATTTGCTATTTGATCGAATCGATCACGATCTTGCTGTACTGCTGGCGATGACCATTTTCTTTGTGGACACGCTTCTTGGCCTTATAACGAATGACACGAATCTTGTCACCCTTAACTAGCGGCTCCACCACTGTAGCCTTGACCTTTACGCCAGCAACATGTGGCGTACCAACCGTAGTGGTATCACCATCGATGGTCAGGAGTGCATCGGCTTCGAGCGCTTTGGTACCTTCCGGGAGGCGGTCCACCAGGAGGGTCTCTTTTGCGGCGACAAGATACTGCTTGCCACCGAGCTGAATGACTGCTTTCATCTGATTCCTTTACTTAAATACTTCTAGCTGATTGTAGCAGAGTTGACAAGTAATGTCAAAATCACTCCACTAGTGCGCGCACCGTTGCCACGAGCTCCTCCTCGCTGTTCCATACACGGCTATCGTGCACAAGTGTCGGGTCGGCAATATAGCTTTTTCCTATCGCGCTACGATGTTGCGCCACTACGACACGCTTCCCTAGCGCTAATGCCGCGCCGATTTCCATCAACATACCCTCGCTACGACGCGGCGATGTCTGGATGACCAGTACAATTTGACACCATGGTATCATTGCAAGTCCTCGATGCATGTACTGGCCTGGAGCTGTGTAAGATTTTGTCGCATCATCAAACGTAACGCAATACACCCGTAGACCATCCGCCGTGAGAATATCGCACACTTTACGCAACCGAGCCAGTACAGCCGACTCGTCTTCTCCTGTGTACGCATACGACAGAAAAATCATAGGTTGACGCTGCGACGCTTGAGCACCATATATGTTTGTCGATAAATGTTTTTTCATCCCCATAGACACGATTGTACGCTGCAGATACTATTGATGACAATACGACCACTGTTAATACATTAGACACAAGACGGGCACCTTGTACGATTTTTGCCCACTATACCATTTCATGATACACTGGGTTGTATATGAGTAAACGGACTACCGTTATTATCGCCGCCGTGACTCTTATCTCCGCAAGCGTTGGTACTGTATATGGTTTGCGCTGGTTAGCTAATTCTCGCGCATTCGCTAATCAGAGTACTCTATCCTCATCGACGATCTCCCCTACTAACACAGCGTCATCACACCACACACAAACAGCGAAATTTACTATCACTACAAAGCATTCCAACAAAAACGACCTAACATTCGTCGCCAAGCCACTCATACCGACGACCACGCCAACGGCACCAGACAAACCCACTCAGCCAATGAAATCGGCTCCAGCACGAAAAAATCCTACTGCCCCAGCTACGACTACCCAACCACCACAGGCCGCCAAGGCCGCCAAAGCCACCACACCAAAGGTATCGACCAAACCGCAGCCTAGCCCAGAAGACTCGTTGCTCGACCGTATGTTCACTACTGTCAATAAAGAGCGTCATGCTCGTGGCCTCAGCAATGTAGAACGCGTCGCTCAGATCAACAGCAGTAGCACCAACCAATCATCCTACAATGCTTCAATCGACAAACTAAGTCACGATGGTGGTCTCGACCGTCTTAATAAGACGTATTACCCCAACTGTGGTGTCAGTGGCGAGATCATCGAACTAGTACCGGTGAGCTACAACGAACAGCAAAATATTAATGTCTGGATCGACTCACCACCGCACAATAAAATCATGTTTTCGAAAAATTATAGCAAAGCTGGCATCGGCTTGACGAAAAACAAAAAGAATGACATGTATTACATCGTTATGCAGTTTTGCAGCTAATAATCATACCGATTTTCAAAACTGCCTACCCACTGTTACATTACAGAATCGCGGGGACGATAACCAAGTGGCTTGTATATAGAATTTTTGCTTATAATTGTTTTTTGAAGACACAAGTATCGTAAATAGTAGCTCCCTTATGTAAATAAAACCGATGCGCAGCCTGGCGTTGTGAATTGGAGGTAAAGGTTAGCTGAGTCGCACCATGTTCTCTACCCCAGTCGAGCATCGCTTGCCAGAGCTTTGAGCCGACACCCTTACCTTGAACACTCGGATCTGTCACGAAATCATCCAAATAAATTTTTCGACCCGATACTGGTCCGACGAGCAGCGACAATGTAGCCATACCAACGATTGTATCTTGGTAGCGAGCGAGCAACAAAACTTGATGATCGGCAGCCAAGACCTGTTCTACGACAGGCCGCACTTCCGCCGGTGTCTGCGCTAACCTTCCATCAGTTAATGTCAGACCGAGTTTTATGATAGCCTCTATGTCTGTATCGTTGATATTCTTGGCTTGCTCAATAGTTACGTCCTTCATAGCCAAAGTATACGTCAATCATCACCACCGCGCCAGAGGTTTCGTTTCACACACGACAGACTACATCACAAAATTCGGTTATACTACATACATGAATACGTTTATCAAAAATCTTGCACGAAATCTTCGCACCACCCCACCACACATCATCTATCCAGAAGGTGAGAACCCCATCATATTAACAGCTATTCGGCAGCTTATAGACACGGGATCTATCCGAGCGACTTTACTTGCTCCCGATCGCACAATTGTCGAGATGGTAGCGCAACGCCATCAGATATCTCTAGATGGCATAACGATCGTACCTATCGACCCTACTGCTGCTACGACGATCGACTCATCGCGCCCACTTGTTCCTCGGCTGGCACATGCAGCGACACTTCTGCGTGACGATAAAGTCGACGCCATGGTCGCTGGCATTGATCATCCGACAGCAGATGTACTGCGCGTCGCCCTCAAAGGTGTTGGCCTCGCACCAAAAGTAAACTATGCCTCAAGCTTCTTCATCATTGATACACCAACTTTCAATGGTGGCGAAAATGGGCTTCTTCTCTTCGCCGATTGCGGCATGAACATCGCGCCAACTGCCGATCAATTAGCCGACATCGCTATCGCCTCCGCTCAGAGTGCCGCAAATCTCGGATGGCAGCCACGTGTCGCCCTACTATCCTACTCAACAAGAAGAAGTGCTGGTGGTGATGGGGTAGCTTTAGTACAACACACGAGAGAAATTATTTCAAACCGAGATTCGTCTCTTTGTGTCGATGGCGAATTGCAAGTCGATGCAGCGATCAACCCCACTATCGCCCACAAAAAAGTTAGCAATAGTGCTGTTGCAGGCCGCGCCAATGTACTCATATTTCCCGACCTCGCCTCTGGCAATATCGCCTACAAACTCGCCGAACAGCTCGCTGGCGCCTACGCCTACGGACCAATTCTGCAAGGCTTCGCTAAACCGATCAGCGACCTATCGCGTGGCTCGAGTGTTGAAGATGTAGTCGGTACTAGCTTACTACTAGCTAAAATTTCACAATCCTCAATGATAAATATCCCTCTTGAATAATATTTGCATCCATTATTCATACTATCAGTTCATTTAATTTATTTTATAATTGTCAATCTTTTCTATTAGTTTTATATCTACGTCATAAGATACCCTGTTGCACGATAATTTATTTAAAAATTACATGCCTATTGCTTGCATAATACAACTATACTATTGATACTTCGGCCAAATATCCTGCAAAATTTAATACCTGCCTATATTTAAGGCCTATAAAGACATAATGAGCCGATTATTTTACTTTTGAATATACATCCACACCATTCATTTACGGCTGCTCTTTACGGCTAGAGATTTTTCAGTTAACCTTGTCGTTATTGGTCAAGGTTTCCTTTCAGAATCGCTTCAAATTCTGCTTCATTAATAATTTGCGTACCGTATTTTTCGGCTTTTTTCAGTTTGCTAGCACCGACTTTACCGCCGGCCACCAAGTAAGTCGTACTTTGGCCAACGCTGGTTTGAAACGTTCCACCAAGTGCACGAATTTTTTCAGCAGCAGCATCGCGTGACATCGACTTGAGCGTGCCAGTAATAACGAAACTTTGACCGGCGAGAGTATCGCCAGCTCGCTGGACGATCGGTTCAACACCTAGCTTGGTGAATTTATCTAGTAGTAGCAAGTTATCATTATCTGTGAACCATGCTGCGATAGATTCAGCAACTACAGCACCCACTCCCTCGACCTTTTGCAAGTCATCGAGTGTAGCCTGTCGTAAAAACCCTAGAAGCTCACTCCTTGGCGTAGATAAGTCTTCTTCGTGTTTACTTTGAAAATTATGAATGACATCATTCATTTTTGTAGATTGATCATCGTTTGCTGAATTATCCGATCGAATATTCACAGAATCGTTCACAAAATGATTCACTATATCCGTAGCCGTCTGAATACCTACGTGGCGGATTCCCAATCCGTAAATAAAGCGCTCTAGCGGTGGCTGTTTTTTTGCAGTAATAGCGTTAATGAGTTTTTGTGCCGAAACCTCTGCGAAACGTTCTAGCTTCAACAACTGTGATTTTTTCAGCAAGTAGATATCTGCTAGGTCATGGACCAACTCCGCATCCACCAATACCTCAACATTTTTTTCTCCCAGTGTATCGATATCAAGCGCGCCTTTGCTAGCAAAATGCGCCAACGCTCGCTTGAGAATAATTGAACCAGTCAGGCCCTTTGCACGATAAACTACTTCACCATCTGGACGGACAAATTCTAACTCTGGATATTGCCGCGCTAATTCAGCTGGATAATCAATCGGCTGCGAGCCAGCTGGGCGTAACTCTTTCAAAACAGTTTGCACCTGTGGAATGATGTCACCAGCCTTAAAAATCACTATCGTATCACCGCGTCGCACGTCTAGTCGAGCAATTTCATCAGCATTATGCAAACTGGCGTGCTGCACCGTCGTGCCAGCCACGACGACTGGGTCGAACACCGCCACCGGTGTGGCAGCACCCGTGCGACCAATGCTAATGACGATATCGCGCACGACAGTCGTCGCCTCCTCGGCAGCATACTTGAAGGCCACAGCACCACGCGGATTCTTACCGACCATACCCAAGTCGTCGTACAACTTACGGTCATTTAGTTTGATCACTAGCCCATCGGTGTTAAATGGCAAATCATGACGCTTCTTATCCCACATATCTACAAAATTCATCACAGCCGCAAGATCAGCGAAAGTGCTCGCCTGAGCATTTCGTGTAATGCCTAGTGCTGTCAAAACCTGATAGGCAAAACTGTTCGTCGGGACTTCGCTACTATCATCACGAATCACGTCATAGCCGCGAAAATGCAGTGGTCGTGCCGCCACCAGTGCAGGGTCAAGTTGGCGAATCGTGCCCGCTGCCAAATTACGTGGGTTAGCAAATTCCGGTTGCTCATTTGCTCGCTGCTGCTCGTTGAGTTGTTCGAAATCTTTTTTCAAGATGACAACTTCACCGCGAATTTCTGTCCGCCCAGCCAAAAACTTTTCAAAGCCGGGAGCTTTATGCAAGCGCAATGGCACATTCTTGATCGTTCGAACATTACTCGTCACATCCTCGCCGATGAAACTATCGCCGCGAGTCACCGCCTGCGTTAGCACTCCATCCTGATAAATTAATGCGCACGCTAATCCATCCATTTTGATGTCGGTGAAAAATTCATGTTTGCGGCCAGGCACCAACTTATCAGTGCGTTTGATCCATGCCTCGACTTCGTTCCTGTCAAATACATCACTCAAACTAACCATCCGCTTGGTATGACGCACCTTCCGAAATCCGTCGCGCAGTTTGTTGCCAACCCGCTGTGTCGGACTATCAAGCGTAACCCACTCGGGATGTGCTGCTTCGAGTTGCTTCAGCTCGTCCATCAGACTATCATACACTGCGTCGCTAACACTTGGTCGGTCGAGGGTATAGTATTCGTAGCTGTACTGATTCAACAGATTCTTTAGCTCATCCAAACGAACGTGAGCTGATTTAAGCTGGTGCGGCGTCATCATCGACTACCTTTCGGTAAAGTAAATAAATATAGCTAGCGCCCCACACTACCGAAAACGCGCTCACTAGTCCAGCCAGCAGCGACATTGTCGGCACTGGCTTGTACCAGGCCCACATATTTTTGAGCCATGTATCTAGCAGAATCATCGGGATCAACGTTACACACCACAAAACGACGATAGTTCCAATCATCCATAGTAAACGATACAAAATACGCAAGCGCCGCCCGATCACCAGATCACCCGCTACCGCCAAAGCACGCATTGGATACATACCAGGGAGCGTCACTACTACCATCGCGATGAAGGTACTTGTCGCCCAGTAAAGCGTCAATACCGCTACCGCTACAAGAAGTATATAGAATAACATCGAGCTAAATCCCTCGCTGATCACGCCACTAGTCGACAACCCTATATACACCAACGCCACTACACCTAGCGGCACCAGCTGCACCAAAAACATCAACACGATCAATAGCGTAGATATCACTGGCGATCCAGCATTATACAGTCCATCGCGCAATCGCGGGTGGCGCCCCGCCTTGTACTCACGCAACAGCCACACCGTAGTCAACCAAACCATCAAAAAACCAAACGCCATATACAACTGCTGCTCGGCGCTCAATCCGCTCCCCCCTGTGCCGAAGGCTGTCACCATCAAAAGGCCAGCTTCACCGATCTTACCCCATCCACCGGTCAAAATATCCTTACCAGACTCCTTGATCATAGTTTGAAGCTGATCATACACCGACTGATTAGTAACCGCTCCCAGGGCTAATAGTAGTGCGGTATAAAAAATAGTCAACAAACAAAACGTCTTCCAGTGCGTCTTAATCACCCGCATCACTTGCACAGTAAAGGACACATAACCTGGCAGCTCGAGCGACCGAACATAATCACGCCGTCGCGTCCGCCGGAAACTCCGATGTGGTCGCCGTCGCTGCAAACGATGAAGTCGGTGCATAAAATACCGCCACACCCCTCGACTCCATGCAATGATATAACTCCACCAGTGGCGTGATCGTCGCGTAGATTGCGTAGATTGTACCAAGCTAGATCGTTGCGCTGGTTGCGTTGTCTTGGAAGTTTTAGACGATCGTTGACTGCTATGAGAGGTCGATTTTTTACTAGATAATTTTGACTTGCTGCGCGCCACAGTTGCCCCTTATAGTGTGCTTAAATCTTGCCTTAGGCGCTTGATGCGATCCTCAAGTGGTGGATGCGTACTAAATAACCGACTAAAGAACCCTGGCCTGAGTGGGTTTACCATAAACATATTAGCACTCGAGCTCACTTGCTTTTGCATCGGCTGAGTATAATGCTGAAGCTTCTCTAGCGCATGCGCCAACCCCTCTGGGTCACGTGTCGTCATAGCGCCTGTAGCATCAGCCAAATATTCTCGCTGCCGGCTAATAGCCATCTGCATCATCGCCGCTACTATCGGTGCCAATACCACTGCCACGATACCCAGTATTAGCAAGACTGGGTTGGTATCGCGATTATCACCCTCATCACGGAACCATAACATCCGCAACGCTACGTCTGAGACCAAACCAATAGCGCTGACTAATCCAAAAGTAATCATACTGACACGGATATCGTAATTTTGTACGTGTCCCATCTCGTGCGCTAATACAGCCGTCAATTCACGCTTATCCATGATATCGAGTAACCCCGTAGTCACACCTACGATAGCATGCTTTGGATCACGGCCAGTAGCGAAAGCGTTTGGTGCTGGGTCATCAATAATGTATACTTGCGGCATCGGCAGACCTACCGTGATAGCTACGTTCTCAACAGCCCGCCAAAGTTCTGGTGCATCTGCCTTGCTGATCTGTACTGCCCCAGTCATGCTCATCGCCAGTTTTGATGCCAGAAAATATTGAAACAATGCATACAAAAGAGCGCCGATAAATGTACCCCAAAAGATCGTAAAATGACCACCGCCTACCTTTGTCCCTACCATATATTGTGCTGCCAGACCGATTGCCGCCACCATCGCGACAAATACCAACATCAAAATCACAGTATTTCGTTTGTTCCGTGCAATTGCCTTATACATACCATTATTATACCAAATTACCTCAGATATACATATTACTAACCCTAGACTAGACAAATCTATAAAAATACCGATACTTCTACGGTATCGGTATTTTTATAGATGTTTTATTACTTAAAACTGTACATCGACCGGGTTTTCGATGCTAGCACGATCCTCCACTTCAAAGAATTCACGCGCCTTGAAGCCGAGCATACCAGCTACGATATTTGATGGGAACATCGCGATCCGTGTGTTCAAATCTCGGACACCACCGTTGTAAAAGCGACGAGATGCTTGAATTTTGTCTTCGGTGTCGACCAGCTCTTGCTGTAGTTGCAAGAAGTTTTGGTTCGCTTTCAAATCTGGATAGGCCTCAGCGACAGCAAACAGACTTTTCAGGGCGCCTTCAAGCATGTTTTCAGCCTTCGCAGTGTCAGCGACCCCCTTAGCATCCATGATAGCGCTCCGAGCCTCGGTAACCTTCTCGAATACTTCCTTTTCGTGAGTCGCATAACCCTTGACGGAATTGACTAAATTCGGGATCAAATCTGTACGACGCTTCAATTGTACTGTGATATCACTCCACGCTTCATCAACGCGAATCTTCAGCTTGACCAGGCTGTTATAAGTTGCCCACATAAACAACGCGAATAACACCAGCAAGCCGACGACGACCAGCAAGATGATAACAGTTGTTGACATAATCTATTCTTCTCCTTCTTGGTTGGTTTATATGCCTATTATATCAAATTCCAGTGGTTTCGCTAGAACTACCAGAGCTAAAACCTCATTTAGTGAGGTTATTCCTGCGTTTACATCATATGGAGGCACGTACGAGAGTCGAACTCGTCTAAAAGGTTTTGCAGACCTCTGCGTAACCGCTCCGCCAACGCGCCATATCTGTATTATAGCAGAAAATCCTACACAGACCATATTCACTGTTTCGCTGTAAATTTAGGTGAAGTAATCTTATTGTTTATGCTTATTTCATTTTTTTGGCATATCGTACAACGCATATGGTAATATTAAGTAAGCGCTGCATCGCATCTAAATCATGAACTGCGCTGCAGAAAGTGGAGTGAATCATGTCTGCATTTACCGATATCCAACTTAATATCACCGTAAATCGAGCCTCTCGATACATTGATGTGGTGAAAACCCCAGATCATAGCCCATCGACTGCCTTGTCGCCGTCTCTATTACCGTACATCGTGCTCGGTATGCTTGGCATTATTTTACTCATAGTGATAATTTGGTCTATAGCAAACCAACGGCATAGCCACCGTAAACGTATTCGCTTCATGATGATGGGAGGATTACTCTGTCTCGGCAGTGCGAGCTGGAGTACAACCATCTCAGCCCAGCCAATGCTCGACATAACTTCGCACACCCCAATGCTATCTTTTGTCATTAATACCCACTCCCAACGCGATAAATCAGATACCGCAAAACAGGATTTCTCGCTAAAAACACGCAGCAATAGCCCCTACCGCGTCGAAGCTACCATCGTTCACAACAATATGCCAAGTAGCGGCATGGATATATCGCTCTTTAACGGTAACAAAGAAGCAGACGAATCACAGCCTCGTGCCATCAAGGCTGGGCCACAAACCCAATTCACACAGCAAACACAGACAGCACATCCGACCACACTCAAAGGAGCACTGGGTGTTACTGCGAATAATACTGTACCGCCTGGCATGTACCGAGTCGTCGTTCGCTTCACGATCATCGCTCTACCCCCAAAAACCTCGACACACCATAAGCCACGTATAGTCGACCAACGCTTATTACAGCAAGCCATGCGTAATACACAGGCTGGGCACGATGTAAATTTCAGTGATGGTACACCATTTGACTTCGCTGGATACAGTGCTAATTCCCGCCGATTGTTCGAGAAGGGCGGCAGTATCGCCCTAGGCTCTGCTCTCAATATCGCCTCAATCGACCACAATTCGTACTTTTACAAGAATTGTAGCTGGGCCTATCACGGCAAGCCTGGCGCTTGCCAATATCCCGACGAGAACGCTTATTACGATTTGTATAATATTTGGGGGGTTCTCTTCTCTGAGAAAAATAATACCGATCCAAATGCGCTCGCAAATATCAAAAACTTCCGAATGTATGTACTATATCGAGGTGAACAAACCTGGCGGCAAGTCGACTTTCCGATCAGCCCTGTTCGCCCTATAAGTTGGGCTGGCGTCTATGCCAACGACATCCTAACACCGCTGTATGTTCAAGGGGACGCCAAATCCAACGGTGTTATTAAAGTCATACAAAACGGTTCGTATTCAACGATTGCTCTACCAAAATCTGGGACCTACAAAGATGGTAAATGGCACGACGCCAAGCAGCTTGTGACTCATTTTGGTTCGCCTCGCATGAATCCGCCTGCTAATATCAACCTTAGTCGAGTAGAGGGTGTCTACATGCAGGTAGATATGCGCCTCGACCCTAGCACGCAAAACGCCAAAGTCGGTGTGCAAGTCGGCATCGATGTCAAGCACTCGTGGTTCAACAAAGCTAAATACATCAACGGACTAGGTTCGACTCGTATCGTCACTGTTACGCCACAGTGGAAGACGATTAACTGGGTCAATTACGCTGGCGGCCAGGGTGCCAATGAAGGCGGCGTAACTATCAGCAAAGATCGCATCCTCTCGACTACATTGCCACAATAAAATAACTTGTGGTATAATTTCGCTTTAATAGGAGTTACCATCATGGCAGGATCGACTTGGTTACCGCGCGAACAATGGCTCAAAACATTAGAGTCCCAACCAGCATCGGCTAATATCTTGCTCGAAAATTCACGCCACGAGCTTCTCATCATTAATCAAACCTATAGGAATATCTGGAGCGTCCCTGGTGGAGTGATTGATACTGGCGAGACACCGCTTGAGGCAGCTATCCGTGAAGTCAAAGAAGAAGTTGGCATCATCGTAAAGCCCGAAGAACTTCATTTCACCACCGCCTCACTCCGACATCGTAACGCCGAGCAGTTTACATATCAATTCACTTTTCGTACCAAAATCGACGATGAGCAACTAGCAAACCTCACACTTCAATCGTCAGAAATAAAATCACACCGTTTTGTCAGCAAAAACGACATCAAAAACACCCCCACTAAGACCTCCTTCACCGCCAATATATTGCACTGGGCAAACGATCACCCCAATGGTTATATGGATGTCGCTATCACCAAAGATAACACTGGAGCAGAGCACGAAACTATCACACGGTTAATCCCGTTTTTGTAATCATCTCCTTTACCAAAGTAAACGATACACTTTATCGCGCAAATGTAGTATACTAAAGAGTACGCGCGAGTGGCGGAATTGGTAGACGCGAGGGACTTAAAATCCCTTGACCAAAAGTCGTGCGGGTTCGATTCCCGCCTTGCGCACCAGAATACGGATTTTTTCGGAATCGTCGCCTGAATCGGCGACTTTTTCAT
>CAMCBN010000005.1 GCA_945873065.1 uncultured Candidatus Saccharibacteria bacterium
ATGAAAAAGTCGCCGATTCAGGCGACGATTCCGAAAAAATCCGTATTCTGGTGCGGGTGCGGGGAATCGAACCCCGATCCCAAGTTTGGAAAACTTGTATACTAACCGCTGTACTACACCCGCGCAGTCTTTATGATACCATTTTTATGATGTACAATAAAGACATGACACATCGACAACGTCTCCACACACTACACGGTGGGTCCACTCACACTAACGGTTTCGCTAGAATCCAAAGACATAACTCTATTAATCGTACCAGCGACATTACTGTCCGGCCGATCGGTGGACAACGTTCACTTCAGGACCGCCGTTCTGCTAATGCTCGTTACCAGCGCTCACATACCATGACGCGGTATCGTCATGATGCACACTTTGGCGGTGAAACCACCTCATCTGAGTATCTCCAAGGCGAAGAACCATATATGCGCAACGAACGTTTGCGTGATGGCGTTAGCTCACGGGTCAAAGAACCAGAAAATTCGATTCGGGCAAGTCAGCAGCATACGCAACGCGCGACAGTGCAATCCAGTACACAATCTCGGTTCGCTCCCAACATCAAACCAAGATTTACCGAACCATCACCACGCAAGTTTGATCCGTTTGGATAGATATCTAAGCTACCCGTTTTCATCACTACGAAACGCTGCTTGCGCCTGCTCCAGCGTTACAGTGATCGTACTCCCCGGGGTGACCACACCGCTCAACATTTGGCGAGCAACTGTGTTTTCGACAGCTTTCTGCACTACGCGGCGCATTGGACGAGCGCCGAGTCGCGGATCATAACCTCGTTGCACTAGAAAATCACGTGCATCAGGCGATACTGTTACCGCGATTTTTTGCAATGCCAAGGTCTTATTTACATTAGCTACTACCAGATCAAATACTTGGCCTAATTCATTCATAGTAAACGGACGGAATAACACAATCTCATCAAAACGGTTGAGAAATTCTGGGCGGAACTGCCCACTGTTAATGAGCTCATCTGTGAATTGTTGCTCAAATTGTTCGAGTCTATATCCTTGCTCGATGTATTGTCTGATACGATCAGCGCCAGCATTGCTAGTTGCTATCACAATAGCGTCACGAAAACTAACCTCACGATTTCTTGTATCTCTCAGAATACCTTCGTCTAGCAACTGCAATAATGTCGCCAAAACTTCTGGGGCGGCTTTCTCTATCTCATCTAACAGTACCACGCTAAATGGTTGCTTCATTACCTGTGCCGTGAGACTCATCGGATCATCTGCCCCATCGGCAATCAGGCGCATAACATCCTCGGGCCGAACGTATTCATTGAGGTCGATCCGGACCATTCGCTCTTCTCCACCAAAGTACACATCGGCCAATGCTTTGCTCAGCTCTGTTTTACCAACACCAGTCGGGCCAAGAAAAAGAAAAGCACCAATGGGACGATTCTGGTTGCGCACACCAGCACGCGCCCGGCGTAGCGCATCACTAACAACATTCACTGCCCGAGTTTGATTGACCATTCGTTGATGGATCAATTCTTCCATATTAAGCAGGCGCTGCCGGTCATCAATATCGTTTGCAACACTAATCTTCACATCCATCGTCTGCTCGATTGTCTGCTGAATCGACCGCTGTGTCACTACATTATCGTGATGGTAACGAGCCGCTGACTCTAGTAACTTAATCGCCTGACCAGGCATAGCTAAATCATGGATATACCGCATACTTAAACGATATGCTTCGCGCAGTGCCTGGTACTGATAAACTACCCGCTGCTGATGCTCTATTATAATGACCTGCTCCTGCAAGATACGCAGCGTCTCAGCCTCACCTGTCGCTGGTACTGTGATACGATTAAGTGCATTGATTAACGATGGGTTGCGCTGGCCTATCTGCAAAAAACGCTGTTCATCCATGCTCAATATCACCCGTAAACGGCCTGCCTCGAGAATAGGTAATAATACATTCGTTAGATCGACAGCACCCACACCCTCTTCAAAGAAGAGCTGGGCATTATCCAAACAGATAATGATATTCTTTGCCATATAAGCCTCACCCAATACTTGCATGACAAGATTTTCCAACTCACCACGGCCAGGGGCCGCTGAGATTAATGCCGATGAATCCAAAATAAATACTTGACGAAACTTAAGATCGCGCGACAATCGCTCAGATGCATCTAACAGACGACTAGCAAAAGCATGAATGATCGTCGTCTTACCGGTACCAGCCTGTCCTACTAATACTGCATTTTGCCGGCCATGTCGACTAAAGGTGTCGATGAGTTGATCGATAGCCTGCTGGTGCGATGCTATATCAACAGTAAGTACACCGCCACCACGACCGATTTGCTCGCTGATATTCTGACCGAATCGCGTTAGCAATGGTATATACCCAAACGACCAATCACGAGCGATACCACCAGTCCTGCTCGGGCGCTTAGTGCGTTCCACTAATTGTTGAATATGGTGTTGCCATTGAATCGTTGCATCAAGATCGGCGTCATCAATCTGCAAATGAGCGAGTGCTGTCTCGTACCCTGGTACGGTACGTATTAACGCGGTCATCAACACACCACTGGTGATTTCTGGTAAATCATTTCGCTGACGAATCGTGTCTGCCATCTGCCACACCTGCACCATATCTTGCGATGTGTCACTCACGACCTCATCTAATAATGCTGGTCGCAGTCCTAACCTCATCGCCATAAACATGCTATCACCTACCGGGCGAAGTGCCCAAGCAATGTCGCGCGGTGTTGGATTATTGGGTATACGCCCCAAGATATCACTCGCTAGCAACCCATCTATCGTTGCTCCTTGTGGTGGTATGTCACCAAGTTCACCTCGATACCAGCAATTTACAGCATATGGCAATGCTGCGATACTAGCAACAAACCATCCCCATGCCGATTCAACTACTAACAACATCACCCCAGCAGCGACCAACACGACTGCCAGTACCCACCACCATCTAACGAAAGGCTTCAACTTTACTGCGAAACGAGATTTGCGCGCCCGCCCACTCGTATAACGAAAATCCCCTACCACGGCAGCCATCCTTGCATCGTTAATATCAATCCGATAATAGGCAACACTGGCACTAGTGCCCAACTAAACAAAGTAGCTACGCCTACTAATGCCATCAGTACCAACGCGACCAAACCAAAAATGATCATAAAACTACGAACGACCGCCCCTATCGCCCGTGAAATCAATCGATCGAAAAAAGCACGAATCTGCACACCGATCGGCCCACGCACCGCTCCAGCCGATATCTGACGAAATGGCGAAAACCATGTCCGAATCAACAAATCAATCGAGAAGTAATCAAAAGTACTGACGATGTGTCCCCACACAACCAAGACACGCTGCCACCAACCAGCGCCGTACCACCAACGAAAGAATGCCAGCACTACCATGACCACCATTGTAGCACACCGCGGCAGTTATCCTCAAAGCCACATTTTGCCCTGAAGATAGACATGCCACCATAGCACTGCTTCATTTATATCGACCGAGTCTTACTGTCGCTTCATTCCCGACACCATCGATAGAAGCTGCACTCAAACCCTCTTGCGCCAGCTCCTCGTGAAACCCTAGACATGCTATAATACTAGATATGATTCGTATTTCAACTCTCGTCGGCAAGGGTGTGCAAAAAGCCGCTCAATTGCGTGGTGGTGGGTCGGCGCTACCCGGACTTGTCGTCGAAAAGATCGACAAGCAATTTTTATCTCGTACTTTACAATCTCTACCATATGGCGTAGTCGTCATCAGCGGTACAAATGGCAAGACCACTACCACCAAGATGGTCGTCGAGCTCATGCGAAGCCAAGGGTTGCGGGTATTCACTAATCGTACTGGAAGTAATTTCACTCGTGGTGTAGCAGCAGCACTATTAGAAGAAGTCGACAGTAAGGGCAATCTACCAGCTGATATTGCAGTAGTCGAGCTCGACGAGGCTCATGCTGTCCACTTCGTTCGACAAGTAGCGCCACGGTATTGTCTTCTACTGAATGTCTTGCGCGATCAACTAGACCGCTTCGGTGAGATCGACTACACTGCGCAGTTACTTCACGTCATTGCCACACACACTACACACGGTATTGTCCTAAATGGTGACGACCCTCGTCTTGCGCGATCTGAGTTTCGCACAGATACCACCGCACCTATTCATTATTACGGCGTGAATCAACACTTAGCCAAACTTTTTCCTAGCGACGACGCTATGCGAGATGGTACCACTGCACCAGCCAACCGACAAGCAGCCTACGACGTAGAGCTTTACGATATGCGCAATAATGACATCACATTCCGATTTGATCAACACGATCATACTGTTACACTCAAGCTCAAAGGTAGTTATAATGCCCAAAACGCCGCTGGCGCCATCGCTTTAACTCGCTGCGTCCTTGGCGAGCGGTGCGACAATAGCACAATGCTCACTGCCCTAGCTAAAGTCGAACCAGCCTTTGGCCGTGGTGAGACCGTTACCATTCACGGTCATCCGTGCGAGCTAGTACTCGTCAAGAATCCAAGCGGGTTTCGACTGAGCCTAGCTTCGTTTGATCCATCACAAGCAGCCACGATGATCGCCATCAACGACCAATACGCCGATGGTCGTGACATGAGCTGGCTATGGGATGTCGACTTCAACAGCCTGCGAAGTACTGGGGTAGCCATGATAAGTGGTGTGCGCGCTTTTGATATGGCACTTCGATTACAATACGACGAGGTAGAAGCACAACAGATTATACCAAACCTAAAACAGGCACTAGCTGAGTTTTTGGCGTCAAATACCGACAGGCCATTGCGTATTTATTGTACTTATACTGCCATGCTCACACTACGCCGCGAGCTTAACACTTACACGAAAGTAAACACCGTATGAACATGAAGCATCACACTATCACGATCCTACAACTCTACCCCAAAGCTATGAATATCTATGGCGACTGGGGTAATGTTCTTACACTCAAACGACGGCTTGAGTGGTATGGCTACAGCCCCATTGTAGCCGACTACAACCCAGGCGATGTATTCCCCGAAGATGTTGATATTGTTGTCGGCGGAGGCGGACAAGATTCCGGCCAAATCACCATCCAAGATGATCTCCTCGCCATCGCCCCAGCCTTGCATCGTCTAGCCGATGATGGAGTGCCGATGCTCGTGGTATGTGGACTATACCAACTATTTGGCAAATCATTCACTACTGCTCGTGGTAATGTCATTGAGGGGATCCGCCTATTTAACATCGAAACGATCGCTGGTAGCCAACGACTAATCGGTAATATCACTACCAAAAGTGTCGATTTCGGCGAAATTATCGGCTACGAAAACCACAGTGGCCTTACGCAACTTGGGGATGATGTATCGCCACTTGGTATCGTGGTACGTGGCGCTGGCAATAACGGGCAAGATCAGACCGAAGGCGCACGCTATCGTAATGTGATCGGCACATACATGCATGGGTCTGTTTTGCCCAAGAACCCTCGATTAGCCGATTTCTTGATAGAGCAAGCTGTCACACGCATATACGGCGACTTCTCGCCAGTGACGTTAATCGATGACACTTTTGCCAATCAAGCACGAGCAGTTGCCATGAAGCGACCGCGCTAGCCGACCTACCGTGGGATAATTTTCATCAAAAACTTACGTTTAACGGCACAGTATATCAATAATACTGCCCCAATAGACAATGCCGCATTGCCAGGGATTTCTCCTAAACGATTAAACGATGTGATATACACATCAGTCGTGTAATAGTCCGGAGCAAACACCAAATGCAAGCCCAGCACAACAAAAGCATGTAGTGTATATACGTACAGCGAGTTTCGCCCAAATGCCAACAGCAGCCAACCACACCACCGTACTATACTGTCTTCATATCGACGAAATATTATGTAGAACCCCGCAAACCACAACCAAGCTAATGCGATCCGCCCAGGTGGTAGATCAAGTTTACTTAATTGTTTTGCTATTTCTGCGTACATCGTCACTATCGCATGGTTGAGATCCCCATTCAGCCCAGGCGCGACGAACACTGCATATACATTAAGAGATAACGTCACAACAAACAAACCAACGACACCCTGCTTCACTCGATAGCGCCAACTTATAGGCCGCGACTGCCATGCTTGTATCACTTCCGGCAAGTAGTATCCCAATACGAACGCCATAAAGAATAATAGTTGCCATGTCAGTGGCTGATTTAATTCACTTACTGGGCGTGGAGCAATCGCCCAAACCACCCCACTGATAGCCAAAACTACACACCACCAGCCACGACGAAGTAACCACAACGCAGCCGGTGCTACTACCAAAAACAGTGCATAGAGACGTAAATAATCCGCCCAACCGTAAAATTGCTGTAATGTAATTATCTGCCACCCAAGTACAAATAAATCAGTATGCGCATCGGGTAGCGGCATTTTCACCCCCGGGTTACCTACAAACTGCCAGCTAATCAACAAAGCTAACACCGTCGCAATGATACTCGTTAGATATAGTGCCCCCGCTCGCTTCCACATCAATTTCGCCGCCGACATCAAAGGTTTATCACGCAACTTTGCCCCTCGTACGAGACCAAGCACCAAACCCGAAATGATGAAGAACCCTTCTGCTGCCGTTACTATGAGCCTACTATCTCCCGTCATAAAAGCAAACCCATTCGGGAAATATGTTAAATGATCTAAAATAATAACTACCAAAAACCAGCCTCGCATCAAATCAAGGCTCACGATGCGCCCGACTTTAGATGGCGCTGATATTTTCGTTGAAATACTCGTCACTGTCTACCAGTATAACAGTCTTACTTCTAAATAATACAGAATAGTCGTCAAACCACTACAAAATTACGTTCGCTCAAATACAGCAGTGACCAATGTATCGCCAGATTCTGATACAAAACGGTACTGTGATGGCAAATTTGGTATGGTAGAACTATTTCTGTAGTATAGTACCTTGATACGTTTCGCTTTCGTAAAAGGTTGCGTACTATCACGTAGTTTACGATACTCACTAGTCTCGAGAGGTGCATAACCACCTTTCAGAGCAGTCGGACTATTATCGACGAACGATAATTCTGTGCACGAAGTACGCTGAATATAATAACTAATCTCGATCGCAACATACGGATCAGCAGTCACTACGATAGAGCCATCCTTGCATCCTTGCAAGTCGGCCACAACACGCTTCACATTGGGCTGATCCTGTCGTTGAAAATTAAAATTACCCCGCCAATACAGTTGGCCTACCCCATAAAGCATCATCACTGGCACAAACAATAATACTGCTCTGCGCTGCCATGACGGCCAGTTTCGCTTGATAGCTACAGCTGTGTATATGACAACTCCCAGTATCGTTACAAGACTTGGCGCGATATATGTCAAATATCTTTCAACATACATAGGTGCTGCTACTATGGATACAATCAACAGAATACTCACTGGGGCCACACATTGGAATACTAGTAGCCAAAAAACCGCTTGGTGCTGCATTTGTCGCAATGCTCGCGGCCAAGCCCAAATTACTAGCAACACTAACCCTATCACCAATAGCGATGTGATTGCACCCAAAAACATCGTCGGTTTATACAGTGTATTGAATGAGATAATACCAACTAATTGATCAATATTCATTGGCTGCGCAATCTGTGCGCGAGCACCATTTCCCAACTGGCTGACTAGTACCAATAACCACGGGGTAAATAACACCACGCTTCCTACATATGCCCATACCCACGGCAACCTAAACCATGTACGAGCACGTCTACTAAGTAATAAGCCTTTCCGACGAGACATCACTATAAGCCAAAAAACATGCGACATCCAAAAAAATGCCGTATAGTACACGGTCAACATGCCTAGCGCAACTAACATTGCATACACAGCCCACAATCTTCGTGAATGACTATACCAAGCTCGAACCAACACAGCAGTAGCACTTACACAAATCAACGACGCCATCGCGTACATGCGAATCTCGAACCCATAGCGCATGAGTAGTGGCGTACATGACAATAATGCAAGTGTATACATAGCCGGCCTCACTCCAAACCACCGCCGAGCAAACGATGCAGCGACGATTATTGATAGCCCATAACATACCACGCTTAGTGACCGTAGTGCTGCCTCGCCGAATCCCCATATTCCAGCCCACGCCTTTAGCACCAAATAATATAGCGGCGGATGGGTATCTAGACCTGTCAAACGAAATAATTCAGCTACTGGTTGCCGCGCCAACCAAATCGAATACGACTCATCAAACCACACACTTTGCTGCGAACCAATCCACCAGCATATAGCCATAGCCATCAATGGCAAAAAAATAAGGGCTATATAAAACGCTTTTAGAGAGCGCTGAGGATCAGTATCACGAGGACTCTTTATCGCGCGAGAAATGCCATGTGTGGGCGTTTTTTGCATGTTTTTATAGTAACTGGTTACATGCAAAAAATCTACTGGCTACTACTATATTTTACTGGTATACTATCAGCGTGGGTACCCGTAGCTCAGCTGGATAGAGCGTTGGTTTCCGGAACCAAAGGCCGCAGGTTCGAATCCTGCCGGGTATACCAAATACTTAGCGCATAGTACTCACTACTGATGTTCCATTGATTGTACTTGGCGCTGGTATGGTGACGCTCCGATTATCTTTTTCGCTTTTCGTGGGTATCATAGCCTTTTTTAATAGCAATTGACATTGTCATCAACCGAGTTCGACCGCAAAGCCAAAGTTGGGTGCTATGGCTGGGTGCCAGCATATTGATCGGCAGCAACACCATCAGTCAAACGATTCAGACATCATAGACTTATGAAATTATTATGGCTGTAGTACAGGTACACACACCTGCGGAGCACCTGCTATTGTCTCAACCCGCTGACATAGTCCTACGACGCCAGCCACCGATGTCATAGACTCTCCGTTCATGGCATGCGGGGTGCTACATGAACCTTCTTTAGGCTCATTGTCTGTTTTCTTCACAATATATCTCATATCGCTTGATGTACGTGTCGTTGCTTCAAGGCAAAAGTCATTCGATGACACATACTTTAGTGTAGTCGTCACATTGTCGCTTTTTTGATAATCATCTGGCAAAGCCATCGGATAACCGTTATGAAATGTCCTGAAGCTATCCATTGCTGCTGATACTGCCTTTAGGTCATTCACCAACTCTGTCCGAGCAGAACTCTGTCGCCAACCAGCATATCCTGCTGCTGATACCGCCGCCAAAATAGCTAGCACTACAATTACCGTCATTATTTCTACGATCGTAAACCCTTTTTTACCCATAATCACATTATACCATAAGCGTAATTAAATAAATCATACATGCTTATTTTTATTTTTTCTTGAGATTTGACACACTAAGGTATTGATTTTTTTGCCACCCCTGTTGTATAATGCGTTCACTATGAGACGAAATGAACTACTACCGCGCTCTTTGCGAGGAGCGACTATTTTAACAATTGGCCTATCGGCTTTAACTGGCTGCAGTGCTGCCGCAGAGTACGGGCAAGCACCAAAAGCACCCGTAGCGGAGCAACAAAACGCCGCCGCAATGGAGGCGGGCGCCCAGGCACAAGCCAACGCAACAGATCTAATTGACCGCTATCAAGCCTATCTCGACGCAACGAAGCGTGGTGATACCGACACAGCCTCGCCTTTACCAAGTGATGCAGTTATAGTAGAGCGGCGTATCGGCGATGGTGGCAGTATCGGTACCGCTGTTGATGCTGCTATGAAAAACTACGCCGAGGAGAGTCACGCAAATGGAGAAGACATCATATGGGACTCAGTCCAAAATGGCATCACCAATGCGACGAGCGCACATATCAAAGAAACGCTCGGTATAACGATGCCTCACCCTAACGATTCTGTCTCTGTAGCTATCTACGATGCAGATGGCGACCCCGCCACTGAAGGGTCTGTCGCTGTCCCTGTCGACATCAAGGTCGGATAAGGCTCACTACCTACAGTCTTAGTACAGCTACTTTCACCTATGCTAAACTCTTACTCGTTGCACCTCTCGGTGTCGATTGTTATACTGTTTTTATGAAGGATTTTTCATTCTCGGTCAGTCTAATTCGTGCATGGTTGCGCGGTCGTGTCGCTGTGGACGATTCGCTTGTTCACGTTACGCTACCCTATACAATTTTTTGGATAATATCGCTTGGCTCCCACCGTGAATCAATCCCCGCAAAAAATATTAGCAGCGTCAAAGAAATCTTTCATATATCAGTTCCCCAAATTATCGTTGGAATCGTCATGGTCTATTTCACGATGTTTGATATTACCCATGGGCACAAACCGCTGGCAATCTTCCTGCTATTTTTCCTTGGCGTTATACTGATTTTAGATGCTATTCGCGTCATTATCACGATAGAAAAATCCGGTCAATCACTAGCTATCCGCCTACCTTTTTATGAGAGAGCCAAAGCAAGGCAGATCACATCCGCTCTACGACAGCTCATACAACGTCAGTAAGAGCTAGCTGTTCGCGACTCAACCCTCTATAGTTAATGTTAGATAAAATCACTATCTTCACTAACAGCCTCCTCATCATACGGAAACTCAATGTTATATTCTTTCTTTAACTGTACACGATCGACAGCCGATTCATTAGTGTCAATCAAAAATCGGCGATTCAACATGGTGCGACCAAGCAGAATCGGATAGATCTTTTTTGACCTGTCAGCCAGCGTGAATTTTGCATTAAAAATCTTTGGTCCCAATTTTACCTTGAATCGCACATCATAACGCTCTTCGCGATGCCCAAACGAATTTGCAACTATTACCTTTTGGAACTTATCTGTCGCTATACGTTGCGCCATTGACCCGCACACCGGGTGTCCACCAAATAACGTAAACGAAACAATTCCATCTTTTTCAACAATATCGCTGGCATGCACCGCCGAGCGATATGCCCCACTGTCTACCTTAGCCGGAACACCATGAATATTCAGATCAACGAAATTAAGCCGCTCGGAGCGACCTATAATTAATTTATGAAAATCGTTGCGCGTAGACATAATGATTCAATGCGGCTAGCTTTTCCTATCCTATATGTTATAATTATACCAATAATCAAATGTTTTGTAAATAGTTATGCATATCCTTCTTGTCGGAAAAGCCTTTTCAGAAATTAAACAATACTTGGTCAGCAAACATCACCTTTATCGCACATACTGATATCCAGAGAGGGGTATGTAACCATCGTGTCTGTTATGGTACGGCGAACATCATTTTCGTTTTTAAGGAGCTGCTCAATCGTGCTTACGCCATCGCCAGTCACCGCGGGGCGCTTACGCAATATGGCTGCTCGTAAACGTTGTTTTATGATCACGAAACGGACTTCTTCACCAGTAATTTGCTCTTGTACGACTAGAGCACTATCTTGCTCGAGTCCACTTTTTACCGCATCATACAAGCTATCTATTGTCATAATGTCCCTTACGATAGAGATCCATAGACCGGCTTCACGATAAGCGGTGCACGTTGTATGATATCTTCGTAATGGGCAAGCTGTGTGTGGTCGTCTATTCGTATTGTCATCGGAACACGATACCCCATGCTTGCAACGTAATCACTAGCCAAAGACTTGTTGCGGGAAAGTTCACGAATGGCATTATGAGTCGTCGGATATGCAAGAGCTGGGCTATGATAAGTCATCCATCGAACGCGTCCGTCTTTGAAAAATCGCGTGAAAGGGATTTGATCAATCATGAACTGTTCTGCAACAAAACCTCTTGCCACCAAAGCCTGGGTTATAATTGCAATATTTGACGTTTTGTCTTCCATGTGTTCTATTATACACCCTCAACTACCGATTTAATCGACGAGGGCATTGGTGCCATTTCATTGAGAAGTTCTCGATCAATAGGATTAAACGGATTAAATTTTGCCGAAAGCAACCAGCGCATACCTTCATCAACCTGATCCGCCTCTGCTATAGCGTTAAGCAGTTTCCAGGCGCCATTAAGACCATGGAGGTAATTAATATCTTTGCGGTGCGCGATACCACGATCGATATCCGTCATGCCTGCAAATGTACGACGGATTTGCCTTTCAGCCATTCGTTCTGCCTGGGAAATTTTCTCTGGAGTCAGTTTATCGCCCGCTAGCGTAATCTGACGCATAGACTTCGTCAGCTGAGCAACTTTATCTTGAGACAGACCGAGCGATTCAACAAAGCCGATTGACACATAATGATCAATGCCTCGATTCGGATCATATTTTCTATTAAGACACTGTTCAAGTGCAATCTCAAACGACTCTTCAAACTCACTATATGTCGCCGTGCCTGCTACACCAATCTCGTCACCATTAGATTCTGCAATACCAGACCTAAGGGCGTGCCCAAATACCTCGTGAACAACAAGGTTTTTAGCAATATCCTTTGAAACTTGTTTCTGCGAAGGAACGACCACTTCGCGCGAAGACGCACGCACAGAAACAGCACTCTTTGCCCGCTCAATCACTTTAGCCTTCCAGCCATTGTTGCGTAAATCAGGAGTGGTATCGATCGCCAGATTAAACACCTCGACCAACTGGCTTGCATCAAGTTCGTCGCTCTCAACAGTATTGATCATCTCAAAAATATCGCTAAACTGGCCTTCGAGCCACTCACCAACTACAGTCAAAGTCTTTTCTGATGGCTGCTCTAACATCACTTCTTCGCCTTCAATTTGTACCGCACTCGCATAGTCATCAAGTTCATCGAGAAGCGAGGCTTTTGCTATTTCCAAATCCTTCGGAACAGACGTCGCTTCTAAAAGTTCTATCTTTTTACACAAAGCCGCCTTGAACAGCACCGGGCTGTAATGGCTATAGCGCTCAGCCTCAAGTCTACGAATATCATCGCTTCTGTCCACCTCGCCAGTTACCTGGTCAACCATTACCCCAGCGAGCGCCAATTCTAATAGCCGCTGACGAATCAAGCCTTTTACAGCTAAAGTCGAGGAGTCCATCGTATCGTGCAATTCTTCGAGATAAGTCGCCAACTCGTCCTGAGAAGTATGCGCCCCTTCAGGATCATATTCATCGACTGTCCTTTTAGAGAGAATCGTATCGCCATTTGAAGAAGCTAGCGTGTCAAGTTTTGCAGGCGTATAGGGCGATGACCGTCGTATAGCTTCTGTGGCGCCTTGTAAAACCTGTCTCTCTGTATTCACTCTATGACAATAACATAATTTTTTATAAAAAGCAATGATTCTATGTTATCTACGAAAATAGGCCTCGCTTCTTCGTGCCGTCTTACGAAGCACCTTCTTTATCTCGTCCTCAGAAGCAGTTTTTAGCAGTCTTCGACACACCTAATATTTCATAATAGTCGCACTTGTTCATATATGTTTGTATATAATTTTATCACTCCAAGTGCAAGAGTGCTAATAGTCTAAAGTGTGGTATGATGGAGCAAGGATTAGGAGGAATCATCATGAATCAACTTCGGTTATTTTTACAGCAAGCGCGCCAAGAATTATTACTAATCGGTATCTCACTCATTTTGTTCGGTCTGTTGGCATTATTCGTACCTGGCATCACTCTGACATTATTTGCCCAGATCATCGCTGGACTCGTCACGCTATGGGGCATTGTAAACATCATCGGAAGCGTGCGACGGCGCACCCATGATTTGTGGCTGCTCGGCGTAGTAACTGGTGGACTGATTTGCCTGATCGGCATCTTAGGAATATCATTTCCATTTATCATCGTTGGCACACTTTCGGCGCTCATCGGTGTCATTATTTTATTGTGGGGGCTGACAAATATAGCGTTTAGCAAAATTTTCCCAACTGGTAGCCGTGGTCGCATTCGGTGGCTGGCATCAGGAATGATCAGCGTAGGCGTGGCGCTGACACTACTATTCTTCCCTATCGGCAGCGCGCAAGTTGTAGTGTGGATTATAGGTGGCTATAGTTTAGTGATGGGTATCAGCTTAATAGGTAATGCATGGGACATTAGTAAAATAGACCAACAACTTAACGAGGCGCGCACTATCAAAAAATCACACGATGTCATTGATATTGATGAATAGTCGTCGCAGAATCCACCTTATCTGCTATATACTAGAATCATGACAAAATATGAAGGAACAAAGCTAGCCGATTTCTCACCAATCACAAAGGTTAAGGAATTAGAAATCATCGATATCATCGAAGGCAACGGAGCCGAAGTGCAGCCCGGCGCAACAATTACCGCACATTATACGGGTGCGCTGTGCAAGAATGGTATTATTTTTCAGAGTAGCCATGACTTTGGAAAGCCAGTCACCTTTGGACTATACCAAGTCATCCAGGGCTGGACCGAAGGCGTACCGGGCATGAAAATAGGCGGTATGCGCCGTTTGATTATTCCCAGTGAAATGGCGTACGGATCGGTGCGGGCTGCTAGTAACATTCCGCCGAATAGCGATTTGGTGTTTGATATTGAGCTGATAGAAATAAAATAAACAGTCTCATCATCTCTTATCTCTTATCAAAAAGACACCCCTAAGGGTGCCTTTTTGTGTTACGGGCACAACTTATTTTTCGTCGACCACCTCACCTTCAACCGGCTCGTCTTTGTCTGATTTTTCATCAGACGACTTTGCGCTGTCCTCCTCGGCTTTTTTGTCATCAGCTCGCTGTTGGTACAACTTAGCACCGATAGACATTGTGGCATCCCCCAATGCCTTCACCGCTGCTTCGATCTCATCCTTATCTTCGGCATCTTTATGCTTCTCTGCTTCTTTGACGGCTTTTTCAATAGCCTTTTTGTCCTCATCGGAAATCTTATCTTTGAATTCATCTGGCATTTTCTTTGCCTGATAAATCGCGTTCTCTAGCTGATTTTTAGCATCGATCACCTCACGCTTTTTCTTGTCTTCATCAGCGTGTATCTCAGCCTCTTTTTGGGCTTTTTCAATGTCCTCTTTACTCATATTGCCCGAATTTTGGACAGTGATCGACTGCTCTTTGCCAGTGCCCTTATCTTTGGCAGTAACATTGAGAATACCGTTAGCGTCGATATTAAAGGTGACTTCGATCTGTGGCACACCACGCGGTGCTGGAGCTATACCGTCAAGAGTGAAACGCCCAAGTGATTTGTTGTCGTTCGCAAATTCGCGCTCACCTTGTAGAACGTGAATTTCCACCTGAGGCTGGTTATCAGCTGCTGTGCTAAACGTCTGCGACTTGCTGGTCGGCACAGTGGTGTTGCGCTCAATCAATTTGGTTGAGACGCCGCCCATCGTTTCAATACCAAGGCTCAACGGTGTCACGTCCAGCAACAACACGTCCTTGACATCGCCCGCTAGCACGCCGCCCTGAATAGCTGCGCCAACCGCCACCACTTCATCCGGGTTCACGCCTTGCATCGGGTCTTTGCCGAACAGTTTCTTGACGCGCTCAACTACGGCTGGCATACGGGTCATACCACCAACCAGCACAATTTCGTTAATGTCAGATTTACTGAGACCGGCGTCTTTGAGCGCCTTTTCAACCGGGCTGTCCAAACGATCGAGCAGGTCCTTTACCAAATCTTCCAATTTGGCCCGCGTCAGGCTTAATTCAAAGTGCTTTGGCCCATCAGCATCAGCGGTGATGAACGGAATATTAACTTCATATTCGGTGGTAGATGATAGTTCCTTTTTAGCCTTCTCTGCCTCATCCTTCAGGCGCTGCATCGCTGCGTTGTCCTTGCGCAGATCAATACCATCAGACTTTTTGAATTCATCGATAAAGTAATTGACGATAGCATTGTCAAAATCCTCGCCGCCCAAGTGCGTATCACCGTTGGTCGAGCGCACCTCAAACACGCCATCGCCCAGCTCCAGAATTGATACGTCAAACGTACCGCCACCGAGGTCAAAGACAACAATTTTTTCTTCTTTACCTTTTTCCAGACCGTATGCCAGAGCGGCTGCCGTTGGCTCATTGATGATGCGCTTGACTTCTAGGCCAGCGATTTTACCAGCGTCCTTCGTTGCCTGGCGCTGTGAGTCGTCAAAGTAAGCCGGCACGGTGATAACTGCTTCAGTGACCTTTTCACCCAAGAAAGCTTCTGCGTCTGCCTTGATCTTGGACAAAACCATAGCCGAAACTTCTTCTGGGGTGTATTCTTTGTTACCCATCTTAACCGCCACACCATCGCCTTTTTTCACGATTTCGAATGGTAAGATATCGAGATCTTTTTGTACTTCTTTGTCGGTGAATTTACGGCCGATAAGACGCTTGACGCCGTAAATCGTGTTTTTGGCGTTGGTCACCCGCTGGCGCTGCGCCACCTGGCCGACCAGGCGTTCGCCCTTTTTATTGACTGCCACCACTGATGGCGTCGTGCGGTTACCTTCGGCATTCGCGATCACCTCTGGCTTGCCCGCTACCAGATAAGCGAAGGCGCTGTTGGTTGTACCGAGGTCGATACCGATAATCTTTCCCATATAGTCTTTCCCCTTTCGTTTGTTCACAAGACCATTGCGTTTTTCTGATTCTATTTTAGCACTCCTTGCCTGTGAGTGCCAACATCTTCAGTATAAGAAATTAGCACTCACGTGTCAAGAGTGCTAATTTAGTTTTCACATAACAATGGTGCTTTATTGCACCAAGAACGCAGAAGATCGCGAGGCTTTTTGGACTTTTCTATAATTTAGTATTGCCTGAAATAGCAAAACCACCCCTAAAAATACCGGACCATACACAATGTAAAACACACCACCGCGCTGCTCAGGCTCAGTAAGATTAAATGCCGCATATACAAAAATCGCCCCTACAAACGGCCACAAGGAGCTCCACGCCACGACCAATCTAGCTCGCTGAGTCACCTTATGGTGGTCTCGTCGTATATGACACACCAATACCCACGACCAACTAACAACGGCCAATACCACACCCAGTGCTAATGCCCACACGTACACGTGAGGGGTATGCTGGCTATGCCGTTCAATATCGACCACGCCTACTGATTTATTTAATTTATCTACTGCATCATTGTAGTTTTTTATCGCAGTATTGAGTTCTTCTGAAAAAGCAGTCATCTTAGTAGCATCTTTTGAATCTAAGACCGTAGGGAAGGTGTCTGTCAATTTTTTCAAAGCCAATACCGCCCGATTAAAATTATTACGAGACTCGATGTATGAGTCGCTCAGTCCTTTATCTGGAGTGCTATCGACTACGGCTGCGAGAGCTACACCAAGATCTCGGTTCTTTACCTTGAGAATATCGGTAGTCGCTTTTTTATTATTGTATTCTGCTGCAAATTTTTTCAATGAGGTGTTGATGTGCTCGATTCTGTCGAAATCTCGTTGATTACGATACGGAGCCTCAACGTGAGCCAAATCGCCACATCCAATTACCGCTATCATTAGACTTATTGTCAGTAAAACTATTCGCCTGAGCATATGTTATCCAGTGTATCGTACGGTTGCGAAATTGTTAATAGACATGGTACACTGGCCGCTACGGGTACTTTGAATTTATTTTGAAATTTATCAATATCATGAGAAAGTTGTTTACAATTCCGTTACTCCTTATAGCCTGCGCAACTATCGGTGCAGATACTGCATCAGCAGTAGGAACGGAGACTATCGACGCCAAGAACAACTCTATAGCTCGCCTAACAAGCGACAATGTTTCCAACAACGGCCCTGCCCTACAAAAAATACTTGACACCGCCGCTACCCGCAGCCACACCATCATTCACATTCCAGCCGGTACATACGCTTTTTCCGGAGTCGTACAGATGCGGTCGAATATCACTATAAATTTTGCACCAGGCGCAAAATTTTCGTCACGAAACTACGCCAGCTTTTCCTACCTAAGCAATCAATCTGGCTATGATGGAGGGGTACAAAACGTTACCTGGAACAACCCTTACTTTGATGGACGAGGGGGGTCGACTGCTATATCAAGTTCGATGGTCCACGCAAAAAACATCACCTTCAATAGTCCTACATGGGACAGGGCTCAGGGCCAAGGCGATCACTTGATAGATATGCTAGGCAGCAGTTTTATCAAAATTAACAACCCACGGGTGATAGGCACGACCAATGCTTATTTCCAAAACCCAAGCTCATACTACAAAGAGGCTTTCCAAATTAGCCATGCTACCCAGTGGTCTTACGGTGGCCCAACCCTTAGCGCTAGCGCTTTCGATAATCTCCCGAGCAACAACGTATCTATCAGTGGCGGCCTGTTCACCGCCTCCTATGATAGTGCTGGAAATATCACATCATACGCTCCGAGCCCTATCGGTGAACATGGTAATGTTGCAGGGATGCAAATCAACAATGTCACCTTCACCGGCAATTCTGTCATTGACCCTGCTCCAGGTAGTCAAAAAAGCTGGGCTTTAGGTACGATTCACTTCATGGCTACCAAAAATCTCGCTATCACCAACAACTCTTTCGAATATCGGCGTGCACCGGCAAATGAATATGTCATCTCTTTAGAATCTTACGCCAATACCCAAAATACTTTATCCACACAAAATATCGTTATTAGTGGCAATACTTTCAAAAACGTCTCACCGACTAAGGCATATGTTTATGCAGTAGCGGCGCAAAAAAACGGTAGCCGTAACACGATCGACAATGTCGCGGTGACCGACAATACTGTTTTTTTAAAAAATCCAAGTGTCCATCAGCCCTTCCTAGCGATGACTGGCCAGCAAAATATCCATAATGTTACCGATCGAAATAATTTATTTAAGTCATACCCTCAGACACCGTCAGCACAAAAGCCAAAAGACAACAAAGCCAAGAACCAGAACCAGCCTAGACCGAAGCTTACCGACCACGCCACTCAGCCAATCGGTGTACTGCCCCCAACGGTACGCCATCCAACGACCGCATTGATAACCGTCGTGGTGATAGTTGCAGTAACTATGCTTTTGCAACTATCTGTACTCACATACTGTGCCATCAAAAATCGCAATCAAAACCGAAAAAAGTTAGTTGGCCCCGATAATCGCAAACGCCGTTAAATCAACTATACCGAAATACCTCATCTAACAAAAGATGAGGTATTTCATCGGTGTTTATTAGAAAATACACTACTTACTGCCGTGTTACTTTGACCATCGCATCACGAACCACCGAACCATGGTGAATGTACCCAGCTCGTAGCTCTTCTGCTATGACTTCCTTTCCGTCTGTCACAGCGTCATCAAACTGGACAGCTTGGTGTAACTCCGGATCAAAAGCCGTACCTGGCGTGGCGACAATTTTTTCTAGCCCCAATCCTTTAAGTTGCTTGTCTAGCTGTTTTGATACCGCCACAATACCTTGCGCCCAAGCATTATCCGACAATTCCTTAGGTACGTTCACTACTGCTCGCTCAAGCGTATCTATGACTGGTAATAACTTTAAAATCGCCTTGATCTCGCCCGCATCATATGCCGACTTTTTTTCGCGCTCAACATTCTTGCGATAATTCTCAAAATCCGCTCGTGTGCGCTGTAAATCCAACAACAGCTCATCATCACACTGCACTGATTCTGTCTGTTTCTTGTGTTTTGTCATTTATCACCTCTCCTGTCTTTTTGTGGTAGCTGTACTATCTTCATGTCACCACCATTATCGTGGTACTGCAACGATTTTTCGAGGACAGCACCAGTACGCCGCACTAGTTCCATCGTACGACGATAACGCTGGCGCATCGGACCGATAACACCAATGTAGCTTCGATCGCTATATGGCGAACGAAACTTACTAATGATAAGTGTTGTGTCACTATTTTTTCCAATCGGATTCTCGCTACCGATGAAAACGTTCAGCGGCTCATTTGGCCTTGCCTCGCGCAGCCATGGCTCGATATTGTCAATTAGGTTTGCCACCGACTGAACGTGCCGACCCTCCAAAAACTCTGGTTGGCTAAACAACCGGCCAATACCATTCATGTACAACTCACTACCAATAGTGGCAAACCCCAAATTGCCTGTCAATTCCACCAAGCTATCAACCGCACTACGAATAGCTCGATCTGATCGTTGTACGTTGAGCTGAACATGCGCAGCGATGGCCTTAGTACTGCGATCAATACCACTTGGTAACTCACTCATCTGCGCATTTGTAATGCCATTAACATACACACGATATCCACGGTCAGTCGGGATGCGCCCCGCACTCGTGTGTGGCGCTTTAACAAACCCCATGTCCTCAAGTTTAGCCATCTCGCTACGAATCGTCGCACTAGACACACCAAACAACTTCGCTAGCGTGACGCTACCAACCGGAGCGGCAATCTCTGCGTATTGCTCGATTATTGCCGCCAAAATCGCTTGTTGACGCTCTGTCATATACCGCATTATAGCGTATTTTTAGCACTCGAGCAAGGGGAGTGCTAAACTAGCTTCATCAATTAATACCGCAACTGTTCTAACAAATCACGCGCTGCAAGTCGCGCCTCATCGTCCTTGCGATTATAAACGTCTGGCCGCTGGGCAATCTCTCGCACCACTCGTACGGTCGTGTCTAGATCGTCATTGATTATGAAATGGTAGTACGGGACCTCCAGAGCATGGGTTAATTCCTTGATTGCGCTATTAAAACGCCTAGGCCACTCAGCCTCAAATTCCTCCGTCGTAAGATAACGGGCCTGTAGACGTCGGCGCCACTCATCATAACTCGGTGGCAAAAGAAAAATCGCCACCACATGTTGTGATATTTTTTTATATTCATCTACCCCCTGTACGTCGATATCTGTCACTGCTATCCGCCCCTCGTCACGTGCACGGTGAAGTTCTGCTAGACCCGTACCATAAACCGTACCATGTACAAACTTTGCCTCAATGAACTGGTGCTCATCCAGCATCTGCTCGGCTCGCCATTGGCTGATGAAATGATAATCTACCCCATCTTGCTCTAGAACACCACGATTGTGACGCGGTTGGCGCGTGGTGTACGATACGATATCGATAAATGTTGGATCGACTAATAACCGTTGCTTGGTCGTATCTTTGCCAGCTCCAGATATTCCCACCAAAAAGACTATTTTTGTCTGATCCACCAACCTTCTAGCTCGTTGATCTGGCTGATATTGTTCAATCTTCTGCGATAAATCCACACCTCATTATAGCATGTATGCCCACTCTACTAGCTACGTTAGTAGGATATTTGGTTTTATCGAGCAATTTCATTGACAAAATTATCTATAACTTGCATAATATAATACATCTCGTAGGGCCGTGAAGCCAGCGGGCACGCCATTCTTACGGGGAAGGCTACTGTCGTTTGTTACGAGTTTTGATAGTTGTGTACGATAAAGTTTCGTGTTACGTTATAAATAGTCAGTAAATAAAGGGGATGCTATGACAATAGCCGATACAATGCAGTTGGGGGATGTGATCTATCGTTGTCGAGGATGGATAATATTAATCAGTGTTATCTTCGTGATAATAGTTTGGATTTTGCGCCTACGTGCTGCGCAAAAAAACACCGTATACACCAACACATTACGCAAAAAATACGCTGTATTAGTAGTAGCGAGCGCTAATGAAGATCCAGATACGTTCGAACAATGCCTAGCAAGTATCAGAGAACACGGCCAGCCAACGCAATTACTCATATCGATCAACGATGCGACACACGCAGAATCGACACTTAGTTCTATCGCACGTGAATACGCTACAACAGTAGTAGAACAATCCGGTATGCTCAGTTATCGCGAGCAGCTAGCTATTTTGGCACAAAAAGTCCGACGAGTCACTATCGTATTAGTAACAGACCCAACGACAAGATGGACAGCATCAACAGCAAATGTACTGCAGCCATTTACCGATGAGAAGACGGGCTTTGTGAGTGGAAGACTTTTGTATGAACGACGTACAACCCAGATTTGGCAACGCGTCGGACGATGGATGCTTGATGTGCAACAGGGGGTGATTTTACCATTCCAAAGCTTTTATAAACAAGCTTATGGCGTAATACACCATACTACCTACGCAGTACGCCTGAAACTTTTGACTCAAGCACTTGATGATGCTCGGTCATTACCAGTGTCTGCTAGCCACCCATCTAGTATAAGTTTGTGGTTGACCCAACAAGGCTACAAGGCGCACTATCAAAGTAGCGCCTGTAGCGTGCTAAATTATACCCTGTCGCTGCAGCATATAATAGACCACTATACTGAGGTGAGCCGGGCAGCATTTTGGCAATTGGTATGTCGACCGCACGCTATATGGGGACTTCAATGGCTCGTCCGGCTGACACATATTGGTTTCTGCGTGGTTGGGTTTGTATATGTTAGCGTTATTCTTGTTTTATTAGGCACACTGATACAAGGCTGGAATATATTACTGATTCCATTTGGACTGTCACACTACACTGGCTGGTCGATAATGGTTGTTTGTGGGGTATCTATAGCCTGGCTCGGCTGGCAAGTAGTGCGAAATCTACCCCATCTCCGACGCCATCCACGTGATGTATGGTTTTTACCAACGTATCTTGTGGCAGCTGGTGGAGTAGCATTGGCGAGTAAGCTATGGGGCATAGCCTCTGTTTCGCGCCAGCACGAATCTGATTCATCTCATCCCGTGTGGCGCTATGCAGCCACAATGTTGGCTGTTTTCATCGTACTAGTGACAGTGCCATTCGTATATTTTGTGGCAATAGTACCTTCGCCCCAACTAGCAAAGACTGAGTCCACACAGAGAAAAGATTCGCCAAACACAGCGATTGATACCAAAACAAAAGAACAGCAAAAATCAGCGCCATTAAAACACCAAAACAAGCCAAAAAATCAGCCACAACGAAGAACAGCAAAGAAGCCTGCAAGCCTCCCAACAATGGTCGTTACTGCACAAGAGGGAGACTCTCAGTCTTCATTGGCTCGCAACTACATCGAGGGTAATCAGCAACTGCGCAATTTGACTGCAGCGCAACAAGCATACATTGAAAACCACCTAGTCACAGCTATGGGTAGGCGAGATGACATTGAAATCGGCGAAACCTTCACAGTGTCAGCCGAAACTATCCAGACGATCATTTCAGCAGCTAAGATACTAGACAACGATGCACAGGCAAGGTGGAACAAGTACGTATAGGTAGCCCAATATTAGCACCACTAAAGTATGAGACTACATCGATCTGAGAGCATTCATCATCGGATCGTTTGGTGTGATGTCGTAGTCATCGCCCTTGAAAACAGCGCTCTTATCGTTACGTAAATCCCACACCACATGCCCCACTACGCCACGTGCTCGCTGGACGCGTATTTTTGAGCGTAAGCGATCCGCCCTAGCCTGAGCCCCACCTACGTCATCAGGTTTGATACCAACTTCACCGATAAATAGCGGTTTATTAAGCCGTGCCGCTTGTCGCATACGTAGGTCCATACCGTTGAAGCTGTCACCTATAATATCACTATGTGGCTCATAGTCGTGCATCTCTAGCAGGTCGATATTCGGCCCGCTATGAATGGTCTCGTATCGATAACTCGATGTACCGAACTGTCCTGTGCCGATCGTACCCAAACTAATAAGATGCTTCGGATCGACTGCTTTAATGGTTGCTGCCATATCGTTCGCCCAGTCACGAATAACCGTTGCAGCCTTGTCTTCCAACTCTGGCGTGTGGCGCGACTTATCTATCGATCTGATCTCAGCTTCGTTGATCAACTGCCAAAAAGCAACGCCTGGGTGATCTTTATAACGACTCACTAAAGCGACTGCGAAATCCTTATAAGTCATCGCGTTACGAGTACCCCAATGTGAAACTGCCGGGCTAACCAGCGTCCTATAGCCATACTGGTACCAGTTTGATTCGTAAGTTTTTTTGATGCCATCGCACCACGACCCATCCTGATCAGCTAACACTACGATGACTTGTTTGCCATATTTGTGTGCCGTATTCAAAGTATGGTCGAAATATGACCAGGTCAGTTGACCATTGGTAGACTTTGGTCGAGCCAACCACTGACCAAACCACGCCCGCACTATAGTCACACTACTACCTAGACTCTGCAACGCCTGAGCAAATAGATCACCCGTTGCTAAATTATAAGAGTAATTGCCATCAGAATTGGCATTATAAATATTCACACCAGTAAAGACAAACTCCTTACCATTGCGCATCAATCTCCGCCCATTACGCGTTATGAGACCAGTAGATGTAGCCCCCTGTAGCTGGCTAGACGAGTTGTTATTACTACCTAGGCGACGATAACGTCGACTACGATAACCAGGATTAATCATCCAACCCATATTATTCTAAATCTCCGCCCAGGACCCACTCATTAGCCCGACGGTATCGCAATGTTACACCCGACCATTGCGTACGAGATTTGACTGAGGCCGATGACCGCAGCACTACAGCCTTGCTCTCTGCTACAAAGATTATCTGTCCCTTACCTACTTGACAAAATTCAACGATCGCACCATCTTTGATAGCATCATCTTTCGGCACTATGATAGTGACTGGCTTGGTTGAATTTACTTCCAATATAGCCATATCCATATCCTCAGCGGTCAACCGGTGCCGTGGCCCCATAATCTCTTTGGTCGTCATATGGCGCACATCCAAACCTAATTTTTTCGTAGTCACAGCGCTATCTGCTAAGTCATCTGTCTGGACCGGCTTGAGCTTGCCATTATCCTTGTGAGATTGCTTCAAGAAATCATTAAGAATGTCACCCCACCTACCATCATCACCACCGGGATTTGGTAATCGTGCCATAAATTCCTTTCCGCTAAATACTGCTTACACTTATCTTAAATAATTATTGCAAATAATTCAAGAAAACATTCAAAATCTACACAAAAGATAGACTATTTGCCATAAGCCGAATACCCATAAGTACCACGCTTACGATTTTTCGTACCAAACACATCTAGGGCACTATCAGCCCATCGCAATAACCCAGTTACGCCCACTAATGTAAGAAAAGCCAACACAGCATACTTCAAGAAATCTTTACGATCCATCTCCATGTCTAGCACTGTAGCGGCCTTATTTTTTATATGCAGCATGATTTTATTTCATTGTGTCATGGCGTCGACGATTCGTCAATGCTATCGCTAAACAGCCGACTTGATATAATGCTATCAGTGGCACAGCCACCAGCAGCATATTAAATACATCGGGCGTTGGTGTAATAATAGCTGCCAATACCAATGCCCCAACTATGAAATATCTTTCGTATTTTAGCAAAGACCACAACGATAACTCATGCACCAAGTTAGCCCCCGCCATCAGTAATGGCAGCTGAAACATCACCCCCATGCCGAGCGTATAAGACACTACGAAACTTACGTACGAGTCCGCTGTGAGCGAAGCCTGAACATATTCACTAGCAAAGGATAACAAGAACCGAATCGCTCCAGGAACAGCTATAAAATACCCAAACATCACCCCTGCTAGTAGTAAGGACAACGACGTAGCAAACAACCGCAGCGAATAGCCTCTAAAGTGTGGTGGCAAAGCTGGTGCTATATACTTGTATATTTGATATATAGCAACTGGCACACTGCAGGCTAGTCCAAACATTACCGTCACCGAAAAAACAAAATTAAACCCACCCGCCGGGGTAAGATATACAAGTTTATGCTGGTCTAATGGACGCAATATAAGACTAATCAGTTCACTACGCCAATAGTAAGCTACGGCAGACGCTACGACAAAACATGCCACCACTAAGGCAGCTCTCCGTCGCAGTTCCAACAAGTGTTGTCGAACTGTCATCACACGCCTCGACATAGTGTCGCTTGCCATATCTATTTGGCGTCTTTTGGCGTAGTGTCTGGACTAGATTGATTATCCTTACGCGAGGAGTCATCTTCATCCATAGCCTCGCGTATACCTGTGCGCAGCTCTTTGGCTGAACTACCTATGTTGCGTGCTAATTTCGGCAATTGCGACCCCCCAAACAAAACCAGTATCACTACTGTTATAGCGATCACTTCCGGCGTGCCCAAGCCGAATATATCGGCGAATTGTGTATAGAACATTTGCTTTTGCCTTTCTAATGTTGTTAACTTAATATTATAGTAATCGTCAATAGGTGAAATTTCAAGCAATGCCCCACAGCACGTTTTTACAGTATTTCTCTAGTGTGTATGGGTTTACCGACGCTCGCGGCCACCAGTCTGTAGCTACCAACCCGATAGAATCGATGATAGATTCTAGCTGGCTATTTATAATGATGGTCGCTCTTATAGCAGCTATTTTAGCCAGTAGTATTGTTATACTATACCGCATCCTACAGCGTCGTAAACAACAAATTAATAACAGCAAAAAGTCTTTAGGTTTATCACGTCGTACAGGAAACCTTACTAGGCGAAATATTTAATCCCGCTTCAACATCACCGTAAACGCCTCGCTCGGAATATCAACTTTGCCAAAGCGCTTCATGCGTTTTTTGCCGCGGGCTTGTTTGGCGAGGAGTTTTTTCTTACGCGATACATCGCCGCCGTAGAGATAGCCAGTGACATCTTTGCGGTAGGCGCCGATGTTTTCGCGGGCAATGAATTTGCCGCCGATAGCTGCCTGCAAGCTGACCTCAAAACTTTGGCGCGGCACCACATCTTTGAGCTTTTTGGTGATTTCCCGGCCAAGTTTTTGCGACTCCGAACGGTGGCACATCACACTGAGCGCATCGACCATTTCACCCGCTACGTAAAAATCCACTCGCACCAAATCCTCCGGCTGGTAGCCCGCCAGTTCATAATTAAACGAACCATAGCCCGACGTCACCGATTTCAATTGATCATAAAAATCAGTCAGCAGATTCGCCAGCGGCGCCGTAAAGGAAATCAACGCCCGCTCATCAATGTAGCTGAGGTTTTTCTGGCGACCGCGCTTTGACACGATCAATTGAATTACCGCACCGATATAATCCTGCGGCACCACAATTTCGCCATCAATCCACGGTTCGCGGATCTCTTGAATTTGCGCTGGATCAGGCAGCTCGGAAGCGCTTTTGATGTCAAGTTCCGTGCCATTCGTCAGGCTCACTTGATAGTCGGTGCTCGGATTCGTCACGATCAAATCGAGATTATATTCGCGCTCCAGCCGCTCGCGGATAATATCCATGTGCAGCAAACCAAGAAAACCGATTCGCACACCAAAACCAAGCACCGGCGAATTTTCCGGCTCGAATTGCAGCGCTGAATCGCTCAAACTGAGCTTTTCGATCGCCTCTTTCAGGTCATTATAGTCCTCATTACTCACCGGAAAAAACCCAGCATAAACGAAGGGTTTGATTTCTTTGTAGCCCGGTAGCGGCTGGACGATGGGCTTGTCGGTCATTGATTTAATTATACCACCTCTGTTATGGCGTGTAAATATAGCTCTTATTCTTGCCTATTCTGTTTCGCCAGAATCCCCTTCACCGACAGGCTGATCGGCTTGTCTGTGCGATGAATACAACCGATCCAACAGCACGGACGGCGTTTGCCGGCACCGAGGTCTTCGACCAAGCGTATCAGATGCTTTTGCCGCGTCGTTTCTTGCTTGGGGCTTTCGACCCAGCAAATCCATTCGTTGCGCATTAGCGGCGTGAGACTTTGCCAGGTTTCGGTCAAATTCGCACCTATAATAACCTGCTTCATTTCAGGCGAGATTTTGTTATGAATTGTGCCAGCGTTAAGTTTAACCATTTCACTGTATTGTATCATTTTACAGAGATGCCGTCGATGACACCCTTGCTACCTGTATACTGGCAAAAAATTACATATAGTCAGCTATTTTATTCGCGCAATTCTTGCCGATCTTTTCAGCTAATTCAGGGTAAGAAAACCAATTTCCACGGTGGTCCTGATTACGACGATAATCATCTTCAACCGTAATATCGCCATACGCAATCACCATAACTTGCCGGCGCACTACCCACGGTTCATCGTCCAAAAAGCTATAATCAAGACCGACATGACCCTCATCAACCACCCGCAAACTTCCCGTTGAAAAACCTCGTTCATACAACTGTCGCAAGATTTTATCAGACAACTCCGCCAGATTCGCCGACTCAATATACACAAAATCATCGTACTGTTCACCAAGCTCAACCAATCGATTGTTAATGACCGTATTGTACGTTTCATCATCCACAACCTTTTCATCCAGCCACACCCGCCTATCGCTGGTCACCGGCACTACGCGGCAATACATTTTTCCCGTAAAATGTTTGAATGTCATCTTCTGCCACTCATTTCAAAAAAATTATTTCTCATTATCAATATCTGGCAAATCTTTCAACTTCGTACCGTTAAAAGTAAAATACGCTGCACCTTGATACGCGCCGCTTGCATTCGCCCGGCCCTTATCCTCAAAAATCTTTCGCGCAAGTGGCGACAAGTGCCAAATTTGCCCGCCACATTCAACTTCACGCTCACCAACAACGACAGCCGTGATACTATTGTCATTCACAAACGAGACAGTGTCACCATCTTGAATGCCCTTTTTATAGAAACTAAATCGCTGACCCTGCTGACGGACTTTAGTAATTTTTTCAAACGTTTTTTCTTTATTCTGCTGACTTGGAAAGATAACCGTGCCATCAAACGAGAGCAGCAATTGTTGGACCAAGTCGTATTCAAGCGCAAACAATTCACTACTCCCCACGCGATGTTTAGCAAAAATCTCATGAAGCAAGCTTTCTTTAGCGTCATAATCTTCAACTTCGATAGCGAAGCATCTCTTCAAACCAACGACATTATAGTACCCATTAGCCTCAAGAAATCGCATTCGCTCCTGATACTGCTTTGACTGAGTCTTGCCAATCTTTATCAGTCCTGACACGGCAGTTGTCATAATGTAGATAACACCTTTACTCATATATACAAAGTATACCTCATGCCATCAGACTGCGCCTATTTCTAGACATTGAATCAGCCTATAGTGATATCAAAACCCTAGTCTATCGCCAACCGTGCATCACGAACACGCTGCAGCCTTCGTACAACTCTTAACGACCATCGCGCCACGGGCCCAGCAATCAATAATTGCCACCAAAAACACCCCAATTGCGCTTTTGGTGCAACTACTCCAGTGTTACGCCTTTGCACAGGCAAAAGCAACAGTTATCTCGTTATTAGGCAATGTCTCGTCTTTTCAATAACCAATAACTAGCACTGATTGCAACCATTGTAACGCCTAGCGACAACGCTACCGAGCTGGTCGCCAGAGTGTGCGCGGTAAGTATGTCTAACGCATCAAACCAACCAAAGACACTTATAGACTCTAGCCAAGCCAAATCTGGGCTGAGCTTAGCTGCTACAAATAGTGCGTAGCTAATGCCAATCACCAAGCTTGCCACCACTTCACCACACGCCCTACCCGCGCACGAAGCCAACAGGCCGATCGCAAATAACATTAATTGCACCAATAAAGCTGCCGTCATTAGCCGTCCAAAGTCAACTTCAAAACCACTAAGATCCGCAAATTGCCAAATAGCTGCCACGCTCGAAACCACCGTCGCTAGCCACACCGCCAGCACCAACACCAGCCCCGCCAACAACTTGCTAGTCAAGATCTGCGAGCGTGAGCGCGGTTTCGGGTATAAAAACTCGCTGGTGCGCCCCGACTCTTCATTGCCCAACAGCCGCGCCCCTAACATGCCACCGTGCACTGCCAGGATTACCGCTATGAAAATAAAACAAATCCCAAAGTAGCCGGCCACGGTCGTCAAATCAAAGCCGACCATACCAAACACCGCCTTGATGGTATCGGGAAAAGCCGCCATCATCTGCTGCGAACCGGCGGCATCGGCGGCCAGCAATTCATACTTGATCATACATAGATACATAAAAGCCATCATCGCCGCCGCCCAGATCAATGTTCCCTTCCAGCGCCGCCTTAGCTCGTGCCAAAAAATATTCATAATGATGGCGCGTCCTTTCGCACGTAGATTAGGTAACTTACAAAAATCATCACCGCTGCCGTTACTAAACCAAAGCCAACGTGCGCTAAATCGTATTGCCCATCAAGCACAATTTTTCCATAATCAACAAAGCGGTACGGTGTCAGCCAGCGCATCGTAGCGTCGCCCAAAATCGTGCCCAAGATACTGAGCATAAACATCGCAAAGCTAAGCGTCAACGCTGGCGCGACTGGCGAGCGAATGTTGCGAACCATTTGCGACAAAAACAGCCCAGCCGCACATAGCCACAGTTGAATTAGTAAAAAACCACCCCAAAACATAGCAAAGCGAATTTGATCAAAATCACCAGCACCAACCAAATGGGCGATGACGAGTGACGTTATAAACGCCAGCCCGGCCACCGCTATCAGCGCTAACAGTCCGGCCAGCAATTTGCTCGCAAAAATCCGCGACCGCGAGACTGGTTTGGTGAGCAGAAACTCGCTCGTTTTGCTGCGCTGCTCGCGCGTCAAAGCTGCAAACCCGACCAGCGCGCCCATCGTCCCGCCAACCAAACTAATGAACGGAAAAACATTGCCAAGGAAACCCAAGAAGGTAAATTGATCCATTATACCGATTCCCATCATCTGCTGCATCGACTCAAACGCTTTTTTGAGCGTATCGACATCTTGACTAAACGCTGGATAAATCGACAAATACAGGCTGATAAACAACACCGCACCCAGCGCCCAACCGATAATATGCCCGCGCCAGGCTCGCAGCTCAAAGTCTAACACCGGCTTCACGCCGCATCCTTTTGGTAATAATGCAGGAACAATTCTTCGAGATCCGGCTCTTCAATCGACAGATTAACCAGCTGGAGCTTAGCCAGCATGGCAGTGAGCCGGTTGGTGTCGCCGCGATACAAAAATCGCAAGCTGCTGGCAGTTTTTTCCAGATTGGTTATACCCGGTAGTTTGAGCAACTTGGTATCGGCCGGAGCAGCCAGTTCGGCGTGGACAATGACGTGACTGTTCTTGCGCAAAGTATCGATAGACTCAATGGCGACAATTTTGCCCTCCTTGATAATAGCTACGCGGTCGCACAGCCGCTGCACTTCACCCAAAATATGGCTGCTGAATAAGATGGTAGCGCCGCGCTGGTTTTCACTCTGCATCAGATCAAAGAAGGTTTGTTGCATGAGCGGATCTAACCCGCCGGTTGGCTCATCGAGAATAATCAGGTCTGGCTGATGCTGCAAACCCTGGACGATACCAACCTTCTTTTTATTGCCATAACTGAGGTCATCGATGCGCTTTCCTAGGTCGAGATTGAGCAATTCGGCTAACTGATGCATGCGTTTCTCGGTCTCCTGGCGCGGATGATTATAAAACTTAGCACTGTAGCGCAGCAGGTCGATGGCGCGCATATTGTCATAATAAAACACTTCGCTCGGCAGATAGCCGATGCGCTGGCGCAACTCTGGCCCGTGGTGCGTAATATCCTGACCAAAAATTTTAGCCACACCCGAAGTCGGCTGAATCAGTCCCAAAAGCGTACGAATTGTCGTCGATTTACCCGCACCATTCGGCCCGATAAACCCAAAGATCTCGCCCTCTCGCACCTCCAAATTCACCGCTTCAATCCCCCGCGCCTTGCCATAGCGTTTAGTGAGATTCTGCGTGAAGATGATAGTTTCCATCACTACATTAAGTATAACACACTAACTAACACGAGTTAAATAATTCACCCTGAAAGCCGTCCAAACAACAACATCCCGTTATTGAGACAACCCCGAGAATGAAGACAATCGTCGCCAGTGGCCATTTCAACCATAAAACCACCCGCCACGAACAACCAAGCATGCCAAAGATGCGGGGCGTGCATAACAGGATCAACTTGCAGGAAAAACGTTACTTTCAAATCTCTTGCGAAAAATCCACGAGGCTATCATGATAGACCATCCAAACAATACTACCTCTGACGCCACCGTCAGCGGCACCGAGACTCCACCCGCATAGTATGTATCTACGATTTTCAGCAGCGCAGCACAAACGCTTGTTATTATAATCATCCGAGATTTCGTGATAATTGCCATTGCAATGACGAACGCGGCCAACGCAAGCGCCATCCAGTGCAGTCCTGCAAACATTTGACTTGCTGACAACAGAGTTGTTTCGTGGATAATTGGTAGTCCATTAACTGGGTAGACGAGGCGGCCAAGGGCCATCATCGTATGAAACGCACTAATTGTCACAACGATGCATAGGGCGAGGACTATACTTATACCAACAGGTCGCCGCTCTTTAAGTTTGCTATACAACAACACCACGGCAGCTAAAATCATTAACGCTCCAAATGCCAGCATCTCATCTGCCGCCTGCAAAGCAATTCTGTGCTGCTGCGCCCAAGCCACAATGCCAGAAGCGTCTGGCGAAATTACTGGCAGCGATATCGCAATAATAATACTGACCGCCGCCAACAGGCCAAAGCCCATTAGCCATAAACTGCCGCTAATATAGGAAATGTTGCGACTGATGTGTTTAGCCATTAATTTGCCCGATCACATCTTTAACTTCTCGCCTCAACGAATACGCCTGCTGCTCGCCATACCCCAATCGGAGCAAGATCGTCGGGTATTCGCTTTCTACGCCCAGACCTGCCGCCATTTTGATCGAAAGATCATTTTCCTCGTTCGGCTGATTAAGATAGGCATGCGCGATACCCAGCTCGGTAGCTTTTAGTAAAAACCGTTGTAAAGTTCGCCCGAGATTAATCCATTGAGTCAGCGAGTTATCGCGCGTTGTAAATAGTGCAAAATGCGAAGAAGAATTGATCTTGACTTGGTCGGCTTTGTTCTGCGACTTCTCGTTGATCATCAACGACATGGCCAACTGAGAAACGAAACGCGGCAAGTTCGGCGCGCCAAACACTGCGTAGCTCAGACCGTCGCGCGTTTGGTCCTGATGCTTCTTGTTGTAACGCATCCAACTTTGTAGTTCACGCTTGAAAGCTGGGTTGTGCATCTGGCGTGAATTGCCTTGTAGTACATAGTTTGTAATCGTCGTAAATTCCTGAGTGCCATTTTCAAACAAACGAATCGTTATCCCTGGCTCTACGGATGTATTTTATAGCGCTACAATTTCTGTCTCAGATATTTTGCGCTCATCATATTGACTGCGATTAGTCTGCCGCTTTGCAATTTGAGTAAATAGCGGATTGGCCGTCGCACCCCTATTAGTAAGCTCGATTGTGACAACCGCCGCAGTTTCGTTGACTGCAACCGTAGCGTCATAACCTTTATGCGAAGCTGCGATGCAAAGATTTTCAGTAGCACAACCCAAGCTGATAAATAATTCACGATTATCCGCATCGACGACCGGTAGGGATCGCGAGAAATCAGGTTTTATCTCAATAGTATTTCCTGATAACTCAAAATACCAGGGTTGAGTATTGTGTCCTGACGGCGCCTTTACCGCTTGCGCGACAAGTTCTTCAAAATCTTGCTGCGTCAGTTCTTTTCGTTCATGTTCCACCATATCTCTCCCTCCATGTTTTCTATTTTACTCTTTTGTAAAATATTTTTTCAGCGTCACCGTATCGCCCACTTTTGCCTCGCGAGTAGTCTTTAGGTTCGTCACAATGTAGCCAATCTCGCCAGTGTCGAGCAGCGGATCGGGTGTCATAGTTGGGCTGAGATGACCGACTTCTAGCGCCAGACCATTCGCTCCAGTCGCCATCATATGAATCGCCTCGCCCTTTTTAACCTGCCCGTCAACCACCCGAACATACAGGATCACACCGCGGTAATCGTCATAGTAGCTATCGAAAATCAGGGCGCGAGTCGGAATGTCGCTTGATTTTGCGTCAGGAAATTCTTGCTGCAAAAGCGACACTGGCGGCTTAATCCGCTCAACGATCGCCTCCAGAACTTTATCGACATTGTGCCCAGTTTTGGCAGAAATATGAATGATATCATCCTCACCGCAGCCGAGCAAATTCATCACTTGCTTAGACACACGTGGCACATCGGCGGCAGGCAAATCGACCTTGTTCAGTACCGGAATGATCGTTAAGTCCTGTTCCATAGCGAGATAAACATTGGCCAGTGTCTGCGCCTGAATTCCCTGGCTAGCATCCACCACCAGCACCGCGCCCTCACAAGCCTGCAAACTACGGCTAACTTCATAACTAAAGTCAACATGGCCAGGCGTGTCGATAAGATTGAGATCATACGATCCAGCTAGTGGCAACCCTTCCGATAAATCGATAACTCTGTTGCTGGCGTTGCCTGCGACATTCGATTGAGAGGAAGCGGTTGCCGCTGACTGGCGATAGTTATACTTCATCCGCACCGGCGCCAGCTTAATCGTAATCCCCTTTTCGCGCTCCAAGTCCATACTGTCAAGCAACTGCGACTTCATATCGCGCTTGGCAACCGTCCCCGTTATCTCCATCATCCGATCTGCCAGCGTACTTTTGCCATGGTCGATGTGGGCGATGATGCAGAAATTACGAATATTGTCCATAGTCATTATTATAACAAAACTACTTACTAAGCCATGTGGTTTTCACCCGCCCAAAGAATAGACGTTTCAGTCGTGCTATTACCGGATCCGCCTCAGACAGCCCCAGTTTTTTGCTACACCACAGATATATCGAAAATCCAACTATCGTAATAATAATGAATTTCGGCAATAACAAAAAGAAGCGCTTATCGTTGCCTAAAGGAACGAGCATCACGGTCGCATAAACAGCTAAAGCTGTCGGTATCGCGGCTAAAGCCATTTTTTGCAATGCCCGTACAAAGGTTCTATCAAACAAATGCGGTATTTTCTTTATCATAAACGAAAACAATATTACCACCTCAACCACCGCGGAAATTGACTGTGCCCACGCTAAACCATAAGCTGCATTTTGGTTTTTTGACCAATTTGCAGTTAATACTATCGCCAAGCATATATTCAAAGCTATCGTAAAAAACGAAATATATAGTGGTGTCTTCGTATCCTGCTGTGCGTAAAAACTCCTCGCTGCAATATGATACAAGGTCCGGAAAAATATCATCACCACAAGAGCCCCCAACAGACCTGCCATCAATGTATCGCTACCCTTATACACAAACCCGACGACATATCCCCGCGCGAAATACGTAACCACCGCTACTGGCACCACCAGCCATACTATAACCCGTATCATCGATCGTAATTCTTTACGAAAAAGATCCTCGCGGCCTGCACCTAAGCGCTCTGTCATCTGAGGGAAAGCTGCATTACTGATAGCTACACCGATCAAGTTCACTGGCATCAAGGCCAAACTCGATGTTTGCTGGTAAGCTCGAATCGAACCCTCAGCCATACGAGACGCTAAATTTGTTTCTACCAAGCCATTTAAATAATCAATACCCTGATCAAGTGATCTGGTGTTGAGTAGTTTTAATACCTGCCGAAACCCCTTATTCTTGGGGTTAATCTTGAAGCGATAATCGAATCCTACACCTATCAATCCGATTGAACTTACTATTAACTGCAATACCGATCCGAGCACTACGCCAAGCGCCAGACCCATAACCCCACCTTCGAACACCTGCCAGCCAAAGATGTTGATACCATCTGTGAAAAACAAAGCACCGATCACAATACCGATGTTGTAAATCGTTGGCGCGAGGGCATAGAAGGTGAACCGGCCAATTGCTTGTTGGATACTAGCAATTACTGCAGAAATCGAAAACAAGAACGGATTAATGGCAATCACACGCATCATACTGACTGCCAAACTCCGGCCCGATTCGCTCAACCCGGGTCCAACAACATATGTGACAAGTGGCTCAGCAAATATCATAATCAAGACACTCGCCACTAGTGTAATAATAGCTAGAAAGTTGATCAAACTTGAGCTCAACTCCCATGCCGATTGTTTGTTACCTGTCACCATCCGTTGGTTAAACACTGGGATAAACGAAACACTCAATGCTCCAGACACTAATACAAAAAACATAAAGTCTGGAATAGTAAAGGCTACTGTATAGGCATCAGCTCCAACCTTGTAGGTGTCATAATACATCCCATTAATAAGACCCTCGCGGTATATTCCTAAGATACTTGATAACAGTGTCGAACCTGCCAAAAGTATAGCAGCATTTTTGATATTGAGCTTACCATTTGCTTTAGTGATAGCCGACCGAATACGCTGTCTGTTCTTTCCATGTGCCACGGTAATTGATCCTACTCCTAGTGGAGCTTGGCCTCCGTTGGGAGTGCTGCACCCTCCATTGCTGCGTTAGCTTCGTCTTCTTCAAGAGTTTCGTGTAGCAACAACTCATCCTTTAGTTTTTCGAGAACAGCTCGGTTTTTGCGCAACACTGCTTCAGCGCGACGAGCTGCCTCGGTAATGAGCCTCTCGACCTCATGATCGATTTCCTCAGCCGTTGCCTCACTGTACGGACGTTCGTGCGTTATCTTGTCGAAGACCATGCCGCCATTATCTTCATGAAACACCTGGTCGCGCAGTTTCTGGCCCATACCTTGCTCAATCACCATATCGCGAGCAATTTCCGTCGCCTTACGCAGATCCGAACCAGCGCCTGTAGTGATACCGTCGTCGCCGTAGATCAATTTTTCCGCGATGCGACCGCCCATTGCCCGAGCCAGAATATCCTTAAATTCGTAAACATTAGTGTAGCTCTTATCCTCTGGCGGCAAGAACCACGTCACGCCGCCGGTACCGCCGCGCGGAATAATTGTCACTTTGTGCACTGGATCAGAATCTGGCAACACATGACCAACGATAGCGTGGCCAGCTTCGTGATACGCTGTCAGCTCCTTCTCGTGTTCGTTCATGACTTTTGCCTTACGCTCTGGACCAATTGCCACTTTTTCAAACGCCTCGGTCAGATGTTCATTAGAAATTTTCTTCTTACCTTGACGCGCTGCAATAATAGCCGCCTCATTAGCGATATTAGCCAAATCCGCACCACTAGAACCAGCTGTCTTGGCTGCTAATTTATCTAGATCCACTGTGGCGTCAATTGGCTTATTTTTGAAATGAACCTTCAGGATTGCCTCACGATCTTTGCGCTCCGGCAAGGTGATCGTAGTATGACGATCGAATCGGCCAGGTCGCAACAAAGCTGGATCAAGAACATCGGCTCGGTTGGTCGCTGCAATAATAATGACATTAGTGTCAGCCTCAAACCCATCCATCTCTACCAAGATCTGGTTCAACGTCTGCTCGCGCTCATCATGGCCACCACCCATGCCAGAGCCACGTTTACGACCAACGGCATCTATCTCATCAATGAAGATAATTGCTGGAGCATTTTTTTTCGCCTTCGCGAAGAGATCGCGTACACGACTCGCCCCAACACCGACAAACATCTCTACAAACTCCGAACCGCTAATCGAGAAAAACGGCACGTTCGCTTCACCTGCTACAGCTCGTGCCAACATTGTTTTACCCGTACCTGGGTTACCGACAAGCAAGATGCCCTTTGGAATTTTTGCCCCCAAACTCTGATATTTCTTCGGATGCTTCAGGAAGTCTACTACTTCTTGCAAATCTTGCTTGGCACTTTCGTTGCCAGCTATATCATCAAATACCACCCTCTCCTTGTCGAGACCGTACAACTTAGCCTTACTTTTGCCAAAGCCCATCGCCTGGCTATTTTGCCCTTGCGCTTGGCGCATCATAAACATAAATAGCAAACCAATCAGCACTACCGGTACGACAATCGACGCAATACTCCAAGTAATCGCTCCTGTTTGTGACTCGGCCGTTGTCTTGATTTCTACTTTGTCGAATTTTAGCCCTTGACTATATAGCGTACCTGGTTCTTTTAAGCTACGCTCTGTTGGTTTTGACTGGCCTTTTGGCGTGATACGCAAATCATTTCCTTGTATTTCGATCAACGCGATCTTGCCATCGTTAGCTCTGCGTACCACATCCGATACCGAAACTTCCTTTAGCGTTCCTTGCGGTGATGTGACAGCCCACACAGCCAAGAGCGACAGCGCAACCAGCGCCCAAAACAAGCCCAAACGAAGCATATTAGTTACTCTCGAGGGTTTTTTCTTCATCAGTGAACTATTCCTTCCATTCTAAACCAACTATATAATACTATTCAATATCTGCTTTATTGTATCACTTCTATAGTAAATTGCCGAGAGGTAAACCGCAGCTGTACACTGTCACCAACTACACAGCATGTCGCTGGACGATACGTCCGTATCGCATGTAGCGCACGTTGTAATCGTGGTCGTGTCGGCCGTGCCGCCCCTGCCCACATGATCATAGCACCAAGTAACTCCTGAGCGACAGCATCATCAAGTGTCGCCATCGCTTGACGTTGGGCAGCAAACATAGGCAGTACACGCTGTGTCTCATCAATAATTTTACTGCGCAATATTAATTGGTGCTGTCGTAATGAAGCCAGACTCTCCATAGTTTCAGCCGATATTACCTGCTGGATACGTCGTCGCAGTCGATTACGTAAATATCTATCACTTCTATTAGTTTTGTCTTCTACCCATTCTAATCGATGATGCAACGCATATTCCCTTAGTGTTGCTTTATTTTTGCCTAACAATGGACGCTCGACACCAGGACGATTTAGTACTGCCAGACCACGCCACCCCGTACCACGTGTCAAATTAAGTGCGATCGTCTCGACCAAATCATCTAAATGATGTGCTGTCAATACTGTTGCCTGATGACGAACTGCCTCGTGCAACAAAAAATCATACCGCAGCTCTCTTGCGACCGCTTCACTGGCACCCGAGCCGAGATGGAGCTGCGTTGACACAAAAGGTACATCATAGTATCGTGCTAATCCAGAAACAAACCTAGCATCTGCCGCCGACTCGTTCTCCCGAATACCATGATCAACATGTGCTACTATGATCCGCTCCGGGATACGTCTCGCTAATATATCGAGCAATACCACACTGTCAACTCCGCCAGACACCGCCACGAGATACATCATGTACTTCAGTATACACCTCTGAACTACGATGTTAGAATCCAATTAGAAGAGTTTGCACTAAAGTATGTACGTACGATCCGACTACACACGCTGTTTACGCGATAGTTTGCTTGCTGCAGTTCTGATCGCTTCACTCCACGTCAAAAAGATATGAGGCACATCGGCTAACTGCTCGGCTGTCAAGTCGTTTTGGATGGCAAGCGTAATCTCTTGAATTAGCTCACTCGCGTGTGGGGCGACAATCGTACCACCCAGTAAAACACCATGTTTGTCGCTGATAAGCTTGACGAACCCTTCACGGAAATCACTAGTATTACTACGAGCAATCGTACCTAGTGGCACCAACACTTTGTTGATTTTTAAGTCACGTTTGATGCAATCATCCTCGTTGAATCCAACACTTGCTATCTCTGGATAGATACATGTCGTTCGTGGCACAATATCATAGTCAAGCGAAATCGGAGAACGTGAGTTCAAAATATTATATGCCGCAAACCGCCCTTCGGCTAACACTGTCTGTGTCGGCATATCATTACCCAACACCTGCCCCGCTGCGTATATGGTACGAACATTTGTCTGGAAGAATTGATCCACAGTGATCCCATGATTTGAAAACTCAACCCCAGCAGCATCTAGCCCATCGACAAGCGTTGGCTCTGGTGTAGTAGCAACGACCACATGTTCGACCTCAAAACTTCGCTCAATACCTCCCTGAACGTGCTGCACTAGAACCGTCCCTCGCTCTGTTTGTGAAATGGATCTAATGGTGGTTTGCGTATATATCTTCATCGACTGATTGTGTTGCAAGAGACTACTCACCGCTTCGCTCACTTCTTCATCTTCGTTCGGCAGAATACGCGAGGACTGCTCGGCGATCGACACCTTTGCTCCACACACAGCGAAGAAATAACCCAATTCTATTCCTGTGGTTGTTGCGCCAATGATCAATACACTACGCGGGCGACGCTCAAGAGCTAAAGCAGCACGAGGTGTCAACCATTCTATCGATTCAATCCCCGCAATCGCTGGTGGCACAATGTGCCCACCTGTCGCTATCAGAATACGTTCAGTCGTAACAACATGGTCTCCAATAGCCACAGTATGCTCATCGACCAATCGGCCGCGTCCATAATATGTATCGATACCTTGCTGGTTATAGTAGTGTTCGTTATCGCTAGCACCAGTACGCTCAATTACTGTATCTTTCCAATGTTGAGCGGCTAAATAGTCAAAATTGATACGCTCTACATCAGCACCAAACACCCGACTACGCTGCGCCCGCGTGTACAATTGTGCAGCACTCAAAAGCGTTCGCATAGGGATGTCACCCCAATTCGGCGTTTCACCACCAAATGTATCAGCCTCAACGATCGCCACTTTTTTATCGGCTCTAGCTACAATCAATGCGGCTGTACTACCCGCCGCTCCACTACCAAGCACGAGCAAATCATAATCATAATGTGGTCGTCGTATCATATGGCAGACTCCTTACTCTTGCTTCCTGTCTTACACATTATATCATCCACAAAGAATTTAAACAGTAGTAGCCTAGGAAAATGTTTGAATATTTAGTTTCGTTTTTTACTTTTTGTTTGACTTTTGTTCGTATTAGTGCTACTATCATATCAGGTCGAAAATAAAACACAACCTAGAGGGTAGAAATGAAAAAAACAAACAAGCAAAATGATCTCGCTAGTTGGAATCGCACGCGTAGTATCACTGAACTGCAAAATTTCATTATGGTGCGACACAACCGATTAGCCAAGGTGGAGCTATAAAACGAAAATTGGCAGTTCGTTTCTCTCCAATAATAAACATTTTTATATAATATAGAAACCCCGGCCAACCGGGGTTTTATCTTTCTAGTGGTAGCACCGACTGGGATTGAACCAGTGACCTCAGGCTTATGAGTCCTGCGCTCTAACCAGCTGAGCTACGGTGCCATACTAAAGGCTATTATACCAAACGATCGCGTAATACACCAGGATAAAAAAGTAAAACCCCCACCTATAGTGGGGGGCTTACCTTGGTTGCGGGGGCAGGATTTGAACCTGCGACCTGTTGGTTATGAGCCAACCGAGCTAACCGGACTGCTCCACCCCGCGGCACGATTATCATCATAGCAGCTATAATCATGACTTGTCAAGCGCATGCTGTGTATATACACGAAAATCTCTATTCACTGGTGTGTTTATAAACTCGCTGGGCAGTACTACCCGCCAAAAATTGCAGCCATTGCTCGAGGTTGCTGCTGCGCTCTTCTCTCATATTAGGTCTGGTCGTTTTTTCTCGTGCATCAGCCTGAGCACTCACCGTATTTTTTGGTAAGATTAACACTTTTTCACCCGGGGCTACTAGGCCAAGTTTCTGACGAGCCGCTAACTCTTTGTATTCTACACTTTCATAATAATTTTTCTGATATTGCAACGTCTGTGTCTCCAACTCGGTCAACTTCAACTGCCGGTGCTTGGCGTCGAGCTCGCGCTGCTGGGTATAATTTTGCTGCAACTTCACCACCGACTGCCACGCCCAATACAACGCCAATAATAGCGCCACTACCAATACGATTGTATTCGGCTGAAGGTAGTCGTGTTTAATTTTATACTTGATATGCCGGCGCGTTGCTTCATCAAACATCGTCCATAGTATACCGCACATGCCTATCTTTCAGCAAAAATTCTTGTATTTTTTCTACCCCTGTGGTATATCTGTTAGCGTATGACAATAGCAGAAACATATATTGGCCATCCGAGCAATGATAATTGTAGTCGACACACCACCCGTCTACACGAAACATCATCGCCAACTCCATCACCAGTCTCTAACGCCCTCGCCACAGCCGCTCTAGCTGCCCTGAATGTGCGAGGAGGTGCCACATTTTATACTGTAGATACTCTTTTTGAGCTCTCTGATCCAGCACCAACACCCGCCTCCAACTCTCACGAGCATAAATTGACAAAAGAGCACTGGCTTTCATTCCTTCGTGAACAATATCAACAATACGCTACTCAGGGCAGCAGCATGAAAAAAGAGGTCCGTCATAGTGCGGAGCGGGGACTAGACTATCTTATCGCCGACTATCTTGATATTGATCGTCGCATAGTCGACCTTGGCCGTAGCCAGCAAATCACACAAGAGATTGATGACGACTGGCTGCGTATAGTCAGTTTGCGTTCACATCTACGTACTGAATATCTCACCAACAAAATAATCAATGCAAAGGCTGCTAAACCTACCACTACTTCACCACGGCGACAAGCACGACCATCGTCATCGTTACCAGTTGCTCCCGACGCACGGTCTCTTGCCGCTGGAGAAGGCTTACGCCGCCTATAAGTACCTGTTGTTTTGTATCATTATTTATTTACTCTATTGTTAGCAAAAATATTCACAATGCGATATAATCATACCCACGGGGGCGTAGCTCAGTGGTCAGAGCAGCGGGCTCATAACCTGTTGGTCGCTGGTTCAAGTCCAGCCGCCCCCACCAAAATCTGGAAAACTTCGGAATCGTCGCTTGAAGGAGCGACTTTTCATTTGCATTTCTTAATTCTTGTCAAAGGCAAAGTTTTCAGCATTGATTTGACTGTCTCTCACACAATCAAAAAAGGCCTTCAAAAAGCCTTTTTTGAACCATGTTACCTTATAGCACCGTGGTATTACTTTTTACTAGCGGACTTATCCTTCACAGCAAACGGGAATTTGTTGCGTGGGTTCTCCTTGACTGAGTATCCCTCTGGCATGTCGCAAGGTTCGCCCTTCGCGTTGTTTGGCGATTTGCAAAAGTAATAAATCGTTCGCTTCACACCACCACGCAGTACGGCATTCTTCCGTACATGCAGGTAATATGTTGTACCATTTGAGCTAGTATATTCGTAAGCCATAGTGTTAACCTCCTATTAGATCTTACAGGCTCTAGGGTACCTGGCACCAAAATAGATGTCAACACCCAAATTTTCATCACACGCTTTCTGCACATACAAATAGCACTATTGTCGCAAACACTGCAGTCTATTTAATAGAGCGTCGTTTTTATGCAATATACAGGGGTGAACTCAGCCTTTATTCTCCGCCCACGCCACCAGCAGACTGAAGCACAACGTCCTTCACTAAATTGTTGTAAATTATATCTTGTTTTTTGTTTTACCAGGCTCAAACTGAGCGATACCGAAGGTGCAGTAAAATCCTTAAAATACCAATACCCGCCAAGCGAACAACAATACAAAGCAGCACGATCAACGTCAATAGCACACTCCAACCAGCTACATCAGCTGACCACAATGGTGCATTAAAAGTATAATAATACAAACTCGTATCGGGTAATTTGGCGGTTTTCTGGATACTTGCATCGCTACTGGTCAACTTACCTAGTTCTTCGTACACACACTGAACATAAGCGATCGACCAACTACTAAATCGAGGCTTACACACCGCATCTGCTTTAGCATTGGCAGTTTCAGCAGAACTGCTGGTTTGCACAGCTTTTAAAGCAGTTTTAGCATCACGGTTATACTGCTCCTGAAGATAGATCGGGCCGGTCTCGGTGTTCATATGGGCAGCTGTGTAACGCTGCAGGTCAGCCAAGCGCTGGCGTATCTGCGCCATATCGCCAGTTTTATCAGCTGCAATCACTGCACGGCGGCGTTCGGCCATGCCGACGTTATTAAGCCGCAAGAATGTCGCCGATATCACCATTAAAACAACCAGCGCCACAATTAAGTGCCACAACTTAATACGATTTAATTGACGCATTGATCGCTTCATCTGTCGTGTATCAGCCATACCCTACCTTGTCTACAAGCCAGTATATCACACTGCCTCATCTAGTTATATCTACCTTTGCATTACGTAAAAAATCATAGTTTCCTCTGTCACTAGTAGGTATTTCGTGCTCGACGTTATATAATGATAACTATGAATATCTATTTTGCAGGTATCGGTGGTGTTGGGTTGGGTCCACTGGCTCAATTGGCGCGCGATGCCGGACATCATGTGCAAGGTTCTGATAGCCATTATGGACTCGAAACGACCGAGCTCCAACGACGAGGTATTGTTATCACCGACGATCAGTCGGGTGAATATTTAGCGTATTGCCATCAACAACGACCGATCGATTGGTTTGTATACACTTCAGCGCTACCCATAGACCATCCAGAGCTAGTTCGAGCCAAACAACTTGGTATTTATACTGCTAAGCGCGATGAATTACTAAATTACATTATTCGCGAAAAAGACCTAAATCTGATCGCCATCGCTGGCACTCACGGCAAAACGACCACCACTGGCATGTTAGTGTGGACTCTACGTCAGCTAAACGTACCAGTTAGTTACTCTGTAGGGACGACTTTAGGCTTTGGCCCAAGCGGGCACTACGACCCAGCAAGTCAGTATTTCATTTACGAGTGTGATGAATTCGATCGGAATTTTTTGCGATTTCACCCATTCTTAACATTAATCACCTCTGTCGACTACGATCATCCCGATACTTATCCAACACAGCAATCATACTGCGACGCTTTTAGTCAATTCCTCGACCAAAGCGAACAAATTCTAATGTGGCGATCAGCCATCAAAACGGGTGTCAGCGCACCACATCGTGCCCGTGTTCTCGACGACTCAGATGACATCTACTACGATATAAAATTAGCTGGCGCACACAACCGAGCCAATGCCACACTTGTCGCTCGCGCCTGCAAACAGTTACGCCTCGGGCCAGCTGCACGTATAACCTCGGCGATTGAATCGTATCCTGGTGTCAGCCGACGATTCGAGAGGCTAGCTCAGAATATTTACACCGACTATGGCCACCACCCCGTAGAGATTGCTGCTACCCTACAAATGGCACACGAGCTGTCTAGTAATGTAGTATTAGTCTACCAGCCACACCAGAATATACGCCAGCACGAAATACGACAGCAATACACCGATGAAGTGTTTGCTGATGCCAATGAGCTATACTGGCTGCCGACTTATCTGACCCGTGAAGATCCAAATTTGCCAGTGCTTTCCCCGCAAGAGTTAACCGCTCAACTACATAAAGGTAAAGGCCTTCACTATGCCGAGCTCAATGATACGCTATGGCTAGCTATCGACCGTGCTCGAGCTGATGGTGCACTCGTGCTGTTGATGGGAGCAGGTACAATCGATGGCTGGGCCCGCGAGCAAATTAAGCGTACTAATAGCTTCTGAATAATTTTGAAAATCCATACCAACTCCTTCTTAAAATTTATTTTTCAACCAAAAATTCCGTCGCTGGCACCTGCTCCCATTCGCCAAGAAAACGATCAAGCAGCGCTAAATAGGCGTTCCGCGTATTGCTCCAAATCAAATCATCATCGAGCTCAATCAGCTCGCGACGCGTCAGCCAACGAATATCGGTTGACTCACCTTCATCAATTGCATGGCGCGGCTCGCTATTTGTTGTCAATGCATAACATATGTCGGTATGATAATGATCTGTTGGTATATCGTGCGTATTGATAAATAGCGGCTGCGGATGAAGCGTTGCGTGCGGCGATAATTCCTGCTGCGTAATGCGCAACTTTGGCTGCAATACCATCATTTGATCAAGCTCATAGCCCGTTTCTTCACGCAGTTCATGCGCCAGCGCCGCCCAAGGTGTCTCGTCTAGTTCAATGTGCCCGCCTGGTGGCAACAATTTACCGAGTTTACGGTGCATATGCAGCAAAATTCGCGGTTCATTAGCATCCGTCCGCACAATGTACGCAGTGACAGTATGATCATGCTGACCGGGCTGGGTGTGTATGTGAGGCATGATTTCTCCTTTGGCTTTATAAAATTATTATAATTTAATTTAATCAATCAACCCTCTGCTCGAGCGGCGCGCACTCACGAACTGAGTAACTCGCCCCTCGCCCAGCCAACGCTGCTCATAGGCAGTAAGGATTTTGTAATCATCTGCGAGATCAGACTCGTGCAAGTCAAAGCTTAGCTCCTCAATCGTCCACTTTTCAGCAACTAATTGCTCCAGGCTCCACTGGAAAAATGCCGGGTTATCGTGCTTGATAATCAACGAACCATCAGCACGCAGCAATGTAGCGTAGCGCTTCAAAAAATGCGGATGCGTCAGGCGCCGCCCGCTGGAGCGCTTTTTAGGGAATGGGTCGGAAAAGGTCAGCCATATCTCACTAACCGAATGCGCCAGAAATAACTCTTCTATTTGATCAGCCCGCGCCCGCACAAACCATACATTGTTCAGGCCGCGCTGCTCTGCCTCGCGCGCACCCTTCTGTAAGCGATCGCCCTTTACATCCAGTGCGGCAAAAGTTTTATCCGGATGGCGCGTTGCTAATTCTACCAAGAATAAACCATTGCCCGCGCCAATTTCCACCACGTCAATACTTACCTTGTGCGCCATCCACTCTATCATTTCAAAGCACAGTGGCGAATTAGCAAATAATGCAAATTTGTATTTTTTACGCTTGCGTGTAATGATAAACTGTTTTGGATCAACAAAGTTCATACTTTACAGTATAACGAACATACGCGTTATCTACCTAATTATATAAAGCACAAGCTTATTCAAATCCTGAGTTACATCTGTTATAATTACTTCTATGAAACCACTCGGCTCGCTAGAGACAACAGCCCTTGAGATCGTCATCACCCTGACAGCGGCGATTGGCTTATCGTGGATAGGGCCAAGGGTAATCATGTGGTTGACTCGACACGTATTTGTAACTACATACCAGCGCACCTTACCCAAAAAAGATTTAGAAAAACGTCACAAAACACTCGGTGGGCTTTTTGCTAACGTATGGCGTATTATCGTGGTGGTGGTAGCTGGGTACGCTATTTTCATCCACTTTTTCGACAAATCAGCCTTAGCGCCACTGTTTGCCAGTGCTGGGATCATTGGAGTTGCCTTCGGGTTCGGTGCGCAATCGCTTGTCAAAGATTTCCTGTCAGGAGTTTTCATTATTAGCGAAAATCAATACCGTGTCGGCGATATAATCGAAATCGATGGGTTCGGTGGCACTGTCGAGCGAATAGGCGTACGGTCTACTGTCATCCGCGATGTCGAAGGTAATGTCCACTTTTTCCCAAACGGTATCGTTCAACACGTCACAAACAAGACCATGGGCTACAGTAAAGTCTACTTCACTATCACTGTCGCACCAGAAACCAGTATTAGCCAGGCTAGCGAAATCATCAATAAAATCGGCGAGGAGCTTTCGCACGAGGAACGATGGCAGCGCAAAGTTATTGAAGCACCTCATTTTGATATGCTCGGCGACTTCAACGCCTCCTCGATCAGTCTTGTCATTTCTGGCAAAACTCAACCATCCGACCAATGGGCTTTGACCGCCGAAATGCGCCGACGTATTTTACGCGAATTTGACAAAGCAAATATTGAGCTCGGCGCTGCCCTACCAGCAACTGCCAAGCGAAAATAAATCATGATCAAACCTCAGGTTATCTATTTGACCAAAAACCTCTGATACGTCATAATGTGTGATATGAAACGTGCGTTTTTTGTATTCATCGTGATAACCCTTACTACGTGCCAAACGGTGTCTGCCGATCCAATATCATCGTTAACAGACGACCAATTATCGCAAATCAAGCAAAACTGCAGTCGTGTCAAAACAACACTTGCTCGCATTCACGCTAATGATGGTCTACTGCGTGTCAATCAAGGGCAACAATACGAAACTATCACTACCAAGCTCATGGCACCTCTAAACAGCCGCATCGCGCTCAATCAGCTAGACGGAGTTGACATGGTTAAAACAACTGTTGATTACAACACACAACTATCTAAGTTTCGCGACGAATATCGCCTATACGAAGAGAAGTTATCAAACCTCCTACATATAGATTGTTCCAACGAACCGTATAATTTTTACGAATCGATCAAACCAACGCGTAAACAACGAGCTCGTGTAGCAGCCTCGGTGACAAAATTGAACCAACTAATCGACCAATACAAGAGCCAACTCGATACATTCTACTCAAAGACCTTCCCCACTCACAAGGAGAGCCCTAGCAATGAACAATAGCAAACGCCGCATCATCAATATTTACAATACCTGGCGACAGAATCAGTTTCTTATTATGATTGTTAGTGTTATTATTGTCGCATGTACATCAGTGGCTATTGCCATGGACATTTATAACACCAGCGGCGCGGCTCAGGTCGACCTGAGCCGCCCAGGGTTCAAAGAAGTTCGCAAACAAGCAAATCGCGACACAACTCCCACCTCTTACCAATCTGATGGCAAGATCACCAAACAATCACTAGATGAATTCAAAAAGTTGTACCAAGATCGCCAGAAGAAAATTACTCAAAGCTCGTTTGATCCCTCTGTATTGAGTGATGAATCATTACAAATCTTCTCCAATAACAGCGACACAACAAACAACGAATCAACTGAATAGCCCAGACTACATCCAATGTGATATAATCGTCTCTGTGAAAAAACTTTTTCTCAAAAGATATTTGTCAGAGTTTGTCTACGGCGCAGTGGATGGTACAGTAACGACATTTGCTGTAGTGGCAGCAAGTGCAGGAGCTGGTGTATCGAGTGCGTTCGTCTTGATTTTAGGTATAGCAAACTTAGTAGCGGATGGATTCTCGATGGGCGCAAGTGCTTTTTTGGCAGCGCAGGCAGAAAACGATGAATCGAGCGGGCGCTCAACCAAACACGCTTCACCTCGAATTATCGCCGCTGCAACCTTCAGTGCGTTCATACTAGTTGGTAGCGTCCCCGTACTACCCTACTTTTTTGATGTCATTAGTAGCAGCAAAACTCCCGGTATAACTTTGTTTTATATTAGCTCAATCGCTACAGCATTAACCTTCCTGGCTATCGGCTATACCAAAGGTAAAGTTGGTGGTGAATCAACACTAAAATCTGCATTACTAACCCTCGCTTTAGGTGCCATTGCAGCAGGCTTGGCTTACTTCGCTGGAGATATTTTAGCCGCCTGGATGGGGGTGCAACTATAGCTACAACCAGGCTATCTACGCCCGCCTAAAGGCCCAACTCCCGCAATGATTTTGGATCTGCCGCGCCGGGGCTGTCCGTCATAACATCAACCCCAGAACCATTTTTCGGAAAGGCGATGATTTCGCGGATGTTCGATTCTCCAAGCAGCTCCATCAAAATACGGTCGACGCCAAAAGCGCAACCAGCATGCGGCGGTGCGCCATATTTGAAGGCATTGATCATAGCGCCAAATTTCTCATCAACATAATTATGATCAAAACCAAGCAGCTCGAATACTTTGTAGAGTGTTTCTGGACTATGATTGCGCACGCCGCCAGAGCAAATTTCGTAGCCGTTCATCACCATGTCATATTGATCGGCGACGATGGCTAATTTTTCGGCATCGGTCGAGGCTTTCTCAAGCGCCTGGACGCCGCCGCGCGGCATCGAAAATGGATTATGGCCAAAATCGACTTTCTTACGCGCCTCATCCCATTCGTAAAATGGAAAATCAACGATCCAGGCCAGCGCAACGACATTTGGATCTTTAAGGTTGAAGTGAGCAGCAAATTCAGAACGCAACCGGCCGAGAACTTTGTTGACGGTGGATCGGGTGTCGGCACCGAAGAATACTGTATCACCATCTGTCGCGCCTAATTTTTCTTGTACCGCCGCAAGCTCTGTCGCATTCAAGAATTTTGCGATCGGGCTCTTCGCTTCGCCGTTTTCATACGTAATATATGCCAAGCCGCCCGCGCCCTCGCTCTTCGCAATGTTAGTGAAATTATCGATTTGCTTGCGGCTTAAAGAGGCGCCATTCTTGACGCAAATCGCTTTAATACATTCAGCATTTTTAAACACGCCAAATTCTGTTGTTGAAAATACATCAGTCAATTCGACCAGTTCCATACCAAAACGCAGATCTGGCTTGTCTGAACCATACGTTTCCATAGCATCACGGTAAGAAATACGCGGGATCGGACTACCATCGCCAACAGGTAGATCGCTCAAATCCAGCACGGTTTTGCCGGCAAAATCAGTCGCTAGCCGCTTCATCAACGGCTCAACCATTTGGCGCACTTCCTCGCCGTCCTCGACGAAACTCATCTCGCAGTCAAGCTGATAAAACTCGCCATACAATCGGTCAGCCCGCGGATCTTCATCGCGAAAACACGCCGCCAATTGGTAATAACGCGGCACGCCGCCAACCATCAACAGCTGCTTGAACTGCTGCGGCGCTTGCGGTAAAGCGTAATATTTGCCTTCGTGCAAACGGCTTGGAATCAGAAAATCGCGCGCGCCCTCGGGGCTGGAATTAGCGAGAATCGGCGTTTGAATTTCGATAAATTCTCGTTCGTCCATATATTGGCGAATGAGCCGGTACATCTCGGCGCGTTTCTTCAACATTCGCTGCATTTTGTCGCGGCGCAGGTCCAAAAAACGATATTTAAGGCGCAGTTCTTCATTGGCTTGATTTTCAGAAAACGGCTGAATCGGTAACGTTTCAGCGCGGTTAAGAATCGTTAAATCTTCCACCACGATTTCGATACCGCCAGTTGCTAGATTTGGATTTTTCAAACCTTCTTCCCGCTCGCGCACTAGGCCAGTCGCTCTGACAACAAACTCATCGCGCAGACTTTCGGCTGTCCTGAAAGCTTCGCCCGCTTCAGGATTAATTACCAGCTGCACCAGACCCATATGGTCGCGCAGATCGATAAAAATCAAACCGCCGTGGTCGCGGTGCGAATGTACCCAGCCCGCCACTATCACCGATTGACCGACAAACTCCGCCACATAATCAGATAAAATTCGTTGTTTCATATCTGTTATTATAGCATAGTCCACTTATCTGTGAAATTTCCTCTGCCGTGTAAATTCGAGTCGATAGACCTTTTGATGAATCGTCAATTAGATATAGGGTGCTGACAAGTTTTATCTGAAATTCCACCACAGTTATCTAACACGGTTCTTTTATTTATTACTCGCCGATGGACCTAACAACAAAGATGACTCTGGCAATTCAGCCAGACGCTGTTCGTGTGGTATTTCTTCGTCATCCTCGATAATCATCGAACGACCCATCAATGCCTCGATACAATCTGCTAATGTCAACAATCCAACTGTCTGCTGATATATATCAGTCACAACAAATAACGTCTGACTTGTAGTAATAAATGCAGCGAGCGCCTTCTCGAGCGATTGCTGATCGTCAATATAAAATACTGCCGGGTTCATCAAGTCTTGTGCTTTGGCTGAAGCAAATGGTCTCTGCTCCAAGATCTCCCGTGTAGACAATATACCCACTATATGATTAAGATCGCCCTGAATCACTGGGAATAAATCACGGCCAGTCCTGTGGAGCTCATCAAGAAGTAGCGGACCTACAACTGCTTCTGCATCTATCGTAGCGATCTCTGTTCGCGGCAACATGATATCATTAACACTTTTGTCAGCAAATTCTAAACAAGCTACAAGCTGCTGTCGCTCCACAGGAGCAAGAATCGATGGGCGAGCATGGCGTATCAATTGCTTTAATTCAGCACGTGAACCGAGACGAAATTCAGTCTCGAGTGGTGGTACTACAGTACGCATTGAACGAGCTATGTGAGGGAACTGACCAATCATACTCACGAGTCCAGGTTCGACCCTACTATATAGCCACTGCGCCAGTCGGTGTACCCAACCGACTTTAGCTGCACGACCATGCAGTAATGCTACGACTATCGCCATAACGACCCCACCACCAAAATCAAACGCACCGATACCCGACATCACCACCAATACCACCAACACAGCCACCAGCCCATACCGTAGCGATACAAGATCCTCATATACTGCAACACGACGCAATTGCATGATCGCCTTGCGATTCTGCTGCTGTTGACGACGCTCCAACTCAGACACGCTAAGCCCTGGCGCATCTGGCCACATACTCGATACTAGTACCAACATTGCCGTAAAGACAACAAATAAAGTAATCGTCATCACTTCCATAGCATCATTGTAGCGCACCATCTCTTGATTAGCCACCAGTATACACGCTATAATGAACAGGTTAAAGGAGTGTGTATGACGAAAAAATCTTGGTTGATATTTGCAGTGCTGTGTCTCAGTATATTAGGGGGGCTTGTCTGGCTATCCAAGCGAAGCGAGTCTGTCGATGTGACCAATGTAGACCCTGCCACTGTCCAATCCGCTAGCGATAAAAATGGTAATATTGCAGACCATACATTTGGTAGTGATAAACCAAAGGTGACTATAATTGAATACGGTGATTATCAATGTCCTGGCTGTAGCAAAGCTGCACCAACTCTTAAGTCCGTTGCTAGCAAATACAAAGATCACGTACAGCTCATCTTTCGCAACAACCCACTTTCGACTATCCACTCCAATGCTTTCGCAGCTGCAGCAGCAGTCGAGGCAGCCGGGCTTCAGGGCAAATACTGGCAAATGCACGACAAGGTATATAGCCAACAAAACACCTGGGAGTCGCTTAACGGAGATCAACGTACTAACTACTTCGTTAGTGTAGCACGAGATCTTGGCTTGAATGTCGATACATTTAAGGCTGACCTTAGTGAAGCCGACCGCACCAACTCGCGCATAAAAAAGAAAATCAACTTCGACAAAACTCTCGCTGACAAACAAAATGTTGCTGGTTCTACGCCGGCTATTCTCGTCAATGGCAAGAACGTCACCAATCAACGCGTTAAAAACGGTAAAATCACCACCGACAGTGAAGCTGGTCAGGTTTGGGCAGACGCCGAGAGCTTCGGCAAACTCATTATCGAACCACTTTTGTGAGAGAAAATTTGGCTGACCATATGACAGACCATATGACATGACGGCCGACCCCACAACCTAGATGATGGATCTCTTTTTCGTCGAATCTTGTAGTGAAATTTCAACCCAAGGAAATCATCTTACTGCAAATCAGATATCCAAGCTTGTTGCCTGTTGCTTTCTCGTGATGATATCCTGCTTTACGACTTAACGCGCGTGCCCGCCGCGCCATTAATCGCTTCGGCAGTTTTTTCCAGCGAAGTGATAATAGCAGTACGGCCCGTACCGCCAGCCAGGAACTTCAAAGCCGCCTGGGTCTTTGGCAGCATCGAGCCCGGCGCAAATTGATTATCATCAATATACTTTTGCAGTTCCTCGGCAGAAATTTCACCCAATGCTTGCTCGTTTGGCTGGTTGAAATTCACCTTTGCCGCATCAACTGATGTCAAAATCAGCAGCGTGTCAGCACCAAGCTTATCAGCTAACAACGCCGCGCCAAAATCCTTATCGATCACCGCCTCCACGCCAGACAGCGTACCATCTTCAGCCTTTAGCACCGGCACACCACCGCCACCTGTTGAGATCACCAATACTCCAGCATCAACGAGCGCCTTAATGACTGGTGCTTCGACAATTTCTTGAGGTTTCGGCGAAGGTACCACGCGCCGCCAACCGCGGCCAGCGTCTTCTTTGACAGTGTAGCCGCGTTCAGCAGTCACTGCCTTCGCCTCCTCTTCACTGTAGAATGGACCGATCGGTTTGGTTGGATTTGCAAAGGCGGGATCGGCGGCGTCGACAATCGTCTGCGTTACCATACTTGTAGCAAATTTATCGCGCATACCGACCTGGGTAAAGGCGTCATGAAACGCCTGCTGCAGCCAGAAGCCGATTAGCCCCTGACTCATCGCACCGCAATCATCCAGCGGCAAACTTGGCACATCTGGCGTATTGATGGCCTCTTCGTGCAAGATAATGTTACCAACCTGCGGACCGTTACCGTGAACGATCGCCACTCTATGACCCGCCTGGATCAACGGCAGTAGTTGCTGAACTGTACTGTCCGCCACTTTCTGCTGCGCCTGCGAACTGGCTTCGCCCTTTTTCTGCAGGGCGTTACCTCCGAGTGCAACGACAATTATTTTTTCCTCTCCGCTCATATCAAAACCTCAATGACATACAAGTCAAACTGCCAGTTATCTTTTCAAATTCACTAGTATCAATGAGAATAACCTCATAACCACAATCTCGGATCTTTTGTTCGATTTTTGGGTAGCCTTCTGGTACGATAACCTTGCCATTAACCCACAAACTATTCACAGCGTAATATTCATCATCATCGACCACTAGTTTATTAAAACTAGCAAAAGCTGGGTGATCCTCATAGGCTCGTGCGACAATTAGGTTATTATTATCTAGGTAAACAACATCATCTTTCAGATGTAAAATACCTGTCACTGGTACAGTCTCAGCTGTCATACCATTACGTTCAAGAATAGCGGTAATTTGATCGGCTGCTGCCTGATTAGTACGATGACTCAAACCGATGTAATAATGATCACCTACCATCATAATGTCACCAGGGTCTGTTGTACCTGGCTCTACAATTTGTTCGATGTTATCGTAGTGCCTACTTAGGGCTTCGCGTAAATCCCGCAAACTAGCTTCGCCGCGACGGCTATCCGCCCCTGGACGTGCCAAAATCGCCACACCATGTGGTGTACATAGTGCATTATCCTCAATAAATACACTATCTGGGTAATTTTCATTAGCCTCAAGTACTGTAACCTCTAGACCACATTCACGTAAAACCTCGACATAGCGTTCGTGTTGCTTGATAGCCAAGTCGTAATCTGGTTTACCCATCTCTGGTGTTTGGCTAATGCCATCAATCAGACTATGCGACGGGCGGCGAACAATCGCATATTTAAACATACTTTACCTTTCTTTATTATCTGCGCTGATGAGCGGAGAAGCAATTTCTCGACCTCCCCGCCATCATTCATCGCCATTTCACTGTTTTTAATTAATACCCAAGGTCTCATTCAAAGCACCAACTAGCAGCTGCTGTGATGCGAATATCAGCAAAATCAAGAGAATCACTACCAGCACCCACTCCAGTGGGGTAAAGATCTTTTTACTCTGCTGTTTGCGCATCCAGCCATAAACTATTACGCCAGGTGCATACAAAAACACTGTCACAAGCAGGTTATTTAGACCAGCAGCGTACACCAACCACACGCTATACACACTAGCCATCACTCCAACGAAGACGTTTAACGCACGGTGTTTTGTATCTGGGTCTTCTTGCAAAGAGAATTTCAACTGATAAAATGCTGTCAATGCATATGGTATTAATATGGCTGATGTCGCTATAGCAATACCAATATTATAAACCGAACCGTGAGTTAGTGGTACTGTCAATATAAATATTTGCACCAATAGGTTTGTCACCAGCAGCGAATTTTTTGGTACATGAGCTTTGTTTTCTTTGGCAAAAAACTTCGGGAAAGATCCTGTCTTGGCTGCCTGGTATGGTAATTCAGCAGCAAACATAGTCCAGGCCAACCAGCCTCCCAACACGGCAATAATTAAACCAACATTAACCAACCAAGCGCCCCACGGCCCAACAACCCGCTCTAGCAAATTCGCCATCGCCGGGTCCTTTAGTCCAGCCAATTCTGGTTGTGTCGCCACACCGAAAGACAAGACAGTCATCAATACATAAATCGCCAGAACCGCACCAAGACCAACAAATGTAGCTTTTATGACATCACTTTGTTTTTTGGCACGCCCCGAAAAGACGACCGCTCCTTCAATGCCGATGAACACCCACACTGTCACTAGCATCATATCTTTAACCTGATTGACAACCGATTGTAAGGTAAGATTTTCGCCTGCGACACCCCATAAATCTTGTGAGAATATATTAAACTTAAACGCCAAAACAACCACTATCAAGAAAACTATCAGTGGTACGATCTTGGCAATAGTGATCATTAAATTCACTACGCTAGCCGTTCGCACGCCTTTAAGTATCAGCCAGTGCACTCCCCATAGTAGAATAGTCATGCCAACAGCCGATATCCAGTTTTGGCCATCTTCGAAAACATGCGGGAAAAAATATCCCAGCGCCGCAAAGGCGGTCACAGCATATGCTATATTACCGATCCAGGCAGATATCCAATACCCCCAAGCTGAATTAAAACCGACATATTTGCCAAATCCAGCTTCAGCATAACTATAAATACCCGCATCGAGATCTGGACGTTTAGCAGCCAGATTGCGGAAGCTCAGCACCAGGAATGCCATTCCTACACCGGTGACCAACCAGGCTATCAGTGTCGCTAAAGGCCCAGCCGATTCAGCAGTATTACGCACCAAATTGAATATACCAGCACCGATCATGCTGCCTATGACAAGCCCGCTTAGCGAGCGCCAGCCAAGCTTGCCAGCTTGTTGTGTTTGTTGTATTTCAGACATAAAAGGTGACTCCTACACCTCTATTTAAATTATAATGTTAATGCCATTACCGCTTTGATACTGTGCATCCGATTTTCCGCCTCATCAAAGACTACGCTATGTTCACTACGGAAAACTTCGTCGGTAACCTCCATACAGTCAAGGCCGTATTCTTCGTAAATCTTCTTGCCAGTAACTGTATTAAGATCATGAAACGATGGTAGACAGTGCAAAAATTTGACATTTGGATTGTTTGTCTCGGCTAGCATCTGGCTATTTACCTGATAGGGTCGAAGTAGAGCGATACGCTCAGCAAATTTGTCCTCTTCACCCATCGACACCCAGACATCAGTATAAATCGCATCTGCATTCATCAAAGCCGTGGTCCGATCATCTGTAACCGTAATACGAGCATCAGTTTCAGAGGCAGTCGCTCGTGCTAAATCTACTAGCGCAGCATCTGGATGTAGTTCTGATGGTGCTAAAATGCGGAAATCAACACCCATCTTGGCTGAGCCGATCATCAAACTATTAGCCATATTGTTGCGTCCATCACCGACAAAGACTAACTTCAAACCATCTAGCGGCCCAACGTGTTCTTCTAGCGTCATGAAATCAGCCAAAATTTGCGTAGGATGGAATGAGTCTGTCAAGCCGTTCCACACTGGCACACCAGCATACTTAGCTAAATCCTCCACCGTTGAGTGCTTGAAGCCACGAAACTCAATGCCATCAAACATTCTCCCTAGCACCTTTGCTGTATCCTCTACTGACTCCTTTTTGCCTAATTGGATGTCACTAGCACCGAGAAACTCTGGTGCTACGCCTAAATCGTTAGCCGCTACAGTAAAAGCACAACGAGTGCGCGTTGACGTTTTTTCGAACAATAGCGCCACCTGCTTGCCTTCGTGTAAACGGTGCGGCTGGCCAGACTTTTTCTGACGCTTTAATTCGTGCGCCGTATCCAGCATCAGACGGATATCTTCTGGTGAAAAATCCTTCAAAGTCAGGAACGACTGCCCTTTAAGGTTAGTGGCTAGTTGCATTTTAGATATCCTCCCGCACTAGCGGCATACTCATACAGCGAGGTCCACCCCGGCCACGGCCAAGCTCTGAACCGTTTACCTCCAGCACTTCTACACCAGCTTCGCGCAACTTTTGATTAGTAACGTAATTCCTATCATAAGTGACTACCACACCAGGTGCAATAGCGAGGGTATTGCTACCATCATTCCACTGCTCACGCGCTGCCGCGATCGGATCCCCACCACCACACTCTATCAGTGTTATAGCTGGCTTGTGTAATGCATCCGCCAAAACTTTTTCTAGATCATGCTCGCGCCGAATCTGTGGGTATGGCTGCCCTTCAACCTTCTCGAGGATGAACAAATTAAGATGACCGGCGGCATCACGTATTTCTGGGTGAATTGTAAATTTATCATAATCAATCATCGTAAAGACCGTATCGAGATGCATAAATGCATGACTCTTTGGTATCTCCAAGGCAATGACCTTTTTGAAATCAGAACCAGCAAATAAGTTCGTAGCCATTTTCTCAATCGCTTCGGGTGATGTGCGCTCGCTAATACCGATCGCCATAGTATCGTGACTCAATACTAACTCATCGCCACCCTCCATTGAGAACTTTTCGGTACGATTATACCAAACCGGTACGTTTTTACCCGCGAACCGAGGATGATGATCAATAATGTAACGCATAAACAACGACTCACGCCGACGAGCTGGCCAATGCATTTTATTAACAGTCAAGCCATTACCAATTGCCGCAGCTGGGTCGCGTGTAAAGTACAAATTTGGCATCGGATCAAGATAAAATGGATAGTAATTCTTCTCGACCATGTCGTGTAGCTGCTGCTGATGCTCTGGCGGTAACTGCACCTCGTCTTTGCGTATACCAGCCATGATTTTTCGCACCATCTGGTGTGGATCCATAGCTAATAAATAGTGAGCCAAGGCGTGAGCAGTACGTTGGTTGTCTTGCTTGCTAGCAGTAATTATCTCAACAATAAACTGCCGACGCACAGCTTCATCGGCTAGTGCTTCTGCCGCTAGTTGGTCCAAGTAGAGGACTTCAACCCCTCGGCTACGCAACAAATCAGCGAAGGCATCGTGCTCTGCCTGTGCGACCTTTAGGTATGGTATGTCATCAAAGAGTAAGTCCTGCAAATACTCAGGGGTGAGGCTTTCTAGCTCCTCCCCTGGCCTATGCAGCAATACTGTCTTTAATCGACCGATTTCTGATGTGATATGAATTGGGCTGTCCACCTATTTCCCCCATTGTATTAACGTTAGCGTTTTTATTATAGCATGCTATGTACTATTACTACAACGATCTTGTACATCTCGGCAAATTCTGAGCCAATACATCAGCTATCCGAGCTGATTACACCAAGTGCAAAATCGCCAGTGATTTTTCGACACGAAAGTTAGCGACTACATCACGATTTGTCTGTAACCATTCATCGACTGCCTTGGCTACTCCAGGTAAGGCCTCATTAGCATAATCATCGACTATAATCGTAGCTTTTCCTTGAAATCTGCCACTACACACTCGGAATGAGTCACGAATCGATTCGTAAAAATCACCATCAAAAAAGGCAAAACAAATGTTTTCTGGAGAACTGCTAGTCATAAAATCAGCAAACCAGCCCTTATGAATTACCGGCGGCTTCAAACTAGCCTTCTTGAAATTTTGCATAAGTATCTTGCGTGACGCATTCAACTCACCAGCCTTGAATTGAGTGCCAACCGCGCCGATGTCGGGGTCGGTCTTTTCTGGCAATCCCGTGAATGAATCATAAACGTGAAACTCTCCGATAAAGTTGTATATATCAAGCAATCTACGGATAAATAAACTCGTAGTGCCGACATAACAACCAAATTCAACTACATTACCACTCGCGCCGACGCGTAAAATATTTTCTAATTCTAGTAGCAAAACTCGCAGTTCGCCAGCGCTAACTTGATCAGAAATAATCGGGTGTTTATCAAGAAGTCTGTCAACGCTCATTAGTGTCATTTTACACCAAATGATCAATTTATTGATACTCTTCCTACATGCTACAACATCTCTGACGAAACTTGGCTTAATTTATATTATTGTTCTCACATAAAATCATCACCCTGGCTATCTTATAGGCGTATAATAAAAGCATGAAAGTCTCCAGCCCTGCATTCAACGATAATAGCAAAATGCCGAAGATTTATTCACGCTTCGGCGGTAACCAGCGCCCACCACTAATCATTAGCGACGTGCCAGACGAAGCCCAAAGTTTGGCTATCATTTGCTTTGATCCAGACGCACCATTTGGCGATGGGTTTTATCACTGGGTTGTATGGGACATACCACCAGACACGACAGAGGTCACCAACGGCTACCTACCCGAAGATGCCACTGAAGGCATCACTAGCTGGGGCTCACTTGGTTACGGCGGGCCACAGCCACCATTCGGCACGCATCGCTACCAATTCACTGTCTACGCACTAGACACCACACTAGGATTACACCCCAAAACAAAACCCAAAAAGGTATATCAAGCCATCACTCCGCATATTATCGACAAAGCTACTTTGACTGGTAAATTTGGAGCTCTAGATATTTTTGACATGAGATAGACTAGAACCTAGCAAGCAATCACCGTATATTATATCAATCACCATAAAACCGATGTTATATCTTGCTCAGCTACTCAGCAAACTGACTGTTGTAGAGTTCCGCGTAAAAACCGCCCTGCTCTAGCAGTTCACTGTGTTTCCCCTGCTCAACAATGTTGCCATCGCGTACTACCAAAATCAAATCAGCGTCGCGGATGGTACTGAGACGATGAGCAATGACGAAACTAGTTTTACCTTGCATCAACTTATCCATAGCTTTTTGAATAAGTACCTCCGTGCGCGTATCCACAGAGCTAGTCGCCTCGTCGAGAATCAATACTGGCGTTTTAGCTAACATCGCCCGCGCTATCGTTAACAGCTGCTTTTCACCCTGTGAGATATTCGCTGCTTCTTCACCCAAAACCATATCGTAACCACCAGGTAGTGAGCGAACGAAATGGTCGACGTGCGCCTCTTTGGCGGTTTTTATCATTTCTTCTTCGCTAGCGCTTGGGTTGCCATATAGCAAATTTTCGCGAATCGTACCATTAAACAACCACGTATCTTGCAGCACCATGCCAAACATCTGCCGCACATCGCTTCGTTTCATTCGACTAATATCTACGCCGTCGATTTTGATCGTACCACTGTTGATCTCGTAGAATCTCATCAATAAATTGACAAGTGTAGTTTTGCCAGCTCCCGTTGGACCAACGATTGCTACTCGTTGTCCAGGTTTGACATGAACAGACAATCCTTTTATAATCATCTTATCTGGCTTATAGCCGAAAACAACATTGTCCAACTCAACTTCACCTCGCACTGGTCGAGTAACTGTCGTAAGTTTCGCCTCGTCCTCCTCAGCCTCTTCGATCTCATCCAAAAAAGCAAATACTCGTTCAGATGCTGCTGCCGTAGACTGCAATACATTCGCGATGTTAGCCGTCTGAGCAATTGGTTGATTGAACTGCTGCATATATTGTATAAAAGCTTGGATATCACCAATTTTTACCCGCCCATTGATAGCTAGCCACCCACCCACCACTGCTACGGCGACATAGCCAAGGTTACCAATGAGTGTCATAACTGGATACATCAAACCAGAAAAGAATTGTGATTTCCAGGCACTATCGTACAATCGTCCGTTGATCTGACGAAAAGTATCTACCGACCTTTCCATGCCATTGAACACTCTCATCACTTGGTGGCCAGCGTACATCTCTTCGATGTGACCATTTAGCTCGCCCAATTCAACTTGTTGGCGAATAAACTGTTTTTGCGACCTTTTGGTGATAGCAACTATCAGCCCAGCCGACATAGGCAACACTAGTAGTGCTACTAGCGTCATCTGCCAACTAATCGATAGCATCATCACCGAGATACCAATAATCATGACTACTGCGCTGACCATTTGCGATAAACTCTGATTAAGCGACTGACTGATCGTGTCGACATCATTCGTCACTCGACTAAGAACTTCCCCGTAGGTTTGTTTATCAAAATAACTCAGCGGCAAACGATTAATCTTGTGAGAGATATCCCGCCGCAATCGATACGTAATTCGCTGCGTAACATTAGTCATTACCCAAGCTTGGATATAGCGCAATATAGCACTCAGCACATAAAATCCCACCAACAACAGAACTATCCGTCCGATGATATCGTAACGAAAACCAGGTTTCCGTGTTAAATCCATAGCCTTGAATTTTGCTAGCGTATCACTATCCATAGAATCAGTGATCTTGCTGATATTTGGTGTCATCTGTAATAGCTTTTGGCCAGTAGTGCCAGTAGGTAAATGAATATTTTGTGGCAATGTGCTATGTACAGCCTCGTATATTTTAACGCTCGTGTAATCATCGACAATTTGATTGGTCGCATCGCCTAGTATCCGCGGGCTAATGATCGCGAATATTGTACTACCAATGGTAAAAACCATAACTGCCAACAACTGCCACCGAAACCCTAATAGATACAATACGAATTTACGCATAGTACCTTTAAAATCTTTAGCTTTTTCGCCAGTGCCTATACCATTACCTATTCGGCTACCATGCTGGCTAGTAGGGCGTTTTTTCATCGAAGAATCATTGTTTTGTTGACTCATCAGACTAAGACTCCTTTCTGTTTGGTAGTAGGCATCTTATCGCGGTGAGGTTCTTTCGTGTCAATCAAACCACTCGCCGCCGCGGCTATCTCTTTGTCACTAAGTTGCGAGGCAGCGATCTCACGATAAATTTTACAGCTATTCAACAACTCTGCATGTTTGCCCTGGCCGACTACCTCGCCCTCATCGAGCACAATAATCTTATCAGCATCAGCGATAGTACTGATGCGCTGACCGACTATCAGCACAGTTTTCCCTTTTGTCTCATCGCGCAATCGCTTGCGCAATTGAGCGTCTGTCTTAAAATCAAGCGCTGAAAATGAATCATCAAAAATATACACATTTGGCTGTACAGCCAAAGCACGCGCTATCGATAAGCGCTGCCGCTGCCCGCCAGACACATTACTGCCACCCTGGGCTACAGCACTGTCCAATCCATCGTCTAGTTTAGCGATAAACTCACTCGCCTGTGCTACTTTAATAACGCGCTGAATAGTCTCATCACTAGCCCGAGCATTACCATAAGTAACATTACTCCTGATATTACCACTAAACAATACACCTTTTTGTGGCACATAGCCTATCTGGCTATATAAGTCTCGCAGCTTCAGATCACGGATATCCACACCATCAAGCAAAATCTGCCCTGCTGACACATCATAAAAACGCGGAATGAGATTAATCAACGTAGACTTACCGCTACCCGTGCTGCCGATAAATGCTGTCGTCTGACCAGGCTCTGCTGTAAAACTTACACCGCTCAACACCGGAAGGTCTGCGTCTGGATAGGTGAAAGTTACATTTTTAAATTCTATCCTACCCGTGCCCCCTTCGGCCAATTGCTTAGGCTTGGTAGGGTCAACTATAGATGGGTCGGTATCGAGTATCTCGCTCACTCGCCTAACAGATACAGCAGCACGTGGCGCCATAATGAATACCATTGAGATCATCAAAAATGACATAATAACCTGCAGCGCATATTGCAGAAAGGCCAACATATTGCCTATGGCCAAGCCATCGCCATCAATCGCCAGCGCACCAAACCATACCACAGCAATACTGGCGAAGTTCATGACCAACATCATCACTGGATCTAAAACCATCATCAAACGATTTACTACCAGATTTAGCTTCGTCAAGTCTTGATTAACCGATTCAAATTTATCCTCTTCAATCTTTTCATTATGAAAGGCTCGGACTACCCGCAAACCGGTCAAGTTTTCACGCGTTACGAGGTTTAGTTTATCGACTACGGTTTGTAATTTTTTAAAACGTGGAATCGCTACAATAAACAATATAGCGATAATTGCTAACAATACGCCAACTGCTAACGCAATAATCAGCTCAAGCTTGGTGCACTTGCCAAAGCTTTTTGCAACCCACCAATCGCCATCAACGGCGCCATTAATGCTATACGCAGCAACATGATAGCTGTCATTTGTATCTGTTGGATGTCGTTAGTCGATCGGGTAATCAGAGATGCGGTCGAGAATTTGTTGAAATCAGCTAGCGCAAAACTCTCAATCCGCGCAAACACCTGATCTCGCAAACGTCGGCACAGCTTTGTGGCTATCCGTGATGCCAAGAATACCGCTGCCACTACACATACACCACCAGCTGCAGTCACGGCTATCATCTGCCAACCGTTATGCCAAATTTTATCCATATTTTGGCCAACGATACCTTCGTTAACAATATGCGCCATATAATCTGGCAGGCTAAGATTCGCCATAACAGAGCCATATGTTACTGCTAGCAAAATTAGTAGCTGCCACCAGTAGTGTTTCATTATTTCGAAAATATATTTCACTTACTTTCCCTTCCGAATTTTCGCATTAAAGTCTAATACGTAAACTGCCCCTGCTCAACTATGGCTACGCCCGACCTCAAACTTTCGTCCATCGCAATAACTGCGCATTCAATGCCACGATTACAGTGGATAGCGACATAAAAATCGCGCCAATCGCAGGCGACAATATGGCTCCCCAAGGTGCTAACACACCAGCGGCTAGCGGCAATACTAGTACGTTGTAGCCAGCACCCCAGAGCAGATTTTCAATCATCTTATGATATGTGGCTCGCGATATCCTCATGATATTAGCGATAGCTAGCGGATCATCACTGACTAAAATCAGCCCAGCCGATTCAGCTGCTATATCGGTACCCGAACCAATCGCTACACCTACATCTGCCCGCGCCAAGGCTGGTGCATCATTTACTCCGTCACCAACGAACATTACTCGCCTGCCTTGCTGCTGGTACCTTTCAATTATAGCAGATTTGCCCTCTGGTGGGACCTCAGCGTGTATGGTTATACCACCGAGACGCTGACTAATTTCCTGCGCCACAGCCTGACTGTCACCAGTCACCATTGCCACGAAAATACCACGCCTCTGAAGGTTACGAACAGTAGTAATAGACGTATCACGCAAAGTATCACCTAGCTCTATCGCCCCGATAATGTGTTTGTTTTGTATAACATAAACAACCGTGTTTGTAGTGGTGATGCTACTAAATTCTACTACATTGTCACAGTGCTGCTGACTAGCAAGAGTCAGATTGCCTACGTATGTCTCAACATTATCAACACAAGCCTGTGCGCCCAACCCAGGTAAAGCGCGAAAGCCAGTCGCCGTGCCAACCTTAACAATATTTTTCTCTGATTTAGCTACTCGACAAATAGCCGCAGCAATAGCGTGTTCGGAATATTGTTCAACTGTGGCAGCTAACGACAGCACCTCAGGGCGCGAACCATATACTTTTGCCACGGTCTGGTATCCAGTAGTCAGAGTACCAGTTTTGTCAAACAAAACAACATTTGTACGATGAGCTACTTCAAAATCGCGTCGATCTCTGATGATAATACCCTGACGTGCAGCTAAACCTGTAGATATCGATACCACTAATGGCACCGCCAAACCTAACGCATGTGGACAGGCGACCACCAACACTGTCACCACACGCTGCAAAATAACTTCCAACGGTGCACCCATCACCAACCACCCAATAGTAGTCAGCAATGCTATTATCAATGCTACATAAAACAAATATCGTGCTGCTCGATCCGCCAATACTTGCGTATGCGATTTATGCGCTTCTGCCTGCCTCACTATCTGCACGATATGTGACAATGTAGTATCATCGCCTACCCGCTCTACGCGAATACGCAATGCACCGTCCTCATTGACTGTACCAGCCGTTACTAGGCTACCTTCTCCCTTGTGGACTGAACGTGCCTCCCCTGTCAGCATCGACTCATCCACCGATGATAAACCATCTACTACTGTACCATCAACTGGTATACTGCCGCCTGGTCTTACCAATATAATATCACCCACCTTTAAGTCATCTAGCGCAATGACTTCGAGGTCCGACCCATGTATCACCTCTGCTGTATCTGGTAATAGTTGCGATAGCTCGCTGACAGCACTCGATGATTTTTGTACAGCCATCATCTCAAGCCAGTGACCTAGTAGCATGATCGTTATTAACGAAGAGAGTTCCCACCAAAAATCCATACCGTGCACCCAGCCAACCGTGACAGCAATACTATATACTAAAGCGGTGATTATAGCCATGGATACCAGTGTCATCATACCGGGGCGACGAGCAGCTATTTCATGCTTAGCTGCAGCCAAAAAGGTCACCCCTCCATAAATAAACAAAATGATGCCACTCAGAACTGGTATGCACTGACTACCCCAAAAATTCACTGAATACCCCAACCAACTTTGCACCATTGGCGAAAAAACCAATGTAGGTATCGTCAGGAGTAATGATAGCCAAAATTTTTTGCGAAACATCTCAGGGCTATGGTGATGCCCATCACCATGTCCACAATGATTTTGCGTCGCTGAGAGGCGTCCTTCACTAGAACCATGATGAGACAGATGGCTACTACGACGAGCTATTTTATCCGAGGCACACTCATCATTGCAACACTTTTTATCAGTGTCGCTAGTACGTATATCATGTTCTGTCATCGACTAGCCTTTGCTGTTAAACTCGTATATCTGGGCCAGTTCTTTTAGAGCTTCTTTGGTTTGCTTATCATCGCCTGAGGTCATTTTTTCTGATATATGCGTTTCTAGATGGCGACTAACTATCAACGCATCTAACGACGCAAGTGATTTTTGGATAGCTCGACTTTGTGTCAAGATATCCATACAATAAACATCGTCAGCTATACGCTTTTCTAACCCGCTCAGCTGACCTTGAATGATTTTCAACCTATGTAATGCGCGTTTTGTGGTGTCTTTACTCATAATTTTAGTATATACCCCATGGGGTATTTGTCAACAGTTCACAAAAAGTAAATATCCGTCTCCACGAGACGGATATTCTCTAGCGATAGCGATGGACTATTAGTACATACCCATGCCGCCCATGCCGGACATACCGCCAGCCGCAGCCGCTGAAGATTCTTTCTCTGGCAGATCGACGACTAGCGCACCCATAGTCATAGCTGTGCCAGCGATCGATGAAGCATTCTGCAAAGCCTCCTTAGTAACACGCACTGGGTCTACTACACCAGCAGCCTTGAGATCTATCAGCTCGCCTGGGTGATTTACGTTAATACCATAACCTACATCTGCCTTCTTAACCTGTGGTAGCCATTCGTCAGGATTTAAACCAGAATTATCGAGCAAGATGCGAAATGGCTGTTCTAGGGCGTGTACCAGCAAATCTTCACCAGCCACGACCGAAGCATCTTTAGCATCTGAACGCTTGTAAGAACCAGCCAAATTGACAAGGGTTACACCGCCACCGGGCACAATACCTTCAGCCAAAGCCGCCTTGACAGCTGCGACTGCATCATCGACACGATATTTCTTTTCTTCGATCTCAGTCTCGGTAGCACCACCAACCTTGATCACAGCTACTTGGCCAGTTAACGCTGCCTGGCGTTTGTGAAGATTATTCTTGGTGTAGTCACTAGTGGCGTTCATAGCCTCGACTTCGATTTGATCGATCCGCGCATCAACATCTGCTTTCGCGCCTGCACCTTCAACAATAGTTGTCAAATCTTTGGTGGCTATCACCTTACGTGCCGACCCGATTACATCACTACCGACATTATCAAACGACATACCGGTATCCTCGGTGATAACTTTAGCTCCGACTAGTGCTGCGATATCATACAACACATCTTTGTCGCTTGGTGCTTTGATGGCCAGAGTGTTAAATGCACCCTTCAATCGGTTCAACACCAGCAAACCAAGCGCCTCACCATCAACATCATCCGCTACCAACACTAGCTCTTTCTTGCCAGTCTGTGCCACCATCTCTAGCAGTGGCACAAACTCTTGTGCTGAAGAGATCTTTTTGTCAGTGACGATAATAGCTGGTTTGTCATAAACAGCCTCCATACGCTTGGTGTCAGTCGCCATATACGGACTAACAAATCCTCGTTGTACTGTAAAGCCTTCAACGACCTCACTTTCAAGCTCCAATCCACGACCTTCCTCGACTGTTACTACGCCATTTGGACCAATTCTTTCCATAACATCAGCGATAAGCTTACCGATCGCTTCGTCACCCGCTGAAATAGTCGCTACCTCAGCGACACGCTTTTCGTCACCACGAATGTCTTCTGCTTGTTTGGATAGCTCATCAGCAATCTCTGTAGCGGCGCGCTCTAGGCCTTTACGTAATAGCATCGGATTATGCCCAGCAGCGATTAATTTGTTTGCCTCTTTTAGAATATGGTAAGTCAAAACCGTCACTGTTGTTGTACCATCACCAGCGACATCGTTCATCTTGTTAGCAGCCTGTTTGATCAACTCTGCACCGACCTTAAAGCCGAGAGTCTCATCATCTACATCCTCGATATCAATGCTTTTTGCTACTGTTACACCATCATGGGTAACGCTAGGCCCACCGTAACTTTTGCCGATGACGACATTGCGACCTTTTGGCCCCATGGTGGTTTTGACTGCATTGTACAGCAACTCTGCCCCGCCTAATACGCGTCGACGAGCATCTTCATCATAAAAAACTTTTTTGGCCATATTCCTCCTATTCAACGGTGGCGAGGATATCCTCGTCCTTAATAATTAGATATTCTTCTTTGTCTAGCTTGATGGTAGTGGCAGCATAATTTTTGTAAACAACTCGTGCACCATCTACAACATCACCTACTGCCGAGCCCACAGCAATAACTTTAGCAGCTTCTGACTTCTCCTGCGCCGACTCTGGTAAGAAAATTCCGCTAGCAGTTTTCTCTGGTTTTTTTTCTTTGATGGCTACAACATAATGCGCCATCGGTTTGATCGGTGAACCCATCTTGCCCCTTTCTTAAGCTTATCAGACACCTCTATAACAGATGTCTTCTAGCACTCTAGTATAGCGAGTGCTAATATATAAATCAAGAGGGCGCATCATTTTCGCCACCCAGTCCACTAGCGATGGCGCAAGAAAAAGTAACTCAGCGCACCCGCTGATATAATGCTTATACCGATCACCACCCAAAACATCTCTGGACTGTTCGCGCCAGGTACTGGTACATTCATACCAAATAATCCCGCAAACATTGTTGGGATAGTCATAGCGACTGTTATCACCGTCAACAAACGAATGGTCTCATTCAACCGTGTGTCCATCACCGCACGATAGCTATCGCGCACATTAGTGATCGTACGTAACAAGCTTTTACAGCGAGATATTACCTGCTCCAAGTCAATCGAAATATCTTCGACATCGTCCTTATCATCATCACGTAACCTCAGACTACGATTAGCCATAAGACGTTCAATCGCCCAGTTCATCGGGATAAGCGCATCTAAATAATCGTTCAACTTTCGCTCGTATTCTGCTAGTACCACGATGTCGCGTGCTCGCAAAGTGTGAATATCATCAGTCGCTGCTCGCATCTGACGATTAATAGTAGCCACCCGACGTTGATACTGAGCAGAAATAGCCTCGATCATCAAGACTAATAACTCTATACGATGCGATGTTGGCACCCGAGTCTTATCTATAAATGGTTGCCACAAACGCCCCAAACTATCGCGCGAAACTGTTACGATATATTCTCGATGGATCCCGAACAGAATTGGTGTCGTAAAATCATTAAATTCGTCATCAGTATCAGGTAATCGCGCAATTAGATACGCCCAATCGTCATCAAACTCTACACGCGGTACCTCGTGTGGGTCAAGTGCGTCCGCAATAGTGTCTTCGTCCATACCGATCATCTTTAGTTGGTCCAGCTCGTCGGCACGTGGTTTTTCGCAACGCAACCATGAACCAAGTCGAATTTTATCATCGACAGTAATCTGCGGGTCAGCACCAGTGGAACGAAGATATTGCAACATACAGACATTATTTAACTATAATTTACAACAAAATACAAGGGGCCAAACCCCAGTCTTGACAACTATAATCACAGAAATATCTTATTTGTCAATAATTATTGCATCTAGCAGTGCATCGATAGCAAATTGGGTTGTCCTTGGAGTAATATCTGGCGACTCATTCATCAAAAATACAGCTACGAATAATTCACCGATCAAACGATCCGTCACTCCTTGGCGCAACTGACCACTATTTCGCCATGACACAATTCGTTCAGCGAAAAAATCGCCCAACATATCACAGCCCTGTTTAGACGATTTCTTTAAATCTTCAGCATAGACTTGGCGTATCATTTCACCAGGTACATCGCTATACCATTCCGCCAATATCTTGTTGCGCTTGATGGCGCGAATGCTTGCCTGTAGATAATCACCGATAGCACTTCTAGGATACGACCAGTCGATTCGTGAAGCTATCCTCTCCTTAGAAGACTTATTTTCCTCAGTATATACAGCTTGAAACAATTCTAGTTTTGACGGATAATACTTATACAGACCACCGACCGCTATACCAGCTTGCTCGGCCACTGCCAACATTGATGTTGCCTTATAGCCATTCGCTGCAAAAACTCGGCGAGCCGCCCTTAGAACTCTCTCGTTGACTGGAGTCATTATGTCATACACCTCCGGATATATGAATTTTCTGATAATATTATTTATTATTGTAGTCTAAAGTTAATTATACCATATTTGTAGTAATTCATACGACAACTGTCTTACCTATTTTGAATATAGTTCATAAATATTCATACATCTACACCCAACACCCGATGGTCCAGCCTTGACTCGACCACAAAAATTAGCTAAAATCGTCTTCGGTCAATACGTTACTTCAGTACGAAGTGTAATGTGTAACACCTCTTGTTACTCCCTAGTTGCACCAGTTGTCTCGTGCAATTTTTTGTTGCCAAAATAACAAAATTATCATCAAACAAGGAGAATATATGCCGCAAAATAAGCGAGAAGGAATTTTTTATGGCGTAATAATAGCGCTACTTATGTCAAGTTTTATGAGTACTTTTAATAACGTACGCAATAACGGACTATCTACCGACACATTGAAGCATTCACTGCTGCTAGAACCGATGGTGTTCATTATTGTGATGCTCGTCGAAACACTCGTTATCTCTAAGCTAGCTCACACCGTAGCAAATAAGCTGTCTCACCCAAACGACAGCGTCCAGGCCCGGGGTTTGGTACTCAGTCTTTGTATGGTGACTGGCATGTCTTTCATGATGACATTGATCGGTTTGTCGCTAGCTGGGACACCAATAAATGAACTGCCCGTGCGATTTGCTGGCGTTTGGCCGATGAATTTTTGCGTAGCGTTCTTCTTGCAAACATTAGTGGTCACCCCTATTGCTCGGTACGGACTACGTATCATCCGACTCATTTCTAGAGAACCAGTTGCAGTGGCTATACAAGAATAACACTACATTGCCATCAAATCGTTTAGCGCTTCTGCTACTGTTGGATGAGTAAATATTTGGTCGCGTAATGCAGTATACGGTAAATTCGCATCCATCGCAGTCTTCACGATATTTATAACCTCTGGTGCCTGCTGACAGAATAATGTCACTCCTAGGATAGCGCCTGTCTCGCTATGTACGACTGCTCTTAGTAAGCCAGTAGTTTTGTCGTCGACATGCATACGAGGTACAGTGGCAGCAGGAAGTTCTTTTACCTTAAGTTTATCTCCATAAATCTGACGAGCCTCTACTTCAGTGAGGCCTACACGAGCCAGTGGTGTCTGCATAAATATAGTCATTGGTAGAGTTTTGCGCTGCGCTTTGGTGTAGCTACCATCACCGAGTAGTTGGCTCCTCACGATACGAAAGTCATCCAACGACACATAGGTAAACTGTGGTCCACCATTAACGTCACCCAGCGCCCAAATATGCGATTGACTAGTTTGTAGCCGATCGTCAACCACTATCGCGCCACTACCATCTACTTCTACATTTGCTGCGGCCAAATTCAACGCCTTGGTGTTGGGTAAACGTCCAGTAGCTAACAGTATTGCATCAAACTCTATCTCAGTATCGGTGTCGCGCACAATAACACCAGACCGTGTATCAACGATTTGCTGTACGTTTGATTGATGGGAAATGGTGATATTTTGCGCTAACAAAGCCTCGGTAACAGCACGTGCAATTGATGGGTCTTCTTTGTTTAATAATGATATTCCGCGATGGTATATTGTCACCGCCACACCCAAAGCCGCATATGTCGAAGCAAACTCCAGCCCAATATAGCCACCACCGATAACGGCCAAACGCTGTGGCTTGACATCGCCATTTAGCGCGTCAGCACTTGTGTATACACGTTGTGACTCCTTGATGCCATCAATGGCTGGAATAACCGGTGTTGCGCCAGTATTAATAAAAATTTTATCAGCATTGAGCAATAGTTCGTCCTTGCCACCCCGTATCCGTACTGTATGAGGATCGACGAACGATGCCTCACCATCTATCAGAGCAACACCAGAGTTGTCAGCTAGCATGTGATAATTCTTGGCGTTCAATTTTGTCACTACTTCTGTCTTATAAGCAAAAGCTTCATCGATCGATCGTTCAGCCGCAGCAGCACTAGCCAATGTTTTCGTCGGTATACACGCCACGTTTATACAAGTACCACCGTACATTTGTGGCGACTGCTCGATCAGCGCTACCCGTCGACCAGCAGCAGCCAGCGCCACTGCTAGCGTTTTACCCGCTTTTCCGAAGCCGATGATTAATACGTCATAGTGTGTTTTCATAGTATCTCCTTGTCTTCTATGAAGATTTTCTCACACTTTACGCTTATTGTAAATTATTTACAATAAAGTTATCTACTCACTGAGACACTACCGACCAACGCATATAGAAGTCTTCATTTGTTTTTGCCAAGTGTTGCGCGTGAGATAGCACTGCCTCATAAAGCTCTTCGGAAATATCACCGCGCTTGCTCGCCTCACCCAATACTTTTGCTATAAATTCTGGCTTTTCTTCTGCTCTACCCTCATCGAACGTCAATGAATCAAGAGCCAAAAAACCTTCTGCTAAGTGCTTCGCTGGATTATACGAGCGAATTGCTGCCAACTGATCTGGCAGAATATACTCTGACAAAAAATAGCCATTAAACCCAAGAGTCGCACCATACCGACGATGCCAATAATTCTTCGTAGTTTCATCGCCACTAATGTTACCTGAATGAGAAACCAACTCATCGACACCCGCCAGCCGAAAGGCTATATATCGTTCCATAGCCTTGCGCTTGATATCATCCGGCACTTCACCTTTTTTGGATGGGCGCCAGAAGGCAACTTCATAACCGTTGTCTGCCTCACAGTCTGTTATCAAGCCGCCATGAACCGAACTTATCGGTGCTGGATAGTATTGCAAGCTTTCTGCGATGATCGCCGTTCGATCTGCCACCGACAAATCGCCCACCGATCCGACAATTTCCTTTTTGCTACCATCCACCACCAATTGTTTGCGCTGTACCGACAGATGCTGCAATTGACCTAATACCCCTGCTGGGAAATGCCCGCCAAAAATAACATTTACTACCGGCTCCGTGTTTTCAGATTTATACTCCGTCCATTCATTGCCAGATATATCAAAACCCACCCCATCTATTACCCCCTTTGCACGTAACAGCGGAGTTTGATCGTTATACGTCAGCGGGAGCAAAATGTCCTTTAACTCGTCCGCTGCTACTTCTGGTAGAAGATTGAATGACTTTGCGCTCACACCGTGGTCATGATGATCGTGATGGTGATGATGCCCACAACAAATATCTACAGCTCTACGCCCGAGCGCAAGTTGTCTACTCGTCCCGCGCAACTCTGCTAAAATCTGATCGTAATCAGTCTGCCCAGGTCGCAGTAACTCAATAGCCACATCGTCAGGCATAACTGGCAATTGCGTTAACACCGAATTCATCACTTCTGCAACATCCGCGTCATCTGGAACATGAGTCACACCGATTATTCCTGTAACATCTTGTCTTGTAGCCGCAGCTATCTGGCTTGGTAGCGATTGCCACTTCAGATCACGCGTCAAAGTTTTTGGATTTACAAGCGTCAACACCGACACAGGTAGTTCATACGACCCTACAACCTCTAAAATTTCTGAACCTGGTGCAATACCAGTCGGCTCGATAAAAAGTACCCCAACATCTGATTCTTGTACCCGTTCTAGCGCCTCCTTAAACTGAGTGACATCGCTACATCCGATACAACCAGCTGTCAACGGAATGATCCTTTCACTTTGGGTATTAGAACGCTCCATAAATCGCTGCGCATCAACATTTACTTTACCAACATCGTTAACAATGACCGCATAATTTTCTCCGGGAGGAATGCACTGCACCATCTTGTTGATGGCCGTTGTTTTGCCAGATCCAAGTGGCCCTAATACAGATATCACATCCAATTTTTCACTCATCTTAAGCTCCTAGGTGTGGAAATTGTCCGTACGGCAATAGGACGATTTCTCGTACATTACAGTTTGCATCTAAGGCATATTTAGCCGCATCACCAATTTGCTCTGCCGTGAAAACCGGATACGTCTCTGGGGTATTTTCGTAACCCAGATTTTTGGTGATTTCTACTGCCGTTTGCAAACTATAATCGTTATCAAAGAATCCAGAATCAGTACTCCCCGGCATGATCTCGGTGATAAAGATATTTTCTGGAGTTAAGTCTAGGGCGATCGTTCGCAACAAACCGTGACCTGCCGCTTTTTGCGCTACATCCAAGCCTAGTGATTGCTTTGCTCGTACTGCGGCAGCAGCTGTCAATACGATTACTTTGGATAATTTTTGCCGAGAAAAAATTTCCGCACGTTTCATAGCCTGCAGAATATTTAATAACGTTACGCAGTTATTTCGCACTAGATCCGGAATCGCCTCGGCGCGCATCTCCCAAGTGTGCGCCAATAGACTATCGTGAGGGAGTTTTGTTTTTGTATCACTTGCACCACCATAGTGTACCAAATGGACTGGCAAATCTAACTCAACCTGAAGCCGTGACACCTTCTCTACCAACCGCTCAACCTGATCAGCATCCGCTAGATCTACACTATGGAACCTACCGGCTGGTAGACCACACGTTTCACGCAAAATTATCTCATCTTCTGGATTATAACCAACGCATACTACCTCATATTCAGCAGCCGCCAATTGACGAAGCACCCCTGCCGCAGCGTTCATTTTATATTCCTTACCACCGTACTTTAGGTAAGTGACAACCTGCCCGTTCTTAAATTTTCTTTTGACTGGCGTTAATTTTACCCCAGTAATACAAACTATTGCTTTTTTCATGCTTATTATCTTATCGTCTAATTATTGATTATTGCAAATCATTTGCATTTTTTGTATACTATTGCGAATGGATGCAGCAGAACAACTCCTTATAAAAATCCTAAAAGATAACAAGGCAAGCATCACCAAACCTAGACGCATCGTGTTTCGTACACTACAAAAGTATGGCCTTGTGTCTATGAACCGGTTAATAGATCTGACTAAAGCACACATAGACACAGCTAGCGTTTATCGCACTATAGAATTATTTGAGCAATTTGGTATTGTACAAAAAATCTACACTGGATGGAAATACAAACTAGAGTTATCAGGGGCATTTTTGCCACACCACCATCATGCTATTTGCAAAAAATGTGGCATTGTCATCGCTATCCAAGAGAATGAAGATCTAGAAAAAATCATCCAATACCTCGCCACAAAAGCTGGCATCACAAACCAAACCCACTCATTAGAGATTCGTGGTCTATGCAAAAAATGCGAAAAAAGTATCAATTCACTATCACGCAAAAATTCTTAAACATATAGAGGAAGTTCTAGGTCTATAACGCCGCTAGTTCACCACATAAACTGTACATTAATTCAGCGCTACCGCTCATCAATCGCGAAAACCTTTTGCCGGCTCGTTTCGCCCTTGATGAGTTTGACGCGCGATTTTGGTACATTGAAATGTTTTGCCAACAGTTCAATCGCCTCTTTATTGGCGCGGTTCTCAATCGCTGGAGATTTGGTATAAATCGTCAGCGAACCATCATCATTTTCAATCACTTCTTGACGATGGCGGGAGTTGGGTTTGAGGAGGACGTGAAGGTTCATTAGCATCCCGTCCTGAAAAATTCATTCCATACATAATAAACAATCGATCCAATCAGCGTGAACGATGCTAAAAACATATTATGCCGGGCAAAGCATCTCTCAACTGTCATTATCACATACCCTATAGAAAGCACTCTGCAAACTACTTACCGGTGCTACATAATCTACACCAACTTCGTGGAAGTGCCGCTTGGCAGATAAAATTTTCCCACGCTCACCAGCACCTAGATGGTCATCATTAATATCATCCGACCCCTTGGTCTCTGCCACAAAATAAACCCGTTTATCGCCGTCAAAAACCACCGCCCAATCAGGATTATAATTACCTAGCGGCGTTGGTATTTTAAACCATCCTGGCAGCTTGATATAAAATTTAACGCCTTCGTCGCTCTCAAGGCTCTTCATGAAATTATACTCAACCTCAGAGTCAACGATCACATGGTCGTATACTGTCTTATTCGTCTGTTCAACTTCAATTGCGCCGCTATGACTTGCCACATTGTACAAATAGGACGATAGTTCTTGGTTTTCAAACAACTGCATCTCGTAATACTCACCCGTCTTATGGTAGCGAATTCCATCAACCATAATTTGTTTTTTATTACGATTAATAATCAGCGCCGCTTCATCGATCAGCTGTTGCGGGCTGATGGCAATTTTGGTAAAAGCCGCTGCTTCGTCCAATATCTCAAACAATAACTGACGCGACAGTCCAGTCCGACTTTGCAAAATATCAAGAATATTTGGAATTTGTACGGATTTTGTCTTTGCCAGCACACTTCCGCCAAACGATTCGTTGACCTCAAATCCACTTTCGCCATTCATTGCATTGATACGAGTTTTCACATCGACAATTTGCGGCCTAGCAACATTAACTCCTTTCAGCTGGTCAACCACTAATCGCTTCAATTTTTCACCATCAACTTCGACGCGATATGTTGTTTTATGTTTTATCCTATCCCATAATTCAGCAAAACTGGAGTCAAGCTGAACACTTTTCTGTACTGATATACGGCGCCTCTCCTCGCGATTTTTAATCCGCCCAGCAAAGGAAATACCAGTTTCAGTTTCGATTTCTGTTTGTAGCTTGCTGCTAAAATCAGCATAGCTTTCATTAGCTACTATCGTCAAAATATTGACATTTTCGTCCCGCACCCGCTCGCCGCGAATGTTCACTGGTAAACGCAGCCCGCGACCAATTTCCTGGCGCTTTTTCATCTCGCTTGTTGATTCATTCAACGTACAAATCACAAACACATTTGGATTATCCCACCCTTCACGCAGCGCCGAGTGGCTAAAAATAAATCGCAGCGGCTCATCTGGGTCGAGCAGTCGCTCTTTATCTTTCATAATCAAATTATACGCACTATCATCATCTTTGGTGCGACCACCTTCACCCTTGGTGTCACGAGAATCCTTCCATTGACCATTTTTATCTGCTGCGAAATAGCCATTATGCACCGCCTCGGCCGTCAAACCATTTAACACACCAGTATATTTGGGCTTCCGACTTACCCTTTCGTATGCCTCCTCAAACCACTGGGCGAACCTACCCTTTTCCGCCCCGCTCGGCGTGTAGTTGCGATAATTTGCCACCTTGTCAATAAAGAATAGCGTGAGGACCTTCACTTCATCACCCAGCGCCAGCTGCTTCTCAAAGTGGTCTTCCACCGCCAGCTCAATCTGCCGGCGTAAAATATCCTCTTTGAGCGACTCGTCTTTCTGCCCGACATAGAGCACCGTGCCATCAGCGAACTCGACCGCTTGGTCGGCGGCACTGATCGCCTCAACGATCATGCCGCTGTAGATAGTGCGGCCAGTAATAGCCTCCAAATCATCACCAGGACTTGCCTTCACTATGCGTCGCTGCAAGCCGCGGTCATCACTGGCGTCAACCTCCAGCCGCGCCACCAGTTTGCTTTTACCCTGGCGTTCAATTGCCGCCACTCGCACATACGCATCGTTATAATTATCCTCGCTCTGCACGCTATGAACTTCAATCTTCTTTACTAACTGCTTGTCATAAGCATCGACCGGCGTGAGGCGATAGAGCAAATTGTAGGCGTTTTTATGCGTTGCACTGTAACGCAGCGTACAGAGTGGCTTGAGACTGGCGATGGCTTTCTGGCGAATATCTGTCTCCATGTTTTGCGGCTCATCGATGATGACAATCGGGTTCGTCGCACGAATAAAATCCAACGGCCGGCCATTGTCGCTTTGTTTATTTATAATGTTAGCCGCTTTAGCAAAACTATCAATATTGATCACCATGATTTGTAGCGTATCGTTGGTCGCAAACTCACGCGCCTGGCCCGTCTTTTTGCTATCCCACACATAAAAATTCATCTCTGGGTTGTCGTATTCGGCCGCAAAATGCTCACGGGTGATCTCTAGATTTTTCAGCACACCCTCACGGATCGCTACACTTGGCACCACGATGATAAATTTCTTCCAGCCATATTTTTGATGAAGCTCATGAATCGTGCGCAGGTAAATATAGGTCTTGCCGGTGCCGGTTTCCATTTCGATGGAGAAGTTCATGCCATGCTGGAGTTTTGGTGCCGAAATTTCTAGCGGAAACTCCACGGGGAACTCGAAACCACCAGGATTTATTTCACTTCGTTCCAGCATATTACGATCTTGGATACTGTGAACATTATTAATGATCTGTTCAGGCAAAAGTGACAAAACATTACCCCGAGCGCTCGTCGCCTCAAGGCTCAACTGCTGACCCTCCAGCTCCAGTTCCGCCTGTCCTCCAATAACGCTACTATCACTCTTTGTCTGCCCAGCAAAAACATCAACCACCGTATTGATCGCGTCGAGCTGATAGTCTAGATTTGAATTAAAGTGAAGTTTCATAAGTTTATCCGTAGTTTATCCGTAGTTTATCCGTTTTGAATTTAACATAAGCACTTCTGTTAAAACTACTCCTTACCGTCATTTATTACGTAGTATCCGTCTTTTTTTGTGCCTACATGTATTATAATGCCCTTATTGATGAGCGGTCTGATTACGTTATATCTCCTGTCATAATCAAGTTCTGACATCAATTCAGCAAGATCATCTGTTTTTAATTTACCATTGTCTCTAATGTGCTGTAATATTAAAGCCCTTCTAGACGCGTTTGCTAAACCCTTTGTTTTCGTGTATTGTCCGGGCTTACCTATACTTTGGTAATACTCTTTTGATAGGAAATACTTGGTTGCTCTGCCTGTTCCGCTAATCTCTACTAAATGATTTTTTAGCAAGGTATCTTTATTTTTTATAGTGTGTAGTCCATTATTTTTACGCACTTCTTCCAGTTCTAGTATTTCTTGCGTGGTTAGGATTATTTGCTTATTCGCAATAATATCGGACAGATATTTAACAAAGTTTTCGTCTATAACTCGCGAGGGTATGCTCAGGGTAATTGCCGTTCCATTATTATCGCTCATCACCGGCGCCCCCTTCCCCTCCTCAACTGATATTTTAAATATATCGTCCACACCCTGGCTTGACTGCTCCATGAGGCCAATATGACTCAGTGCATCTGCCAACAATCTATTCCTCCATGCAGACCTTGTAAAGACATTCTCCATCGTAATTCCATAAACAAACCCACCCGGGCTTTCTATGATCATATTTTCTGGCGAAGCTTTTATCCATACCGATTGAGACTGGAGACGATAGCTTCTATGGGCTACTGCGTTAACCACAGCCTCTCGAACCACTTTTTCGTTAAACGCCCATATATCCTCTTGGAAAAACCCTCTTGGATGGAGTATTTTTGGTTGCGCGCATTAATTACCTGCCAAATTTCAGCATGTGCCAAAATAAAAGGTGCCTGCCATTTTTGGCGGTAATCGTAATTCACGCTATTTGCATTCTGTCGCCATTCAAAAATTATCTCTGAACATGGAAGCAGTCGCTGTATTGAGGCTGTTTTACCAAGAATAATTAGCGCAGCATAAGTTATATGATTATTTTCATCTATAAGATTTAGCGCTTTCAGCATGTTTTTAAAGTCTGTGCGTAAATATTCAGATCGTCCATGCTTCTGTGCCCAGCGCTCTCGATAAACATCAAGGGCTTCGTTATCTAAGTCATCAAGTACTGCCCCATCACATATCTCACCAGTAAAGTCTGGCTCAATTTCAGAATATATACCCCTGAGTTGATCGTCTGTCATTTCAGTTAACGATGAACCATTACGAATGTAGTACTTCCCGTCATATTTTACCGCTCTACCCTGAAAGTGTCTCGGTATATTGAACACCAAAACCCTACCTTCGTTCGTAAGAATTTCGTCAACCTGTACTGATATCCCAAGATCTTGCATCAACCTGTTAGGTAACTCATGATAACGTTCAAAGGCTTCAGTCCCAAGAATATTGCCATTATCATCCACCCCAAGAATTAGACGACCACCCGAAACGTTCGCCATAGCTGAACAATATTGCGCTACTTTTACATAAGGAAAGCCACTTCTAGATGCTGATTTAAACTCTAAATCATAATTCTCAGTACTATGCTTGATTAATTCTTTCAGTTCAGCTTCATTCATAATCTACGCCCCTTTCTATATAGCAGTTTAGCAATGAAATTCTTCTTTCCATCAACGGCAGTTATTCGGAATTTCCGAACAACTGAATTTTCGTCTAGCTCGCCTTCTTCAAAAATATTCCCCAGATGCTCCACGATCGTTGGCTTCGACTTATCAAAAAGCTCCGTCATCTGATCTTGCGTCAACCAAACAGTTTCATCTTCGATTTGGACATTGATGGAGACTTTGTTGTCTGGGGTGTTGTAGAGGATGAAGTTAGTCATTACTTGCTGTTTCTTGTTTTGTTTTTTGGTATCGCAGAAGGCTTGGGAAATTTCACAACGCCAGATTGTTCATATATTGCCTTTCTGCAGTCGTTGATAAACTTATCGCTAGCCTTTTTGTCTTTGATATACTTTACTATTACATACAAGTCACTTGTTTTGACAAGTGAAACTTTTTCTCTCTCTGCTCCAGAAATAGCTTTTTGAGTAAACCATTCTTCACGATCTTTAGGATCAGTCAATCTGAACGGATTTCCAAACAGTACGCCCTTAGCCTTTTCATCTACGTCATCACGCTCAAAATCCGCAGACAGAGAATCGTTTAACTGCCTAAACTTTGTAACGTTGATCATTTTACTATCTTTCCCTTCACATTCACCAATTAGCCTATTACCTTCTGGTGAGGTAATTACCTGGTCCAATTCCAGCGTGCCGTCATCATAATTTTCAGCATTGTAGCCAAGTAGTTTCAATGCTTCGGTTACTGAATCCTCCAAAGGCTTACCTGTTTCATATAGTAAACCCTTCAAAACACCCTCCTGATTAACAATATCCTGTAATTTTTTATTAGCTTCCTTCAATTTTTTGATTTTTTCTCTATTCTTATCAATTTTACTATTTGCATCCACCTCGGCCTCTGTCTGATATTTGAGATCGTTAGACCAGGATGGGGGTGGAGTGGAGATACCGCTAAAAAGAAGACCTTTTTTAATTGCATCAAGAAAGCTCACTAAAGAGTTTCCGAAATCCAAGGCAGCCCTATTCCAGACTTCTTCACCGTCTTTGTCTATTTCAGTAAACTCCTCATCATCATAAGTTATCGCTGGCAATAGCACTAAATAACCAGTGCCAATTTTTTTATATCCACCCACCAATCTATCTTTGCTTCTTGTTAGATATAAAGGTTGGATCTCGTCATCTTGTTTAAAACTAACCTCATAATTTACATGCTCATCTATCGCCTCTGGTAGTCTGAAGTAATTTGGAGCCAAATTATTAACTGTTATATTAACCCCCTGCGAGTTGCTTGCTTCATTAAGGTCTATGGGCAAGAGTTCGCTATTCTTACGTTTTAATGTTTCGTGAATTGTTACCTTGCCTTTTGCTTCGGTTTTGCCAGTCATTAATTCAAATTCCCTAATAGACTTAAGCATTATAAAAACAACATCCCCAGCACTTACATGGTCTTTTATGCTCTTGCGCCAGTGGCTTAAGTCGTCGTTAAATTGATGCGATCCCTCCAGATCAAAACTTTCGCCACCATTACTATAGGTCCTTCTGCTATACGAATATTTGCTTATTTCTGTAGATATTATCACTAAATCCACATCAGAAATCGCCCTTCTCGAATCTAGACTGACCGCCTCTTCAGAATAACCAGGTATAGTAAACCCAACACTCATAATTTCCATCACACCACCTCCACCTTCACTCCTCGCCGCTCGGCTTGGAGGGTTAGGTTCATGCGTAGGGTTTCGTTGGTCCCGAGGGCGCGGGAGAGGACAAGAATGGTTCTAGCACCGCTGGCAAGGATTTCGGCAAAATCAGGTTCGGTAAGGTCGGGTATTAAGCGAATAGCAAGGTTTGCGGATGGTACAAACAAATAAGTGTCGTGGTCTTCAATGTCGGTGAGCGGCGAGATACCACGCTTGAGCAGGAGTTCAGTCAAAATCGATTCGTCGGTGGCGTCGGGTTCGATTGGATCAAGGGCGTCGAGCATTTGCTGGCGAATTTCTTCCGGGTCGGTGACCATTTCGTTCCATGGTTTGAAATTGCTTTCGCTAACGCTATATGATCGGAAGCCAAGATCAAGCGGTTTTTCGCGCTCTGCTAATTTTTCAGCAAAGTCGGTGCGGATTTTGGCACCAGCGCGGCGAATACGTTCACGCGACAAATCTGCTATTGTATGCTCCAAATTCATCCCATCAAGCACTGCTACAGCATTTTTTATGATTTGTTTTGCTTTAGATTTTGCATTTTTATAGTTTTTATCAAGATCTTCATTTAGTTGTATAGCTATCGTGTTGAGATTAATATTGTTTTCGACTGAATACTCCATGGCTGCCTGCATAATCGTGCCGGATCCAGCAAAGAAATCAACGGCAATATCCCCATCTTTAACATTTGATATATCTGCCATATTTTTTATTAAACTTGCAGGCTTTGGGTTTTCAAATACAACTTTACCGTCAAATAATTCTTTTTGCTCCAAAGTTGCTTCTTGGTTATTGCCAAAAACATCACTAGGCCACCAGTTCGTGGCAGACTGACCCTCTTCCCGCCTCTCACTTAGATAGTATTTCTTCCTAGGTAGGCCATGGCCGCCACTCGGAAAATAAATTCTGCCCTGTTCTAAAAACTTCCTATACGTTTCTTCGCTACCCATCCATTCATCGAAAATTTCCTTGCCACTAGGTAGCTGAATTTTATACTTTGTACCACTCTGACTGGACCCAGTCTTCCATGGCTTAGAAGCCCATGGACCGTTAGGGTCATTGTCCGGGTTAGAAAAATCACCTGTTACTGCTATTTTACCTACCCCGGAACTTTTATACGCTTCAGCCTTTCGTGTATAAACTAATATATGTTCGGCCACCAGGCCAATCATTTTTGTTGGATCATTTGGTTGGTTTGCCCTTCGTCGCCAGTGTATGTGCCCCTGAAAATTCTCCTCCCCAAAAATCTCATTCATCATCAGGCGGAGGTTGTGGACTTCATTATCGTCGATCGACACAAAGATAACACCGTCTTGCCGCAATAAATTGCGCGCCAAAAACAGCCGCGGATACATCATATTCAGCCAGTTGCTGTGCTTGTGCCCGCCAGTGTTGGCACGCAGGCCATCGTCGCGGGTGATATTCCCCTCATCATCAACAATGCCCGCCTCGGCTTCATAACTTTTGCGCGTCTGCTTGAAATCGTCGTTATAGACAAAATCATTGCCCGTGTTGTATGGCGGGTCGATATAAATCATCTTAACTTTGCCGTAGTAACTTTTGTGTAAAATCTTCAGCGCCGCCAGATTATCGCCTTCGATAAACATATTACCGGTCGTGGCCCAATCGACGGAATTATCTTGATCTGGACGCAACGTCTGAACGGTCTTTTCCTGAATCTTGGCAAAAACCTCGCTTTTACCCTTCCAGTTGAGGCCGTAGCGCTCGCCCAAATCGACCGCTTCACCAAGCGTCGCTTTTAGCCGCCCCCAGTCAACCTTACCCTCTGTAAACACCTCTGGAAAAAGACTTTTGAGCTTATCTATCTGGTTAGATTCTATGTTGTCGTTGTACGCATCCATCTACTTATTTTAACCCTCATTTTATTAAAGATAATTATAACACGCCAACACACTTCTACTTATGATCATCTCTAGTCTAACCACGAACCACATGCACCGCTACCGCACCAACTAGCTGTACCAACCATGATACTGAGCCGCCACCACGTCCAGATGTGCTAGTCTCTGATTTTGTGTAGTTATAGACATGTTGCTCCTCCTCTGGCAATGCCTCAACAAACTCTTCGCACAGATCAGTCATTGGCTGTATGGTATCAGCATCTTCCACCTCATTTGCCTTTGCTTCGTCTATCATTGTTATAGGGTATACGATTGACAACTGTAAATCTTCTGGTCTTTCATCAATTTTTCCATCAACTTCGTCCATTGCTAAGCTTACCGAGTTATCACTACCATAAAGATCATGAGTCGCCCCCTGCATTTTTGACTCCACGATCGCCAAGTGCACCGCCGCCTCTTGACTACCATCGAGCTCAATAAGCTCTACCTGCGATGATTCATCAATAACAACCAACTCCGACTCCATCTTTGCATCCGCCACCTTTTCTTTCTGGGCATCAATAACTTCGTTTGGTGATTGATTAATAGCCTCTTGCGGTAGTGTCATATCACACGATAGATCAGGGTCGGCATCTGCAGCTAAGTTCTCCGCGACATCTTCGCGCTCAGCGGCAAAAAGCCTACTATCACTCGCCCAACCAATAGTCTCCTCATGAACGGGTTCGTCCACAACAAAATCGTTATCGTCTATCACAGTATTACCACATGACGACAAGTCTTGTTTATCATCGCTGGTTTCCGCCGAAACAACATTTTTCTCGCGAGAATCGGCTGGAATATCTGGCTTGGTGCTATGCTCTATAGTAGATACTTCATAGTTGTCGACGATCGTATCACTAGTAATATCCGTCTCAGGTTCTGGCGGTATTTGATAGATACTAGATGATTCATCTAACTCATCAGGCTTATTAGGTTCTGGTATATTTAGCTTTTTACCTTCCTTTTCTAAAAACTCCTCAGTTGCGATAACAGTTTTTTGCTGTTCATGAAACTTATTTTGCGATCCAGGCTTTTCGGTGGATAGTTTTTCCGAAACATCAGTGACATGCTTTCTAACGATTTTGTTAGTCTCAGTCGCCTCTATGGTCGCAGAGACGTGGCTATCATCAAAAACTGTCTTATCGCTAGTACTAGTCACATTATCGATTTTTTCGACTAGAGGAGCTAAAGTTGATGCACTTTTATTTTCTATGATCGGTGCCACGCTATTTGATTTATCACTTATCAATGCTGGTCGTTTGCTTGATGGTTTGACTGCTGTTTGTTTAGTCTTCGATCTATCAGTATCATTAAGCTCTTTATGTTCTTGTGGTGTGTCAAAAATTTTTGCACTAAGTATACTGTTGTCATTTAGTTCAGATTCATAGATTTCATCAATTTTAGCATTAGCTGTTTGCTTTTGCGTAGTATCATTTTTTATGACCTCCATTCGGTGAAGAGACTGACGACTTTTTGTGTCAACTTTAGGTTCAGTTATGTTCATGAGTTCTACCTTTACAGCCGCATCGTTCGACGTAACCTGCCTATTGTCAGTCGCATCTGCGTAGCCCGCTATCACCAAATCATCATTATCAGCCAATAATTCATCAAGGTAGCTTTGGCGCTCTGGATCGGGTTGGCGATTCTCTTCTTTAACAATCCTGCACATTTGCAAAATCGGACAATTATCTCTAGCTGCACAACTATCGCAGGCTACACTAGCCACACCTGCACACACTCTTGCTTGGTCAACGGTTTCAGCATCACCAGCGACTCGCTCGATTTGACTATCGTTATTTAAGGGTAGATCGAGCTCACTAGCATCACTTGCTATCAACTCTAAATCCTGTTCCAACACCACACCACCTCTTTATTACTCAAAAAATGTCTCCGTTGAAATTCGCTCATCACCAATGCCATTTTCGCCAAGTTTTTGCCATACATCCCGCACAAACGGCAAACTGCCGCAAACCAAAAAATGTGCATTTTCCGGCACTTCACTAACGATTTTTGCCACATCAAATCGCCCATTGTACCAACCATCTTTTTCCGCAACCTGAGCGCGCGTACTGAAATGTTTCACCATAATATCTGACGCTGCCAATTCATCAGCAAATACAGGGAAATCTGGTGATTTGTGGCTGAAATACAAAAATTTTGGCTGCGCTGCATCTGCTAAAACACTCCAGATCGGACTTAAAGCACATCCCGCCGCAATACCGACTAACGGCTTGTCAGTCTGCGGATTAAAATCGCCATATGCGCGACTAATTCGCAAGATATCTCCAACGCGCCGTGAACACAAATAGCTCGAATATTCACCGCCAACGTTTTTCACCGTAATCGACATTAGCTCTTCGTTTGGTCGCGATGAGATACTATACGCCTTACCCTCACGCACCGCGCTGCCGTCGATAAATACTGTGATGTACTGCCCCGCCGTAAAATCAAACGGTCGGGCAAAATACAGCGTCGTGACTTCTGGATTTTCTTGACGCAACCGCACAATTTCCACTTCTAATGAATCACGCATTGATCAACATACCTTTCCATTATCTTCTGAGCCGCCGCAAATTCTTCGTCAGTAAAAGTGTGGTAATTAGCAAACTGCGGACTAACGGTCGTACCAGTGCGAAAGTGCTGCAGAGCGAAGCGCTTGGCACCTTTGACCAGTCGACCAATCTTTTCAAAGTCTGCCACTTCCAGCTGCTCGCGAACAATTGTCGTGCGAAACTCATGATCAATCCCAGAATCAATCATCAGTCGCACATTTTCTGTAATCGCTCCCAGGTCAATCGGCCGCGCTGCAATTTCTACATATTTTTCCAGCGGACCCTTCACATCCATGGCGATGAAATCAATCGTGCCTTCATCAATCATTTGCCGTACCATGTCAGGATGAGTCCCATTGGTATCAAGTTTTACATCATAACCTAGAGCCTTAATCTGGCGGCATAATTCTGGCAGATCTTCCTGTACCGTTGGTTCGCCACCCGAAACCACCACACCGTCCAGCCGACCGACCCGCGACTTCAAAAACGTTATCACCTCATCGACCGGAATACTCGGCGCCAAACGCTCAGGCAACACCAACTCTGGGTTATGACAATAACCACAGCGCATATTGCAACCTGCCAGGAACAGCGCTGCCGCCACGTGACCTGGATAATCAACCAGCGACAGCTTCTGTACTCCGCCGATATGTATATTACACGGCCGCTGTGGCTGCGACACGTTCGGTCGCTTCATCATAATGCTCCCTCATGTCAAACTCAGCTTGCTTGCCCTTATTCCACTGCGAAACTGGGCGCAAGAATCCAACTACTCGCGAATAAACTTCGGTCTCTTCACCGCAACGCTCGCAAACTGGATGTTCGCCGACGATGTAGCCATGATTTTTACAAATCGAAAAGCTCGGGCTAAAGGTAAAGTATGGCAATTTATAATTCTCGCAAATCGTTTTCACCAACTTTTTCAGAGTCTGCGGATCATCCATGCGCTCGCCCAAAAAGAAGTGAATTACTGTACCACCAGTGTACTTGGTCTGTAAATTATCCTGCAAATCCAGCAACTCGAACAAATCGTCCGTGTAATTGACTGGCAAGTGACTGGAGTTGGTATAAAATGGATGCTCGACCGCCCCACCGATACCATTGGCAAAGTGAGCACGCTCTGGGAAACTGGCTTTATCGATTTGCGCCAAACGATAGGTTGTACCCTCCGCTGGTGTCGCTTCGAGATTGTAATTATTGCCCGTCTCTTCCTGGTATTCAATCAGTCGATTGCGCATAAAGTCCAACGTCTTTTCGCCAAATGCCTTGCCTTTTTTAGTACCAATATCGACGCCGAGCAGATTGAGCGCTGCCTCATTAACACCGATCAGACCAATGGTCGAAAAATGATTCTTCCAGTATTCATTAAACCGCTTTTTGATATCGCGCAAATAGAACTTGGTGTATGGATAAAGATTAGCATCGGTCAGTCGTTCCAGCACCTTGCGCTTGGTTTCCAGACTGTCACGCGCCATATCCATCAGTTTACCCAAGCCTTCGTAAAACTCGTCTTCATTCTTTGATTTCAACGCCAGCCGCGGTAAATTGATCGTCACCACACCGACTGAACCAGTCATCGGATTTGAGCCAAACAGTCCACCGCCACGATATTCCAGTTGGCGATTATCAATCCTCAGGCGACAACACATTGAACGAGCATCTTCTGGATTCATGTCAGAATTGACGAAATTCGAGAAATATGGAATACCGTATTTAGCACTAGCTTCCCAAAGATTTTCGATAACTGGGTTGTCCCAGTTGAAATCTTTGGTAATATTAACCGTTGGAATCGGGAAGGTGAACACGCGACCATTAGCATCGCCTTCGCTCAACACCTCAAGCAGCGCCTTGTTGAGTGTGTTCATCTCTTTCTGATAATCACCATAGTTGGTGTCCTGCATTTCACCACCGATAATCACTGGATTGCCAGCTAAATGTTTTGGACATTCCAAATCCAGTGTAATATTAGTAAACGGTGTTTGAAAGCCAACGCGGGTCGGCACATTGACATTAAAGACAAATTCTTGCAGCGCCTGCTTTACCTCTTTGTAATTTAAGTTGTCGTAACGAATAAATGGTGCCAACAGTGTATCAAAGTCAGAAAATGCCTGCGCACCAGCCGCTTCACCCTGTAAAGTGTAAAAGAAATTCACTACTTGACCGAGTGCTGAGCGAAAATGCTTAGCCGGCTTGGAGGCAACTTTGCCTTGCACACCAGTGAAACCTTCACGCAACAAATCCATCAGATCCCAACCGACGCAGTATACACTGAGCAAATTCAAATCGTGGATATGTAAATCGCCTTCCTTATGTGCCTTACCAATTTTTGGTGTATAAATCTTATCCAGCCAATAAGTCTTGGTGACTTCTGCTGATACATAATTGTTAAGACCTTGCAGGCTGTAGCCCATATTAGAATTTTCGTTAATTTTCCAATCCAGTCTACCAATATATTGGTCAATCAGGTCGACATGCGCATTAGAAGTGATTTCGCGTAATTTTTTATGTTGATCTCGATAAATAATATAAGCTTTGGCGGTCTTTTTGTACTTCGATTCAATCAGCATATCCTCAACGATATCTTGGACTTCTTCGACACTGGGTAGTGATTGTGTACCATGTGCTTCGACTCGACCAAGCACTTTGTCTGTCAATCTAATGGAGACATCCTTATCAAATTCGCCTGTCTCAGCACCCGCTTTTGATATAGCTTTTTCAATTTTTTTACGGTCAAATTTCACCACTCGCCCATCACGTTTTTTGATTGATTTAATCATGCAATAATCCCCCACTACTAATTAATAATATTCTCCAACCAGTGCATACAAAGTTCGAAAATATCAAATTATCTATTTTATAACGCTATATATAGCGTCTCTATCTCAGAGTACACCCGATATATAGCGAAGGTCAAGGATGATAACATTGTGTTATTTACATGTAGGCAACTATTGAATTCAAAGAAACAACCAGCAGAAGAAGACGAAGACACCGACCCGATGATCTTGACACTCTGAAGGACCAGAACCAGAAGGTCACGAGAACGACTCAGGCCTGGAAGCCAACCTCGTGCACCCCCACCAGATCCGCCAGACCAGGCCCGAACCCACCCCGCAGACCTCTCAAACACCCCTTGGCAAGCAAAAACCCGCGCCATGGGTCAACCATGACGCGGGTTTGAGTGTGAGGTTAATGGTCGCCCTCTCACCCCACCACTCAAAGCAATGGGAGGAGGCGTGGCGGTACGTCATGGCGGTGGTGGGTGATGCGAGCCAGGAAGATGTGGAGGCTGGTGAGGGGGCAGGTTCGTGGCAGGAGTCGGTGAGCACTGAGGCAGCAGCCCAGCAGGAGCTGGGCTGCTGCGAGACTTCTGTCGGTGTGGAGGCACTGGCGGGGTTGCAGGGTGTGGAGGCCGAGGCAGATGTGCCTGGTTCGTCAGGGTCGTTGCAGTCGGTGCTGACTGGGTCAGGTCCTCGGTTCAATCATCAGGTGATGCCGGGAGTGGTGGAGGAGATGGTGGTGTTGCGTCAGGAGGGGTTGCTGGTAGCTGAGATCGCTGAACGGGTGGGCTTTCATAAGGATACGGTGGCTAAGCATCTGAAGCGGGCTGGCTTGAGCCTGCGTACTGATCTTAAGGATGAGGTCTTCTGCCGGAGGGTTCGCTTGGCCTACGAGACGGTCGGGAGCATCAAGGGAGCGGCGCGTCAGCTTGGGGTGAGTCCGGCGACGGTGCGGAAGGTGGTGCGAGGTGAGGTCTGGGTGGTGCCGCCTGCTGGCAGTGGGTCCAGCGCGGGAGTGCAGGGAGTGCTGGCGCGGCGGTGTGGGATGTTACGAAGTTGTGACCATCGGTGTGACGGCAGAAGCGTGATCACGCCCGGACGAGGCCGTGGAGCATCATCCGCTCATCTGCTAGACGGTTCCGGATTCATAGGCGCTACAAGTAAATGACAACCATGCACAACTTTGCAGCAGTATCCACGAAAAACGGAATCTATGACCCTAGACAATCTCTTCTTGCTGGGGTTGGTAAGATGTCAACACTTGTGGATACCTACTAATATCGGATGTCAGACAATGATGGTCTCCAAGGGCTGTGCCCTGCGAAGACAGGTGTCACCGCCCGGTGGTGGCGGCACCTGGCATGCCGGGATCGTCATATCCGACTTTTCTTAGATGCACCAACGAAAATTGCTCCATCACATGCAAGGTGGTTGCATGGGGGATTGTCAAGTGGTAGCGTGCGCCCTAGCTCACAAGAGGAAGTGAGCGGGTTGCCGGAGGTTCTCCCTAGGCCTCCTCGGTGCGAGCTGAGGCTCGCACATCGCAGCGTTCTGGCACTGCTCTTTGGGTCCGATGCACTGGCGCTACGGCCATCAGTGGTGAGGGCTCACCGAAAACATCAGAACCAACCAGTCAAGTTCGATTCATAAGTCGCACAGGCTGGACATCCTCAGGAAGGAGGGTTCATCATGAACCCGTCCACCAACAAGATCCGATCCCTCCTCGTTCTCCCGCCGTCCCGCTTGAAGCGATGGTTGGCTGCCATCTCGGCGGTTCTCCTCACCACCCTGGGCGCCAGCGCTGTGGCGCCGGCTGCGCAGGCGGCGCCGAAGGAGGCGAGCGCGACCGTGTTCTCCGTGCCGGGGTGGGACTATGCCAATGTGCGGAGCGGACCTAGCACCGACAAGCCAACCGTCAAGACCATCCCGGCCGGTACGACAGTCACCCTGGGATGCTCCACCCGAGGCGGCAACGCCACTGGCCCCTACGGCAGCTCCGACCTGTGGTACAAGGTGGCCGGGACCGACACCTACGTCGCCGATGTCATGATCTTGACCGGCAGCGACGACGCGGTGACGGAGGCGTGTGGGGAGACGAAGAAGAAAGAGAAGGCCGAGCCACCAGAAGCCCCTCAAAGAGACTACATCGCTAATGACGGCAAGGTGGCGCTCAACCTATATAATCACTATTACCTTGGCAACGGAAGATCTGTCCAAATCGAGTGGGATTATTTCAGCAACAATAATATCTTCGTTGATAGAGTCAAGAACGGCAACATCCCCATTGGCAAGACCGCGCAGTACGAGACCCTGAACTACGGTGGCGGCATCGACATGTACCTGGCTTTACGAAACTTTTCCATCAAAAGGACATCTGAATCTTGCTACACGATATTCGACTGGTACGATTTCGAATGGAAGGATTACCCAATTCAGCGAGCCCACGAAGAATTAAAGTGGGCAAAACCGTATAGCGTGCATTCGAGTGGATGCCTCTAATAATACGAGTGCAGCGAGTCAGGTCAAGGAGCCCTATTCCGATCCGCAACACACCATTGCTTCAAGGCAACAAACTCGCCATATATGTGATGTTTCAGGAGACGGGGTGAGTTTGTTGGCTCTTCGCAGTTGGGGCCGTCTGAGCATGTCGGCGCCCGGACGGGGGTCGGGGCCTTCCGATGATGGAAGTTCCTGCACTGCCCATCCGGAAGATCTCGACGTGCTCGATGCTGCCTTCGCGGTCCCTGCTCTGACAGTCATCTGCCGTCTCGATGAGCTCGGTCTTGTCGATGTCGGCCGGCGTCTGGACCTGGATCGGACGGTGATCGAGTACTGGGTTGCCCAACCAGGTCCCTGGTGGAGAGGCTGTGGCTGCGGAGCGCTCCAGGCGCGTGTTCGTGACCTGGCTCGCTGACTGGAGGCG
>CAMCBN010000006.1 GCA_945873065.1 uncultured Candidatus Saccharibacteria bacterium
ACATCGTCCGCATCGCCGCAGCCCTCGACACCGACCCAGGGGAGTTGGTACGAGGGCTGGGGGAGTGAGGACTGGGGCAACCCGAACATGCTAGAATGGCTTTGCAATTACCCCTGAGATAAACATGCCGAAAATCACAGCAAGGACGATTGATCCGTGAGTAGATATGCTATGTGTCCCGACTGTGGCCACAGAATGGGTCGAGTGCTGGACTTATGGGGGGAAATGGGATGGGGAGACTTATAAGTGCCACCATTGTTCCTCGGGGTTTGAGATCGATGACGAAGATGGCGAGAGCTTGAGTGTATACGATGCGGCTTTGATTTGGGCTTCGAATGGCAAAGATGAAGACTACACATTTGGGTACTCGGAGGATGAGCTCGAAGACGCACTGTGATCTCTAGGTGACATCTAAATTGTTTGCATAGTAGTGCTCGTATGTTTCCATCAAGATGACGAGAGACTGCTAATGTAATGCGCCCTTGCAATGATCGCCCTCTTTTTAAGTAATGTAATTTGTGATCCAAATGTTCCTCGGCTTGGCGGCGGAGCATGATCGGCGCTCGGAAAGGCGTCAAGCACTGGTACTCGCTATCTCGTAGGTAATTTACATCTACTTGCAAGAGGCTACATCAGCATCAACCGACATCGGGATATCGCCTAGTCCCTGCTTACCGAGATCACACAGCGGATCTACTTACGTCTGGAAAGAAAGAAATTCGGGTGCCGACGGCGCCAGAGCTGGGGAGGATCTTCGATGCCGATGTCGTTCTAAAGCCCTCTCACCCTCTCAGCGTCCTCCACATGGTCACGACAGGTACGGCTACGACATAGAAGACCAGGATCCACATCATGATGCGCGCTGTGCGCTTCCAGAATGTGCGTGACGTACGCATCGCTCGCCAATGCGTCAACAAAGCGAATACGAGCAACGACACGAGGATGACGAGCTCACCACCGAGTGCGAAGAGACTCACGCCTTGCCTAGAATTAAAGGGGATGACACAGCGCTCGTCCAGTGAGCGATCGAAATCACCACCCACATATCGCGTAAGAACAGGGCTGAGCACCCAGTCGCCAATATCGTCATGGCTATACGGCTGTTTAGTGTATTCTGGTTCTGGGCATATTGTCATAATAATATCCTCCAGCATGAATTAGTGTTCATGCTGGAGGATATTGTGATCTACCAGTCGGCGATTGTCAACTAGTAGGCGATGTGAATGAGGTAGACGCGCGCTCCCTTCTCGGTGTTCTCGATCCAGTCCTTACCGGACTCTGAGTAGGACCAGTATCGGTCGTACTGAGCGGTGGTGTGCTGAGAGAGGAGTGGGTAGCCCTCAGAGGTGGCGCCAGTGACGATGGCTAGGTGATCGATGACACCATCGGCACCGTTATCCCAGTCGTAGGCGATGATGTCACCAGGCTGGGCGCCTCCAGCAGTATTGTCGCTCCACGACAACTCTGTGATCGTCGCCATTCCGGCGTCGTTGACGAGGTAGTTCTTCAGGTAGTCTGCGCCGGTTGCTGCCCTGGGTTGCGTGAGATATGGCTCCTTGGTGGAGAGCGAGGTAATATTGGAAGTCCAATCGGAGGATTTAGGCAAACCTCCCGCCCACAATGCCTGAGAGACGAACCAGGTGCAGTCGTTAAGGTAGCGCGGGTCGGCATGCACGTTGTCGTGCGCCCACTGGACGGCCGCCGAGCGGTCGTAGTTCTGCAGCGGGGTGGCAGGCTTCAGCTTCGGTGCCGTTCCGCCGCACTTCCCCGTCACCGGTTCGTCGCTGCCAGTGTAGATGTAGCCGTCGTTGATCCAACCGTTGTCGTACCCCTTGAGCTTGTACCAGAGGTTGGTGGTCCCATACGGACCCTGGACCTGGCTGCCGTAGGAGTAGCGCTCCAAGGTGACGGGGGCACGGCGCTGCTGCTCTGAGGAGTAGGAACGCGCGTAGAGGCACTCCTCTGCCAGAATACGGTTGTAGCGCTCGACCTTGCCGTTGTGACGTGGGGGTATAGGGACGGATCCTATGATGGCGTGAAACCAGGGACGTTAATGTCGCGGTGAAGATCCGGACGCGGCAGAAGAAGCCGATCGTGGTGGAGGCCTTCTCATCATCTAGAGCCTCGGTGTAGGCCAGGCGCGAGAAGCCGTCGATGGCGGTGTGCAGGTAGGTGTAGTCAACCCTGGCGCCCCCGCCCCGCTTGGAGGCCTTCGCCCCGGGGGCAGGCGCGCCCATGAGCCCGCCAGCCTCCCCCAGGTGAGATGCGTCCGACCTTCTTGACCCCCAGGCCACTACGCTGCTGAAACAAACTCTGGCTGACTGTCACTACTTCGCTCAATCAACCTCAGCACTTCCTCAATCGTCTCGACATGAGCCACAAGAGGATGGAAATAAAAGATGGACTCATGGTTCATTGGGCCTACTACATAGAGCTCGATAGGCTTGGCTTGTGATGTCGCCAGCGCCAAGGCTGCGCCTAACTCTACATACATACCCTTTCCGCTGTCGCGGTTGTCACTCATCAGGATATACACGTCGGCGTCTAGCACTCCCTGGATATCTTTGCTCGCTCGCAGCCCAGCCTCAGCGGGTGCTAGCGAATACGGCTTAGGCATATTGTCCGTCCTCGTCCAATCATGGGTAATCTGATGCCCCGCAGCTTCTAGCTTCGCAAACACCTCGCGAATGCGATACTTTTCTTTGATTTGGCCGGATACAAATATGTTTTTCATGACACTATTATACTCGGAAAGGAGTATATTATGCAAGGTTTGTTGACGCGTCGTCAACAGACCGAATCGTATGTGAAGCAAATACATCACTTCGGGTATGACCCGGCTCACCGAGATCACACAGCGGATCTCCGACAGCCCGAACGTCACAGGATACCAAACTGCCAGAGTGATCCATTGTTCGTTGAAGGACCTAAAAGAATGATAGAGGGCTATCGTGCGTGCCCTAGTCGCGGACACCCATAAGTCAGGCGTCTCGCTGACATGCTGACCTACTTCGATCTCCCAGAATCTCCATCGTAATCATCAATGTACGCTTGGAGCACCTAGGTGGCATCGCTCAAGGCATTATGTAGCTTCACTCGCTACATTGTCCGCAATATCGGACAAATACTAACAATTTCTCTTTAATTGAATTACGTGTCAGTAATACAGTTATAAAATACAGGAACATAATATTTCTGACGTAACACGATTTTAACAACATTCAATAGATTCTTTTTAGTTAAACCTCTTTTTACGCCGGCAACGAGAGCTATAGCGCCATCTGACACATGAACTTCGCCAACACCTAACCCTAACCCGGGGAAGGCGATCGAACGTGCTCCGAGATCACTAGCAACACGAACAGCGGCGTAGGCTGCCGCTTCTATACATGCAGGTGAAGTGGTTTCCACTGGTTGACTAATAGTAGGTGCGTGTATAACCCAATTCGCTTGTAGTTTCCCTGCCGTGGTAGCAATCGCACTACCAATTCTAATTGGCGCCTGACATCTTGCAGCTTCTTCAATAGCATCGCCACCCTTGAGTCTAAGTGCTTGAGAAGCTCCACCTCGCATCACCCCCATAGAATTTGCAGCACATACTATAGCGTCAGCTGTTGCTTCTGCAATATCACAGTTATAAACAATCCAGGTTACGCTATGAGCCTTCTGCTCTAGAATCTCATTATTCAGCATCGTCAACACTGCACCTAATTATTTTTATACCGCGCTCATTAAGCAATGCAGTAAACCTATCTAAGGCTGATTCAAGTATTGCAACCAGTTTACCAAGATCGTTGTCCGAAGCAGTGAGCGTGACACCAATTTTTCCTCCCTCTTTCTTGATAGGACGAGTCTTGACGTAGACATCGTCGTAGTCATCTGTAAGTATGCCAGATGCCTCGGCAAGAACAGACTCATCATTCGTGCTAGTCATAATTGTAAGGTTCTCAAATAGCCATTCCCTAAACGCCGTCTCAACACCTCAGTTGCTTGCTCCTTTACAATTGCACAAACTTCAGCAGGCACGCCAGGGAGACATACTATTGACAGTTCATCGGCATCTATTACAACTGCTGGAGCAGCGCCGACCGGGTTAAACAGTGGAGTCGCCCCTGCTGGTAGTCGTGCCATTTTCTCTCGCGCCGCATTGGCCAACACAGAGACATCTCGATCTACCACTCCTTGAGCCTCCAGAAGCCGATATCGTTCCTGGATGTACTTTTTAGCGGTTTGATTGAACTCAAGCGGCAGCTTGAGAAAGAGAGCAACTGACTCAATAGTTTTATCATCAACAGTCGGCCCTAGCCCTCCTAAAGTAAAAATGATGTCTGGGTTAGTGCGCATGCAGTATAACATTGCATCTTTTATGGCTTCTGGATTGTCGTGGACTACGGTCACCATCGTAACTAAAGCACCTCTCCCCGCGATCTGACCACAAAGCCAATGAGAGTTTGTGTCTAAAGTACTTCCGTTCAGTATTTCGTCGCCTATGACTATAATTGCACCGCGCTTACGTGACATTCCATCTACTCCTTTCTCAAACTATATTATCCTATTATAGGATTGATCCACACACGCCCACAATAGCAATAATTATTGCAATTGCCTGCATTGCACGTAGTTGCCTCTGTATTTGATAATCAAAGGCCGCCTGCTGTATTCCCTCTAAGCCGGAGAGTCTTGACTCGGCCGAGTTGATAAGTTGTCCGATAGCAGTTTCCACAGTTTCTAGTGGCTGAATATACAATCGCTGCTCCTCTCGTAATATTTTTTCCCATAACAACTCTCCTCTGAAGGGCGATGTTACATATCCAGCGGTCACAGATTTATCAAATATGAGTTGATCTCTAAATTTTCGCAAAGTGTGCATCATTAAAGTAAATGACCTGAGTGTGTCAGTTGTATCGACAATACTCGCCCGCATTTCAAGTAATTGGATTGCAATCTTCTTGCTCGATTTATACGACACAGGAATATTATTTGCCCGGTCAAGCAAGGGACTAATCTGATCTGATAATTCAGAAGCCTGCGACAATAATTCGCGGTAGGCTGCACGACATTGCCAGTACTTATACCACACGCTATCATCGGTAAAATTCCTGTATCCCGAACGCGTAATTACCACTATTTTTCTCGATTGCGCATCGTCGAGCATGATTACAGCAACATCATCTGTGACAGTGGCTGCCGCATGCTCATATCGGTGTGCGATTTCTTTGATCTCATTTAGATAGCGTTCGCCCGGTATCACAGTTTGGATTATACACTCCTCCGTACTTAGATTTATCTGTGATAACTCTCGAATTGCTTGATCTATTAAGTCGCTTTCAAGGGAGACTAATGGCGATTGGATTTCTTCATGTGACATAACGAACGTGGCATAGAAATGTGTCGTTAACCCCCGCCGAATGTCGACTACTAAGTCATAGGGTGCTAGTTCAGACGAGTTAGTAATAGAAAGATGGGCTATGCCTTGTATATCATAGTTGACCTGTGCGGCGTTGATTGCGTTCTTTGTTGTCAAGCGAAGAATAGGGTGGGTCGCATCGACATGCGTCGAGGGAGGGTCGTCACAATTCCAACGACGGTCTACGCCGAATGGCTCCCCGGAGTTCGTACTAGTAAGCGATGCTATCATTGACATGTCTTTTAGTTCGCCGTCGAGTCTTACTCTTATCGATGTCATCAACTTATGGATCCATCACTAGGGTTATATCGAACGACAGTAGTTGCGATTCAAGCGGTCGCTGAAGTTTTGACTTATGGAAGTATGATGAGTTTACCGCCTCTCCGCAAGCAGTGCTGCTAACATAGAATTATTCCAGAGGTTTCATCACGTTACGATACGCCGTCTCCATTGGCTTCGTCCACCTAGTCCGCTTCATACTTTCGTCGGTGTCCTACGCTTCTCCCGGTACTCGCCGTGCTTAATAGTTGGAGCACCTATATTCCGTATTTTGGCTCGGACTCCAACTCCTGGCCACACGCGAGGTAGTGCGGTATACCTTCTTAGGCTTGCCATCTGCTCATATGCTGAGACGTGGTCACAACTTCGTAACAACCCGCACCAACTGCCGGGCCCCACGTACCGCGTCTTGGAAGGCTATCGGTAGCTTCCATCTGCCCAGCCCCTACCTATCCACCACCTTCCGCACCGTCACCGGACTCACCCCAAGCTGCCACGCCTTCTCCTATTGCTTTGAGTGGTGGGGTGAGAGGGCGACCATTAACCTCACACTCAAACCCGTGTCATGGTTGACCCATGGCGCGGGTTTTTGCTTGCCAAGAGGCGTTTGGGTGAGATTCTATCAAGAGTTAGATATTATTCGTGCTCTCCAAAAGATGCCATTGGATTACCTACTCAATAACACAGAAAAATTTAAGAGTTCGATAGATGAGCTAGACTATCCTCGCGGTGAGAACGTGGGCTTGATCCGGTAAGGCAATGAGAAGGAATTTATACAATTCAGCAACTGGCTTGATCGCACCTGGAAAGAGCTCGGCCTTAAAAGTAGAGAGGGGTATCTAGCACTTTTCGAGTCACATTTGATGATACTACACATCGTAGTCGCGTTAACATGGGGCGACTACGATGTGTATCGAGATGAGCTCAGGCGATATTAGTTGATGATAACAAATGCAAGCCTAGTTCGCTTCGTACAATTGGAAATACTTTGCGTACAACTGACCTTTAGCTTGCGGCATACCATCAACCTGCGGACTTACCATATCGTGACCGACTCCGAGCGATGCTGGTATCGTCTCGAGCTTGAATGACGCATGGTTATTCTTCGCCATCTTTTCTGGGATTGAGCGAGCAAGATTAGCGTCAATCTCCTTGTCGCGTTCGCTCAAAACGACTGCAACGTGTTTGAGACCGGGTGCACCTAGGTTACGCTTATATTTTTTGACGAGGAGCATGTACTTGCCGAGAACACGGTAGGACATATCGCCGAACCAACGATCTGGCAGAATATTACGACCATAGAGATTACGCAAAAGCGGTGCCTGCCAAGCTGACATATGCTTCGATGATGGCTGATAAAATGGCGCGAGGAGTAAGGTGCGCGAAAAGATGTGACTACCGAATTGCGATAGCCAGGTGGCCATATTGCCACCGCCTGATAAACCAACCACTCCGCGCTCATCCCCCAAGCCACTAACGATACTTGCACCTTGATTCATAACATCAGTCATCTCTTTGCGTGTCAGTTTCGCGTAATCATGCAAGTTTACCCGACCATGCTGTGGTACACGCGGCACGTATACATTGTATCCTTGATTGTAGAAATAGTCAGCTAACTCGGAAAATTGCTCAGGGCAGGCACTCACTCCATGCAGCATCAGAACAGCCTTTGCTGTCTTGCGACCGTGAGTCTTGAGGATCGGACGACATTCTGGCTTGACCTGAGGATCACGCATATCATTTTGTATCACCTGTTGCGCCACTGCGACAGAGGTTTTGTAGTCATATTGTTTGATATCTGCTCGACCAAACCCACCTGCTGATACTGGTTGTGTAAATAACGTCGACACGGCCACGACCGACACGGCACCTGCCATGGTGATTTTTGCTAAAATCATATGTGGTATACTCATGTATTTATGCTACCACGAATATCCTTGCGGATGTCAACCCCCCTATTTATTGCAGGTAAACGTATTGATTTCACTTTACACAATATGTGTTATAATATCGGCAATGAATGTTATCTTATTTTTATCCCTCATCATCGTACTCGCTATTGGACTAGGTCTGTTTATTGTACTCAAATCTCCGCAACTCGTCCCGCAATCGATCATTGTCAAAGAAATCCTCGCCACCAGAGATTCGCTATTTAGCTACCGAATGGACGTACGCCGGTTTATCAATGATGCTACTAATCTCTTCGCTAATATTTCATCGGTAGCCATTGATGCTCGTGTACAGAATGATCTATGCTCGCTATCGCGCGTTGCGAAGAACGATTACAGCAGATTATCGATATCTTTCGGCAAACGATACATGAACTTAATCAAATCCGCCCACAGACTGACGAATTTCAACGTGTCACTTCACTACTGTTAACCGACACGCGACGAGCAGCTAGCGAATACCAGCACTTACTTAATCTGTTGCAGCAGGCATTGTATGAGCAATACAATGACACTATGTCGCAAGCGCCATCGTTCCTACAACGCTTCGACACAAATAGTTATGATACTGTCGCGACAGCCTTGCTCGATAGTGTACCCGAAGACCAATTCGCAACGGATTTGTATAACTATATGTACTAACTAATTAAAATCCTAGATATACTTTCACTGTACACTCACAGTTGGCTTCCAATCTACGCCCCCACTCGATCTTTTTTGTGGCGGCGACGTGCGTTAAATTCAATATACTCGATGATTGACGTTGCCACATCTCTGCCGGTAATCTTCTCGATACCAAAACCTGGACTCGCATTTACCTCTAGTACTAATGGTCCACGGCTAGAACGCATAAAATCAACACCAGCCACATTAAGTCCCATTGCCTTGGCGGCCTTGATGCACATTTTACGCTCCTCTGTGGTCAATCTGATCACTGTACCCTCACCACCTTTGTGAAGGTTCGAACGAAAATCGTCATCCAAACTTTGTCGTTTCATGCTGGCGACGACACGGCCACCTACCACAAACGCCCGAATATCTACACCGGCCGACTCTTTGATAAATTCTTGCAACAAGATGTTCGTGCCATCCTCGTTCGTTAGGTAAAACGCCTGAAGTACTGATTTGGCGGCCTTTCTGGTTTCTGCCAGTACCACACCATTGCCATGTGTACCGCGCGCAAGTTTGATGATCACTGGTGTACCGCCTAATTTCTCAATCAAATCGTCAATGTCAGCAGAGTTACGGCTAAACACTGTCTTCGGGATAGCTACACCAGCTTTTGCCAGCAACTGCATCGACCGCAGCTTATCGCGCGAACGAGCGATTGCCAGCGAACTCGACACCGAATAGATCCCCTGCATCTCCAACTGCCGCACGATCGCCGTACCATAGCGTGTCATATGGCTGGCTATACGTGGGATGATCGCATCATACCTACTGAGGTCTTCACCACGGTAACTGACTCGCGGGCTGCTTTGCTCGATCGAAGCGTAGCATTCACGATATCGAACAATTTGGGCCTGATGACCTCGGCGCTCTGCCACCTCTTTCAAGCGTTTCGTCGAGTAATTACCGGGGCCGTTGGATAGAATTGCGATCTTCATAGAGATAACTTCACCGTATCACTAATAAATTGCTGACTTACATCGACGATATACTCACCAAATAGAAAATCACGGCCGAGCAAAACTGGATAAAGCATATGGTGGCGTTCTACCACGCTACACTCAACTATTTTTTCGTTGCCACCCACCTTAAATTTTATTGGCACCACATATCGAGGTGCTCCACCATCCGTCTTCTCTGGGTTCTTTACCTCAACAACTTTAGATAAAGGAAACACAAATGTTCGACCATCATACAGTGGATGATCTGGATCAAATAATACGAATGACACTTTACCATCCTCCTCCTTCATGCTTGAAGCGGCGATCGACGAACGCGTCGCACCTGTATCTACCCGAGCAACTAAGCGGATGCCATGAAAGTCGGGTAGCTCCACTCTAACCAATCGCCCTATCATCTGTTTGGGTTTATTATCCTTAATAACCCCACTTGTGCGAGATGCTACCTCAGGAGGTGTACGTTCTTGACTTGCCATCACAAACAGAACACTACGATGCTCAGAAGTCCGAAGTATGTGTCGTACTCCAGACGCATCATTATCGACAATAAACTGACCACTCCACGATAGCGACCTCTTGGCTTCGTCGAGGATAAGGTTTTTTATAGCCGGACGGTACCCGCATAGTCTACTGCAAACCAAAAATTCACATTTATTATCTAAGGAAACATCAAAATAATGCTCTTGGATGATCGCCTCAAGCTCCCGACATATATCACGAAAAGCTGCCATACGCACCGTTCGCTGATAAAATCTTGACTCCCCTAGAATGGCGTGAGTGAGGAGGTAAACCCTTAATTTAAGAGCATCTTTGTGCGATAGCTCGCCACACTCTACTAGCGCCTGGTATCCCTTTGATATTTTTATGATCTCGTATGGATCGACAAGAACCATCGACGATAGCTTGAGTGATGTATTGAAATAATTTTTTAATGTATAAAAGAAATTTACAGCAAGCGTCGAAAGTACTCTTATAGCATCATGGTCAAGCGATAGGTCACGGAATAGCGTGATAAATTCTTTATCAGAGACCAACTCAGCAACATATGGCCGGATATCCTTATTATAAACACTATCACTGAAAATAACTTTGAATAGAAGGGCATTATACACGGGTAGCATCCGATACTTTTCGAGGTACTTTTTACGATATGGTCTAATCTGATCAGCAGTTAATGGCTTGTCTTTCTTGTCAAAAATGGATCGCAATAACTGGCGTGTAGCACTAGCAGTCATTCCGACATAGCTCTCCTGCTCACGGTCGAGGACCTGCCGAGCCCACGCATCTCCTGTCCACAGCCATAACCGCGAAGCATAATGAAACGCCTTTACAGGATAGGTAGAAATCATCTGCTTGTGGTATTGGTCGACCAGTTGGGCGGGTGACAATTCCCCGTCGAGTCTCGCAAGCACACTCTCGACATACTGTGCGATCTCTGCCGCGACATTTACTCCGGTAGTCGCTTGAAACCCAAACTCACCACCCCACTGAGGCGCCGTATTGACTTCGAGAATTTTATACTCACCGGTCGTAGCATCGCGAATAATATCCACGCCACATACTCTCAGGTTGAATAACCCTGCCACCTTGGGGGCTATGTCAAAAATCACCGAAAGTACATCTTCATCAGTTTCATTATACGCCCGCGCACCACGCGAGATATTGTTGAGATACGAGCCATCACGGGCGACACGTTTCATGACACCAATAGGCCTGCCGCCTATGACGATCACTCTCCAGTCACCATCATTCGCAATAAAATTTTGGAGAACGTAATTCTTCAACGGTAGCGCCAGACGCTGTAAATCATCGACAGAATGAAGCAACTCAATACCGACTCCTCGACTACCGTCATAGGGCTTAGCAATAACCGGAAATGATAGGAGTTTTTTCTGCAGCAACGACCCGAACTGCTCTAATGTAAGGACATTATATGTCGGGATGCTATAGCGCGCCAGTGATTTCTCTGAAGCAATTGTCTGCTGCTGGTAGAATTTTTCACTTGTACCAGGTCTCAAAAATACTGCCTCATTAACCATATAGGTTTTCTCCAAATAGTTTGCGACGCTACTTCTTTGCACACTCTTCTGCAACGACGAAGCACGCCAAAGCGTCACTCTGCCAAGTTTTTTCATTTCTTCAGAAAAATCAGCCGCCCGATCAAAATCGATGATCTTCACGCCTAAGCCCCGTTTCGTCAGCTCTTTGATAAGCTCTGCGACATGATAACCGTTGCCGCTCTTCGCTACAATGCTAACGTCAGGTCGTACAGAAATATTTTTTTGAGATGCACCCACAACGAAAACCTCTTTCCTCTTATCACAAAAATATACCCTAGGCTACCTTTATGACGCATACTGCCTACAAAATATATTTCTCCGCCAATTACACTATAATGATACGATATTTCAAAAAATACTATCTGTCAATAGCCTCGCGTCTGCCCTCTCACCTTAACGATTCTGCAAATTTAGCGTGCCATCACGCCCCATTCACAACCTACGCTTTACTCTTCGGCGATTTTTTCGTCAAACCAACAACGCCGACGATGACTCCTGACAGCAATAATAATACCGATGAAATGCCCATCACGCGTCTGTATTCTGGATATTCCCAATCACGCCATTTGTTGTAACTTTCAATACTAATTGGACAACCGCCCTGAGAATCGTCGCTAAAGCCTGCTGACGGCTGACCTTGCGCAACACATTCAAACTTTGGCTCTGGCGTGAAGAAGCGAGTTACCGACAAAACGATCACAACTACGCCAATGGCGATCATAGTTCCGCTAGCGATCAATAATTTCTTCTTTAAACTCATAAAATTCTCCTTCCACACACAGTCATATCATTCTCTCGTTTATTATAGCATTTTCTCGCGGTTATCGCTAAATTTTACACACCCCATTCTTCTTAAATCAACACGGCTAATCGTGTTATGACAAGTCTATGTCGAAGTCTCCGATTGTTGGCGAGGGCGGGGTGGACCTTATCACTATATTCAAACACCACACCTTCTCCAAGTATTCGCTGTATTGGACGAGCAGATTCAGCCAATACGACAGATGCAGATGATATCGCTTCCGCAGGTGCGTTGTCGTGCCACGTCTCAGATGATTGATCCATAGCCTCACGAAGAGTTCTACCGAGTTCATCCTGCTCAGCGATCAGTTTCTCCATTGCGCACTTTGCAGCCTCCAGCTCAAATGGCAAAATTGGTAGCTCACCCTTTTCTATTGTTTGCAAAATTCTTTATGCTTTGCCTTCTCAAACTTCAATTCAGACACTTTTTTCAGATCAATACCCATCTCCTTATATAGGTCAGCTGTATTTTTGATGACTAGTTCACCGTTAGCATACCCCAAGCATTTTAGCCGTCTTTATCACTGCACTAGAATCACCTGCCTCAATTTCTATATAAGGACTTAGCTTTGGCCAGTAATCAATCACTACCTGCGCCCCCTCTAGTTCATATTCTTCGCGTCGATTCTCTTGATAGCCACGCGGCTTAATACCAATTTTTTCTAATATAATGAGTACTTCGTCAATATCAGAAACTGTCACCTCCCACTCTTTCGTGCCATCAATTGCGTTACTCTCGATTTCTTTCACTGTCAAGGTCGTCTTTATACCATCAGAACGCAACCTGACCCAACGATTCGGTGTAACTGGAATAGTATCAAAAACATATCGACAAAAATTGTACTCGCCAACTTTTTTCGCGCCTAGACTTTGTAGTTTTTGCCAAACTGTAACTGGATTTATGCCTAGTATCTTTGCCTCGTGTTCAATGTTCGCCATAATGACCCCTTTCATGCTATTTGACGGCTTTGATATCGTTCGTTTAATGATTGCCACTATCTGTTCGTAAATTATTTATTTCATCAATTACAGGGCTGGTAGCAAACTCATCTATATCCAGGGTCAAATCCATACGTTGAATACAAACACCAACTTTGTAAACACTATTTGCATCAATATATGCGCGAACTCCGTAATAACCCTCTTTGCAGTCTTGATCATTATTAAGACTGCATGTCATTCAAAATCCGTACGGATATGCGACTATCGTACTGGTCAATGACTCGCCGTACGCGATTGGCGTGCGAGTAATCAGGCATGACTATATTAGCATCAACTTTAATTCCGTATTGTAGAGCTTCATCTATAGAACGCTTTAGCGAGTCAATTTTTCTTTTAGCTCGCTTTACATCTCGATACTTTTCATGTTGCACTTCGGCTAACTCTTCTGGTGTTGTGCCAAAAATGCTGAAATTAACCTTCTCAAAGCCAGCTGCCGCACAATCGCGAAATACCCGACTATTTTCACCATTCGAAGTCAATTTTACAGAGAAACCGCGTGAAGTAGCCCGGTAAATTATTTCTGGTAGTTGACGATGAAGTGTCGGCTCACCACCGGTTAGATGTAACTCTTCTGTGCCAAGAGTTTGCGACAAAACGTCAAGAGTTCTATCAAATTCTTCATCTGGTCGCATGGCGCCAGGTACGAAATTAACCCCATTATAAGACTCAAACACCGAGACTCGCCCCCCTATATGTCGGGTTGGGGAGTAGAGTATTTCCGTTTTTGAACGCGGCCGCTACAGGCGTTCCTTCATTATGGCAAAATGTACAGGTCATACCGCAGCTATCAACAATCTTGAGGCGTGCTGTACTGTCTACGCCGACCTTAACTGGTACTATCCTTTCCTGCAAAACAAGGCTCTCCACATCATCTGGCAGCCCATAAAGAGGTAACCGCTCGGCAACAGAACACTCTAATGAACTGCCCTCGAGGTATCCTCTGTTTCTTGTCTTTCGCTCCATGTTATTATAAATAACAATAAGAGTTGTACTCGTCAATAGTACTGCAGCTAGCTTTACTTTATAGTGAATGTTTACCCCTATCGTAACGCCGCCCCACGCCGCATCTGTGTTATGATGAATCTATGTCCAAATCACTCATTGTCGCTATCCAGGGTCAAGCTGGCTCGTTTCATCACCAAGCTGCGGCGCAGTGGTATGGCGCAGACGTGGAGATTTTGCCGTGTGCAACGTTTAGCGAAGTATTCAATGCTTACGCCGAAGGGGCGGCAGATGCGGTAGTAACAGCGGTCGAAAACACTCTGTATGGCAGTATCAATGAAGTTTACCGTTTCGTCGAAGAGTGCGAGGCACCGATCGTTGGTGAAATTAAATTGGCAGTCGACCAAATGCTAATTGCTCGACCAGGCGCTAGATTATCCGATATCACCGAAATATATTCGCACCCTGTAGCGCTAGCGCAATGCCGTGATTTTTTTAAGAAGCGACTACCGAACGCAACGCTAATTGAGTTTTTCGACACGGCTGGGGCAGTAGAATTCATCGCGAACGAAGGCAAAAATCATATGGCGGCGGTAGCAGGAAAAGTAGCAGCCGACCTGCATCAGATGCCAATTTTGGCGCATTCGATTCAAGACAATCAAGATAATATTACCCGCTTTTTGGTGCTAGAAACAGGCGATCCGCCGAGGGACGCAACTCGTGCATCGATAGTTATCACTACTAGTCACCAGCCAGGCGCACTAGTCAAAGTACTAAATGTTTTCGCGCAAGCCAACGTTAATCTCGCCAAATTACAATCCCAGCCAATCGTTGGTCAGCCGTGGCGTTATAAGTTTTTCATGGTGGTCGATTGCGCCGGACCAAAATTGTACCGACTACTTGAGCAGATTGAAGCGAGCGGCCACTTGGCGACAGTACTTGGCGAATACCGAGCAGGATGATGGCTTCTATAGCCACCAATGAAAAACACCGACTATAATCATATGTGACTTTTCTTAGTGCTATAGATTTTCATGATTATTTCTTATTGCTATTATTTTTATCTACAGTTGTAATCTTATGAATCATCTCGCGCAGCTGCTCCACTGCTCGCGCCCGGCGCTCAGCCGTCCAATAAGTATCAGGAGTAACTTTTTCTCCGTCAGCAGTCGTCTCCTGTTTGAAATGACCGACAACCTGGCCGCCATACAGCGCTGTTACGTCCGGCACATAAATCCGCGGATTGCCCTGCTCGTCCTTATTGAGATGCGGCGCCAATTTTTCTACTAGTTTCTGGTATGTCGCGTCATTATCCGCCCGCGCCTGGCGAATATCCAGATAATAAATCCTATCGAGCTTTTCGGCGCGTGCCGCCTCATCAACGATCGGCGCCATACGCTGGCACCACGGACATTGCTGAAACCCAAGAAAGACCAGCCCGCTACCATTTTCAAATAACCGAATTACCTCGTCAGCCGTAGCATAGCGAAAACGATGATTATCCGCCACCTGCGGGTATTGTTCCTTAAATTTTTTCATCTCAGCCGCGATAGTCGCCGCCGGGTCCTCTACCGTTTTTTGCGCTGATTTTGGCCAAGTAAATACTGCCGCTACTACGATGAATAGCGTAATAAGTGCAAATGCGATAATCCGTTTATTCGTGATGATTTTGTCTAATTGTTTCATGGGGCCCTCCATATTATTATCTATAGTATAGCAGCTCGCGCCTTCGCTATTGACTGATGATACGTTTGAAGAAAAGTTACTTTTCCAATCGCCACGCTTCGCGGGCTTCCATTTTTTCGCCGGTAAGTTCGGAGGTATAATAACGTCCGGAGAGCAGGCTGAGGACGCTGGATAATTGATGCGGAGTGGTGATTTCTAACTTACGTTCCGGCGTGATGACGATACCGGCCTGCGGATAGCGCTCGGCATAGGCAGTGATTTTATGTTGAGTGGCATGGTCGTCGAGGTCGATATTTTGGTCGTCAAGAATAGCGGCGATACGCTTGGCGGCGCGCAATCCGATTTTAATTTCACCCTCGCCCACAGCGAAAAATTCATGCGCCAAAAACGCCGTTTTTTCCTCATCGCTCGCCGCGCGAAAATATTTTTCAATACCAGAAAATAGCGGCCGAATTGTCGAGTAGTTTTTGAAATACAGCCGATCACCGCGCCAATAGGCGTCGACCCGGCCAGTAAACTCCAGCGAGCGCTGGTGCTGAATTAGCTCGGGGTGGCCAGTGCCAAAACCGATAAATTTTTTATCTTCCAACCGTAGTGATGGCGTAATTTTTGAAAAAACCAACCCGCCATCCATTGTGTTCATAAACAAACTTTCAACCTGCTGATAATCCTCGCCCGTCAGCTGATTCGCCCCGGCGCTATGTGCCAAACTATCGCGGTATGGTCCAATCATTACTGCCAAATCCTCTTCGTCCAGCTCGAGATAAAACCACTCGTCTGCCTCGACCGTCCGCTCCGGCCGAAACGCCACCAGTTGCGGCTCGCCGATCTGCGGCGCCTGAAAAATATTTGCCACCCGCGCCATAGTTTCCGGATCATCCAGCACCACCCGTACCGGACGCTCGCCGCGTTTCATAGCAAAACCAGCAAGTAGCCGCAGATCACTCATACCCACACTCCAAAAACGTATAGTCATTGATACGTTTCAAATTAGCCAGTGACTGCGCGCCTTTGAGGTTGCGGCGGCGAGAAATAACAGTGAAAGAATTGCCCGCTTTGTCCTCAGCTTCGTAAAATCGATAACCAAACAACAGCCACATCGGATTAAAATAAAACACCCGTTCAAACCAACACCACAGTACAAACAATACCGCCAGAACCGCCAAAGCCTGAGCTGGCGGGTTATCGCCTAGCTCTAATGAGATCACAAATAATCCGATATATGTCGGTATCGCCGTAGCTTCGATCGGGCGAATAGACACCGCCTGCAGCGTGTCGTGTTTCAGCCAAGCTACCCGTCCCGCCGCCATCAACGATAGCCGCGATAAACTAATGAATAATGCGCCGACCGCCAACGTCCATAACCAATAATTTTCACACCAGGCGAATGGTTTAGTACCATCAATAACCTGCCAGTTTACTAAACTAAATTGTACACTCGGCGCTACTAACAGATAGAACAGTATCACGCCAAAAAACGAACTCAAACTCAACATTCGCGCCATCAACCAACGAAAAAACTCTGTTTTCATGAGGATATCTTACTATGGTTTAGTTAGGCGAGGCAAATATTACCACTGTTTTACGGCCTGAGGTGTCTTGGCTGTTCTGACCATCATGCCGCGTATAGATGATATTAAGCTATTCGCTAATCGCGAAAACCTTTTGCCGGCTCGTTTCGCCCTTGATGAGTTTGACACGTGTTTTTGGCACATTGAAATGTTTTGCCAATAGTTCAATCGCCTCTTTATTGGCGCGGTTCTCAATCGCCGGAGATTTGGTATAAACCGTCAACGTCCCATCACCATTTTCAATTACCTCTTGGCGGTGGCGGGAGTTGGGTTTGAGGAGGACGGTGAGTCTTACCATCAAAACGACATCACCTCCAATTCCCGCGGTAAGATTTCTCGCACTTCGACAGAGCCTGCCACCGAATAATGGCGCGAGCAATGGTGATAGAATCCTTGGAAAATATCATATTAAGCTTACCCTCTACAACTTTCCGCTCGACACATCAAAGAACCGATCAAAAAAATCTCTCAATTTTTGCAACACGGTTTCGCGCTTTTGACTACGTTCTCCGCCAGCTGAAAAGCGTGATATTGGTGGCAATATACCTGATAGGCCCGTACCAGTTGACTGAATATAGCCATCACGAAAAGCATTTTCAACAAATGTATACGTCGCCTCTTCGTTAAGATTCTCTTCGTCAATAATCTGGTCCAGCTCTTTCTTTCTATTTGAGCGCACAAATTCCTGCCAGTCGCCGTCGATTGAACTATCAACGGTAAGGTCGGCAATAAATTTTTCGATTAAATCTTTTTTATTGCGTAGCTCAACCGATGAATTAATCGCCTTATCAATATCAATCAGAATTTCCTTATTCTTCAAATGACTGTCATGGTACTGTCGAATGAGCTCCATAATGTAATCAATATTTATCTCAACTTGCTTGATAAGCTCCATCTCAAAGACTAAATCATCATTAATATTTTCCTTACTTTCCTCAGATTTTGGCCTTAGTTCATTATAAAGATCAATATACATGCTATGATAGTCTTGCACGTCACGTTGGCTCAAAATTTCCTGTCCGATAAATTCATCAAAACTCGACAAAATGTTCTTAACTCGCAGAATTGCACCATACAGTTTGATAAATTCTTTTTGCGCCTGTTCACCAATGATTCTCTCGCCTAAGGGGAACTTATTTTTTAATTCTGCTATCAAATCAACGTAACCTGGCGTGCTTTTACCATCATCCTCATAACCCTCGTAATAATCCCGGAAAGGTCGCAAAAGAACAATACCTTTTGCATCGCGATCACCGAATAGCGCCAGCGCCTCATTGGTTGCCTTTTCCAAATTACGAAATGTGACAATATTGCCGTATGTTTTAATAGAATTAAGAATACGATTTGTCCGCGAGTACGCCTGAATCAGCCCATGCATTCGCAAATTCTTATCTACCCACAAAGTATTGAGCGTCGTGGCATCAAAGCCCGTCAAAAACATATTCACTACGATTAACAAATCAATCTCTCGATTCTTCATCCGCAAACTAACGTCTTTGTAGTAGTTCTGGAAGCGTTCGGCACTCGTGTCATAATTCGTGCCAAACATTGCGTTATAGTCACTAATCACACTGTCCAGAAAATCACGCGACGAGCCGTCAAGACCATCGGTATTTTCCGAGTTCTCGTCGTCCATTCCGTCCATTTCCAAATCAGGTTCGTTTGCTCCATAACTATAAATCGTGGCAACTTTTAGCCGTGCTGCTTCAGGAAGATCGGCTTGTTGGCGCTTAAATTCATTATAATAAAGCTTAGCTGCATCAATTGAGCTAACCGCAAATATTGAATTAAACCCGCTAAGGCGAACCTTATCTTTCGCCTCTTTTATTGCTCGATTCCGTGCCGAAGCAACTTCGTGGATGTTCATTAGTTTAGTGAACGCATACGCCTTGGCATTACGTCTCGTTTTTTGGTCAAAATGTTCACGAATGTAACGTACGACATTACTGATTCGCTCTGGTGTGCTTAACGCTCGCTCACGGTCAATATCGCGCACCTTTTGATCATCAACATCGTCCGCCTCGCGGATCGTGCGAATGTAGTCAATTCGAAATGGCAGCACATTTTTATCTGTAATTGCATCAACTATCGTGTATGTGTGTAGTTTATCGCCAAAAGCTTGCTCGGTCGTACGCAGATCAACTCGCCCGCCGCTTGACGCATTGTCCGCAAATATCGGCGTACCAGTAAACCCAAAAAGATGATAATTACGAAAATGTTTAGTGATAGCGTGGTGCATATCACCGAACTGCGAACGGTGACATTCGTCAAAGATGATAACCATATGATCATCAAACGCCTTGTGGCCTTGATTACGCTTGATAAATGTGTCGAGTTTCTGAATAGTTGTAATGATAATCTTAGCGTTTGGATCGCCCAACTGCCTCGTCAGAACCCGAGTGCTCGTATTACTATTCGCCGCGCCCTCTTGGAATTTATCGTACTCTTTCATCGTTTGGTAGTCGAGGTCTTTACGGTCAACCACAAAAAGCACCTTATCAACATAATCCAACTTACTCGCCAACTGAGCTGTTTTAAAGCTCGTTAACGTCTTACCGCTACCAGTCGTATGCCAAACATAACCACCAGCCTCAACCGTGCCCAACTTCTTGTAATTTGTTGCGATCTGAATACGGTTCAGGATTTGTTCGGTTGCAACAATTTGATACGGACGCATCACCAATAACAATTTATCGCTCGTGAACACACAATATTTTGTCAATACATTAAGCAGCGTATGCTTTGACAAAAAAGTTGCCGTGAAATCTATCAAATCGGTGATTGGCTGATTTTTGGCATCCGCCCACCAACTCGTAAACTCGAAACTATTACTCGTCTTTTTACTGCGACGCGATTCCGACTTACCCGCCTCATTAATATGCTGCCAACGCGTCGTATTACTGTAATACTTCGTGTGAGTGCCGTTACTGATCACAAATAGTTGAGCATACTCAAACAACCCACTACCTGCCCAAAAACTGTCGCGCTGGTAACGATTAATTTGATTAAACGCTTCCTGCAGCGGCACGCCACGCCGCTTCAGCTCGATATGAATCAGTGGCAATCCATTTACCAATAGCGTTACATCATACCGATTATCCCGCACACCCGACACTTCATATTGATTAATCACCTGCAGATAATTATTGTGAATATTCGTTTTATCCAACAGGCGAATATTAATAACTTCGCCGTTATCGCGCTTCAACAGCTGCGTGCTATCCTCTTGAATCTTAAAGGTCTTTTCAGTAATTCCCTCGTTGCCGTTAGCGATTCGCTCAGCAAAAAATTGCCTCCATTCACCATCGGTAAACGTGTAATTGTTCAGTTTTTCCAGTTGCGTACGCAGGTTATATATCAAGTCACTTTCACTGGAAATCGATAAGCGTTCATACCCTTGTTTTTGCAGCTGCTCCATCAGCTCTCGCTCCAAGTCAGCCTCGCTTTGATAGCTGGTCGCACGCTTATACGGCGAAACGTAGTCGCTTACCACAGTGCTATCATTATTTTCCGAAATTAACTGATACTTTTCTGGCATTATTTCTATTCCTCTATATTCCAATTATAGCGCTTTGGGTGTCTCATGGAGAATTTGCTCATCATCATTAGTTTCTTTGAAGGTTAATAATTTATTGCGGTAATATTCATATTGCTTGCGGCGAGCTTCAATTTCAGCTGGTAGACCAACAGAGATATCGGTTGTCAGTTTTTCGAATTTATCGAGGATGGAGACGATGCGGTTTTGTTCGGAGAGAGGCGGAATGGGAATTGAAAAACTCTTTACTTTACTATCTGAAATTGCTGGATACGCAGATCCACTTTGATTATTTTCAAGATACTCCCTAAATCTCATTAGCCCTAGGTTATGAAAAATCCATCCGGGAGACACACACTCTAGTCGTGGCCTTAGCACACAGTAGCCCGTACTAGCTACCGATCCTGAAAAATCATCATCAATAATAGTAAATCTAAGTTGCGTTGGCCTGGTGGTCGCGAAGATAACATCATCTTTTTGAACAATTCTTTGAGCACGACTTGGCGCGTTTCCCGCCGACACCATAACAGTTTCATTGATCAAATGACTCTCTCTGTCTACTGATGTCAAATCTATGTAAGAATACAACCCTGCGTCTTTTTTCCAATTAATGTTACCGCTTTGCAAAGTAACCTCGCCCAAAGTCTTCCATTCCACCACATTTGACTCTTCACTAAGAGTCAGCAGGTTATTACGATAATACTCATACTGCTTCTTTCTTGCTTCTAGCTCTGCTTCTAGCTCTGCTTCTAGCTCTGTAAACGAGTCTAGCACACGCACAATCTCTTTTTGAACCTCAAGGGGCGGGATGGGGATTTTTATCTTTGCAATACCTTTCGGCGAGAGATGAGATACCGTTGTTCCAGTGCGTTCACGCATTTTTAGAGATTCAAACCATCGGCTATTTAGCAAATGTACTAAATAACCGGGCTCCTGGTTGTGCTTTAGAGCAATAGCATCACCGCCTAAATATATACTCTCATCCGTCAATATCGCAGAAGCCTTGCCAATTTGCGCTTCTTTAGTAGTGCTGGTTATTGGCATGACTATATCACCTCGAACAACCTCTTTACCTTTAATAGCAGTTTTATAGTTAGCACGAGAAACGACGTCAACGATATAGTTGCCATATGTAGTATATAGCTCACCGTATAGAATAATTGGCACATCGCCAGTACCAATTGCCGCTTTAGAAAGCGACTTACCTCTACAGAACTTAGCAACCTTGCCCAATTCTTGGAATTTTACCCCATCCGGACACAACTCTTTAATCAAATCGTCAATTTTACTCATAGTTCCACTTTACTAATTGTATCTTATAATTCTTCCATTTAATTTAGTTACCGTCATATAAATATTGCTTGTCGTTCTCGTCATTGCAGTATAGAGATTGTTAGTTTTTAAGTCATTAGCTAAAATCACAATATCTTGCTTGATCGTCAGACCTTTTGCCTTTTTAATCGTATATACTTCACCGGACCAATTATCTATATATTCTGCGTACCCCGAAGTCCTTTTTGCATAAAGCAGAGTTCTTGTGCTATTATCTAAGTCTTTTACTGTGTCAGTCGTAACTCTACAGACAATACCATCACTGTCTTTTCCATAGATTTCTATGCCAACAACTTGCCTAATCCACTTACAGACACCCTCAGGACATCGACAACTTCGGAGGTTTTCTTCGCTAGAATTAAGTTGATTGAACCAATTTCCGCCACCATTTATATTTTGGTTACTATCTCCAAGTAGTCTTACGGGGAAATCATTATCATATAAAAGCTTTGCAAAATCCTCTCTAAAACCTGGCTTCAGGTCTTGAGCTTCATCAATTATAATATAGTCAAACCTAGATCTTAAAATCCACAGAATTTGCTCTGGATATTTATTTATCAAAAAACCGCCTAAAGCTCCTGCTTGGTCATACGTCACATGAAGTTCATTATTATCATTATTAAATATATATTTAAGCGCATCACGATTAGGGAAGTTCCTGGTTGCAATGCTCGCCACAGTATCATTAAGAGTAGCATTCACTACGCTAGTTTGGTTCTTTATAGTACCGTCGGAATTAAACTTAATATTTCTCGCATTCTTTTTTTGAATTGGCTCTCTTGTAGCCTCCTGATTTAATACTACACCCTTGCAATTGGCAGCAAGCGGTATAAAAGTAAGTATTTTTGGTAAGATATACGAGAAAAATAATGAATCTATAGTCAGCCCAAGATGTCCAGCATCAGAAATTTCATTCACCACCTTGTTGTTGAAGGCTAAGTATAAACCATTTTTGTTAGATTGCATAAACCTTATCGAATCGGTTGTCTTACCAGATCCGGCAACGCATTTAATCACCCTTTTTGAATGCATCTGTAATTTCCTTTATGATATGCCAATCTGATAAGTCAATATTACCAATAACTTCTAATGCAAAGCTGGCTTTAGATTTATTGTCTTTCATAACCATAATATCTGCGTGATTTGCGTGCGGCTTAAGATAATTCGTGTATTCCGAAAGCTTACCGTTATTATATAGGTCAGTCTCAAGCGTGTTATCAACCCCTACTAGAACGATTCCAGATTCATCACATATCGTTTGAAGGTTTTTAAATCTTGAAGTTGGTTCATTGCCGTCACTACTCTGCGATCTATCGTTGTCACTTACTACTACGCATTTCTTGCCCAAGGCATGAGCCAGCATCACATATGGTTCAAACATGATTCCAGCCACATTAATAATCGTCCAATTTAGTTTATTATCGCTTACATATTTTCGTAATAGTATTTCCTCTGAATAACCTTCAACTAATACTACATTGTCTGCAACCAACATTTCACCTCTGCTTGTACAAAGAAATGTATTAAGTTTATTTAAGATATCATCATTAATGTCTAGATCGGATACACTACCTTTTGTCGAATCAATAATTCTGTTAATTTTGAACTCATTTACAGCAACTGGTGAGTGTGTAGTGGCTAAGATGAACACATTTTTGAACGCTTCATTTTTCATTTCTGAAATTAGATTTCTCAACAACGCTGGATGCAGGTGGTTTTCTACTTCGTCTAACAATATTATCGTATTTTTGTCACTTAAGACATTTAACAAAATATTTGCTATCGCCCTATACCCTGAGCCTATTTTATGCTTATAGGCAGTATCTTCACTATCAACAACATATAGTTTTTCGTTACCTATCTCTGGCACAGTTGAGTCTATATCAAGATCAAAATTAAATCTTTTAGCTAGGCCTTTGAATTTTTCTGCTTTTTCCTTTATTTGCTTTCTTATGCCTTCTCGTGAATCATAGCGGAATTTCTCATACGCCTCTTCTGAGTCGAGCAGGTTCTTTACACCCGTAATCAAACCAGGCGACACAATATCCTCTATACGCATCAAGGGTATCATATAGACGTCTGGCACTTTATCATCAGCATAAACTATATCACGAGAAACAGTGTTTCCCTCTATATCAAGGAATTCTTTTATATACCTATCCCTTGGAGCTTTTTTAATTACAACCTTGAACCCACATTTCTCAGTCCCGTCGGGTAGTGGTATATTAAAACTCGGTATTGAATCTTTATTTAGCTCTAATATTATCTCGATCGGATTATTATCATCTCCTTTATAAAAATCACTTTTATCGACTTTCATATAGGAGTTATTTATGGCACTGAATGCTAATTTTATACCTTCGAGTATATTTGTTTTTCCACTGTTATTCTTTCCAATAATGATATTTAGCTTATCGTTAAAAATAAACTTCTTATCTTTCATGTTTCGAAAATTACAAAATCTAATTGATTTTATCATATTCAGCATCCCCGCCTTTTTCTACACTAGCTAAATTCTTCACCTCATACTTACGATCTTCAGTTAGTACCATTTCCCTCGTTTGCTTGGTGTTAATTTTGCTCATATCACCCATCCCCAACTTCCTGAAACAAGCTCAAATAATCACGATACTCATACTTCTGACCGTATTCAGTCGTGTCATCGCGCGCGTACAAGATTTCCATCGCTATCAATCGCTCAATCATATTATAGGCACCCTGCCTTGAATAGCCAGTTTCTTTAACTACATCAGCCACGCCAATTAGTGGTGTGCGATACGGTAGTGTTAGTATACCAAGGGTATTTGAAATCGCGATCTTTTCTATGATACCGCTTAAAGAAAGTCTCAGCCGCTTGGATATGTCAACAAAAATGCCTATTCTGTTGACATTGGCGATGAAGATGTCAACATTTTTTACAAATGTGCCTATTTGTAGAGCACTATCTCGCATCCTTATCCCCCTCAAGATCAGCCACTATCTCATCAATAGCCGCACGCAATTCCGATTGACGAGCGACAATTTTAGCAATGTCAGCATTCAACTCCGTTATATTGATTTCTTCTCTGGTATCTTCCGCTTCAACGTATGAACTAACGGATAGATTATAGTCATTAGCGACAACCTCTTCTTGCAAAACAACTTTCGCAAAATATTCAATGTCCTGCCGATTAGTGTAACTATCTAAAATCTTCTGCTGATTTGCCTCACTCAGCTTATTCTTGTTGCCCGTACGCACAAATTCAGCACTGGCGTCGATAAATAAAATATCATTTTCCATTTTATTCTTTTTCAGGACAAGAATACACGTGCTAATCGACGTGCCGAAGAATAAGTCTGGCGGTAGCTGAATCACCGTATCGACATAATTATTCTCTACAAGATATTTACGAATTTTTGCCTCAGCCCCGCCGCGATATAACGCTCCAGGAAACTCAACTATTGCGGCTGTGCCGCTTGCGCTCAGCCAGCTCAGCATATGCATAGTAAATGCCAAATCGGCTTTACTCCTTGGCGCCAACACACCAGCTGGGCTGAAGCGAGGGTCATTAATCAGCGTTGGGTTGCTGTCGCCGTCCCATCTGATACTGTATGGCGGATTCGAAACAATTGCGTCAAATGGCTCATCGTCCCAATGTTTTGGGTCTTTTAGCGTATCACCATGGGCAATATTAAACTTCTCATAGTTAATATCATGCAAGAACATATTTATACGGCAAAGGTTATAGGTGGTAATGTTGATTTCTTGACCGTAAAAACCCTGCCTGACATTATCTTTACCTAAAACTTTAGCGAATTTTAAGAGAAGTGAGCCAGATCCTGCCGCTGGATCATAAACTTTATTAACTGATGTTTTTCCTACAACAGTAATTTTTGCTAAAAGCTCGCTGACCTCTTGTGGCGTGAAGAATTCACCACCAGATTTACCAGCATTGCCAGCGTACATGGTCATTAAATATTCGTAGGCATCACCAAAAGCATCAATAGTATTATCTTCAAATTTTCCTAAATTAAGTTCACCGATGGCGTTCATTAACTTCACGAGACGCTCATTACGCCGAGCAACGGTCGGGCCAAGTTTGTTACTGTTAACGTCAAGATCGTCAAACAAGCCCCGGAAATCGTCTTCACTTTCAAAACCTTTAGCAGATTGTTCGATGTTACGGAATACTTTGCTCAATGTTTCGTTCAAATTTTCGTCGTTTTTGGCTCGTTGGCGAACGTTTTCAAATAATTCGCTTGGCAAAATATAGAAACCTTTATCATTTACTGTATCTTCTCTACCAAATTCTGCCTGTTCATCACTCAATTTGGCGTAATCAAAATTAGACGAGCCTGTTCTGCGTTCTTCAGCATTGATATAGTTAGTTATATTTTCGGATATAAATCGATAAAACAAAAACCCCAATACATAAGCCTTGAAATCCCAGCCGTCAACCGACCCGCGAAGCTCGTTGGCTATTTTCCAGATAGTATTATGCAATTTAGTGCGTTCTTGTTCTTTAAGATTATCCCCTGATGTCATAGGTTAATTATAGCAGGTTGTGGCGTTATTTAGCCGTTAGATAAACGTCTTAGATAATGCTTCCGTAGCCGTTTTTCGTAACAATCAGATGGTCGTTAAGTGTGATTCCAAGCAATTTTCCCGCCTCTCGCAATCGTTCTGTCACTGCACGGTCAGCGTCGCTGGGCTTAAGGCTACCACTCGGGTGATTATGTGCCACGATGATCGAGGCGGCGCGGTCGGCGATAGCGTCGGCGAAAACTTCACGCGGGTGGGCCAGACTGGCAGTCAGCGTGCCGATGGTGATGACGCGTTTGGCAATCAAACGATTGGCGCCGTCCAGAGTCAGACAAGCGAAATATTCCTGCTTTTTATCGCGAATATCGGCAAGTTGCTCGACGGCTTTTTCAGGGCTATCGATAATTGGCTGATCGCTATCTACCAAATGCCGGCGCGCCAGTTCAAAACTTGCCAGAATCACCGGGATTTTCGCCGCGCCCAAACCACCAACCGCCCTCAAATCATCATACGAAATATCCGCACCTTTTTGTTTCATTACCCTTAAAACGCGCCCCTTTCGTGGACGCGTTTTGAGTACTAACCTACTATTAGCCTAGCTTAATCAACCACTTCCACACCCATCGAGCGGGCAGTACCAGCAATGATCTTGACTGCACCATCCAGATCTATTGCATTGAGCTGGTCCATCTTGGCTTTTGCGATTTCCTCGAGCTGAGCGCGAGTGATCTTGCCGACCTTGTCGGAGTGTGGTTTGCCGCTGCCCTTTTTGATGCCAGTAACGGCACGGATCATATCGTCTACTGGTTGACCGAGCGACTTCCAAGCGAAAGTGCGATCTTCGAACACCTGAATGTGTACGATAACGTCTTTGCCCATATCGCCTTTAGTGGCATCGTTAAATGGATTGATAAAGTCCATCATATTAAGACCCCACTGACCGAGTGTCGAACCAACTGGAGGTCCAGCAGTAGCACGGCCGGCTGGTATGCGGAGTTTCAGATTACCGATAACTTTTTTTGCCATAATTTTCCTTTACTAAATATATTTTGAAGCTGATATTTAGTGCGTAACATCTGTATTATAGTTGATCTAACCTAACAACGCAACTGTTGTCGATGGGCTCACTAACCCCATCGCAACTGAGACGCCTGATGGTACTTGATTCGCCGAGAGTAATAACAAAAGCGTGTTTACATTTTTTTAACTTGTAGAGCATCGAGCTCAACTGGCGTATCACGACCACCAAACATACCCACCATGACCTTGAGTTTACCCTTCACGGTATCGATCTCAGCCACTGAGCCCTCGAAACCTCTGAACGGGCCATCAATGATGCTCACCACTTCACCTTCCGAGAAATCAATCTGATGTTTCGGATCTTCGACACCCATACGCTTCTTGATCTTCTTGATCTCGGCATCACTCACAGGAGTCGGCGTAGTGTCAGCACCGACGAAACCTGTCACACCCGGCGTATTACGGACAATATACCAGGTTTCATCAGTGAGTTTCATTTCTACCAGCACATAGCCCTGAAATATTTTCACTTCGACGACTTTGCGTTTGCCGTTCTTGATTTGGATCTGCTTTTCCTTCGGCACTATAGCGTCAAAAATCTTGTCAGCCATATCGACTGTCTGAATCCGCTGACGAATGCTATCAGCTACTTTCTCTTCATGTCCACTATAAGTATGTATTACATACCATTGCCTAGTACTGTCGTATCGATTTTTTGCCATTTATCACCTCCCAATAATAATTTGAAACATATACTTGAAGCCTGCATCAAGTAACAAAATAATCACTGCAAAAATGGCCGTAAATATTAGTACCGCCCCTGTCATTTTCCAAGTCGTAGCCCGATCTGGCCAACGTACCTGACGTAACTCGCGCCACGCTCCTCTGAAATAACCAACTTTAGATCCTTTTTTGCGAGATTCCGTTGATGTAGACGATCGCTTGACTGACTTTTTGTTCGTTTCAGACCTACCCTTACCTTTTTTTGATGCCTCACTTGATGAAGCAGTAGGTCGTTTCGACGCATCATCATTGGCAGTAATTCGCGTCACTTTTGTCGCCGACTTAGCGCTAGTTTTACTTGTCTTGGCCACAATTTCCTCCCATCTAAAAAGCCTGCTTAAGCAGACTGTCAAGTTTCATTATAGGCCAACTGAGCAAAAATGACAAATCAAGGGTTTTTTCTCGTAGCATTAGATTCAGGCTTAACTGTATTAGACCCGCCAGCCGTGACTTCACTGCGTATTTTTTTGTGACCCGTTCTCGTCGGGTGGCATGAGGGCAGCTTGAACCAAAAGGTCGAACCATGGTTTAAACGACTCTTTAGACGAATCTCAGTTCCCAAACGCCTGGCGAGTTTTGTAGCTACATACATGCCGAGGCCAGTACCACCAGTTTCACGCGTTCGGTAATCTTCACTACGCCAAAATCTATCAAAAACATGCGGCTGATCTGCCTTACGGATACCAATACCTGTATCGTGAACTGCAAAGGTGATCACACCATTATGGCAGCTAGCTACCAGCTCTACACTACCCTGTTTGGTATATTTCAATGCATTTGTGATAATATTCTGCAATAATTCTTTGATATATAGTTCGCTCGCCTCAACATAATCAGCCCCAGCCTCGACTGTCACAATGAAGGCGAGAGACTTTTTTGCTGCTTGAGGCTGATATTCATGATCGAGCTCGTTCATCAATGACCGGACATCTATACATTCTACCTGATCTGCCATACCACGCTCTGCCCGTGCAAGAGTGCTAAGGTCGTTCACTAATTTTGCTAGAAAAACGATCTGTTTGTACGCTGCACTCAAATGATTCGACAACGTACTCGTCGGAGTTACACCTCTACCTAATAACAATTGTATATTGCTCAACGCTCCTTCAGCTACAGTTATTGGCGTGCGCAATTCGTGGCTCACCACACTGATGAATTCATCACGCTCCTCATCAAGCGATTTTTGCTTGGTGACATCGCGCAAAAGTAATACGTATCCATCAGAATCAGTTGATTTATCGTTTGTCGCATGTATTGGCGAAAATGTTACACTGAGCCAGATCCTCTCACCAGACACTTCTATTTGCAAATCTTCGCGAACTTCTACCTCTGTTGAAGCTTGCAGCAACTCGACTAATGATACGGGTGTGCCGTTTTTATCTGTTACATGGATGATCTCGTCGACTACCTTACCTCGTAACCCCATACTTATATCGAGCAACTGTAAGCTCGCGGCATTGTATAGTTGGATTACTCCTCGAGAGTCTGTCGCGATGATAGCTGTCGCCAAATTATTGACGATTGTCAAAATACGATCACGCTGCATCATGGCCTGTTCTCGCGTTTCTCCTAGAGCATATCGATAAAAATTATTTTGATGCGCTACAATATCCACCACTGAGCCAATCACAATAGTCACAGCTGTCACTATTACAACATTTAATGCTTCTTGTGGCACAATCACAATATCAGCAATAACAGCTATGACTAATATGCAAACACTAGTTATATAGCCTCGAAGTCCAACATATCCAAACGAAGCTAGCATAAGGAGAGACCAGCTACATGTCAATGGCGTCGCCAAACCTGGCAGCAAAAAAAGAAAAAATACAAAAAAGCTTTGGTATACAAGCATTCTTTTATACTTATCGGTAAGTTCGCGTGCTGGATAAAGAAACACAAAGACACCAAATAATAGCCACGCCACGACCACGCTATAAAACATCTGTGTACCGATCAACTGTACTCTCTCGCCTCGTTCGAGGTGAAAGATAAGAGAACTCGCTAAGAGTATCAGCGGCAGTACAACACCAAGGGATTGAACAAGTATATCCGTTCTACCGTCCGATCGAGGTACTTGTTGCATATTTCTAGTATACCTGCACCTATCTTATATACACAAGCGTTTTATTCTAAAATAATAAAATATCAACTAAACCTAGATCACTGGTGTTTTTTGACGTAATTGCGTCCGATGATGTTTGTAGTTTGGATCATATCGCTCAACGCAACGCCAAAATGCTGAGGAATGATTCATTTGACGAGTGTGACAAAGTTCATGTACTAATACGTAATCGATTAGTTCATCAGGTAATAGCATCAAAGCTATATTCAGACTGATCGTCCCATTACTGCTGCAGCTACCCCAGCGACTCGATGCATGTTGTAGTCTGACTCGTTGATAATGGAAACCACCATGTTTCGCTAATAACGCTAATCGTTGCGGCAGATACATCTTCGCCTCTTTGCGCAATACAGTTCGCACATGCTCGCGAATCATTTTCTGTACAGAAGGCGTCGTTATTTGATGCTCTGGTGGCAAACATACCAGTATAGTCGATCGCTCCACGGAAACAGATGGTTGGTCTACCATTTGGGTCGGTACAACTACAATTTTGTGACTTCTACCGATGAGTTGCTTATCGCGATACTGCACTAAAGCTGCATGTCGCACAAGGAGTTGCTGTGCTATATTCCTCATCGCCGCAACACGATGTCGCACCAGTACTAGTGGCATTCGTAACGGTGCGACAACTACCAACTGCCCCTGCGAGGCTATAGATACAGACACGTGTTTCGCAAATGGATGGCGTCGTACTTTTAAGTCACCAAGCACTGCATCATGAATAAGCGTCTTCATAACACCTTCACTTCCTCAACACTAGGCTACGTATTGCTGAGCCGAGCGACGAAAGAACGCAGCCACTACACGTGCTTGTGAATTGTAGGTGTGTTTGCCACTGATCACACAATAATCTTCTTGCTGTGTTGGCTCACTAAAATGCTGTGCGTAATAATCGAACGCTTCTTTGGTGAGACGTCGATTTTTTAGACTACGCCGACAGGCTGTCGTTATATCCGTCTGCACCCAGACTATCACTGGTCTGTATCCCCGCTCTCGCACCAATCGAGCAAATTCGCTTCGACGAGCTCGCGTATTACTATCTCCTTCATAAATAAATGGCTGACGCGTCTTTGCTATTTCCTGCAAAAAACTTTTGCTAACTACTGCGGCGCCCGCCGCATCTTGGCAGTACCCTGATAGCTCATTCATATCCACAAATGGTATTCCTAAGGATTTAGCAAACTGAGCAGCAAAAAATGTCTTGCCGCTCCCTGGCAAGCCCACCATCATAACTGCAAACGGATGAGACGTTGATGCTGACTGCATATACGTTTATTATAGCAGACAATAGCGAATATAAGCATTTTCGTTTTAGGTGACACTAGAGGCTTTTACCAGACACTAAAATCTGCTATAATTTCAAGGTGTTGTAGGGGCATAGTACAATGGTCAGTATAACGGTCTCCAAAACCGTCGATTGAGGTTCGATTCCTCATGCCCCTGCCAATATAAAGGAGAGCACCCCGTTGGGTGTGTTTTTGATTGAATACCTAATGTTATGTCATCTAATAATAACGTAATGAATAAAGTGAGCTCTACTCTTCGTCGGATCGCTCCATCTAATATTGCTAAACGCACCGCTACGCGCAAAATCATGCAGCAATTTACCGAACAGGTAGGCATGGTTTACTTCGGTTCTGTCAAACAGGATGACGAAAATTATCGGCCTATCCGCGGCTATACCCTTTCGACTACCTCTCAAGATGATCATTACAGTGTTGGGACAATTCGTCAATATCCAGTCACCTTAGTCGAGCGCCACGACAGCCCTCGTTTTAGCGACACTAATACCGATACAACCTCAGGGCCACAACACTGGCTCATCGCTGCTGTCACACTATACACCCGCCACGATGTCCCGTATATATTTGTGTCACCACGACAGCACGCAGCAACACATCCTCATTATACTGGACGCCCACTTCGCTTGGGTGTATTTGGGCCATACCCGCCAGAGTTTGATCAACGATTCGTCATCTACGGCGAACCTGGACGAGCAGTCGAAATCGAACGTTATCTTACACCAGATATTGCCAATGTTTTGATCAGCCACTTCAAAGAATTTAGCGTCGAAATATCTGGCGGGGTAGTTTACCTTTACGCCAGCGTTCAGCCAAGTATCGAGGTACTAGATGCACTGGTTTCGAATGCTTTGTGGCTTGCAGCTGTCATCGATGTCTTCGCCGAACAGTTAGCTGCTGCACGAGCAAGGTTATAGATACAAACTACAAAAAATGCGCCTTAATAGCGCACTTCTCATAGACTATTGTCGCCTAAGTCCTAACCCTTACGCGGCTTCACCTCGTTGCGGCCAAGTGATTTTTTAGTCTCGGTGTATGTCGCATGTTTGCGAGCTTTTGGATCGTACTTTCGCAAAACAAGTTTATCTGGGGTATTCATGGTGTTTTTGCGCGTCACGTACGTACGATGGCCAGTCAAATTACTGACAAGCGCTATAATCTTTCGCTTTGTATTATTCTTCTTTGCCATTTCTTTACTCGTTATTATTTGATAACTACCTTGGTCGATTATAGCATAGACCATACGATCATGCCAGTATTGTATCTTACACTATTGCCTAATACCGCTTGCGCGTCCGTGTCATCCTTGCTATGCAAAATATAGAACCAACCAATAATGTAGCAGCCACTCCGCTAATCAACCAAAAATTTCGCCCAGTCTCTGCCAGCAAGATGTTTTGCGAACGTTGTCGCGGTTGCTGCGACGAAGTTAGCTGTGCTATAGGGGCACTCACACCCGGGTGTTTCACTCTTGTTGCTATATCTACCGTAGTGAGATCGTTATTGTTTACCCCTTGTACTACAAGTTGATGTGAATTAGCGTCCGGCAAGACAATATCAAACTCTGCGAAAGCCCAGTCATTACTATAAGGTACATCACGCCTGCCTACCTCTCGACCATCAATCACCAATCTCACTAATGTATCATTATGAAAGCGCACTTGCACCTTAGCGTGCAATACACCATTTTGGTCACGACTATAAGTGATGCTTACGATTTCGACCGCGGGTTGCGGCTGAGTGATCGTTACGTTGACACGCTGATCATAGCTTGATGACTCTGCAAACACTGGTGGCGCATAGCTCAACACAGCAGATACGATCGTTGACACCGATAGCATCAGTCCTACAAAAATCGCCATTCGAGCCCTCTTAGCGCCGTATCTTTTTGTAAATCGCATAACCACCTCCACTTATCAATATTACTACGATGATGCTTACAAGAATTACCAACCAAGTCGGTGCTAACAACACTGTATGTGTATCAACATGAGTTTCACCGAGAAACTTCACCTGTGTTTCGACAGTATACAAACCGATCCCGAGATTTTTGGCCTCAAACGGAAGTGCACGAATCGTTTCGGATAATACTGGCCGCTCTACCTGGTCCGACTCATAAACTGTCGCACCGCCAAAGATAGATTTGACAGTCATCTTTGATGTCGTCGTTATATCAACGTTCCCTGTATTTTTTATCCGAGCTTTTGCATTTATAAGTGCCTGCTGCTGCCAAAATGACGCCTCAGACGATAACAATTCGCCGCCTTCACGCGTGTGGCCACCCTGTACTGTACCGTATACTATCAGACCCACTCGCTTTTTGGTCACAATAGAACTACTAGCATCTTCTTCACCTGTCGTTTCGGCAAAAATCGCTGCATGCTGACCGACTGAGGCAATATCCTTCGGCACTTTGATGGTATATTTTACAGCTACTTTTTCGCCTGGCTTCAATGAATATTCGGCCTTATCGAAACTAATCCAGCGCGCGATTTGCGACTGTGGACGGTCTTTGCCGAAGATTGGATTGTAATCCTCGTCTGCGACATGGTACGACTGTGTGTAAGCCTTGAACGTAAACCCCTTCTGCCCACTATTGATCACTGTAAATGTGCCATCATAGATTTTTTCTGGTTGTAGTGCTATGCGCAAAGAAGTCGGCGATAAAGTGAGTTGTACATTATCACTCGACGAATTCGTCTCAGCATTAGCCACTGCTGGATTAAGCGCCAATACACAGCCAAACAATAACAACAACGCTACCCCGAGTCGACTTCTTAGGCACATCATCTTAGTTCGTCACCGCCGTAAAGGTTACGATTCGTGAATACGTACCACTTGGTTTTGCGGTCGTGACCTTTGATCCCCAAGTAACTACTGTAGCATCACTAGTTACTGGTGTAGCAGCAGTCTTCAAGGTGTCTGGCGAGCCATTAGTTTTGATACCAGCGTAACTGTCTGGTGCAAAGCTAGCGAGACGATAACCCCAAGTATCATTACCGAGTGCAGCGGGGGCCGCGAACGTACCACTAGTAGCAGCGATCGTGTCACTACCTTTGGCTAATGTCGTATCAGCGACCGACGACTCGAGTAGTAATTTATAGCCTGCTGAGTTATTGGTACCAACAGTCAAAGTTTGGTTCGCTGTGCCAGTAGTGCCACCGGGTGTTGGTGTTACATTAATATCGACCGGGCCGGCCGCCGACGAATTTAGCGTAATAGACGAATCAATGATCACACGCACTTCAGTATTAGTTGTCTGACTCGCAGCATGGGTATTAGTCAATGGTAACGCCGCCACTACTAGCGCTAGTGCACTGCCCACGGCGAGTTTTGTTGCTACTTGATACTTCACTGGTATCCTCCTTTTGTTATTAACCTAATCTTTAGAGCATACTATCCGCTCTTTTGGTTGATTTGCTATGACTCTTACCTACTCATACTTATCTCCTTAATTAGTAATCGCCGTATAAGTTACTGTCGATTTGTAAACGCCACTCTGTTGCGCTCCTGCTACACTCGCTCCATACCACACGGTTGTCGGCTCAGCAATAGGTTTGGCCATTGAGGTGGTACGAATGACGTCTGGTATACCCATAGCAGGCACTGCCGCCCATGTATACGCAGTTGCAGAAGTGTTAGACTCGATCGTTGTCGCGGTTCCGAAACCTCCAATACCGCCGACTCTGTACCCCCACGACACGCCACTCAACGCGGTAGGAGAATTCATAGAACCAGTCGTAGGTTGTATGGCACTACTACCATTTAGCAATCGTCTATCGGTAGTAGCCGCTGCCAACGATAGCTTATATCCACTCGGTGAATTAGTCGCTACTAGTACGTCGGATTTATTGCTCGACATTGTCGATGAACCAGAAGGTGTAATAGCTATATCAACATTTGCGGCAGCTTGCACTGTGATATAAACCAATTGAGCCACTACTGTGTTCGAGTAAGTTCCTACTCCAGCTTTATTAACGGCGGCCACCTTGAAACTATATTTTGTACCTGGATTTAGCGTTCCTGATGGAATAGTCATACCAGTCGCCGTCGTCGACGCATGAGGATAAGTGTGCCAAGTAAGACCATTATCATCTGAATATTGTACAGTATAATCAACTATTGGCGAACCACCACTATCACTAGGTGTTGTCCAATTTAGTTTAATGCCGTTTTCGAGCGGCACCGCTGTCAAATTTGTTGGCGCATTTGGCACTGTAATGTATGTGTAGCCATTCGATTTTGTCGCTTGGTATGCTGTGTCACCATCACCCAGATCGACCGACACTGGTACCAAACCCACCGCATGTGCAGGATTCGTGACTATCATCTTTGTGCTATCCACGATCTGAATATTAGTCGCTTCCAAGCCACCAAATGTCACCTTCGGAGCGGCTGATGCGAGCGAAGAAGGTTTGTCGATAACAACACTCACTGGTGCAGGAGAGTTGGATGTCGTATTATTGCCTAGCTGGCCGCTCGTATTCTGCCCCCACATATAAGCAGTACCATCCTCAGCTAGCGCCGCCGAATGCTTACCGCCAGCATCTATTTGCACTACTGCCTTACCCGCCATTGGAGTGCCAGTGGTATTGACGGCGACAGGAGTAGATGAATTAGCCGTTGTGTTGTTCCCTAGCTGACCAGATGCACCACTTCCCCAAGAGTAAACTGTACCATCTACAGTTAATGCCAAAGAATGCTCGGCACCAGCATCTATCTGTACGATGGTTTTGCCAGCCATCGGTGTGCCAGATGTTTTGAGAGCTACCGGAGCGGGAGAATCATTTGTCGTGCCATCACCCAGTTGACCGAAGGTATTACTTCCCCAAGAATATATCATATTATCCGAGGTAAGTATCGACGTATGTTTATCGCCAGCTGTCACTTGTATAATCGTTTTACCAGATATTGGCGTGCCAAATGTCTTGACAGCGACAGGAGCCATAACTTGGCTGGTCGTCACACTATTACCAAGTTGACCGCTGTCATTATCGCCCCATACATAAGCAATACCATCCGAAGCAAGTGCTACGACATGATTTTTCCCAGCCGCTACTTGTACGATCTTCTTGCCAGCCATTGAGGTCCCAACAGTAGCCACGGCGACAGGAGTAGATGAATTAGCCGTTGCGTTGTTCCCTAGCTGGCCTTTATTATTGCTTCCCCAACTGTATAGCGTACCATCTGAGGCAAGAGCGAGAGAAAAAGAACCACCACTAGCTACCTGTACGATGGTTTTGCCAGCCATCGGTGTGCCAGTAGTCTTGACGGCTACTGGGATAGAAGAGTCATTCGTCGTGCCATCGCCCAGTTGACCATCATTATTGGATCCCCAAGTATAAACAGTACCATCTGAAGCGAGTGCAAGCGAATGTGAGGCTCCATTAGCCACCTGCACAATGGTTTTGCCAGCCATCGGTGTGCCGGTAGTCTTGACAGCGACTGGTATAGAAGAATTGGTATTTGTACCATTACCCAGCTGGCCCTTATTTCCATCACCGTGACTATGTACCGTGCCATCAGAGGCTACCACCGACGAGAATGTATCACCAACTGAGACTTGATTGACCGCTCTATTCTTTACAGTAAAATTATTACCCGTGATCGTTACTGATTCATTTCCAGCGATAGAGCCAATATCTGGCGAGATAGCTGTGATCGTTGGCGTAGCATGCGGGCGTGCAAATATCGTCGTACTATAATCACCTGGCTCGTCTTTAGCCAAAGCAGCTACTCGTACTTGATACAGCTCTTCATTTACGAGACCGGTTATCGTCTGCGACATCGCAGCTGCAGATGTGTCGATTATGTGCCAATTTGTTTCGCCAACCTTACGATATTCGACGCGATACGCTGTCACCGTGTCATCTCGTGTCGCTACTTCTTTAGCCCAAGAAACAGTTACTGATCCATCCGAGGCGGCTGCCGCAATATTTACAGGGGCAGATGGTGTGCCAACGAGCTTGACTAGGGTCGGATTAATCTGGTCGGTTGTCGTACCATCGCCTAATTGACCATTTGAGTTACGCCCCCAAGCATACACATTACCATCAACATCGACTGCCGCGGAATGCGCAGCATCATATCCACCAGCAGCGATACTGATGAATTTCTTGTCAGCGGGGACATTCACCGCAACAGGGGTGCTAGTATTACTGGCTGTGCCATCACCGAGCTGATAACTATAGTTCTTACCCCAAGCATATAGCTTCCCGTCTGCGTCTATAGCTATCGAATGTCCAGCACCTGCCACGACAGATGTAATCTTCTTGCCGGTCATAGGTCCAAGGGGACTAAGACTTACGGGAGTCGTGCTACTTGATGAAGCTGCGCCACCTATCTGACCAAACAAATTAGAGCCCCAAGCGTAGACCCTACCGTCATTTGTGGTAGCTAATGAATGAGCTATCTCTTCGTTATGCGTCCACCCATAACCACCTCCAGCCGATATGCTCGTGAACGTTACACCTGCTGGAGTCTGTACTTTTATTGGATTAGACCTATCACTCGTCGTACCATCACCCAGCTGACCGTAGTTATTTCTACCCCAGGCAAAGATAGTGCCATCCGAAGCGAGTGCGAGTGAGCTATAGGTCCCACTATCGATATCAATGATCGTTTTACCTGCCATGACACCACCCGTGTTTACTAATACTGGCGTAGTAGAGCTAACTGTCGAACCATTGCCGAGTTGACTGTAATTATTCTGACCCCAAGCATAAATTTCGTTATTGGCCGTCAGAGCTATGGAAAAACCTGCTCCTGTCGATATTCGCGTGACAACCGTACCAGTAGGCAAAGCCACTTTCACTGGTTTGGTAGCATTTGTCGTAGTGCCATCACCCAGTTGACCGTTGTTATTAGCACCCCAAGCATAGACGGTACCATCTGAGGCAAGAGCAAGTGAATGCCCAACTGAAAAATTTCCACCCGCCACGACTTGCGTTATTACTTTACCGTCCATCGGTGTGCCAACAGTTTGTACAGCTACAGGTGTAGTCGCATCAGTAGTCGAGCCAGTACCTAGCTGTCCATTTCCATTCCAGCCCCAAGCATAAACTTGACTTTGACTACTTATACCAAGTGTGTGATAACTTCCTGCCGAAACCTGGGTAAATCTTTTAGCGATCGCCTGTGTTGGCCGGTCAAGTAGCAACATCACCCAATACGCCAGCAATAGAACTGTTATCATACCGAGCGCGTAATACCATGATTTCTTACGGCGTGTGATAAATAAACCGTGCGTTTTCTGTAAATGTAGTGCCCCTCTCACATTACCCTCTCGATTGTGGGCCTCATTTAAACTGCTCACAATTAAACTAATGCTATATACTATATACTCTTAGTCTAAAAAACGCCTATGCTTTTGTCAAGATGGCTACATTTTGAAAGTTATCATATAAAAGTAACGCCTCACGAATGAAGCGTTACTTTGTCGAATCACTAGATCAGTAGCCTGATCTTTTCAGTGTTTGTCCTACACCTTGCGACGGCTTAATACGTATGCGTAGGTAACTGCACCAAGACCGAAGACACCGAAGATTCCGCTCAGAGTATCCATGATACCACCAGTGTGTGGAAGTTCTGCTGGAGTAGTAGGCTGTTGCTCACACTTGCTCATATCAGTTGTCATAGTTGACTCGTTGTAATCTTTCTTTGCGATAGTCTTAACAGCCTTCTCGCTGATGATACAAACTTCGATATTACCACACTTCGACTTGTCTGTAGTCATATGCGACTCATCGTACTGACTGCGATCAATCGTCTTGATCTTGTTGTCTTTCAGATCACAAACTTCGATGTTTTCGTAAGTTTCAGTAGTTGCGCTATCACAACCATCCGGACCACCAGGGACACTCGGCGTATCGACACAGACAGTATTCTTGTGTGTACCTGCTGAATACTTAGCGTACTTAGCAGTAATGGTGAAGCTCTTCGTCTCACCGACCTTCAATGTTGGGATAACATATTTCCAGGTGTTGCCAGTGATCGCACCTGCGCTACCCTTGACAAGTGCCACTTCAGCTGGTGCCTTGTCAGTCACAGCAGCGTTCTTCAATACAGTGTTACCTGTGTTAGATACTGTGATTTCGTAAGTAAACTCAGTACCAATACTTGCCTTAATATGTTTTTGCTTGTTGACAGTTTTGGTAATACTAATGCTTGGTTTCTGCTCTTCTGTGACTGTAAAGGTGCCACCACATGCTGCACTTGTCACATTACCAAGACTCGTGATAGCAAAAGCCTGTGCTTTAAATGTACCAGTCGACGAAACACCAAGTACTACAGAGTTTGACGAACCATTCGCTGAGGTCGCATTAACCGCAGTACCCTTTTCGTTAAAGATGTAGTAGTGAATTTGTGAAACAGTTGCACCATCTTTCACAGACGCCGATGCGCTAAGCTTGACGTGGTTGCGGTTGACTCGTTCAATCGTTAGCTTGTCACAAACCGCAGCTGGCTTTGGACTAGGTACAGTTTCGGCGACCAGGTTACCACAGGCAGCCATAATATAGAACGTACCACGTGTCGCAGAATAACCCTGCCAACCAGAGAAGCTTGAGTAGCCCCATAACATCTGTGGTCGCGAGTATGCAGTGTAACCTGCAACTTTGTGACTGCGCTCACCCTGGGCGTAAGTAAAGTGCGATGCCCAGCCCCATGAATGCATAGTCGACTTGACTTGGTATCGCTGGCGAGTCGCTGACATACTAGCCAACTCAGCGCGTGTAATACCATTGTAGGTCATTATGTCACGGAAGTTCCTAGTGTTTGCGTCGTAATGAGCCAGGATGTTCTCCTTGCTACTGACACCGTGGACAATCATGTCGTCCTTTGCTGGGTCATACGATGTCGCTGCTTCAGCCTGTGCTGGTACGAACACCGAGAATGCTTGGATAGCCAAAGCGAACACAAGAAATGCAATTCCCGTGCGACGTGCAACTCGCTGGCGCGACACTCCCCTCTTTAGCGTTGATAATTTGATATGTCCCATATATACTCCTTTGTGCTGTTTCACTGGCACCTTACTACTTATACTATATTCTATATCACACTTTCGACAATAATGCTATACCTTTGTGAAACTATATAAAACATAAGCACAATAAAAATTGTAGCTACCCCTGTTAAATATAAAATAATATTCTCGACAAAATATTACTTAAATACCAATTTTCTGCGCTCACGTGCTTATCTCATGTTTTATATTTAGCATTTATACTCGACAGACCAGACCTTCACTTTGTATAAGTGATCTGTTATAATCTAGAATAATGCCGCGATAGCTCAGTTGGTAGAGCGCATCCATGGTAAGGATGAGGTCTCGGGTTCAAGCCCCGATCGTGGCTCCATATAGTGCAATCATACACGTCAAAATACCACTCTACAGAGCGGTATTTTTTATTTTTACCCCTAATAGCCTTTACGATCAACCAGCCTTACTCTTATTGTCTTCAGTAGCTGCAGTAATGATAGCCCGCAACTCATCGAGACTTATCTCTCTCTGGGGTATATATGGAGCATCACTGATCCAGTCGGGCATATCAGTCACAAGTGTCGGTCGACGATCCAAGACATCACACGGTACAAGGATGTATTCTATCTTCTGGGGGTCAGCACGCGACTTTAGCCGAACATGTAACCCCTCTGGTTTCCCCAAAAACGAAACGTAGCCCCATGGAGAACGCTCGTCCATCAACCACGTATACCAAAATAACTCCCCACTTGCCCGTCTCAGTATCTCCTCTTGCCACTCTGGTGGCACAAGTGCAATACTAAGCGGCAGGTCCTGTAAAATACGTCCTATCGTATCGGCAAACTCCTCCCATGTCGAGATAACTGGCAGAAAAGATAGCTCTGGAACCTCTGGAGTGCCCGGAGAAATAAACGACCATAGGTGCGAAAGCTCGCCCATTCCATCTTCTGGATTCCACCATTTAAGTTGTAGATATTCATCATTAAGTATCTGGTCACAATCACTGACTTTCAAGATAGTCGCATAGCGCACTTCATCACTACCCCCAGCAACTTTATACCTATGGCCTCTAGCCATGTGCACATCGACAAAATGTTTATCGAGAATCCACCGAAAGGTCAGGTCAGGACCTTGAATTTCATGTGGTGGAGATCCTAGTATATTTGCAATCTCTCTTAGCTGATCATGTAACTATGTTTTATGCGATACTGAGCTTGACAATATCGCCTTTACACGATCAATTAGTTTAACCCGAGTATCAAAACTCGGGTTTATAAACTTCCTTCCTAAAATGGTACCGGAGGTAGGACTCGAACCTACGAAGCTAAAAAGCGGGAGATTTACAGTCTCCTGTCATTGCCACTAGACGACTCCGGCATGTAAAACTACGAACTGAATTTAGAATAGCAAAAAAAATGAAAGCTGTCAAAAACTATTTTTCAACATCAAACGATATACCTTATTCTACGCTGGTATTCTTGTTTGTTCTATGCTATAATCCATGTAGTTGCGCCGCTTTAGCTCAGCTGGTCAGAGCAACTGTTTTGTAAACAGTAGGTCTACGGTTCGAATCCGTAAAGCGGCTCCATCAAGATACATCTCTCTTACCCCTACCTTTGTCGGTAGGGGTTTGGTTGCAGTTGCATATTATGCCACTTATAGCTTCTTACATGACACGACGCTGCTGGCCCATAGGGCGCTGCTGTGGCCGAACTGGTGCAACAGTACGGAGTACTGGCTGGCTCCTATCCTGAGGGTATACATAAGTCGAACCGCGATAGTCCCCAGTGTGCTGCTGGCGAGAAAGTTCAGGCTGAGCTTGATATGTAGGCTGGGGTCTATGCCGAGCTAATTCGTGAGTATGCATCATCTCTGCCATATGCGGTGACTGTTTATCCATCCTAGGCGTATCATGAGCAGCCTGGCGAAACTGCTGTGCTGGACGATAAGTTTCTGCCGATTGTTCATGGTGTTGATGCGATTCAATACGAGACGAAGGTGTGGCTGATGGCCGCCGATGCTGCGCTGTAGTAGATTGCGGTAACGCACGGCCGCGAGATGATTCCTGGCTACCACTCTGGCCACGCTGCAACCTAGCGACAGAAGAAGTCTGCGGTGCTACTGTACGTGTAGATTGCTTCGTCTGATGCGATATTTTTGCTCGCGCATGATCTGCTTTTTTTGCGTCACCAGCCTTGTCGTAGGCATCAGCCAACACCTGATACATTTGATCACTCGGTTCTAGCTTGGCAGCTTTTTCGTATGACTCGAGCATCTTTTTGGTATTACCCAACTTTTCTTGCACTTTAGCATATGCGATATGACGAGCAGCTAGTTTATCTTCCATACCTAATGCCTGTTCAAAAGCTAACGCCGCCTTATCGTAACGTTTCGTCTCAAAATAAATTAATCCAACATTATGCAAACTAGACGCACTCGGCTCCAAGCTCTGTGCTATCTCAAAGCATTCAATCGCATCGTCAAAGGCTTTTTGCTTAGCATACAAAATACCCAGACGATTGTACGCTGTAGCGTTACGCTCGTCGATACGCAATATCGTTAATAATGCCTTTTCGGCACGCAAGTACTTGTGTGTGTGGAGCGATTCCTGCGCCACCTCCCACAAGCGGTCGAGCTTACCAGACAAACGCATTGGCAACTGCGATGCGCTACCCGTGGCAGGCTGCGTTCTCCATAACGCAAAAAAACCAGCCACAGCTACAAGTAGTAATCCGTACATGATTATAGTATAACACACGCCAACAATTGCAGACGCAGATTACCTCCAGCTGCTATCGACTCATAAGCTCTAGCCACTACTTGCATTGTATTCAACAATCTGTCTGATGGATTACGCTGTATCATGTGCCAGTCTATTTTGCACAAGCATTCGAGAAATGTCAGCGCCAATCTACGATCTTTCAAATAGTGCTGGACGATGGTAATTTTTTGGTAGTAATCACCAGTGAGAAACTGCCGAGCGTGAGTCATAGTCTGAGCAGTCGCCTGAAACGACGCGCTATCGTTAACTAGCCGCGCTATCGTCGCTGGCTGCTGCGACGCGAGAAAATGCAGCTGCTGCCGTTGCTTTTCGTCAACAATACCAAGTTGCAACAATTGTGATTGTGTCTGCGCGGGTAACGGCGGCAACAGTCGGACTATTTGCACACGTGAACGAATTGTCGCCAATATCTTGTGTGGTCGATGACTTGTCAAGATAATATGCAACGCCCGTGGAGGCTCCTCAAGGAGTTTTAAAAATGCATTCTGCGCTGTAATAGTCAGCTGATCGGCATCATCAATAATAACAAATCTCCTAGATGCTACCTTGCCACGCGCCAGTTGCATCAACGATCGAATTTGATCGATTCGTATCACTCCCTGAATATAGTCGGTGTTTCCTTTTGTATCGGTCGGTCGAATAATCTGAGGTTTATCTTGTCCTGCGACGATCAGTTGAGCGGCTGTCAATAACCCGACTCCAGTCTGGCCAGTCAACAACAATGACTGCGGTGAATGAGCAGCAAGAGTATCAAGGCGCTGTAATGTTACCGGATTATATATCAGCGATGACATCATCTATCCCTGGAAACTCGTCGCGAAACTCTGCTGGTACTGGCGCGACAAATGTCTTATTCTTCCCCACTGCCGTAGCGATACTCAAACGATAAGCATGCAAAAACATTCGCTGCCCAGCTTTCCCATACACTCTATCACCAACTATCGGCGCATCAATATATCTGAGATGAACACGTAGCTGGTGTGTCCGACCCGTGCGAGGTTTTAGAGCTAATAAACTTTTACCATTAGCCTGGGCTAAAGTTTTGTATAACGTTTGAGCTGATCGACCCCGTGGATCGGGTCGAAATGTACTAGGAGCAGCTGGATTGCGGCCGATCGGTATATCAATATGTGCCACTGGCTGTGTTGGAGCGCCTTGGACTACGGCTAGATATACTTTTTGTGCAAGCCGCTGGGCAAACTGTTTTTTGAGCCAAGCGAACGCCTCAGGTGTACGTGCCCCAATAATAACGCCACTCGTATCTCGATCAAGCCGGTGAACGATTCCGGGTCGATTCGTTTCGAGCCCAACCTTGGTATAACGGCGAAAAAAATCTGCTATAGTGAATTCATCATTCAATACGCCCTTGCTATGTGTCAACATACCTGCTGGCTTGTTGACAACTATTACTTCATCGTCCAGATACAAAATCGGTAGCGTCATCCGATTATGATCATCGGCCTCTGGTATACGGTATGTGACATTATCATATTGATCCACTTCTTGGCGAGCCCGTGTAGCAGGCTTACCATTGATATACACTAGGCCCTGCTTAATATATTTCTGCCAAGTCGATCGACTGAACTCCGGATGATCTGCAGCCAAAAGAAGATCGAGGCGTGTTTTATTTTTGACTGCGCAAAATAAATATATATCTTTACCCTTGTAGGGCATACCAAACGTAGATAGATGAGCAACTGGGTTTTTAAGCAGCTCACCAGACACATCGCTTTTAACAATACGAATTTGCTGCATGATATAGCTAACGTTATCTTCAGCAGTCTCGTCAACCAGCATAAAAAAGTGCTGCTGACGATAACGAAAAGTAACGAGTTGATTAATTGGGCTCGGATGTAGCTGCTTTACCTGATCGATCTGCTTGACTATAGCGTCATCTCCAGCCACGGCAAATTTCTGCAAGATAGCGAGTATATCACGAGTAGTGACTTTCATTATGCTTCGTCTTCATCTTTCCTCAAACCAACCGCTATTTGAACACGCCGCAAAGTCTCATTCGCTATAATATTCATCGCCGCCTCACTAGAAGCGAGCTTAGCCAAAATAGCCACATCATCAATTTTCGCTAGCCGCGATTGAAACCTAGACAAAAAATCAGCCACTTCACTTGCTACGATTTTCTTAAAGTCCCCATAGCGCTCTCGACCGGAAAACTCATCAACTATATCAGCTAACGTTATATCTAGCCCAGCATCTTGCCGGACCAAAGCCAGTATCTCTAAGAGATTAGCTATACCAGGTTGATTCTCTTTGTCGTAATTAATCCTAGCCAACGAGTCGGTGGTAGCGCTCATGACTTTTTTGTACGCAGCCTGTGGTTCATCATTCAGAAAGATCACACCCTTACCAGACTCGTCGGATTTACTCATTTTTTTCGCAGGGTTGATTAGATCCTTGATGCGTAAGCCTTGCTCATTACCGAAAAATTGATGCTGCTCAGACACTGGCTTTGGTACTACAAAGAGATTACCAAATTTACGATTCATCCGCTCTGCGATATCGCGGGTAATCTCTAGATGCTGCGTCTGGTCATCGCCTACTGGCACATAAGTCGAATTATAAAGCAAAATATCAGCTGCCATCAGTACTGGATAGTCAAAAAGACCAACAGAAACCCGATCGCGTGCCGGCCCGTCAGTTCCTTCTGCTGCGTCACCTTGGGTCAAAGCCCGACTCGCCTTACGGGACTTGTCTTTAAACTGCGTCATCCTCTCCATCTCACCGAAGCCAACAAAGTTATTCAAAATAACCGTCAATTCACTATGAGCCGACACATAACTTTGCCGGTAAAGATAGATCGACTCGTCATCAAGCGGCAAACCGGCAGCCGCATAAACACGCGCATTGTTCATAATGCTACCGTATAGTTGACTATGATCGATAGGTGTTGTAAAACTATGTAAATCAGGAATAAACAGGTTAATATCATACTCATCGGCATGTTTTTTAGCCATATCAACAATCGGTAAAATTGCACCGAAATAATTACCAATGTGGATGTCATTATTGGCACGAACACCAGTCAGAATAACAGGTCTAATCATAGGATATATTATAGCACGATACTTAGTAGCAGGTTTAGCACCTACTTAGATTAACCTTGGATCAATTTCGCTATTGCCTTACCATAGCGCTTACGAATCTCATGACCTGCCAAAACAGTACTAATTGTCACATCACGACGCTGACGTTCTATCGACCGGAGGTTCGCTGGTACCATTACGCCATCCAGCGTGCCATAAATGATAGTGATCGGCAATGATGGTAGCTTTATAATGTCATCTAACGATGTTTGATGTAAAATACTATTGCGCGCCGTCTTGACAAAGGGCGACAGACCCTCACGACTAACGTGAAAGCTCTTTTGAGTACGTTTATACTGATTAATGACGTTGATGAGTTGCGGTGATGAATCTATAGCCTCTAGGAAACTTTTGCCGATAGTCTTGATAATCGCTTCACGAAGCGGTCGCTTTGTTATATCACTCTGTAAATAGATAGGTGGTGAACACAAAATCAACCGTTGAACATGATTCGGAAATAGTTTTGCGTACTCGATCGATACTAGAGTGCCTAATGAGTGACCACACAAAATTATTGGACGCGATGGTGCAACACGCCGGATTGTTTTGTGTAAAGCACGAGCATGGTCTGTCAATGAATAATCAGGCCAATCTGGTTTACGCGACTGACCAAACCCAAGTAAATCAACCGCTAGGACTGGTTGGTCTCCCAGCCAATCCAAGACATTGTGCCAAATATTATAGTTAACACCGATGCCATGAACCAACACTATTAACGGCTGCGTAGCACGCCAATCTCCATATTTTTGCGCATGAAGCAAATAAGAAAGGCCAAACAACTGATGCAATTTATCGTACATGTAGTTATACATTATACATTATTTTTATTACAATTAGCCTCGCCTACCACCTATCCGCAAAGGAAAGAGAGGCCAGTAATTACAAAATACTCTACATCTAAGCAGAGTATTTGTAATTGCGATAATATAGAAATATATTTAACGCTTCGAGTACTGTTCACGCTTACGAGCACTACGCAAGCCGTACTTTTTGCGCTCCTTTTCGCGTGGGTCTCGACGCAAGAATTCAGCCTTCTTTAGCGTACCGCGAAGATCAGGTGCTCCGACAGTGATAGCCTTAGCGATAGCCATCTTGATAGCATCTACCTGACCACTCAGACCACCACCGCTCACACGAATGGTAATATCAAACTCTTGCTGCTTACCGACCAATACTAACGGATCGGTGACCTCAGCTAATAATGTTTTGTTACCAGATAGGTACTCAAAGGCTGGCTTATCATTGATAGTCACCAAACCGCTACCCTTGACTAAACGAGCACGAGCAGTTGCGCTCTTGCGCCGACCAAGACCATAGTGGTATTTTTTCGTATCTACCATATTACTGCACCTCTACTTTCTCTGGTTTTTGCGCTTCATGATTGTGCTCACTACCAGGGAATACACGTAGTCGAGCCATTCGGTCAGCCAACAACTTATTCTTTGGTAGCATGCCTTTCACTGAAGCTTCAATGATGCGCTCTGGGAACTTCTCGCGAACTTCCTTTAGCTGAGCATCCTTGATGCCGCCAGGAAAACCGCTGTGGTGGTAATATATTTTGTCGGTCTCTTTCTTGCCCGTCACTACAACATCCCGAGCATTGATAACGACTACATAATCGCCACCATCAACATGAGGGGTGTATGTAGGTTTGTATTTACCAATCAGATATGTCGCAATTTGTGTCGAAAGCCGACCAAGTGTAGTCTCGCTCGCGTCAATCAAAACCCACTGACGTTTTACTTCAGCTGGTTTCTGTGAAAATGTCTTGTCAGCCATAGTTATTTCTTTGCCTCCTTGGCCGTTGTGTCATCAGTCGACTTTGGCATAGGCTTGAGTTCATCAACAAACTCAATCGTTGCCATCTGTGCGCCATCGCCACGGCGCAATCGCGTACGCGTTACGCGAACGTGCCCACTAGTGCGGCTGGTCAATTGAGGCGCAACCTGGTCGACCAACTTGACGGCTGCGATTTGCGTGCTCAAACCAGCGATGACCGCTCGGCGATTGGCCAAATCACCTTTTTTCGCCTTCGTGATTAGTTTTTCGATGTAGCGCACAAGCTCCTTTGCCTTCGGTAGCGTTGTCTCAATCCGCTCCTCAAGAACCAAACTAGTCGCCAGGCCCTTCAGTAGTGCCCGTCGCTGGTCTCGCTCACGGCCAAGCTTGCGCCCTTTGTATCCATGTCGATGCATTTAGAGCTCCAATTCTGCTAGTTTATCTTTTACTTCGTCGAGCGCTTTGCTACCAAAACCTTTCAGTTCGCGTAAATCCTGCTCGGTCAATGTCACAAGATCGTGAACAGTGTGAATATCGTTATTGACTAACGCATTAGCTGTACGAGCACTCAAACCAAGATCTTCGATAGAGGTGTTGAGGTCGTCTTCTTCCTCAGCCACCTGAGTGCCAAGCGCTGGTGCAGATACTACCTCTGTACTACCAGCCAATGCTTTGTATTGATTGACGAGAATAGCCGCTGCCTGTTCAAACGCATCACGTGGAGTCAGACTACCATCAGTCTCAACCGTCAACTCGAGCTTCTCCAAGTTGGTTTCCTGACCGACACGTGTCGGATCGACCTTGAAGCGAACACGAGTGACAGGGCTAAACATCGCATCTAGTGCGATCATGTCACTATGTAAACGATTGGCGCTCGCCTCTTCAATCGTATAATAACCTCGCCCAGCCTCAGCGACAAGATCGAGTACCACCTCGGTGTTTGGATCATCTACAGTACAAATAACGTGCTCTGGGTTGACTACCTCTACCTCGGCATTTGGTGCTATATCAGCAGCAGTCACTACACCAGCACCCTTCTTACGTAAGCTTAACTCAACAGGATCATCACTATGGACGACCAAATTCACCCCTTTTAGATTCAGCATGATGTCGACCACATCTTCCTTGATGCCAGGAACCGTCGTAAACTCATGTGTTGCCCCCTGGATACGGAAGGCTGTCAGCGCGCCACCCTGGATACTATTTAGCAACACCCGGCGCAAACTGTTACCCAGCGTATGACCATAGCTCGCGTGCAACGGCTCGATCACAAATGTACTGCTGTGATCCCCATTGTCCTCGATGCGAGCAAGTGCTGGATCGTAAATTACTTTAGACATGTACGAAATCTCCTTACCCTTATTAGCGTGAGTAATACTCAACGATCAGCTGCTCATTGATATCCGCTTCGGCTTCTTCGCGCTTTGGCTGACCGACCACTTCTATCTTGAGTTTCTTAATATCACTCTTGAGCCAACTGAGTGGCACTTGGGATGTTGCCCCATAAATATCGTTAATCGCTGTAAAGTAACCAGATTTTGTACTTTTCGGACGAACCGTAACCACATCACCTACTTTAAGTCGGATTGATGGAATATCGACCCGACGACCATTTAGCTCGAAATGACCATGACTGACCAACTGACGAGCTTGACGACGACTAGTCGCAAAACCAGCGCGGTATACTGCATTATCAAGACGGAGCTCGAGAAAGCGAAGAAGATTCTCGCCACTCAGGCCTGGTTTGCGTACTGCTTCACCCATCAACTTAGCGAATTGCTTTTCTAGTAGCCCATACATACGACGCACCTTTTGCTTTTCGCGAAGCTGTGTCGAGTACATGCTTGGTTTGCTTCGACGACCGTGAGCGTGCTCACCTGGGATACCGCTTTTACGGGCCATGATTTTGTGTGCTTTTGGATGTAGCGCGACACCCTCACGGCGACTCTGCTTGACGATTGGACTTGTGTCTCGTGCCATGATTACGCCCTCCGTGCCTTCCGTGGACGGACGCCACCATGCGGCACGCCAGTCACATCTTTAATACTATTTACTGCAATATCAAACCCGCTCATCGCGCGAATTGCCGCATCACGGCCCAAGCCGACACCCTTGACGAACACGTCAACTGTGCGCAAGCCATAGCTAGATTTCGCAGCCTCAGCAGCTTTTTCGGCAGCAATTTGCGCTGCATAAGCAGTACCCTTTTTGCTACCACGAAAACCACAAGCGCCAGCACTAGCAGCTGTTAGTACATTACCCTTATTATCGGCGAAGGTAATGATTGTATTGTTAAATGTCGCCTGAATGTGCAGCTGACCAGTCGGGACTGATCGGCGCTGCTTTTTCTTTGATTTAGCTTCTGCCATTGTTTAGTCCTTTCTGATCAAGTCTTACTTGCTGCTTTTGGCTGTGCGCCACCGACCGCTATCGCTTTGCCCTTGCGAGTCCGTGCATTCGTCCGGGTTCGTTGACCGCGAGTCGGCAAACCTGCCTTGTGGCGTAGACCACGATAAGCATTAATGTCTTTCAGACGTTTGATATTATTGGTCACCAGGCGTTGCAGATCACCCTCAGTGACATAATCATTATCGATAATGTCGCGGAGCTTCTGTTCTTCAGCCTCGGTGAGATCTTTCACCCGAGTGGTCGGCTCGATTTTAGCCGCCGCAAGGATGTCTCGAGCGTGCTTTGGCCCAATACCATAAATGTAGGTAAGAGCGATCTGCACCTGCTTTTCAGTTGGGATAACTACCCCAGCAATTCGAGCCATGCTTAACCCTGCCTTTGCTTATTCTTAGGTTTTTTCTTGTTGATGACACGGAGGCGGCCTTTACGCCGGACCAGCTGATCATCAGGGCTGATCTTTTTGACACTCGCACGAACTTTCATGAGCGTACAAATCTCCTACAGGAAAAACCTGTGTTTAATGAGAAACCGCGGTGATATCAGGCCGCGGGATCTGCGTTATTAATCACGTGCGCGGAAGACGATTCTGCCCTTAGTAAGATCGTAGGGAGTCAACTCTACTTCCACGGTATCGCCTGGTACTAAACGGATATGATGCTTACGCATCTTGCCGCTGATGTGAGCGATAATGCTTAGGCTATTTTCTAATTCCACCTTAAATTGAGTATTAGGCAGTGCTTCCACTACCTTACCACGCAACTTAATAACTTCTTTAGAACTTGCCATAGATATACAACCTTGTATTATAATCTGATATCCTTCAGATGTAAACCCCTTATCCAAAATTAATGATCAATACAATATACAATAATAGCACCTATTTGATACCCATATCCCTAGTGTCAGAGCACCAGATACGATGAGACACCACAACTGCTGGTGTGTCTCTGATTCTGTGTCTCGTCGTTAAATATAAAGTGCTACAGGATAGGGCTCCATCCTAGCAAACGCTTACGACACGGCCTTTCGTCGGCGCAATAATTGTCGCTTCGGCTTCGGGATACTATCATCATCGAGATCATCTACCGAGAAATCATCATAAGTCACCATCAAGGCACGTGAATTGATCGCTCGTAACGTTTCAAGACCAACAGTCACCACAATCAGCAGACTTGTACCACCGATCGCTAAGTTCGACGTATTAACACCAAGTTGTGCGGCAACGTAATCAATAATAAACGGCATGACGGAAATAATACCAAGCACCATCGATCCGAATAGATTGAGCCGGGTAACTGTTCGCTTAAGATACTCATCAGTAGTCGAGCCTGGACGGACACCTTCAATGAACCCCCCTTGATTTTCGAGACCTTCAGACATCTCGTGTGTATCAAAAACAAAACTGCTATAAAAGTAGGTGAAGGCAATGATCAACAAAAAATACGCTACCGGATAAACAAACATTGATGCGTCACCGCTAGCATATGTCGTTGCACTTGGCGCCTGGAACCATTTCACTAGGTTGGTACCTAACTCAGGATTTATATTTGAGGCTCGCATAATCTGCCCGACAAACGACGGAAGAGACAAAAATGCCATAGCAAAGATGATCGGAACCACGCCAGCAGAAATAAGCCTCATCGGCAGTAGACCTTTGATGCCACCATACGACGTATTACCACTCACACGCTTGGCGTAGTTAATCGTAATAACTCGCTGCGCTTCATTAATTTTCACCAGCAGATACAGCGATACGAGACCTATCGCGGCCAAGCAGGTGACTGTATAAAACATCGTTGGGTTGACTGGCACCGTAAACCAACCAAAGACACTGAGAGAACCAGACTGCGTATCAAACAACGATGTCACTATTGAGCCAAAAGTCGTCGGCAACTGACTAATAATACCAGCAAAAATCAACAAACTAATACCATTTCCTACACCTTGCTCAGTCATCAACTCACCGAGCCACATCAAAAGGATCGACCCAGCTGTCATCGCAGTAATTGCCACAAACCATTCATTTGGCGAGCTAGCTACAGTACTTGCAGTACTCCCAGCCAAGACCGATTGTCGCAAGAGGTAAATAATACCCGCCGATTGAGCGATCGCTAATGGAACTGTTATAATGCGCGTCCACACGTTAATTTTACGACGACCAGTCTCGCCGTCCTTATGCATTTCCTCTAGGCGTGGTATAGCCTTTGTGAGTAACTGCGTGATGATACTAGCAGTAATGAATGGGCTTAATCCAGCTAGCACAATAGACAACTGAGCTAAAGCGCCACCGGTCATAATATTCAAAAAACCGCCAAAATCACTACTCGAAACCACATTTTGGACTATATCCTTCAGCTTACTTGGTTCGGCTAATGGCACCGGTATGTGCGCTAATAATCGATATGCCACGATAAGCCCCAAGACTATGCCTAGGCGTTTTTGCATATCTTTATTTTTGAGTGAACGTATCACAACCTTCCAGTTCATCTGCTTCCTCTCGCCACTAAACTACTTCCGTTATCCTTACCAGTATACACGACTATCAAGATAATAGAAAGAAGTGCACGGGGCAAATAGTAGACTACTCACTATGGGTTTTGCGGCATGCATCTACTCGTGGTACAATATCAGTCGTATTATTTAATTTGCTCTGAGAACTTTGCGTAACAGATCTTACGAGCTGACGCGCGAAGGTTACAGGGCCGTACACAAGGAGGAGCTATGGCTCAAACTAACCAGGGTCTAAAGATTCGGATCCGCCTAAAGGCATACGACCACAAAGTGATCGACCAAGCAGCAAAACAGATTATTGATACTGCACTCCGTACTGGTGCAAATGTTGCTGGCCCCGTGCCTCTACCAACACGCCGCAGCAGTTATACGGTAGTGAAAAGTCCACACGTTTACAAAACCGGTGGCGAAACCTTTGAGATGCGCAACCATAAGCGTCTGATCGATATCACCAACGCTACGCCAAAGACCATCGACAGCTTGCAAAACCTCAGTTTGCCAGCTGGTGTAGACGTTGAGATCAGAATGTAAACCGATTAGCATCGAGCTGTTAAATCAAAAAGAGTGGCATTACTAATCTACAGCCACTCTTTTTGATTGATTTGTTTATTTTTATCAAAAACAAAAATACCTCCGCTATTGGGAGGTATTTTTATGAGTTTAGTGCAACTACTTGACGATGTTGGTCACAACACCAGCACCGACGGTACGGCCACCTTCACGGATAGCAAAATCCTGACCCTTGTCCATAGCGATCGGAGCGTTCAACGTTACCTTGAAGGTCACCTGATCACCTGGCATTACCATCTCTTTGTCTGCTGGAAGTTCAATCTCACCAGTCACGTCCGTAGTACGGAAGTAAAACTGTGGCTTGTAGCCCTTTGAGAATGGAGTGTGACGACCACCCTCTTCCTTCTTAAGGATGTAGACCTCAGCCTCAAATTCTGTGTGAGGTGTCAACGTACCTGGCTTGACGATAACCTGACCACGTTCGATCTGGTCGCGCTCAATACCACGTAGCAATAATCCAGCATTGTCGCCTGCTTGACCCTGGTCGAGACTCTTCTTAAAGGCCTCAACACCAGTCACAACAGAAGTCTGAGTCGGTTTCAAACCAACGATTTCTACTGGGTCATTGATCTTGACTACACCCTGCTCAATACGGCCGGTAGCAACAGTACCACGACCCTTGATCGAAAATACGTCTTCGATCGGCATCAAAAATGGCTTGTCGAGGTCGCGCTGTGGCAGCTCAAAGTAGTCGTCCATAGCTTTGACCAATTCCATGATAGCATCCTCAGATGCTTCGTCACCTTCAAGCGCTTTAGTTGCCGAGCCCTTGATAATCGGTGCGTTATCACCATCGTAGCCGTTCTTAGTGAGTAGCTCACGGACGTCCATTTCGACTAACTCGACCAACTCTGGGTCAGCCAAGTCCATCTTGTTGAGGAAGACAACGATTTTCGGCACACCAACCTGGTGAGCAAGTAGCACGTGCTCGCGGGTTTGTGGCAATGGACCATCGTTAGCGGCAACCACCAAAACTGCCCCATCAATCTGAGCAGCACCAGTAATCATGTTCTTGACGTAGTCGGCGTGACCCGGCATGTCAACGTGCGCGTAGTGGCGCTTTTCTGACTCGTATTCCTGGTGAGAGCTAGCGATGGTAATACCGCGTGCTTTCTCCTCAGGAGCGTTGTCGATATCTTCGTAATTGCGAGGCTTGTTTACATCGCTAGGAAGACGCTTTGCCAACACATGCGTGATGGCAGCAGTCAACGTAGTTTTACCGTGGTCGACGTGACCCATGGTACCAACGTTGATATGTGGCTTACTTCGATCGAAATCTGCCATGTAGGTAAGTACTCCTTACTTATGGTTAATATTGATTACGACGCGAGCTACCTGCCGATGCGCAAGCACCAGACAAAACGCGTCGCGCGTTAGATCCTATTATATGGGGATCCGCATAAAAAGTAAAGTTAGTCACGATAGAGCAGCAAAGAAACTCTGCACCTTCGGATGCGAGGAGTGGTTGATCACCTTTTCTGGTGCTCCATCCTCGATGATTAGACCACCATCAAGGAATAAAATCCGCGATGCCACATCGCGCGCGAACGACATTTCGTGTGTCACGACCATCATAGTGATGCCGGTTTCCGCTAGACGTTTTATCACCGCGAGCACTTCATCAACCATTTCAGGGTCAAGGGCACTGGTCGGCTCGTCAAACAACAATACTTGTGGCTGCATCGCTAATGCCCTAGCTATTGCTACTCGCTGTTTTTGTCCACCCGATAAATGGCTCGGATAATCGTTTGCTTTATCGCGCAAGCCCACTTGATCTAACGCTGCTAGGGCTATTTTTTTGGCCTTTGTACGAGTAAGTTTACGCACCTTCACTGGTGCTAACATAATATTATCCAGTACCGTCATATGTGGGAACAAATTAAATTGCTGGAAAACCATCCCCAACTCTGTACGAGCTTTATTAAGGTCTGTCGCTGGATCAGTCATTTCGATACCATCTACCCAGATCCGCCCACTAGTTGGTACTTCGATCATATTAATGCAACGCAACAATGTGCTTTTACCTCCACCACTAGAACCTAGCACGACGACGACTTCGCCACGATCTACAGATAAATCAATACCACGCAGTACATGATTTTTGCCATATTTTTTGTGAAGCTGCTTAATATCAATCACTAGCCCTCAATCTCCTCTCTACTCGTCGCATCACTCGCGTAAATAATGTCGTCAGCCCTAAGTAGATCAGAGCCGCTGCAAACAATGACTCAAAGGCAGTCGCCGTTTGGAAGCGGATATTGTCTGCACCGCGCATTAGATCATTCATGCCTATCCAGCCTACGACCGATGTTTCTTTCAATAATGTTATTCCTTCGCTTATTAATGATGGCAACGACTGCTTGAGTGCTTGTGGCAAAACCACGTAGCGCATAGTTTGCCAGCGACTCAGTCCTAATGATCGCGCTGCCTCTACTTGGCCACGATCTATACTCTCGATACCACCACGGATAATCTCTGCAACGTATGCACCACTATTTATACCAAAAGCCAAGCTAGCGATCCACAACTTCGGCACTCCACGGTACGATCCGAATACTACATAATACATAATCAATAATTGCACTAACGCTGGCGTGCCACGAATGATGGTCGTATAGATATTAGCTAAGCCAGCCAAAGGTCGCCACTGTTGCAAGCGAAGTGATTTACTGGCAGCTAACGGGCGCCATTCTGACTGTTGCAATAAAGCGATAACCAAACCAATAACCAGGCCAATGACTGTCGCAAAGACAGTCAGTAGTAGCGTTACTTCCAGACCCCTCCATAAAAACAAGTAGCGTCCATCACCGAATAGTATCTCTACTGCATTCATAGCTTGGCTGCCCCAAAGTATTTCTTTACCAATGCATCATAGCGCCCATCACGCTTCATTTTGGCTATACTATCATTTACTTCCTTCAATAATTTTGTATTACCCTTTCTTATAGCGATAGCGTATTCTTCTCGCGATAGATTACGAGACAACATAGTTAACCCTGGGTTAGTCACCAAGTATTGCGACGCTGGCCCGTTATCCATGATCGCCGCATCAATTCGCCGAGAATTTAGCTCTTGCATCACACTAGAGGTTGACTGTAATTGCACGACCTTAGCGCCATTGATTTCTCGCGCTAAGGTGTCACCTGTCGTGCCCAACTGCACCCCGATTCGCTTGCCTGCTAGATCTTCAATACCAACTACTACTGAACCAACTTTGGGCACTATGACCTTTTGTGTCGCAGTATAGTACGAGTTCGAAAACTCAGCATTTTGTTTACGCTCAGACGTGACTGTCATCCCAGCGGCGATTAGGTCAATGCGCCCTGCTTGCAGCGCTGGCAGTAAACCATCAAAAGCTATCTCTTCGATCTGCAATGATCGATTGGTGTCCTTGGCAATCTCACGCGCCAAATCGATATCAAAACCAACCGTTTGTTGTCCCTGTTTATACTCAAATGGTTTGAACCCTGGATCGGTACCCAATACTAACGTTTTTTCTAATCCACCAGCAGTCTGCGCTGTAGACGAGCTTGGGTTTAACTCAACATCCCAGTACATATAGCCCACCACTGCTACGACAATAACTACAAACACCCCCACCTTCAGCCGTTTCAACAGCTTATTATACCGCTTATGCTGTACCATATAGGGTAAGTATAAGCGTATTGACCTAATATTGCAAGTGTTTCAATCAGTATACTTGTTGACATCTTGTTTGATGCGCTATACTAAATATATAAGCTAAATGGAGGACACCTATGAACAATATCACCAAATATAATCCGTTCGAAGAGCTACGTGCGCTGCAACGTCAATTATTTGACAACCCATTCTCACCGACGCTCAACCAAACGGCCACGACCGACGTTTACACTGTCAACAACAACCTTATCGTAGAAGCGCACTTACCGAACTTCGACGAAGACGATGTCGATGTTAGCCTAGACAATGGCGCACTTATTATCCGAGGTGAACGACACGAAAAGACCGAAGATTCCGAGCGCAAATATATCATCCACGAAAGCAGCACGAGTTTCTTTCGCCGTGTTCAATTACCAGAAGACAGCAACAAAGATGAGATCAAGGCACATCTCGAAGATGGTGTTTTGCGGGTCACTGTTCCGCTAAAACCACTGCCTGAACCAAAGAAAATCACAGTCAAAAAATCAACCAAAAAGCACGACAAAAAAGATAAAAAATAAGATTCCGAAAGAGTCATTCCTTACACACCGCTTATTCTAGCGGTGTGTATTATTTCAATCTATATCAGCTACATCAAATCTGCGCATAATAAATCACAAAAAAGCACCCCTAATTTGAGGTGCTTTATTGGCTATCCAACACTATTACTTGTTGCGACTGTCGATGATCTCCTGCGCCACATTTGGCGGTACTTCCTCGTAATGAGCTAATTCCATTGTACTGGCTGCACGACCCTGCGACATCGAACGAATATCAGAGGTATAGCCGAACATATTGGCTAGTGGTACGATCGCCTTGACTAGCTTGGCACCACCCATCAAGTCCTCCATAGCTTCGATTCGACCACGCCGACTATTCAAGTCGCCGATGATATCACCCATGAATTCTTCTGGGGTAGTCACTTCGACTTTCATGACCGGCTCAAGCAGTACAGGATTGGCTTTCTTGATACCCTCTCGCGTCGCCAAATGCGCTGCCAAGTTGAAGGCAAGTTCACTAGAGTCGACGTCGTGGTAACTACCATCGTACAGTGTCGCTTTGACATCGACTACTGGGTATCCAGCAATCACACCACCATCGAGCGTCTCGCGAATACCCTTCTGTACGGCCGGACGATATTCTTGCGGCACAACACCACCCTTGATCTCATCGATAAATTCAAAGCCCTTACCCGGCTCATTCGGTTCAAAGCGTACCCAAACATCACCATACTGACCACGACCACCAGATTGCTTGGCGTGTTTACCCTGCGCTTCAGCATTACCCTTGATCGTTTCACGGTAAGCGACCTGAGGTTCGCCAACATTCGCCTCAACATTAAACTCACGTTTCATGCGGTCTATCGTAATCTCCAAGTGTAACTCACCCATGCCCGACATAATCGTCTGGCCAGTTTCTTCATCGGTACGAATACGGAAGGTTGGGTCCTCCTCGGCTAGACGCTGCAAAGCGATACCCATTTTCTCTTGGTCGGCTTTAGTTTTTGGTTCGACTGCGATCGACACTGGTGGATCCGGGAATTCAATACTCTCAAGTGCGATCGGATGATTGAGCTCGGCTAACGTGTTGCCCGTGAAGGTACTCTTAAGTCCAACTACTGCGGCAATATCTCCTGCACCGACAGAAGCAATCTCCTCGCGCTTATCAGCATGCATACGTACAATACGTCCTATACGCTCTTTCTCACCAGTAGTCGTGTTAAGAACATAGCTCCCAGCCTTTAGCACACCAGAGTATACCCGAATAAAAATCAACTTACCAACGAATGGGTCGGCAGCAACTTTAAAGGCTAGCGCCGCCATAGGCTCAGCATTATCTGGCTGGCGATTAATTTCATCACCAGTCTTTGGGTTTTTACCCCAAATTTCACCAACATCAAGCGGGCTAGGTAGGTAATCTGCCATCAAATCAAGTAACTTTTCTACGATTACACCACGGCCATCACCACCAGTCACTAGATAAAAGTCGCCTTCAAGCACGCGCTTACGCAATGCACCTTTCAACTCATCAATCGTGATAGATTCTTCGCCCTCATCAAGGAATCTCATCATCAAATCATCGTCAGCTTCTACAGCATTTTCTACCAACAGACTGCGCGCGTTTTTTGCCTTCTCGAGCATATCAGCTGGTATCTCACCAACCTTTAGCTCATGATCAGTGTAGTCGTCGTAGGTATAAGCCTTCATGTCGACGAGATCAACCACCCCATGAACGTCCTTTTCAAAGCCAATCGGTAGGTGGATCGGGAAAGCCTGTTTGCTGAGGCGGCTATGGATCGATTCGATCGACTTATAAAAGTCACCACCTGTCTGATTGATCTTATTGATAAAGCAAATACGTGGTACGCCGTACTTGTTGGCCTGACGCCACACTGTCTCAGATTGCGCCTCCACACCCATCTTGCCATCGAACACCGTTACCGCACCATCTAGCACGCGCAGTGAACGCTCCACCTCGGCAGTAAAATCGATATGCCCAGGTGTGTCAATAATATTAATCTTATGGCCCTTCCAAAAACATGTCACTGCCGCACTAGTGATAGTGATGCCACGCTCTTTTTCCTGAGCCATCCAATCGGTAGTAGCACCATCACCATCTCCTTTTACCTCGCCGATCTTGTGATTGATACCTGTGCGATACAAAATACCTTCTGTAGTAGTAGTCTTACCAGCGTCTATGTGCGCGATAATCCCAATATTTCGATAGTCCTTCAACGGGACATCCTTCGGGGTTGCCATAACTCCTTCTCTCCTTTTAGATCTGTTTTAGCATGAGTAACAATAACTCTCGATGATTGATTATATCATGAATGAGAGTCCGACGGTAGACTTTCGCGTCACAACCCAGCCCCGCCGCTTGACCACACACCGTACTGATCATTCTTACCAGCGATGCGCATTGCTTCAGGTACAGCAGACAACTCATCACCTGATATAGCGCCGGATTGTATATACACTAACTTGTACTCAGTTTGCTGTGCATTAGTATTATATTTGTAAGTATTAGAGGTAGCACTACTAGTATCACCATCAGTCACTGTTGGTAACTCAGCGATCGCTTGCGGAACTAGCTCTTGTAGGAAATTTGCACCATCACGACGCTGATAAGCCGGAGCAGTACTACCCGCACTTACTGCCATAGGATATGCACCATGTTTAGTGTAATATCGCTCAAGTGCCTGGCGCATGCTAGTCAAATCTGCAGCACGAGCTCGCCCTCGCGAACTCGCTTGCACCTTTTGATAACCAATCAATGTCAACGAAGCTAAAATCGCGATCACAACAATCACCACCAACAACTCAATTATAGTATACCCTCTTCGCGATTGATAATTGATCACGCTCATGCTTCAATTATACGCAAGCCACCCAAACATCACAAGCGCTTTCGTAAATTTATTTTGATCAAAGCCCCTAAGGCCACCCTTATATCACTCACTTCTCTTTGGTGGCTCAACTGTAGCGGTAACACCCTTCTCTAGATCACGACAAGTTAGACCCTGGAAAATCGAACGAAAATCGACTTTTGTACCTGTTTTGCCCTTATACAAACTACAGACTAACGTTTCACTCTGTCTTACATTGAAGAAATTCCATCGACCATCTGGTAACTGATAAAACATCGCTATCCCCAAAGGTGTGTACGCGTGTGGCAACACACTACCGACTGGTATCTCGGCCAATTTATACCCTGCAAGCTTGCTATCACGCACCGACATCGTGCCAACTATACCGATGTCATAACTTGATGAAGCAGCTGGAGAATAGGCATTAAATAGTGGCAACTGATGCTTCGCTAGTGCTGTGTAGTCGTCGTCGTCCAAGCATTTAAACTCGACGAAACGCGTTTCCAGTTTTTTGGGATCAACAGGGGTATTCTTGATCTGGCAAGTGACATCATCATTTGAACGTGTAAAGTCGGCTAGATACTCGGTGTCTTTCTCACCATCTTTGACTACTGTACGAGTGAACTGGTCGTACTCTAACATATGCTCTAATGATGCTACATTACGCGTCGCCTCGGCTTTCGGTAGGGTCGCGGCGGCGTTCTTCGTAGCAGCGGGGTCAGTCGCTACAGAGTAAAAACGTTGTCCTTTTGCCTTGACTGGTATAGATAATGACGTTTTAGCTGACTCTGTACCCTTAAAATACTCCTTAGCACGCGCTAAAACTTTGGCAGCAGTCAGCTTTTCGCGCGGTTCATTCGACTGTTTCGTTTGTTGTGTTGGTTGTTCAATATGTTTCGGCTGAGCGATAATAAACACCACTACCGCTGTAAGGCCGATCACGACAAAAGCGCCTATAGCCAATAAGAGAGCGAGACGCTGTGGAGTAAGCGATGATTTTTTCGTAGTCTTGGGTGTATGTGTCATACCTCTAGTATACCATTGATTTATTCAGTCGAGCATAAGCAAAACCACTGGCCCCTACACGAACCAGTGGTCTATCCGAGAACTTAGACGGTTTGGCTATACAGCTTGACCATCGTCGTCGACACCAATCTCTGGGTCAGCAGCATCGGTCACAGCTTCTACCTCGTCTTCATTAATATTGTCATCAAGGTCATCCTCGAGAGACAACGGATGAACCCCTGTCCCAACTGGCACCTTATTACCGATAATAACATTTTCTTTCAGTCCCTTCAGATGATCAGCCCGGCCACTGGTTGCGGCGTTGATCAGCACACGTGTAGTGTCTTGGAATGATGCAGCTGACAACCAGCTGTCACTCCAGATACTAACTTTGGTGATACCAAGCAGCAACTGCGAATACTGAGCTGGGTTTTTGTCTTCGGCAACTAATTTCTTATTTGCCTCGACCACCGCTGCTTTCGACAGGATGTCGCCCATTACGAATTCACTATCACCTGGATCTTCGATTTGAACCCGACTAAACATCTGTCGCACGATGATCTCAAGGTGCTTACCAGCCACATCTTGACCCTGTGCAGCGTAAATACGCAACACCTCATTTATGATGTATCGCTGAGTCGCTTCAGTACCTTTGAGACGCATCAAATCATGCAGATTGAGCGACCCCAGCGTCAAGCGATCACCCGGCTCGATGATATCTCCTGGCTTGACGACTAAATGCATCGTACCAGGGATCTCATACCGTACTGGTGAAGTTGCATTACCAGCCAACGCTAATGTATCGCCAGCTAGCTCGACCACACCATCAAACGGTGCCATCAACGGTTTTGTGCCATCTCGGAGAGATGCTATCACATCACCAACTTTAACACTACTGCCTGATTGGACCATGATCATACGACCCTCAAGTGGCAACCGTTCAACCTTGCCAGCTTGTGGCGTCACCTGCACGATATACTTCTTACCATCTTCCCAAATGTCAACCACACCAGCTACCTCTGTAACGTATGCTTGGCCCTTTGGATTTCGCGCCTCAAACAACTCCTCAACACGCGGCAAACCTTGAGTGATATCACTACCACCCACACCAGAACTGTGGAAGGTATTCAGTGTCAACTGAGTACCCGGCTCACCAACTGACTGCGCAGCGATCACACCAACTGGCTGAGCCCCCTCAATAAGGCTTCCGGTTGCCATATCAATACCATAACTCTTGCGCGGTATACCGTTAAGATTATTTGTCGATAAGACTGACTGAATGCGTACTTCGTCAATCGACTGATCAGCCTCGATCGCATCAGCAATCTCACGCGTAATCAGTTGATCTCTACCAACATGGCCAGGTACTGCCTCGGCCGTGTAGCGACCAAACAGCCTATTGCCAAACTCGATCATCGTTTCTTCTGTCTCGCTACGATAAATCGTGAAACCATCGTCGTCGCCCTCTTCATCTTCCACTGTAAAGACGTCTTGCGACACATCTACCAAACGACGCGTTAGATAACCTGAGTCGGCTGTCTTTAGTGCGGTATCAATCAATCCCTTACGAGCACCACGTGTTGCCACGAAAGCCTCTAGGCTAGATAAACCACGCTTGAAGTTACTACGAACTGGCAGCTCAATCTCTCGGTTCGAAGCGTCCACCTGAATACCGATCATCGCACTAGCCAGCTTAATATTATTAACACTACCACGAGCACCAGAGTTGACCATAGTCGCTACCGATGTGTCCATATGAGCAAGCTGGCCACGCAAAAAGTCTTCCACCTTACGGTCGACATTACGCCAGTTGTTGACAGTCAGTGTATAGCGCTCATCTTCAGTGATAAGCCCTTGATCGAGTTGCTCAGAGATAGCCGCCGAACGCTGGTCTCCTTCTGCCACGAAATCGGCAATTTCATCAAAACTAAGGTAATCTTCCATACCAGTCGATACCGCAGCTGTCGTAGCAAAGCGGAAAGCCAAGCCCTTCATACGGTCAGCAGTAATAGCCGTTTCAGCTGCGCCATAGCGATCAAAAATCTGTCCCAAGACTCGTTTAAGCTCCTTCTTGGTTTGGACATTGTTATTGTATGGAAAATCATCTGGCAGAATCTCGTTAAAGAATACTCGCCCTAATGTCGTATTGCGGATCTCGCCTTTTGCACGAATACGGATTGGGCTCTGTAGGTGGAGCTTACCCATGTCATACGCAATCTCTGCATCACGACTATTAGCAAACACTGCCACTGTATCAGTCTGTGCCGATGGCTTTTCATACGTCAAGTAATAGTTGCCAAGCACAACATCCTGATCGATACTCAATACTGGACTACCATCGGCTGGCTTCAACAGGTTATTAACCGCGCTCATCAACTCACGAGCCTCAGCTTGAGCCTCATCACTCAACGGCAAATGGACAGCCATCTGGTCACCATCGTAGTCAGCGTTAAATCCATTAGCTACTAGCGGATGTAGTTGGATAGCTTTACCCTCGACCAGTTTTGGCTGGAAGGCCTGTATACTCAAGCGGTGCAGTGATGGTGCACGGTTTAATAGCACATATTTACCCTTTACCACCTCATCAAGTGCGTCCCAAACGACTGCTTCACCAGCTTCGATCAATCGTGTAGCGCTGCGGATATTATGTGCGTACTCATTACGAATCAGCCAGCTAATCACGAATGGCTTGAATAGTTCTATCGCCATTTGTTTTGGCAAACCGCACTGATTGATCTTCAGTTTTGGGCCAACCACGATCACCGAACGACCAGAGTAATCGACACGTTTCCCTAGTAAGTTCTGGCGGAAACGACCTTGTTTACCTTTGAGCGTGTCACTGATGCTCTTGAGTCGGCGCCTACCTCCAGCCGCATTGACCGCCCGACCGCCACGAGCAGCTGAGTTATCTATCAAGCTATCCACCGCTTCTTGTAGCATGCGCCTTTCATTACGCTTGATCACCTCTGGTGCGTTCAACTCGATCAGCTTTTTCAAACGATTATTTCGGTTAATCACACGCCGATACAAATCATTCAGATCGCTGGTAGCAAACCGTCCACCGCTTAGAGCCAACATTGGTCGAAGATCTGGTGGAATCACTGGCAGCACTGTCATGCAAAGACTCGATGGCTTAATACCAGCTGCCTGCATTCCTTCTAGTACCTTCAATCGCTTAAGAATTTTCTTTTCACGCTGCCCCTTAGCAGTCTCGGCTTCTTCTTGTAGTTGTGCTATCAATGTCTCAAGGTCAATCTCATCTAACATGCGCTTGAGAGCTTCACCACCCATGCCGACCTCGACAAGCTCTTCGTATTCTTCTGGTAAGTTGCCGTAGTCGGTCTCACTCAATAGTGCGCCTTTTTGTAAACTATCAAGTTGGGTTTTCTTGTTATTATATGTGCCTTCTAGCTCCTCATATTCACGTGTCTGTTGCTCGGCCAACGCTTTGATATCTGCGCCATCAGCCTGCGCTGCATTTTCGTAGCGTAACTTGATCGCTGCGCGCGCTGCTTCAGTTTCGGCCTCGAGATCAGCCAAATACTGATCACGTGTGGCTGTATCGACATCGAGAATCACATATTTCGCGAAATAAGCGATTAGTTCCAGATTTCGTACAGTCATACCAAGCAACAAACTCATAGCACTTGGTGTGCCACGCATAAACCAGATGTGCGCAACTGGCGTAGCTAACGAGATATGCCCCATCCTTTCGCGACGAACGATAGACTTTGTGACCAACTCACCGTTCTTGTCGACTGCAGCCTCGCGACTGCGCACCCCTTTGAGCTTGTTATCATGAGGGTTAATATCCTTGACAGGACCAAAAATCCGCTCACAAAACAACCCATCACGCTCTGGTTTTTGTGTTCGATAATTTATCGTCTCTGGCTTAGTGACTTCGCCGTAGCTCCACCGTAGGATATCTTCGGGGCTCGCGACAGCCAAACGCACTGCATCAAAATTGTTAATGTCGTGGTCTGGTACTACGTGTGACATTAGGCTTCCTCCTCTACTGTTTCTATTGCATCGGCATCCTGGATCGACATGCCGTTATTACCTTCAATTTCGCCGATGTTGTCTGATTCATCAAGGTAAGTCTCGGCATTATCGTCGACAGGGACCGTCTTGTCTTCTGGGCCAGCTGCCGCAATAACGTGCTCAGCATCGACAAGTTCATCTGACTCATTTATCAGATCGACTCTCAAGCCTAACCCCTGCAATTCTTTTACAAGCACGTTGAAGCTCTCTGGCAATTTCGGACCAGCAATTGGTTCATTCTTAATAATCGCCTCGTACGCCTTAGCACGCCCATAGACATCATCCGATTTGATCGTCAACATTTCTTGTAATGTAGTCGCTGCACCATACGCTTCAAGTGCCCACACCTCCATCTCACCAAGACGCTGACCTCCATTTTGCGCCTTACCACCGAGTGGCTGCTGTGTCACTGTAGTGTATGGACCAGTACTTCGAGCATGGATCTTGTCACTAACCATATGGTGTAACTTGATCATGTGCATGATACCGACTGTAGTTCGCTCTTCAAACGGCTCACCGCTCAACCCATCGTATAGCTGACTCTTACCATCACGGGCGATACCTGCCTTTTCAAGTTCGTCGCTAATCACATCAGATGGCACGCCGTTGAATGGTGGTGTTGCTACCTTGTATCCCAATGCCCGAGCAGCCATACCAAGATGCGTCTCAAACAACTGTCCTAAATTCATACGGCTTGGCACACCAAGTGGGTTAAGGATGACATCGACCGGTGTTCCGTCTGCCAAATACGGCATATCCTCGACTGGCATAACTCGAGCACATACACCCTTGTTACCATGTCGGCCGGCCACCTTATCGCCAACACCGATCTTACGTAACTGCGCGACAAAAATCTGAATCTGCATCAAAACGCCAGTCTTCAACTCGTGCCCATTCTCGCTGCTAAACACCTTGACGCCAACTACCTTACCACCACCAGCATTATTCATACGCTGCGAGGTATCGCGTACATCCTTGGCCTTTTCGCCAAAAATCGCACGCAACAGTCGCTCTTCACTAGAAAGCTCCTGCTCACCCTTTGGTGTAATTTTTCCGACCAGAACATCGCCCGCCTTGACTTCCGAGCCAACCTGTACGATACCGTTTTCGTCTAAATGACGTAAACTATCCTCAGATACATTCGGAATGTCACGCGTGACAATCTCTGGACCAAGCTTGGTTTCACGTACTTCAACAGTGTAGTCTTTGATGTTGATGCTAGTCAAAGTATCGTCTTCAACAAGACGACGACTCAAAATCACGGCATCGTCCATATTGTAGCCACCCCAAGGCATGAAGGCTACCAGCAAATCTTTTCCAAGTGCAAGCTCGCCATCGGCAATTGAAGCTCCCTCGATCAACGTATCGCCTTTTGCGACCACATCACCACGGTTCACGTGCACTTTTTGGTTGATACAGCGATCATCGTTACTTTTAGCGAAGTGGATTAAATCGTACCGTTTCGTACCATCAGCATAGCGAACTTCAACAGCTTCAGCGTCAGCACGAACAACTTCACCATCAGCTTCCGCTACAATCAGCTGACTCGAATTTAATGCCACCTCATGCTCAATCCCTGTTCCTACTGTCGGTGACTGCGGCTGTAATAATGGCACCGCCTGACGTTGCATGTTCGAACCAGTCAAACTGCGGTCGATACGGTTTTTCTCGATAAATGGCACCAGGCTAGCTGTCGAGCCAAGAATCTGCTTGTGCGCTGCATCCATGTAAGTGACCTCACTGGCGTCGACTTGCCCTGGCTGTAGGAATTTGCGAGCACTAACACGATCACGTACGAATGTACCATCCTCGTTCAATCGCGCTCCAGCATCGGCGATCACCTCTGTAACTTCTTGTGAAGCATCAAGATAGACAATCTCGTCAGTCACTCTGCCATCGACCACCCTTAGGTATGGTGTTTCAATAAACCCGTATTCGTTAATACGAGCATAAGTGGCGAGATTAAGTACCAGGCCAATGTTCGCACCTTCTGGTGTCTCCACTGAACAGATACGACCATAGTGGGTCGAGTGAGCGTCACGCACCTCGAACCCAGCTCGCTCACGGCTCAAACCACCAGGTCCCATTGAACTCAAGCGACGCTTGTGGCTCAACTCCGACAACGGATTCACCTCGTCAAGCAACTGGCTCAACTGGCTACTAGCAAAAAACTCACGTACCGCCGCTACCACCGGACGAGCATTGATCAATGAACTCGGTGTCACTGTTTCGAGGTCGCTCGTACTCATGCGATCTATAGCGTTGCGCTGCATACGAAGCATACCTACACGGAATTGCCGAGCCACCAACTCGCCGACCAACTTCACCCGACGGTTACTAAGCGAATCAATGTCATCAGCTGGCTCTTGCGTATTATTCAAACGAATAATTTCACGGATTACACCGACCAAATCGCTCATCTGCAGCGTACGATACTCGGTAGTGTTCGGCAAATCGACCCCAAGTCGCTGATTAATCTTATAACGACCGACTCGACTGTAGTCGAATCGTTTAAAGTCGAAAAACATCCGCTCAATCATCTGGCGCGCACTATCTACCGTAGCGAGATCACCAGGGCGCAACCTACGGAATACCTCGATCAATGCTTCGTTTATACCGTGAGCTGGATCTTTTTCCAAAGTAGCCTCAATGTACTTCACTTCACCAGTATCGATATCAGCAAATGCCTCACGAATATCTGATACCTTACTCATACCAAGTGCTCGCAGTAGTGTGGTCGCAGCAATCTTGCGACGTCGATCAATCTTAACGTAAATCACCCCTGATGGGCTCGTCTCAAACTCAAGCCACGCCCCACGGCCTGGGATCATCTTGGCGCCGTATAGATTGCGCCCTGCCACACGATCTGCACTAAAGAGTACACCAGCACTACGAATCAGCTGGCTAACTACCACACGCTCTGTACCATTGATAATAAACGTAGCACGATCTGTCATCCAGGGGTAATCCCCCATATAGATGTCCTGTTCTTTTACTTCACCAGTAGTCTTGTTGATCAGCTCCACTTTAGCCTGCAATGGAACGTCAAAAGTCAAGTTGTTCTCTTTAGCGAACTTCTCTGTATACTTTAGCTCACCAAACTTGTAGTCTTTAAAACGTAGTTCGAGCTTTTGGCCAGTAAAATCTTCGATAGGATTAATCTCGGCAAATATCTCGCTTAAGCCAGTCTCAACAAAATCCTGCCAAGATTTCTTTTGATGAATCAACAGATCTGGCACCGCCAACGCCGTGTCGTTATCTGTAAAGAACACGCGCGACGGAGTAGTTGCTGCCGATGTCGATTTAGGCATATTCACTCCTCCACTCCTTAGTATTGATTTAATTTTATACAGCACAAGAGGCGCTCTCTACCTCTGTCCTTATCGTGTGGCACCCGAAGCTTTTCTCGATATAGACATTCTGCATACGAAAACGCCGCGCCACCAGCGCAGTATACACCTAACCCACATCACACAATCTTCATTGCCCCTAGCATAGCGTATACCACTAGGTGATGTCAAGAATTTTTAGTGCAAAATCACACCTAGCTAGCTTTTGCTGGTCTTTTTGCGAGAAGTATGAGTTTGGGCCTGTTTCTTCGCTGAGACATCACCACCTATCACTTCATCTGCCAGACCATACTTTACTGCATCTGCAGCACTCAGCCAGTAATCACGCTCCATATCAGCCTTCACCTTATCTAGTGTCTGACCAGTATTTGCCGCCATAATACCTGCCAAACGTTCTTTCAGCTCGACCGCCTCACGCAAACTAATTTCTTGATCGGTGACCTTACCTTGGGTGCCACTTGATGGCTGATGAATCATCACGCGAGCATTCGGTAACACAAATCGTTTGCCTTTTGCCCCGCTACTGAGTAGAAACGCTCCCATGCTAGCCTGCAAACCGACACCAATTGTCTGAACATCTGGCTTTATATACTGCATCGTGTCGTAAATCGCTAACCCATCATAAACACTACCACCTGGGCTATTGATGTACAGTTGGATATCTCTTTCTGGGTTCTCGTTGGCTAAATGGAGAAGCTGCGCTACTACTACATTGGCGGTCATTTCATTGACTTCTTCACCAAGAAAAATAATCCGATCCTCTAGTAAACGAGAGTAAATATCATAACCACGTTCGCCATCACGCGTGCGAACGACAACATTAGGCACAAGATAATCATTCGGTTTCATCATATGTTCATTGTAGCGAGATAATTAGCACTCGTCAAGTGGGAGTGCTAATTTTATCTATCCGACCAATGACTAAAACGTAAATTAGTTCTTTGTTGGTTGGTTATTGTCGGTGTGTTTACTGGCTATCAGCTGACTACGCTCTGCGGTCTGCTGTCGAGATTTATCCAACATAAGCTGTGCTTCATCGGTGGACAAATCTAGCACTCGAGCATAATACTCACCCCGCCCACCACAGCCAGATGCTACCAAAATACCAAGCTGTTCATCAGCGTAAACAACCTCTTCTTTACCTTCAGGCTGTGTACTTGTGCCGAAAATAGTGGTCCTGATCTCGAAAGTTGATCGCCCATCGTTAGAAATAACGTACACACCAACGAATTTTTCAGTCTCAGGTGAAGTCGGCGGCTTATCTGTAGACTGTGCCACATTCATACCTATAAACAGCCTATCAGCATTCGGTATCGCCGTACGCAAAATATGATCTGGCGGTAGATCACTCACCAAACCAAACACCTTATCTTCTTCGTACGACAACTGGTATTTGCCTGGCGCAATATCCCCAGTCTGTCGCCATGGCTGCAAAAATAGCATCTCCGCCGGTGAATAAATAGGCTTCTGCCCGGTAGGTATTTCAACACCATTGATATCTTTTCCTGAATTATTCATCAACCCCGACCCCATAACAGTGTGTATCGAAGCGTAAGGATTTGAATCAAGTTTGCACCCCTGTTCAACCAAGACCTGAATAGTGTCAACGGCTCCTACCTGAGTTAAATTACCATTCTCGTCTGTAAGTTGAGCAGTAAAAACACCTTCGTGCGCCATACCCTCGCCGAAGCGGCCTCCGTCTGGGTTGAGCAGATGTCCCATCTCATGTGTAATACCAGACCCAAACGGCGTACCCCTTGTGCTAAAGTGTATCCGCGGCTTACTAGGATCCATATAGGCAAGACCAACTGCTTCCTTCCCTAATTCTGACTTATCACTATCAAATAAAATTAACGGTACGATATGACTATCTGGATCATAGTCATCTCTAGATCGAATCCATTCTCTAGTACTATCAACATGACGCTCGAAGGCTGCTTTAGTATACATCGGGAATTGCCGACCATCCGCATCAGTATCTGAACCATCGGGATCGTCCACCACTTCCCTATAGCGAGTACTTAGCTTATAGTTACCACCAAGAGTATTTTCTATCTGCTTAATAGCATCATCAACCGCTAACTGTATATTCTCCTCACCCCAATGACGTCTATTACTACCATCATCACCATTGCCATAACTTTTTGAGTCGATACCTGTAGCATAGACTGCAACGACTCCGAGAGTTATCTTGATAGTATCATCACGGCTAAGAAGCGTCTCACGAGATCCACGCACAGGACTTTGCTCTTTGTCGGTAATTCCAGCTCTACTGGCTCCAAGAAGACTACCAATCATAGCGCCAGCCACCGCTGACGTAGAGTAGCCCAAGAACTTTCTACGTGACAAGTCTTGCCGCGTTGAGGTATCTCTATGATCAGCAGAGTTAGTAGAATCTGTCTCTTTAGTAGTAATAGTAGTAATCGATTTCATGGATGAAATAATAAAAAATTAATCTATTTTGCTAAATATAGTATCGGCCTACTATCGACCGCTACCTCGTCGTGTTCAGTGCCACCAAATGATCGATCGTTTTCTCGGTTAGTAATCGATTAGCGATTTCGTGTTGTACCTCTGGCTCATCAAAGCGCTTGACCATATCTGGACTATTGGAGTATTGTTGCTTGAACACATTGATGCGCTCTGTCAACTCGTCCTGACTAGCTGTGATGTTTTCTACTTTGCTCAATTCTGCTAGTACCAGGCCAGACTTGATACGTTGGTCGGCATCAGGCTTTGCTTCTTTCTCGAGCCACTCATCTTTATCCTTGAAGCCTTTTTGCTTCATATATTCTTCAAGGCTCAACCCGCGCCCTGTCAGATTTTGTACCATATCACGCTCGATAGACTTAAGCTGATCTTCGCGTAACACCTCTGGCACTGGTACTTCACTACTGTCCACCAACTGCTTGACAGCCTCATCGCGTAATTTATCATCTGCCTCGCGTTGCTTTTGAGCGGTGATCTCCTTCTTGATATCCTCACGCAAATCTTCCATCGATGTAAATGGACCGACTTTAGCTGCAAATTCATCGTTATATTCTGGCCTAGTAACACGCTTCACGCCTTTGATAGTCGTCTCAAATACGACATCTTGCCCAGCTAGTTCCTTGGCGTGATATTCCGTCGGGAACGTTAGAGTAATATCTTTTTTGTCGCCTTTTTTCAGCCCAACAAGCGCTTCTTCAAAGCCAGGTATAAACGACTTACTCCCCAGTATTAGTGGGTAATCATTACCCGTCCCGCCGGGAAAGGCCACACCATCTTTCTTACCGATGAAGTCAATCGTCACCTCATCACCATCCTGAGCTGTCTCGTCAGTGTCTGTTTTGTCGGCCAGGTTACTAGCAACTCTACCGAGTATCTCTTCTATCTCGTCCTTACTGACCGAAACTTTCATTCGCTTGAGGTTTAATTTCTTGTAATCGCCGAGTGTAATCTTCGGCATCACCTGCGCTTCGGCGGTAAACTCTAATTCACTATCTGGCACATATTTCTTGATTTCGACCTGTGGGCGTTCGAGTACTTGAACGTCACTTTCGGTAAACGCTTCAGCCACAGCCTTACTAAGAGCGTTATTCAAGACCTCTTCTGCTAACACAGCTTGATCGACATGCTTAGCTACTACCTCAAGCGGTACATGCCCTTTGCGGAATCCATCAACGCGGGTCGTTTTAGCTAGTTTGCGCAGCGCAACCTGGCGAGCAGCTCCTAGTTCAGCTGGGTCAACAGTAATCGTTGCTAATACTTTGGTGTCTGATAGGTGTTTTATTGACGTCTTCATAGTTGGTTATTGTACCATAGATAACGACCGTTCGCGAAATATAGACCACCTGACCACACTTTACTATGCAAATTTAGATGAAATTATACGTCAAATACATCATCGTCATCGTCGCTACGGGACAATTGACGTCGGTGATCTTTGACTGCAGTCACGACACGCTCAAGGCTCAATTTCTGCTCATCACCGGTGATAATATTTTTTAGTGTGTAGATTTCATTTTCCAACTCTTCCTCACCGACAAACATCATATACGGAATCTGCTTTTTGACTGCCGACTTGATCTGTTTATCTAGTTTACGCCCTGTAAAATCAACCTCTACATTAACATTCTCATCGCGTAATTCATCAGCGACCTCAAGCGCGCCACGCATCGCATTACCCAAGACTATCATATAAATATCAGTACTCGAGATAAACTCAGGCATTAGATCGTGAGCCTCCAAGAACAGTTCCATCATTGATAAACCAGGTGCAAAACCAACGGCGCCGACCGGCTCCGCACCAAATACCCCGACCAATCCATCATAGCGACCACCACCAAATAGTGCACGGTTATTGTCTGGGTGTGTATCAAAGAATTCAAAAACTGTACCGGTGTAATAATCAAGTCCACGCATCAATGTAATATCAAAAATCGCATTTGTCACCCCACTTCGCTCTAGTAAAGTAAAGAGTCGCTGTACATCACGAACCGCTTCACTCTCGCGGATCTCCTCTGGCAAATCAGCCATGGTATGCGCTGTCAGTAATTGCGCGATTTTTTGCAGCCCTACCGATGCTGCATCTGCGCCAAATATCTCGATTGCTTGATCACGAAAAACTTCAGGCGGAATCTTGTTTTTACGATCAAACAAACGAATCATCTGCTGGGCCTGCTGCACATCAAGTCCCAAAAAATGCGCCATCATAAAATCGATCAATCGACGATTATTCACCCGTATCACATACATGTCATCAGTAGCACCAAACGCCTTCATGATCTGGCTGCCGATCGCGATCAATTCTGCTTCACCTTGGGTGTTATCTACACCGAATAAATCAACATTAAGCTGCCAAAATTCCCTTTCTCGCCCACGCTGTGGCCTTTCATATCGCATAAACTGCGCAATACTAAACCACCGAGCTGGGTAAGCTATTTCCTGTCGCCGCGCGGCGATCATACGACTTACACTGGGAGTCATCTCGGGGCGAATAGCTACACGACGATCACCACGATCAACAAACTGATATGTCTGCTCACCTACGAGCTCCTGCCCGCTTTTTGCCTCATAGACTTCGATAGGCTCAAGCAACGGCGCATCGTACTCCTCATACCCGTATTTCTTGACAACTTGTCGCCAAGTTTGAAAAATATATTTACGAATACGAAGATCTTCTGGATACCAATCCCGAGAACCCCGATACGATTCTGCTGATAATTTTGTCATAATTACTGCTATTTTTGCATAAACGTGATAGAAAAACAAGAGAACTCACCATCTTGCCTATACAATCCTAGACTATTTTCTGCTGCTGCAGCCACGTATACATAGCGATACCCGCAGCTACACCAACATTGAGGCTCCGTGTGCTGCCGAACTGCTCGATCGCAACTATCATACTAGCTCGCTGCAATAACTCTGGCCGTATGCCAGATCCCTCCGCGCCAAATAATAATACGGCATTAGGCGGCAAAGTTACACTTCCTAACGGTATAGACCCAGCAACATTATCAACAGCCACCAGCGGTCGTGGAATGATCGTCTCCATCAAAGAACTAACTGTGCCGTAGTAGTGAACATGCAGATACTTGTCAGTCATCATAGCACCACGTTTATTCCACTGACGTCTACCAACAATGTGAACATTCCGTACCCCAAAAGCGTTCGCAGTACGCACGATCGTACCCATATTGAAATCTCGCGATACATTATCGAGCACTATCTCAAGCGACGTACCATGCGCATCAAGATCGTCTACAATCTGTTGCTGCGGCCAGCCCTTATACTGATCGACAACATTTCTTGTATCGTTATCTGAAGTCATCTGCACGCTACAAAGTTCTTTCTTATCGTAATATCAAGCGTTATTACGCTTATCGTGTATGCTGCCACCCATACGCTTATCACTAAACATACCAGATATAGTTTGCGCACCGTGCAACTGCGGCATCACCTCACCCGCCAAGATAACGGCCAGAATGACTGCAAACCCACACATTATCGATGGGATACCAGCGATCGTACTCGGATCAACAACGTTAGCTGTCGTTGTTGGCAAAATAAATGACAAATAACCAACCGCCAAGGCACGTAATGCAGCCGCTCGATGCGCATCGTTGACTCGCTGCGCCGACCGAAAAGCGTACATCGTCCCCATAACTAACCACCCATAATAGTACATAGCATATAGAGGCGTCGCATACGGGGAAGTTTCGAAAATAACATAATTACCAAGACAAACTTGCGACGTGATACCCCACCCCGTCAATGCAAAAAATCCAGCGAACCCAACCCCCGTAGCATACGCCACCCCAACCGAAAGACGACGTTTCGTATCTTGAGCTAACTTCGTTGCAAGGTGATAGCCGAGTGGCGGCAATGCAGTAATCGCTATATACCCGAGCCGCGACCACGATAAACTATCAATCCCAAACGAACCCTCACAAACATTATATTCTGCAAGCTGAAACAGAGCCAAACTCAACAAGACCGCTACCACGAGGCGCGTTACACTATTTAATTTGTAGCGCCACACCGTATAGGCAGCCAATAAGACTTCAATCACAAATGTAGCTATCATAACCGGCGGTGAGAAACACCTCAAACTCAAGCTTTTTCTCATTACGCTTAGTATAAACCAATCAGGGAGTTTTAGCAATAGCGACTATCTGAGGCCTGAAATCTCCTCCATATCAAAATATTTAGCCATCCACCGATTAAACCAATCACCACCACCTTCGCCTAAATTTGCAGTACCATTATATGCATTATAGAGCGTTCTAGGCTTGGAAAGACGCGGAACTGCGACCCGTGTTTGTCCTCTGTCTTTTGCCTCTTTAATCAACCGATATTGATAGGCCACCTCTTTGTGGCTCTGCATATTGTCACTGACGACAAAACCATAACTATAAATCGTTATCGATACCAATACTCCAATAATAATATGTAGGACACTTTGCGCCTGTGCGTATCTAAGAACTTCAGTAAACAAACTCAAAAAAACGACAGACAGCAGTACACTTGGCCCAAATAAAACGCGGTGAGGTATCTCGGGTGACAATATCAACGCATAAGTGCTCACAAAATGAGCAAACAAAACCAAAGATAAACAAACCCACTCCTCGTACGAGCACCTCCTCATCTTGTGGCGAAGAGATATTGCAAAGGCTACTATCGCGACGTAAATCGGTACAAAATAAAAACGTTGAAGCCTCAAAACCTCAATCAAGTTGCAAGAAATATCGAAAAGATCCATCACATTTTCTCCAGCACGCGCCTGAGAGCCAGGCGATTTTAGAATGAGATAAAAACCCACTGCTGCAGACAATAATGACAGCCACTTGGCTAAATTGATAGTCTTGTTGACAAACAGACTATAAATCAGATACAAAAAACAGCTAAGTATTATAGCAGGTGCTGAATTTTCGTTTGTCGCACCGGCTAAAAAACCTAGAATAACCAATGGCAAACAGGTAATGAAATTTGATCTCCAAAAAAGAATAGCATAAAACCAGGTTAAATAAAAAATAGAGGTCCACAAATAATTTGCAGAGCCAGACAGCCAAAGCACTGTTTTGCCGAATTCGGGCAACGTCCACCAGAGTAGTAGATACGAAGATATAAGAATCAATGGATTAAGTTTGCTAGATCTCGTTATTTTATTCGAAAAATGAGCGATCAAAAGTCCTAAACCTACAAAAGCTAAGCTATTCAAGAAATTAAATATTGACTTGTCAAACTGCATAAAAATCTGGACAAGCGTATGAGCTACAAACCGCCCATTCCAGGTTTGCCAATGATTTATTTGAGAATCAACGAGGTCGGGTATCGATTTTATCAACCTCAGATCACCCGAAGGAGGCAAATCACCTCTGTAAAAGAAATGGTAAATAAAATCATCTGATGTGTAAAGCGTCAAGCTATTTAATAGATACACCCCAAAGAACACTATGCTTATGATAGCGATCAGTAAAAACTTATTTTTAGTGATTATAGCCTTAATTCTAGTAAATCCCGATTAGGCCCTAATTGTACCAAAGAAAGAAGTATTTTCATATACTTATACTACCAGTGTAGCATTCCGCTGGTAGATATTGAGACAATCTATTTTCTCTACATAGGCTTCACACTATACTCATTACGCAACATTGTAGTGATAGTCTGTGCCTTGAGTGGTGTCTTGTTATCCGGGCTGAGAATGCCATACGGATCAAATAATCGTTTAATTTCATGATACAGATCAGCTATGCCGACTGACTGCTGCGACTGGGTAAACCGTGCCTTGAGACGACCCTCTCCGCCACTGCCTACGAGATAACCATCATGGCGTCGTAATAACTTCGCTAACTCATCGTACAGTTTAAATATTTTTTGCTTGTCGCTTACTTTGCGTAGTGATAAGTATGGGTACACGCCATATAGATTATTTCCTGGGTGCCCCGCTAGTGGTAGAGGTAAACGTAATATCTTAGCGAGTCCTGGCAGCTCCCGAGTGAACGACTCAAACTGCTGTGGTGGTATATAAAAACCTTCAAACAACCGTGTTGCTGCTACCTGTGCAGTATCTGGCCAACAATACTGATCAAGTACTGCAAAGGCAGCCCATACGTCATCAGCCTCATCCTCGGCCACGGTTACTGCCACTTCGCCAGCTATCTGCATTTGCTCCAATTTATGCTGTTTACGCATTTGAGCACGGTTGTTAAAGTCATCGATTTCTACCAATATTACTACACGTGGCGCAAACTCTCGCGCTGCATTCTCGTAAAAATCGTACACCTTACCCTCTTTGCGCAATTGCTCAAATATCACTGCGTCGAAATATTCCATACGAGATACCTGTAGTGCATCGATCTCATCTATTGCGGCTCGTGCTGTCTGTCCATCGCTAAATACTAACGCTATGGCATTCTTGCGAAAACTAAAAAATTCTGTTTTTAATATCAGTTCATCAATTATACCAAGTGCCCCCTCGCTTCCTACGAACAGCGGACCAAGGTCGAATGAACCATCCTGTCCCTTAACATGGGCAATCCCTCCATAGCCTGAGACATCGTACGGATCAAGCTGCTCTATCAAGGAAGCATTATCTGTTATCAATTCATCGAGCCCTCGATAAATATCCCCCTCCATTGTTTGTAACTGCTTACGTCGCTGCAACTCTCGTCGAGAAATTCGTTCTGTCTGAATAGTCTCACCGTTTGCCAGCACTACCTCTAGTTGGTCGATAGCATCTATGATATTATTACTTTTGTTTAAACTGGCGCTACGAGAGCCACTTGCTAAAACTCCGCCTACTGTTCCTGTCTGTCCTATGAGGACACCGATACCAGCCCCATGCAGCGCCAGCGTGCTATTTAGATGTTCTGCCGATACGCCAGGTTGCACTCGCACTCGTTGCGATTTGCTATCGTACTCAAAAACACGTCGCATATACGGTGACATATCGAGTATAACTCCTTGACCGACAGCCCCGCCTAACACACCTTGCCCCATTCCTCGCGTTACGATAGGGATATTGTGACCCTTTTCAGCCATTTGCCAAGCGAAACGGGCGATAGTACATATATCGTCACTGTGTTGTGGTATCACGACTAATTCTGGCGTTGCTGCCAAAATACCCGCATCCGCACGGAGTGCCATACGCCAATCTGCTCGTGCTGATACCGAACCTGTTATACGACCACGGAGATAATTAGCAACTTTATTCACGAAAATCCCTATATTCATACTGTTTCTGCTTATCACTATACCATACCGAGAGAAAAACGGCAGCAATCTCATGATCTTATGGGAAAAATCGCATACTTCATGGCTGTATATACATGCGCTACAATTATGTTATGAATCTATTGACCAACATAACACAAATTCGCGGCGTAGGCCCAGCAACTGCCACCAAGCTAGCTGACGCTGGCATACACACCGTTGGCGATATCGTGTATTTTTTGCCACGCAAGCATGAAGACTTTACCGCAGTGAGTTCCATCACCGACCTCCACCCCGGTAAAGTCACTATCGAAGCCCGTTGCGAGTCGGTCAATACCAGGCTAGTCCGGCGCGGCCTCCGCATCACTACAGCTGTCTTAGCGGATAAGTCGGGTAAGCTTAATGCTGTATGGTTCAATCAACCATACCGTGCTCAACAGCTAGCAAAAGGGGATAAATTTTACTTTAGTGGACAATTCGAGTATTCCCACGGGCGTTACCAACTCACCAACCCCAGCACTGAACATTCTACGAATACACCAAAACAGAGCCAACGACTAGTACCCGTATATCGTGCGATCCGTGGCCTCAAAAGCCAGCTTGTGCGTAAAATCCTCACCGAGCTTAAGCCCTTTATATCAATGCTGCCAGAGACGCTTCCATCACAACTCGTCGCCCAAGAAAAACTCATGAACCGAAGCGAAGCATTGCTTGCCCTGCATTTCCCTAACACACCAGAAGATATCACCCGTGGGCGAGAACGCCTAGCCTTTGAGGAACTATTTAGCCTCATCCTCGCTAGTCAACTCAATCGCCAAGATAACGCCAAATTGCAGGGATACTCCATCCCATTCAAGCAGCCCATTGTAGCCAGTTTCGTGAAGCGGTTACCCTTTACCCTGACTGATGATCAACGTCGAGCTGCCTGGGAGATTATCCAAGACTTCGCGGCAAGTATACCGATGAATCGACTACTACAAGGCGATGTTGGCAGTGGTAAAACAGTCGTCGCGAGCCTGGCGGCCTGTCAAGCTGCTAGCGCCGGCTATCAAACTGCCCTGATGGCACCGACTGAGATCCTAGCACGGCAACACGCCAACACCCTAGCGGCACTACTCGAACCATGTGGTGTGAGCGTTGGACTACTAACAGGTAGTGTCACCGGGATAGCACGACAGAAAGTGCTTGACGCTATCGCACGTGGTGGTGTTGATGTGGTCGTCGGGACACACGCTCTGATTCAAGACACGGTGCAGTTTGCTCAGCTCGGCTTCGTTATAATTGATGAGCAACATCGTTTCGGTGTAGCTCAACGACAAAAACTTCTCGATAAATCAGGAGGGCACATGCCACATCTGCTCGCCATGACAGCCACCCCTATACCACGCAGTTTAGCACTCACCGTTTATGGTGAGCTCGATGTCAGTATCATCCGCCAGCAGCCAAAAGGTAGACAACCCATTATTACCGACATCATCACACCAACCGCACGGCCAGGCTTGTATCAGCATATAGCCGATGAACTGAACCAAGGAGGACAAGCCTATGTCATTTGTAATCTTATCGATGACAACCCCGAGAATGATATCAAAAGCGTCGAATCCACTCAGCGCGTGTTAAAACAAAGCACTCTCGGACGTTATCGCATAGGTTGTCTCCACGGTAAAATGAAAACAGCCAACAAAGAACAAATCATGCAGGACTTCGCCGACCACAAATACGACATTCTCGTTAGTACAACAGTCGTTGAAGTCGGTGTCGATATACCAAACGCTAACATTATCATGATCGAAGATGCCGAGCATTTTGGTTTAGCCCAGCTTCATCAATTACGTGGCCGCGTAGGACGTGGCATCCGACAAAGTTACTGCTACCTAATGTTGAGTAGCCATAACCCACCCAGTCAACGACTTCGCGAAATATCTACATCAAACGATGGATTTTACCTTGCCGAAATTGATCTAAAACTTCGTGGACCTGGTGAAATTTACGGTAAGGCTCAACACGGTGCACTCAATTTGCGTGTAGCCAATCTTGCTGATACAACCACTATAGCTCGAGCTCAAAAATCTGTTAAAAACTTCATATCTAATGGTGAATCGCTCGATGATTATCCAGAGCTAGCTGAAAACGTACGCTACAATCAACGTAGAACGATATTAAATTAAATGTAAAATACCTTACAAGGTATTTTACATTAAAAAAATAAATGTTTATCTACCTCTTCTATGTGCTATCTGCTATAATAAAAGCTAACTATGTATAGTGGAACTACATTCCGCGACCAGTCGGGACGCTTGGTCGGGGTACATCAGAGAATTGATAAGTTAGCCAGACGAGATTTATCATTCATATATACTGGGCCAGGTCTTTTACATTTTCCTAACAATCGCGAAATATTACATTTCGAGGGTAATAACGGCCCTGACGGTATTAAACGAAAAAGCCCCAGTGTCGATGAGCCGTGGCATTTTATCGATCCATCCAGCCCAAACGATCGCGATTTAGTGCGTATCGTACTTGACCATCATTATAATCTCGTTGAAGCGCTGCGCCATGACAATAGCGTCCGAGCAGCATTTGAAGCGGCTTGGCTATCACATGCTATCGTTGACGGCCTCACTCCAGCCCACCACTATCCATTAAGTGACAAGATCGAAGAACTATGGGGTAAGCCAAGAGAAGAGCGCCTCACCGTACTAGATAAAAATTTCATCCATGGCGCGACAGGGCTCGATACTATCAACAAAAATTGGGAATATTGGGGTGCAAAAGGAGTTTTTACGACACATTGGCTGTTTGAATATGGTGTCGCTACTTCAATACGCACCGCTCGCTTCGCCCATACTACACCCACCCCAGAATGGCTCGCCGAGGCACAACAGTTTGGTCTTGAAAAAGTTTTTCTTCGCTCAGTCCAACGCGTTTACGCTATGGATATGTATCATACGTTTTGGAAAAATGGCTGGACAACAGGGTTGGCGTTACAAACTCGCAACGAGCTTATTCCCGAAATTATCCGCACAGTAACTTTCGCTTGGTATAACGCCCTTGCTGAGGCCTATCCTTTATGAGGGTTCGTATTATCGCTGGACGTTACGGCAATCGTTGGCTCGAAGCTCCGGATACTCGTCGTACTCATCCTATGGGTGAACGTATAAGGAACGCTCTTTTCAATTCAATACAAAACGAATTACCTGGTGCTAATGTTCTCGATGCTTTTGCAGGTACTGGGTCGATTGGCCTGGAGGCATTAAGTCGAGATGCTGCTACGGCCACGTTCGTAGAAAGTGATCGCACAGCCTATAGGGTTTTGTGCCACAATATTGATTCGTTGCACGCCCAAGATATTGCACACCCTATCAAAGCTCGTGTCGCTAGCTGGATCGACACCTATCAGGGTGAGCCATTTGACCTAATATTTGCCGACCCCCCCTATCATGACTTGCAATTACCAACAATAAGCCGCTTATTTACACTTCTCAAACCAGGTGGCACTATGGTATTATCGCATACAGAAAAAGGTGGGGAGCCAAATCTAATAAACGACGACATTGTTGTGGTGGACAATCGCGGATACGGGAATGCGCACCTCACCTTTTTCTATCGGAAAATTGACGTATAATAACCAATCAGCAATAATGTATCATCGCTATTTGATTGTGGTATTAACGACGTTGTGCTACAATAGTGTAGTCATGCGGATGTGGTGGAATTGGTAGACACGCATGCCTTAGGAGCATGTGCTTTCGAGCGTGAAGGTTCAAGTCCTTTCATCCGCACCACGACTCCCCTATACGAACCCGCACCAAGCGGACTCGGCCCGGGAGCAGTCGCAGCCAACGAAGTGCGCTCACCCGTCAGGGTGGGCGCTTTTCGTTGGGTGACTACTCCTCTGGAGTGGTCACCCGAGAGGAGCTGTATGTCCTTGTTGCTGCTGTCCCCGCTATGATCCTTGGCTGTAATGTTACCTTCGTCACTGTCGTCTGGGTCTGGTTGGTGGATGTCACCGTTGCTCTTCAGACTGGACTGCGGTCCTGGTTGGCTGTGGCATGCAGTCCACTGCAGCCTGGAGCTGGTCAGCTGGTCGAAGGGGGAGTTGAGGCTGGCGGCAGCACTGGTGGTGCTGGTGTGGTCGTGGACGATGACCGGTGCCACGGACGATACCGACTCCTCAGACCTCTCCACACTTTCCACACTCTCGCTCTCATCACTCTCCACGCTCTCCTCACTCTCCACCTTCTCGTCACTCATTGGCCCGCTCTTCGGTTCGCCCTCCCTGATGACTCGCCCGTGTTCGTCGATCTCCGGGTTGACCAGCACCTTCTCGAAGAAAACCTGGTTGAGCTGCTTCTTGAGGTGGTCTGGCGCCGCCTGGTACAGGCGGTGGCAGTCCTCGAGGAGGTCCAGGGCCTGAGACAGGTGCTGGCGTACGGCCGTGGTGTCGGCTTGGTAGCCGTTGAGCTGTCGCTGGATGCTCAGCAGCTCTCGGCTCAGTCGCTCTTGTTCATCTTTGAGCAGATCCAGGGGGATGGCTCCGCTGTAGTGAGCCTGGAGGAGTTGGCGGCGCTGGTCCTCGATCTGGGTGCGACGGATGGTCAGGGAACGGATGTCGTGCTGACTCGTGGCCTCGATCCGCTCCAGCTCTTCAAGCAGATACCGCTCGATTACCTCCCGGTCCTGGTGTGACAGGTGGATCTGCCGGTAGACATCGGACATACGGGCTTCGACCTGCTCGATGAGCACAGCCCGGAAGGGGCAGTCGTGCAACCGATGCCTCCTGGCGCACACGAAGTAGGGGTAGACCACTCCACTGTGGTTCTTGGCGTTCTGGACCAGCAGACGAGCACCGCACTGGCCGCAGACCACGGTGCTCTTGAGGAAGTGGTTGTGCAGGCGCTGGCGCTCACCGTTGCGGTGGGAGTCGAGCACCGCCTGGACCTGGTACCAGGTCTCGGCATCGACCAGAGCCGGGTGTTGGCCGGGATACTCCACACCTTGGAACTGCACGACTCCTCGGTAGTAGGGATGACGCAGCAGAGTGTGCAGTCGGTTCTTGGTGATGGGCTTGGCCGGCTTGCTTGGGGCGGCTGGCAGGTCGAGTCCCAGTCCGGCCAGGTGTTCGGCCAGCTGAGCCACAGTCCAGTTACCGGTAGCGTACTGGCTGAAGGCCAGGCGCATGAGAGGTGCTCGCTGCTCATCGAGCTCGACAGTGCGGATCTCCCGGCCTTGGGCGTCTCGACCTCGGACGTTGCGGTAGCCCAGTGGCGCCTTGCCCAGAGTTCCGCCGTTCCTGGCTTTCTCACCCATCCCCTTGATGACCTCGTTGGCCAGGTTGCGGGAGTAGAACTCGGCGATGGAGCTCATGATGCCGTGCAGTAGGATCACAAGACCGGTAAAATCACGAACTATAGCTGATAATGTGATAGTTCTTCCAAATTAAGTAAGAGCGTTGCACATGCATGGAGTTTAAGTTACACTCAATTATATGGGGTGCGAAGCGGCGTTGGATCGCCGCCACGCCGCGATCGTTGGTGTGTGAAAGCTGACAGCCAATACTGGTGAAAGTCAGACGCTAGCATGGATAGTTCGAGTCTATCCCGCGCCCCGATTTTGTTCAGAGCGTCTTGAAGATTGTTGACTATTCGACGTGACGATCAATTGACATTTCTTTCGATTATTTTGTGCTCTGACTTAGTAACATTATTTTTTCCACTGAACCGCTCTTCTTATTCTTGACGGTTATTACCTTGTGCGGTCGACTATTTGGATAGACATGCACGATCTGACTGTGACCACTCTTGAACGTATGGCGTATAGTGCACCCGTCTTTAAATTGCGAACTGGTCAGCCTGTAGGTCTTGTCGACTGGACCCTCGTCTTTCTTACGCCTGCTTTTCTTCGCATGAGGTGGCTCGATACCCTTCTTCTCCAGAAGTTTGTCGAGAAGTTTTCTGCACCCGCCACCTTTTCGGCCGGTTATAAGACGATTGTCAATCGATAGGCGAGACCGCTCAAAATACCAGTGCTCACCCGTGCGACGGTTATAAGGGGTCTCGCGTTCTTCGTGGCGCAGGCGATGGTCGAGAAGTAGTATATCTTTCTCGGACATTTCAGACCACACACCCGATGCGGAGGCACTCACGGTAGTTATAAAATACATCTGTCGAGCGTCATCGCTACGAAAACACTGGAGTGTTCCATCAGTCAACAAGGCGTACACAGTATTTGAATTAGAATTATTTCTCACTTCAAGTGGACCATTTGAGAATTTGTGTAACGTTTTTCCGACTTGCATCTCAGATTCGGTCAACAAGACCCAATAACCTATATGCTTCTGCGAGAGCACGTCCTGTTGTTCGGTAGTGGTGGCCTCACTAGAAACAAATAGCCTTTTGAGCAGACTGGACCTCCGTCGTTTCATGCGATTTGTCGGGATCTCATCATAGGTACGTTGCCGTTCCTCAAATTTTGCAACTTCTGTATCGGTATATCCGTCAGGTGCGACATCGTTTTGAACGAGTAAAGTTGCGACTGTCCGCGCATAATCCATGATGTCTTGCATATCCAGAGTCGACGCTTCGTAGTCTCTCGCGACTTTCTGCCAATCGATGTTTGACATCGTCGAGTAACCTTCCCCTGGGGCGGTATTCGTCATATTTGACGATTGCCACCAGGTTATCGCCCGGAAAAAGAAAGGTCAAGACCTAAGGGTAAATATAAGCGCTATCTTATTGATAGAGCAGAAAACAAGAGTCGATGGCGAAATGTCAGCAACCTACTCCAACATAGCACAAAGCTGGTTGGATCCGGTGTCGACGCGGATCGAGGCGAGGTCGATGACGACGATCTCCACCGAGGGCCACCGTAGCCCGGCTCGGGAGACTCTAGTTCACGCCTACGCTACGATAGCGGTCTCCAGGCGTCCCAGGAGAGACCTTGTAGCGGACGCGCAGAGTAGTCCCGGCCACCAGCAGCATGGTGTGGATCACTCGGTACATGTAGCTGGCCGAGGGCGATGGTCATCCCTTGAGCTGTCGTACCGCCAGCACTAGTTATACCCTCATCTGCCAGGAGCCTCCATATCCTTAGCTTGGGACACGATCCGTGTAGGCTATACTCTCAAAGCCAACGAGACCGAACGGAGCGACAGGAATGGCTGGGATCGATAATCTCGGTAAGTACGGGCAGATCACGAATGCGGCAAAAGCCGCTGGAGGTGTCGATAATCTGATCCACAATGTGGAGAAGACTGCTGTGTCAAACGCGGCGCTGGGTCTGCGTGTACAAGGGGCGGGTATTGGCGTTGGCGTGATAGGCATTCTTGCTGTAGTATACAAACTCTATCAACAGAAAAAGCAAGCAAACGCCACAGCCCAGGAGGCAGCTCGAGCCGAACTACGCGACACCATTAGCGCTGAAGAACCTCAGCAGATCGATAATGAGGACAGGAACTGAAACTCACATAACTGACGGCTTAACAATTTAGACTGGGATATGGATTCACTTCGCAGCGATAGCCTGCCAATCAGCAGTAATAAGCCAGTCGTGGATCTGCTGGCTTATCCTCCTCGAGACCAACAACCACCATCCAGTCGAACTGCTGACCTTTGCCAGCATGTCCAGTCAGGAGATGCACTCCGCCACGGGTTATGAGTGAGTCAGCATCGCCGACCTGAATGCGCTTCTTAACCTGGTCTGGTGTGATGCCTTCCTGCAGAAGATCGAAGCACCAGTCGATCGCATTAGACAGGGCCGTTCGCTCGTCCGGATCCTGTTCATTATCGAGGCTAACAGCCTGACAAAGGTATTCATGTTGATCTTCAGCTTCTCGGAATTCTTCAAGTGAAATTGCTTGCAATGTGCTTCGTACTCTTTGCGCGACCGACTTATCTAACACGCCTTCGTCCCACAGGCTATACTGCAGGCTACTCTCTTCTTGATCTCTTTGTCGACAAAACGGCGCCGATACTTGCTGCGCGCAGAAATCCCGATTCGTTGCTGAGGAACTCTTTCTAGGATGCCTTCGCAAAACCGCCTGAGGTAAAGGGCTTCCTCTTCTGTATCTTTAAAATACAGATAGCCAGCCAGACCACCAGCGGGCCAAGAATCAGGATTGGCCGCAGCCAGTGTTTGTCCACCTGTCAGGGCCTTGAGCGAATTTACCGCCTTCAACACAGCCGGGGATGAGCGGAAAGATTCAGTGAACTTAATAGTGTTATCACACTCACAGCCTTTAGCTGCTTCATGACGGATTCAGGTTCTGCTCCAGCAAAACGATATATTCCTTGCGCCAGATCGCCGGCATATGTTGTCTTTCCGTAACCGATACGCTGTACAATTCGGAGTTGCTGTGGTGTTAGATCTTGAAATTCGTCAACGATGATAGCGCCGAAATGATGTCGGTAGAGCGATGCTACCTCATCGTTAGCAAGAATTAGTTCGGCCAGCCGTGGCAAATCGTCGTAGGTTAACCGCTTTTCGGACTGGCGCTGCTGCTCGATCCGTAATGCATATTCATCGCCTGAACGTTCGATCTCAGTTAGAACCTCTTCATCGGTCGCCTTGCGTCGCTTTGCTGAACTGATCTTGCTCTGTACGTCCGCAGCTAAATAATAGTTTAGATTCTGTGCACGACATTGTTGTGCCACCCAGTCACTTTGCGGCATGGTCCATGATGGTGAGTCAAGGCCGATCACATTGCCATGAGCCTGAATGATCCGGGCGGAGAGACCATGGAAGTTGCACACCGTGACTGCCTCACGCATCTGGCGTGGCGTCAGGTAGCGACTCAAGCGATCGCGCATGTTGTCCCGAGCTCGATTAGTGAATGTCGTTACCAGGATGCGTTGAGGTGCCTTGATGATCTGCCGAGAGAGCAAGCCCTTCACACGTAACGCCAAAGTCTCGGTCTTACCGCAGCCAGCAGGAGCGACAACAAGTAGTGACAACTCGGGGTAATCCCGAACGAGTGCCTGTTTTGAAGTAATATCGACCATTTCAAGCATTTTCGATATCGCTGAGCAGATTCATGATGCTTGTAATTTTTGATGCAGTTGTTTCGTCTAGTGAATTTGCCACTACGATCGCCCCTTGAATCTTATACTTGCTCTTACTTCGCAGGAAGGCGGCGATATCAGTTTTGGTTGGCAATCCATTTGCGTCCGCATACTTTATGTTATTCAACTCGTTTTTGCTGAATGTGTTGCTGTTCTGTAGGGCTGTCCACAAACTTCCTGCATCAAGTGCTTTAGTGTATTCTTCTTCGAGATCCTTTTCGGAGATCCAGATCGAGTGCTCACTAAAGTCGCACTCTTGTAGGCCGATACTCTTGGACGTATTATCGACCGCATCTCGGTCAATCAACAATGACAGAGGGATATTGAATCCTTGATTTCCAAACAGCCTCCAGATCGCCCCCATGTCGCCGGCGCCTTCAGCTTCGACCACACTGATCCCAAAACGATCTAAATCGCGTCCAGTGAGTTCGGCGACTCGCTCGAGAATGACTCGATCAGCCGCTCCCTCAACTGCTATTACGCGGCGAGCGGTCAGAGGTTCTAACTTATTACGTCCCCACCATCGAAGCATTGCACGCTGATCATTATTGAGGATCTGAGCAGTCGGCTGAACGACCTTACCGCCATCTCGTACCGCTACAATCAACTCAGGATCAAATGCACTCACAATATCAGGCGAGTGTGTTGCGATGATCTTCTGGTTCTTTCCATTCTTCAGCAGTCGAGCAAGGCCACGCTTGAGCACATTCAATACGAGACGCAGATTGCGATCGCCCGGACGGTCGCCCCGTCTGATGTTGAGATCGCCAGAATCGATGCCGAAACTCGTCTTACCGACACCAGGGCAAACGCCGCCCTGACAGAGGCCGATGCAAGAAAACGCATCAACGATGCGAGCGGTCTTCATAGCGAACAAATCGCCCGTGAGTCGCAGTTTGCTCAGCGAGACGAACTGAATCTGCGCAAAGCACAAGAAGAGTCGAGGAATGCAGAATTTGCATTTTCCATCCAGCAAGCAAACAATCGCATTGAAGAAGAAAATGAACTGCGCAAACAAAGGATCAAGGAGCGACGCGTTGCGCGGGAAAAATTCTGGGAGAAGGTGCTACCGTTGACCTTGTTGGAAATGCGGAACGGGTTGAGGTAGAGCCACATCCTGAATCCGTCCCGTCGCAACTACGATGCTTGATTTTAAATACAACTCGAGATATGTTTGATATAGCATTAATGCAATAAAGGAGTTTATATGTCATCTACTGACCCAACGTCGAGTTCAGGCAAAAAATACGACTACGACAAGCCAGTCACCATCACCTTTACTGCGAAAGAATGGTTTGATCTCACACGGGTGATCGGCGAGCTTACGATGGGCGATTATGCGCCAGACGCAAAAGGCTGGGAATGGCTGCAAGAGGTAATGGGCGTCGCTGATCGACAGACAATCATCGACCTGAGCAATCACATCATTAAAGCCTGCAATCAAAACTTAATGAACGGCTAGAGCGAAGTTTAATGCGGTGATTCGTTTTGAACGATAATTCTTCTAATAATCGATCTACTCCTTCTCCTGAAGACGTGGGAGAAGAGACGCCAGATCGCTACATTCCAGATAATCTCGATGAAATTATGCAGAGAGTGTACGAGCATGGCGTCATTCAGAGGAAACATCACATCCAACAGGGCATGAGTGAGCAAGAGTATCTTCAAACGACAAGAGACACTATTACCTCACCTTCTATCATTGCTGAGCTTCAGCAGCATGGCGGTCCTACATGGCTATATGGTCGTAAGTTTGGAGATACTGAACAAGTTGTCGTAGTACCAAGCACTATTGTCCCTGACTACAGGGATCCAACTTCTTTTGACGTAACCAAGTCAGGCCGTCAACTTACGAGTTATTTTGACTACAAACTGAGTCACACCAATGAACACCCTAGGATAGTCTTTAACTCAGGATTGCCCCTGTCGGTCGACACCAAGCAACTCGCATCGAATACTACCCAGCCGACTAGTGACACATTGAAGTCCAACGAGGTGAAAGTACAGCAGCCTGCGAGCTCTGAACCTGTACCTGCAGTACAACCGGTTGCACCCACCAATGTAGATAACCAGAGTACGAGCGTACCCGTAGTCTCTCAGACCTCCTCTGGGATGGTGCCGTCCATCGATCCGCAAAAGTCAGTACCGGCAGAGCATGAAGTCAACTCGACGTCGCTCGAGGCTGCATCAGTTGGCGATACAACGTCGTCTAATATCTCGGTCTCTAACAGCCTAACCTCCACAAACGAATCGATATCGCCCGGAAGCAATCAACAAATAAGCAACGAATCAGCAGCACAACCTGCCATGGTTTCGACTCCTTTAGATGGAGAGGTTACTGAAGCCAATCTACAGTCAGGAGCGCACATCGATAAGTCGGGCGATCACAGCTCGGTCGTTGCTTCCTCCCAGCCAGTCGCGGAATCCGCCACGTCTCACGATGTAGAGACATCAAGTGTCGATACCGC